>NZ_JWGY01000002.1:0-613022 GCF_000813065.1 Pseudoalteromonas sp. ECSMB14103 | reverse complement strand
TGAAGAGTAAAAAAGTTAGAATCGAACGCATAATCTTCCTTGGCAACTAACATGTTTATAGCGAGCGAATCGCGCGTTCTTCTACCACCACGTCGCTCGTTTTTCTGAATTACTCATTTGTAACAAACTTCTTAACTATTTGCCAGAACTACTAAAGTATAGTAGTTCTGGTTTTTGCCCTTAAGTAAAAACGAGCGATTAGGTCGTTTTCCTGACTATGCAAGCAATATACTTTGACGAAATTGAAAAGTAACTGTTAACCACCGCTTATCGCTGTCTGTCAGATGAAGTCTAAATCTACTTCCTTAAACTCTAAGGTGAGATATGAGCTAGTACAGATTAATTATAAGCAATAGTTGGTTTACGTTTTTTCTTATTCATTTCCCTTTGTGCAATATTATTTGTCTTTGCCAGAATAAAACGAATACTTTCAACTTGATGGGTTAGCCCAACTAAAGTGAACGATTCACAAAGAGGGTATGAGGCGCTGCGCTTTTAGAGCAAAGATTAATTGAATAAATCATAATTATTATTTCAAATTTAATTTTTAGATTTTGCTCAAATCGGATATTCGCATATGTGGCATTTATAGTCTTTGTACCTTAATAATCTATACTTTGAATTGTTGGGGTTTTGAGCTCATTACTTACGAATATTGACCAGCATCATTTAATGATCACCGCTTTTCTTTCGGAGTAATGAGTTACTTTACACAAAACGAATACTCAGGGTTTGCCTTACAAACGCTATCTATATTTCTTTCGAAGAGTAAAGAATGCATAACAAATTTCAATAATCGGAGATTTGGAATGAATACTAAAAATGGTAACTTTTCTGCATATGTTGGCCTTGATTGAGCTGATAAAAAACATGATATTTGTGTGTAGGTTAAAGACGAAGAGTCTCGGGCGTTCAGCGTAATTTCTCACTCAACTGAATCAATTCATGATTGGGTTAAGGCATTACATAAAAAGTAAAAGGCAATTGGAATTCCCACAGTTTGCTAGACACTTAATGAGTTAAATTGTAACTTCTAAAAAGAGGTGTTCTTTGGGCAAAGTCAAGCGTTATACCCAAGAGTTTAAAGAAGCAGCTGTTAAACAAATGACACAGCATGGATATTCAGTTGCGGAAGTCGCTGAACGATTAGATATTTATACCAAAACGTTATATCACTGTCGGATCCAGTTATCAGATAAATCTAAGTCCGTTCAATCATCTGATGAAAAATTGAATATCGCTAATTTAGAAGCGCAATTGAAACGTGTCACGGAGGAATGGGATATTTTAAAAAAGGCTGCAAGGTACTTTGCCAGCAACCCCGAGTAAGGTAAGGCTTCATTCGTGATCATCAAAATGAGTTTTCCATTACGATGATGTGCCGCCTTTTTAAGCTGCATCGCAGTGGTTTTTATGTGGCCAGGGCGGCACGTATGGTAGCCCTTGGATACATTCAGACTTGCGTGAAGCCTTAAGCTATGCAGCGAACTGTGTTCCTAAGATCATTCGACAACATCAGCTTAAAGCGCAAATAGGGTATAAGTGTCGCCATATTAAAGGTGGTGAGACATCGCGGATTGCAGATAACTTATTAGCACGTCAATATAACCCGCCAGCGCCGAATTAATAGTGGGTAAGCGACATAACTTACATAAGAACCAAAGAAGGTTTTTTATATGTGGCAACAGTGATGGATTTATTTTCTCGACGTATTGTGGGTTGTCGATGAATAAAAATATGAATAAGCAGCTTGTTAAAAACGCACTGTTGATGGCTTTATATCAACATCAACCGGAGGCTGAGGTAATGGTGTTAAGTGATCAAAGCAGTCAATACGGTAGCGCTGACTATTTCGTATTTATGAAAGAACATAATCTTGTGCCTTCAATGAGCCGCGCTGGGAACTGTTATTCTAATGCGGTTGCTGAAAGCTTTTTTGCGACAATTAAAAAGCGAATAGTTAAGCGTAAGATATACTCGACACGCGAAGATGCGAAAACTGAGATATTCAATTTATAGAAATGTTTTACGATCCAAAAAAGCGCCACTCACATACAGGCGGTGTTTCACCCGCTAAGTTTGAAGAAGCTTATTATTCTGAGTTAAAAACTGTCTAGTGAAAGCTGGGATGTCCATTCATTTAGCCGACCATCTGTGAGTAACGATAATCCGTATTTTGAGTCATGATTTAAAACATCAAAGTATCGTCCAGAATATCCAGAAAAAGCCTTCGAAGACATCGCTAGCGCAAGGAACTGGGTTAACGGATTTGTAGATTGGTACAACGATGAGCACTTGCACACCGGTATTAGGATTGTCACGCCAAATCAGCGTCATTTAGGCTTAGACAAAGTGATCCTGGCGAAGCGTCATCGGGTTAATGAAATTGCGAAATTACAGAATCCAAGTCGTTGGTCAGGAAAGTCTCGAAATTTGACAATCATCAATGAAGTAAATTTGAATCCAGAGAAAAAAGAGAAGTGCGGGCGGCATAAAATTTAGCTTGATGCGACAACTAACTTGAAAAATTCCGCTGGCGCTACACAGAGAAAAACAAAGTTAAACCCATAAATATTTACCAGCCCTTGAATCACTTCTCATTCACTGCTCGGTGGTGACATAAGCACTTAGCAACACACAGTGTTGGTTTAATTATTTAGATATATTGCTACTTACCTAAATAAAACATTTCTAAAAACTTAAAACTAAAAATACCTATTTAAAACTGCGTACACGTTTAACGACTATTTTATTACTCAAAATCGCCAAACATAAAATAACCATAAACAGCATAGAGTTTGCACCAGCTTGGAGCGAATAATCTACCGACGAATGCAATAACATATCAATAATCGCAATAGCACAGCCAAAAGCCACACCCTGAAACAACGCCGTTTTGCGCTTGCGCATAGTTGCCACACACAACCACAAACAATACAAAACCAACAAACCAAGTGCCGCTGTAGCAGGTATACCCAGCTCTACAGCAAATTGAATATAATCGTTATGGGCGTTGTCGTAATAGCCTGAATAAGGCTCCGACTGATACGCAGGGAACGCCGTGTAAAACGTACCGCCGCCCGAGCCCAATAAAGGCTTATCTAAAATAAGCGGTATAGAGTCGCGAACCACCTCGTCGCGAGTTTCAGACGCAATGCTTGTTTCACTAATACGCTGTTTTACTTTTTCAACATCAAAGATAGCGCCAATAATAATCAAATCAATGATAAAAAAGCTCACTATTAATAATTTAAACGCCTTAGGTTTATTGTTATAAACAAACAGCGCCAAAAAGCTTACCACCATTAACGCAATAAAAAAGGCCGAGTTACCCATGCGGCTGCGGGTTAAAATAAGCGCCACAATTATAATTATTAACGAAATACGCAACACTATTTTAGAGCTTAAAAGTATTTCGGCCCAAGCTCTAAGAGTTTGTTTTAACGTGTTTTTACCTTTACCGTTATTACGCTTTAACTCGCTTACCAATACACCTATACCTAAACATAAACACAGCGCCAAATAGTTAGCTAAAAAGTTAGAATACGTAAATGTACCAATGGCCCGGTCGGTATGTTTATAGCCAAAAATAGGGCTAACTATATCGGGCGATAAATTTAAGTAACTAGCATAAAGTGCCTGAAAAACCCCTGCACATATAACCGCGTAAATTAGTTTTTTAATGCGCGCAGCGCTATTACAGTAAATAAAAATAAGCCAGCAAAACAAAATCATAAAGCTGGTTTTTAATAGCATTTGTTTGGTTTGAAAAGGGTCAACGCTTACCGTAAACAT
Organism: Pseudoalteromonas sp. ECSMB14103; assembly: GCF_000813065.1. Lineage (NCBI taxonomy): Bacteria > Pseudomonadati > Pseudomonadota > Gammaproteobacteria > Alteromonadales > Pseudoalteromonadaceae > Pseudoalteromonas > Pseudoalteromonas sp. ECSMB14103. The sequence goes on along the minus strand of NZ_JWGY01000002.1, from coordinate 609,227 downwards.
TTGCACGGCGCACACCGCAACAACAACACCAAGCGCCGCAAATACAGGCCACGAATACAAAGGAGGGTACAAAGGTTGGTTGTTATTTATAGCACCGTAAATTAAGTGCGTTATAAACGTAGCGCTAATTAAAAGGCCCATAGCAAGTATGGCCCAAGGTCGGTAACTGCCTAAAGGTAAAGGGAGTAAAAATAAAATGCCACACAACAATACAAAAATTAAACGATTCACTAATTTCCCTATAAACGCTTGTTACTAATACTTAACCTAAAAACTGATTTCTAACTTCTAACTTTTGTATTTTAACTAACTTCTGAAAAATACCATCTAACCACTAATGTTTAACACATATTTACTTAACTGATATCTGTCTTTTAATAACTCAAAACTTGTATATTTCGCATTATTGCATATTTGTGTAGTACACATAACAAAAAAACGCAGCCAATTGGCTGCGTTTTTAAATTACAAACTAGTTTTAGTTACCAGTTTCTTCAGAAATACCATCGTCGCCGCCATTACCGCCAGCACCCGGAGGTGTTGGTAAGCTAACAAAACCAGGCACACGTGAACGTGCATTTGGGTTAGCATTATTATTTGGTGCAGCATTATCACCAGGAGTTTGGCCTGGTGCATTTGGATTTGCATTATTACCATTAGGGCCTGCAGCCGTTGCTTCAGAAGCAGTCGTTGCATCAACACCAGCGGTTACAGCAGCTAATGTAAGCGTATCGCTATCAATACCAGCAGCACTCATTGCGCCTAGTACATCAGCAACTAACGGGCTATCTGCGCCTACAGCAGCAACTGCATCGTTAATTAACGCTTCTACGTCTTCAGCAGAACAATCACTACAAGCAGCTTCAATAGCAGCAAGTAAGTCTGCTTGAAGTTGCTCTGGCGAAGTATCTGCAGTCGCATTATTTAATACGCTAACAAGGCCAGCGCTGTCTGCTTGTGCATATACAGGTAATGTAACCACTGCAGTGGCACCAGCAATTAAGCCAGCTAAAATTAGTTTTTTCATGTCTCGTCCCATGGTTGAGTGTCTAATTACAAAATCTTAGCGTATTAGGGCAAAAAGTAAACTCTTTATTTACGCCATTATTAGTTTTTACTATTTGCGAAGGCGGCATTATTAAATTGCCTTGTACGCCATCGCAGCCCAGTTTTTCAAGTGCTTTTAAAGTCTCAGGTTTTTCAATTAAACAGGCTAAAACTTTAATACCAAAACCGTGGCAAATATTATTTACCGTTTGAATAAAAAATTGGCTTTGGGTGTTATCTAGCAGGTCTTGTATGTAGCTGCCGTCAATTTTTACAAATTCAATATCTAAGCCTTGTAAGTACCTAAACGACGTTAAACTAGTACCAAAATGCTCTACACAAACATTAATACCAATATCTTTAATGGCATCTATATGTAAACTGGCTACATGCACATTATAAAGTAAGCTTATTTCGTGTAGCTCAAACAATAAGTTAGTTTTTAAAATAGGTTTAGTAGTCGCGTAAAGCGTAAGCCACTCTATAAAATCGGTAGAATATAACGCGGCTTTACTTAAATTAAGAGCAAACACATCTTTTGGATATTGCTCTTTAACGTTTACAAAATTGCGTATTATTTTTTTGTCGAGCTCTTCGGTTAAATTAAGTTTTTCGGCCATAGCAAATAAATGGCCGTTATTTACCTTTCCACCTTCGTGTATAAAGTGTGCAAACACCTCAAAATAGCACTGCTGGTGCTCTGAGTTAGCTTGCTTAACAGCCTGCACCGAAAAACTCACCTCGCCCGAATCAATAATCGACTGAATTAGCGCACGCCATTGTTTAACACTAAATAGGGTGTCTTTATCTACTTTATTGGTAGCTGCGGTTTCGCCAATGGTACAACCGGTATCAAGCGCCGAAAGCACACTCCCTAAGCTCGAGCCTTTTTCAACACTCACAAGCGATAAGTTAGCAAACCCGTTTACATGTAAGCTGTTTTTCTTTTGGCTAAAAGCATCGTTAATGTCTAGTTTGGTTTTATTTAAAAATGGTACATCAAACGGGGCCAGTGCTATAAACGTACTGCCATTAAGCTTAAAAAGTTTAGTGTTAGTTAACTCGTTTAATATATTTTGCAAAGTAGTGCTTACATCGTAAACGTGTTCGTCGCCGTCTTGGTAGCTAACGGTTTGGTTAATATTAGTAAGCGAAGGCAGGGTGATCATCATTGCGGTTATTGGCGCATCTTCAGTTATTGTATCAACCACTGAGCTAAAATGGTTTTCAAACGACCGACGATTACCAAGCCCCGTAAGTGGGTCTATGTATACTTCTTCGGTGAGGGTTTGGGTTTGCTTAGTTAACGAGTCAAACGTGCTTTGTAAATTAATAACCATATTGTTTATTGCTTTAGTTACTGTACGTAGCTCGCGTGCAACTGGTATTTGCTGGTTTAAGGTAAAGCGTTTACGCTTAACCAATTGTGCTTGGTGTTCTACGGCTTTTAGCGGCCTAAACACCGTGCCTAAAATTAAAAACGCAACCGCAAGCGATCCCGCAAGTAATAAAAACGATCCGTAAAAGCTGCGTTTAGTGTGCTCCCAAAGCGTTAAGTACGACTGCCCAGCATGGCTAGTTACATTAAGTGTGCCTGCCATAACCCAGCCATTATTAAGCTCGCTGCTCATAGTGGGGGCGTTAAGCTCTACCGCATTAATAAACCACCCAGGTACCGACTCAACCCGTTTAGGGTTAGTAAGCTCAAATACCACATTACTTTGCATGTCGGTAAATTTAATTTGCTTATAATAGCCACTATCAAAAATAGCCGTGGCCATGGTTTGGGCAATCATTAAGTTTTCGTCGTCTAGGTAGGGCGAAATAGAAAGCCCCAAACTTGTGGCGGTGTCTTGCGCGTGGCTGCCCATTTGGGTTTGCAAATAGTGGCGGGTGGTTTGTACGTCGGTAACTACACGTACAAAAAACGAAATAACCGAAATTAAAATAATTAACCCATACACTTGGGTTTTTAAACTAAGTCCATTTTTAAAAAGTCGATACATAACTACTAGTTCCTTTAATGTTACTGTTGGTGGGTGCAAGCTCACCGTGTTCTATTCGTTGTAGCATGGTGTTCCAGGCCGACACACCACGGCTATTTTTTACTTTATTACCTAACCCTTTTGCTTTAGCTAGCCATAAACCTTGGCCGTTAAAGCTGTATATAGGTTTTAAATCGGACCGTTTATTAGCGGGTAAAAGTTTAGTATTAAAATTACCTAACACAAGCGGTATTTGGTTAGGCTCTTCAAAATAAATTAATACCATGTGCGGCTGGTTTACTGTTTTTTGCCTTACATACATTAACCGTATTTTATCTTCCGGTATGCCCAGTGCAATTAGCGTAAAGTATTTGGCTATTACGTAGTCTTCACAGTCGCCCATACCAACGCCTAAGCTTTCGAGCGGGGTGGCCCAGTAATCTTTTTTTTGCCATAGGTCGTCGTCGGTTTGATATTGTATGTGTTTATTAAAAAAGTCGTTAACTAAGTGTATTTGTTGCCACTCGCTTTTACCTTGGCTGCTATCAATAAAGCTGAGCCAATTTTTAATACGGGCGTAGCCTTCGTCGCCGTAATGTTGTTGTGCACGGTTTAGTATATCGCTGTTACGTAAATGCATAAGTGCATCTTGCGCGTACACACAAAACGACATAACAATTAAAATGCAAACACTTAAGCGCACATACGTTCCTTTAGTTAATAATCCCTAATATACAGCCAGAACAAGTATAGTATTACTACAGCAAAAAAGGTAGATAAGTAAAAAGCATTACTTAACACTACAGCATGGCGATTGTTATCTACTTTCGCGAAACAAAAAATTAACAAAAAGCAGTGTTAAAGGATGTTTTTATAGTTGAGTACATAATTGTGTTGTGTATAATGGAAGTTCACACGGTATGTGGAGTACGTTAAAAGGATTTGAGCTTTTGCTTCTCCTTTGTGATTTTATAATTGAATAAAAAATTCAAAAGGAATTAAATTGAAAGTTTTAAAAGCTGTACTTCCCGTTGCAGGTTTGGGCACACGTATGTTGCCAGCCACAAAAGCCATTCCAAAAGAAATGCTCCCTCTGGTAGACAAACCCTTAATTCAATACGTAGTTAACGAAGCAGTAGCCGCAGGCATAAAAGAAATAGTACTGGTTACTCACGCATCTAAAAACTCCATCGAAAACCATTTTGACACCAGCTTTGAGCTAGAAGCCACACTAGAGGCACGCGTAAAACGCAGCCTACTAGAGGAGGTGCGTTCAATAGTACCAAAAGACGTAACTGTCATTTCGGTTCGCCAATCGGCACCATTAGGTTTAGGCCACGCAGTGCTTGCTGCTAAACCTATAGTAGGCAACAACCCGTTTGCCGTAATGCTACCCGACGTAATAATCGACAAATACAAGTCAAATCCAAAAACCGATAACTTAAGCCAAATGATCAAACGGTTTGATCAAACAGGCCACAACCAAGTAATGGTCGAGCCCGTACCACAAGCCAAAGTATACCAGTACGGCTTGGTAGACCTAGCAGGTAAAAACATAAGCGCAGGCGAAAACGCCACCATTAAAAATATGGTCGAAAAACCAAATAACGATGAAGCACCAAGCAATCTAGCCATAACAGGGCGTTATGTTGTATCACCCACTATTTGGGACTTACTCGAATACACACCACCGGGTGTAGGCGGTGAAATACAACTTACCGATGCATTACTGCAACTACGCCACCTCGAAACGCTCGAAGCTTACCACCTAAAAGGTAAGTCGCACGATTGTGGCTCAAAATTAGGCTATATGCTGGCAAATGTAGAATATGCAATGCAATCAAGCCATATGGGTGATGAGTTTAATAAGCAACTAAAGCAAATGTTTTAATAAACTGGCGTTTAAACTTTATACGTGTGTAAATCATATAAACTCAAAATTTATAGCTGGTGACAGTGAACTATGTAACACCTACTTAATATACGTTGAAGCATGGCGAGAGATAAAATGAAAATGTTACAAGCAAGAGTTACTCATTTAAAGCAATTAGAGGCTGAGTCAATTCATGCAATAAAAGAAGTAGCAGCAGGATTTGATAACACAGTAATAATGTGCTCTGTGGGTAAAAAATAGCATTAATGCTTAACTTATTCATTAAGGCTTCATACCCCTCACTAGCATATAAAAGCTACTAAAGTTTTTAAATGTATTAAAAGGCTATATGTCGATTGTTGGGCCACGCCCGCATGAGGTGGCCCATAACGAGGAATACCGTAAGAAGGTCGACTTTTATATGCTTAGGCATAAAGCAAAACTAGGTATTACAGGCTGGGCACAAATTAATGGGTGGCGGGGCTAAACCGACACCTTAATCATAATTACTAAACGTGTAGAGTACGATGCACATTATATTAAGCACTTGTCGTTATGGTTTGATATAAAAATCATTTTTTAACAATATTTAAGGGATTTAAAAATGCAAACGCTTACTAACCCCGTGAAAGGTTTACTATTAGTTGCAGGTATGGGAGTAGCAACACCCGCAATGGCAGAGCTGAACCCGGGAAGTGTTATGACTAAAGATGGCGCACAAATAACACCCACATTAACAACCGGTATTAGCAGTAACGATAACTTTTTTAGTACCCCAACCGATGAAGAGTCGCGTTTAATTTGGACTATTGCCCCAAATGTTGACGCACTAATAGAAGACGGCGTTAACTATTACAATGTTAACATTGCAACCAGCACAAGTTTGCATAATAAAGACAGCGCCGATAACTTTACGCAAGTTAATTTAAGTGCTGCAACCCATAACGAGTTTACTAGCAAGCACAGGCTTGACTTTAATGCCACAGCCGATTGGTTGTTTGAACCACGCGGTAGCGGTTTAACCGAAGGCCTAGGCGATGCCGTAAACGAGCTAGTTGAATACCAACAGCAAAGTATAAATGGCCGTTATGAATTTGGCGCCGAAAGCTCAAAGGCACAAATAGCATTTTTGGGTGGTTTTTTTAATAAAAAATACCAAAACTTTAGGGCTATTTCGCAATTTCGTGATTACGACAGAACCACGCTTGGTATTGTTGGTTACTACAATACTCAAGCGGCTACGCGTACCTTTTTAGAGCTAAAACAAGAAGACTACCGTTACGATGTTATTGACGCTAATGGTTTAAGCCGTGACTCAGACGACGTGAAGGTATTGCTTGGTATGGAGTGGGATGCAACGGCTCTTACATCGGGCTCGGTAAAATTAGGTTACCAAAAAAAGGATTTTGCCACAGAGCAGCGCGAAAACTTTAGCGGACTTAGTTGGGAAGCGGGCGTTACATGGCAACCACTTAGCTACTCGTTTGTTGACTTTACTACCAGCCGCGCCGCAAAAGACCCGCTAGTTGAAGGCGATTATATACGTGAAAGTGTATACCGCGCAACCTGGACACACGACTGGAACGACCAATTAAGCACAAGTGCTGGCCTGTCGTACACCGACGAAAAATACGTAGGTGAAATTGGCCGAAAAGACAAAACAAGCAATGCTAACTTTGCAGTAAGTTATACCACAAACAGTTTTGGTATGATTTCGACCTATGTTGACTTTATAGATAAAGACTCTACGCAAGACGCGCTAAAGTTTGACCGTATGGTTGTAGGTATTAACTTTACATTTGCACTAAAGGCTAATTAATGAAATTTGGTATTTTTATTACTGGTTTATTTATAAATTTAGTAATGGGTAATCTTGTGCATGCTGCGCAAGATTACGTTTTAGGTGCGGGCGATAAGGTTGAAATAAAAGTATTTGGCCAGCCCGACCTAGAGGTTACTGCACTTTTAGGTAATAGTGGTGAAGTAAGTTACCCGTTTTTAGGTAAAATTAAATTGGCTGGTTTAAGCACTACGCAAGTTGAAAACCTAATTACCCAAGGCTTAAAGCCCGGCTACCTAGTAAACCCAAACGTATATGTACAAGTGACTGAATACCGCCCGTTTTATATACATGGCGAAGTTAAAAGCCCTGGCGCATACCCGTACCAACCCGCGATGACAGTAAACCAAGCAGTGGCGCTTGCTGGTGGTTTAACCGAGCGAGCGTCCCTTGATAAAATATACATATTTAAAGAGCAAACAAAGCAGCAGCAACAAAAAGGTAATTTAAATAGCCAAATTGCAGCGGGTGATACAATAAAAATAGAACAGCGCTTGTTTTAAGCAATTGTTAGGGCAGTAATAAATGAACCAAATACACGAAAACTCACAAAGCGAAGAAGTAATAGATTTAAGCGCTTATTTAAATGTTATTAAACGTAATAAATGGAGTATTTTAAGTTTTTCGCTAATAGTAACATTGTTAACTATTTTGTTAACTTTAACGTTAACAAAGCGTTATACCGCAACCGCCACATTACTTATTGAGGCTGAGCAAAGCAAAGCGGTAAGCTTTGATGAAGTTTACGGGCTCGATTCATCTAAAAAAGAATACTATCTCACTCAGTTTGAGGTTATGAAGTCGGACAGTATAGCCCGTGAGGTAATTACTAAGCTTGATTTAAAAGCTCATGCAGATTTTATCTCTAAGCCTTCTTTTATTGGTGAAGCTACCGGTTTTTTTAAAGGGTTATTTCCTTTTTTAAACAAAACCGAAAAGCTACAACTTACAGAGCAAGAACAACAAGATTTAGAAATGCTTAGCTTGCTTGAGGTATTTAAAGCAAGACTGTCGGTTTCGCCTATCCGTAAAACACAATTAGTAAGTATAAGTTTTGAGTCGAGCGATCCAAAGCTTGCGGCCTTAGTGGCTAACACCGTGGGTGAGGTTTACATAGAAAGCCAAATGCGCGCAAAAATGGGCATTACTCAGCAAGCGTCTAGCTGGTTAAATACGCGTTTATTTCAGTTACGTGTGCAACTTGACGAATCGGAAGAAAAACTACAAGCCTACCGCGAAGCGCAAAAGCTAGTTGATATTGAAGGTATTGCAGGGCTTGTAACACAAGAGCTGGAGCAAACATCTGAGCAATTAGTGACTGCCCGTACCGAAAAAAATAATCTACAAAGTATTAACCGTGTAATAAGTGAATACGGTAATAATAATTTAGAGCTTTTAGGCAGTATGCCTGAAATCACATCGCACAAAGTGGTGCAAGATGTAAAACGCGAAGTTATTTTAGTTGAGCGTAAAGTAAGTGAATTAAGCGAAGTTTACGGCCCTAAGCACCCTAAAATAATATCGGCAAAGGCTGAGCTGGCTACCGTTAAAAGTAACTTAAACAAGCAAATTAAAGGGCTGATTACTGGTATTGAAAAAGAGCTTAACCGTATTACCCGTACAGTTAGTGCACTTGAGGCCGATTTAGTTAAAATACGTGCAGAATATCAAGAGATCACGCGTAAAGAAACCGCCTACAACCAGCTTAAACGCGAAGTAGAAACTAACCGTAATATATTTAATACGTTTTTATCACGCTCGCGCGAAACCGAAGTAACTAGTGACTTTAGCTCGGCAGCGGCACGTTTTACCGACCGCGCATACGCACCAAAGGACCCAAGTAAACCTAACAAAATACTTATTGTAGTATTGGCGTTTATAGCAAGCTTTGGTTTTTCAGTGGTAATGAGCTTTGTGTTTGATGCACTTAACGACACGGTTAAAAATAAAAACGACGTGGAAAATAAATTAGCCCAACGCATGTTAGGTATACTGCCGTTTGTAAAAGTGCCTAAAAATAGCACATTTGGTATACATGCCTATTTCGACGAGCATTACAGGCGTTTTGCAGAGTCGGTACGTACGTTTCGTACCAGTTTGTTGTTAACCCAGCTTGACCGTGAGCACAAAGTAATTGCAGTTACCTCAAGCTCGCCAGGTGAAGGTAAAACGACAACCTCTACCAACTTAGCAATGTCGCTTGCGCAAATGGGTAAAGTGTTACTTATTGACGCTGATTTGCGTAAACCCAGTATTGCAAAACGCTTTGATATACCGGTATTTCATCCAGGATTAAGTAACCTAATTGTAGGTACTGAGCAATTAAGAGAATGTACGCATATTGACGAGCAGTCGGGCGTGACTATTATGTCTAGTGGGCAAATACCGGGAAACCCTTTAGAGTTACTGTCGAGCAACCGTTTTAATGAGTTACTGGTTAGCTTAAAAAGTACTTACGACCATATAATTATAGATACGCCGCCTACTCAAGCGGTGAGTGACGCACTCGTTATTGCTCAAAATACTGACTCGGTTATTTATGTAGTTAAAGCAGATTTAACACGTATTAAAACTACTAAAGCAGGTATTGAGCGTTTGTTTGAGTCAAAGGCGCATATTGCTGGGGTTGTTGTTAACCAAGTAGATATAACCAAGTCGAAAGAAGAACATAATTATGGCTACTACGACTATTACGATTACACTCAAGAATCTGAACAGTCGTAAATAACGTTATTATGATAGATATACATTCCCACATATTACCTGAGCTTGACGATGGTGCTAAAGACTTAACAGAATCTTTAGCGCTTTTAACAATGGCGCAGGCCGATGGTATAACCCACATGGTTGCCACACCGCACATTCATTTAGGCCGCTTTAATAATGCGGCTTCGCACATTTACGACGACCTAGCTAAATTAAAACACGCCGCGCATGATGCCAATATTAATATACAGCTAGCAGTAGCCGCAGAAGTTAGGCTAGATGTAGAGCTTATGACCTTGGTAATGAGCAAAAAGCTGCCGTTTATTGGCAATGTAAATGGCGCTAATTATATGTTACTTGAGCTACCGCATTCGCATGTACCGCAAGGGTTTGATAAGTTTATTAATTGGTTGGCTAAACAAAATATTAAAACGATTATTCCGCATCCTGAGCGCAACCGCGATATACAAGCTAAGCCTTTTTACATAGAGCGCTTAAAGCAATTGGGTTGTGAATTTCAGTTAACGGCCTCTAGCATTGAAGGCGAGTGGGGCGAACAAGCACAAGCTATTAGCCTTGATATGCTTAAAAATGGATTGGTGACTTACGTTGCAAGTGATACCCATTCGGTTAAACGCAGGCCGCCTATTTTAAGTAAAGCAAAAAGAATTGTTAGCGATTTAATTGGAGCCGAGCAGGCTGAAGCATTGTTTGTAACTAACCCGCTTAATTTAACGGCGTCTTTATTTAATGAGTAATACTAGCAAGGTGTTTAAATACGTTAATGTTTTAGTGTTGACACTTATTACACTGGCTATTTGTTATACCAGTTTACAAAGTATGCGCGCTAATGCGTGGTACTTTAATGCAAAAAATACTCTGCAGGAAATTACGGGTAATAATATTGATATACAGCAGCTTAACTTAGCTGACGACGCTATAAGTTTGGCAAGCTCGCTCGACCCAATCCATCCGCATTATTTGCAGTTAATGGCGCATGTAAAGTTGCTTAAGTTAGCGGTTAGTACAAACCAGCCAGATGATATAGCTGCAAGTTACCAGCAAATAGAGCAGTTATTATTAAAGTCGGTAGCGCTTCGTGAAACCTGGTCCGAAACCTGGATTGCGTTGGCAAAGGTAGTGAGTTACCAAAATGGCCCAACCGATCGGGTGTACGATTATATTCAGCAAGCTAAGCGTGTTGGCCCGTATAAAATTGAGGTGCATTTAGGCGCTATAGAAATAGCGCTAATGAACTGGCAACAACTCCCTCCAAAATATAAAGCGTTGTATGTAAACGAGCTAAAATTGGCGGCTAAGCACGGGCATAAGTTTTCTCGTGCGTTCGATATTGCTAAGCAGGTAGATGCTTTGCCTATTTTATGTTTGTCGCTTAAATTTGGCGCTCATTTTGAGGCGGTCAGAAACAGCTGGATGTTTAAAAAACAGTGTAAATAGGTTTTGTTTTTAGGAAAAGATTTTAGGTGTCAGATTACAAACATCAGTTATTAAATCTAAAACCATACCCCCGAAATTAAAGCTAAATTGCTTGTAATTACTTGCAGACTTAGAGTTTGTTAACGTTAGAAGCGCAGCTTCTTATTAAAAGATCATTTGCACGAAGAGAAGTAAATGAGAAGACATTAAGACACTAATAATGTTTTCCTTACTTTATCATTTGATCACTTCTCTAAAGCGAAGCGTCTTTTAACCTCTTTGTGAAAAATTGACTAAACGTGATTGCTCAAAGAGAACAAAATTAGAAGCAAATGAGAAGACATTACTAATACTGTATTCTATAAGTTTGTTGTTTTATAACTTATCTAAGCTTATGATTTTATTAATCTATTTATGAATTTTTATTTGATTTTTAATATGTATATTCAAAAGCGCAAAAAAATGCCCAGAGTGATTTAGGGAAACTCTGGGCTATAACGGGCTCTTTTGAGCCTTGCGCTAACTAAAAACTTTCTAATTCATAGGGAGAAGTTGAAAGTGTTTTAAGTATAGTCAAAGCTCTTAAAATTACATATTTTTAGTGCATTTTTTATACTGCAGTTAATACAAACACTTAACTGTGTTGTACACATTTTATACGTGATTTAAGTATATTTACTCCCAGTTTATTAACTGGGTATTTTGCACTAGATCGCGCGGTAGTGAGTTTTTGATCTTATTTTTTTGCCATTTACCTAGCCCAATAGGGCAGCCGCATAAAGTTAATACCACTTCGCCTAGCTCTTTTGTAGGCTCGGCTAATCGAACATCTTTACCATTAAAGTAGTCGTTTGCTTGTTCGCTATTTAGCGCATACGTGTTGGTTTTACACGCATTGCCTAAAACTGTAGCAAACTCGTGGGTTAGCCTTACGCCATTTTTATGAATAATGCCTATTTGAATACCTAAGCGGGCGTATTTAATTTTGTTTTGAATGGCATCAAATCCCTGCGGGAATAACCACAGTTCTTTGTCGCGCTGCATTAATGTGCCGGGTAAATTTGTTAAACCAAAGTGTTTTTTAAGCTCGCTCATAAATGCAGTTGTTGGTTTTTTATCAAACTCAACAAACGGAAACGCGCCTTTTTTAACTGTTTGGTTTGGGTTGTTACAGCTTGCATGCTTTTTAAACTTGGCAATAAAAAAGCCTTCGCTGTCGTAGGTTTGCGGCCAAACGTGCAAATAGCCCTCGGTCGTTGTTGCTTTATCGGCGCCCGGAAATAAATCGCTAAGCGACTCGGGCGTTATAAACTCGCCAAATTCAGCAAGCAAATATTCGCATACTTGCTGATTTTCTAGCGGGGTGAGCGTACAGGTTGAATAAACAAGCGTGCCGCCGGGTTTTAACGCGTAAAATGCGCTTTTTATTAAGTCTTTTTGTACTTGGGCTATTTGAATGTTTGATTCGATTGACCAATTTTTTAATGCGTCTGCATCTTTACGTACGGTGCCTTCGCCAGAGCAGGGCGCGTCTAGCAATATGCTATCGAAACATTCATACATGTAGTTACCAAATATAACGCCATCAAAGTGTGAAAGCGCACAGTTACCCACACCCATACGTTTTAAGGTGGCACTCAATACTTTTAAACGCGACGACGAAAGCTCATTAGCAACCAACACGCCTTGGTTGTTCATTAGTGCTGCTAGCTGCGATGTTTTAGAACCCGGCGCCGACGCCATATCAAGCACGGTGCTGCTTGTTTGTATGCTTTGCTTAAGCGCAATAGGCGGTAGCATTGAACTTGCCTCTTGCACGTACATGGCGCCGCTTAAATGCAAATCGGTATTACCCAGGGCTAGGTTTTGTTCTTCATTACTTGGGCGCTCTAGCCAAAAGCCTTCGCTACACCAAGGAATTGGCGTAAGTTGCCAATTTTTTTGCTCGGCTTTTTTAATAAAGTCTTCAACGGTTATTTTTAATGTATTAACGCGGATAGATTTTCTGAGTGGGCGACGACACGCATTTATAAAGTCATCTAACTTTAAATGATTAGGCAGGTAGGTTTTTACGTCGTCTATAAAGTGCTCAGGAATAAAAGTATTGGCGTTCACGCGCTAGCTCGTACATTAACAATAAAGCGCGATTTTAGCATTTAAATAACTAAATTTCAGTGATAAAAATGCGCCCCCTAATTAACTGGCGCTGTCGACACTTTGTGGTTTTTAGGTATTTATAAACTATTATGATCATACTTTAGACTAATGGTGTCGACAATAAGGCTGTTTTTTAGCCTTTATGTTAGGTTTTAGGGTTGACATGTTTTTTTAATGCGCCCATTATGGTGATACAAATTGTCGACAATCTAAAAAATAACTTATGACAGACTCATTTTTAAACGAAGCGCCCGTTACCACAGCATCCGATCAGGTATTTGTAAATATGCGCCGTGAGATTGTTGAAGGCACTATTGCCCAAGGTAGTAAAATTTCGGAGCCTGAGCTTGCAAAGCGTTACGGCGTAAGCCGCGCAACATTGCGTGAGGCGCTAAACCGCCTTGAAAGCTGTTATTTAGTTGAGCGCAAAGCCAATGTAGGTTGCCGTGTTGTAGCACTTACCGCTGAGCGTTTAATTGAGGTTTACCAAGTACGCAGCTCGCTTGAGGGCTTGGCGTGCCGCTTAGCTGCCGACAATATGGAGCCTGATGAAATTAAAGGCTTAAAGCAATTACTTAATCAACATTTACAAACGCAGCGCGTTAAAGAAGGCGAGTCGTACTACCAAGAAGCAGGCGATTTAGATTTTCATTATCGCATTATTAAAGGTAGTAAAAATGCGCATTTGATTCATTTGCTTTGTAACGACCTGTATCAATTAATACGCATGTACCGCGTGCAAATGGGTATGGTGGGGCCGCGTGTATCAAAAGCGTTTGACGAACACCTAGCCATTATTAACGCGATTGAAAACCACGACGGCGAACTGGCCGAAATGCTAATGAAGCGCCATATAAGTGCGTCGCAAGCGAATATTCAAACCAAATTTGATTTATTCCAATCTGAATAAATGTTTACTCATACAGATTGGTAAAAGCCGCTAAAAGCTAAAAGTTAAGCAAAATAGTTAAAGCGTCATATAGAAAGATTAAAAATATAAGTTACTCCATGTAGCCACCGTTCAAAGAGAGGAAATGACATGTCAGCAGGATATAAATTTAAACAAGCTATTGCTAATAACCGCCCATTACAAGTAGTGGGCACTATTAATGCCTACACAGCAATGATGGCTGAAAAAATGGGCCACCAAGCTATTTACCTTTCGGGTGCGGGTGTTGCTAATGCCTCTTTCGGTATGCCTGATTTAGGCATGACTAGCCTAGACAACGTGCTTGAAGATATTCGCCGTATTACCGGTGCAAGCGATTTACCTTTACTTGTTGATGCCGATACCGGTTGGGGCGGGGCGTTTAATATTGCACGTACTGTTAAAGAAATGACCAAAGCAGGCGCGGCGGGTTTTCATATAGAAGATCAAGTGGCGCAAAAGCGTTGTGGCCATCGCCCAAATAAAGAAATTGTAAGCCAAGGCGAAATGGTTGACCGTATTAAAGCCGCGGTAGATGCCAAAACCGATAGCGATTTTTACATTATGGCGCGTACCGATGCGTTTCAAAAAGAAGGCTTAAATGCGGCCATTGACCGCGCAGCAGCCTGTGTTGAAGCTGGTGCCGATGCTATTTTTGCTGAAGCTGTACACGACCTTGCCGATTACCAAGCATTTGCCAATGCGTTAAATGTGCCTATTTTGGCCAACATTACTGAGTTTGGTCAAACACCAATTTATACCAAAGAGCAATTAAGTGATGTGGGCGTTGAAATGGTGCTTTACCCACTCAGTGCGTTTAGAGCTATGAATAAAGCGGCACTTAATGTGTACTCGGCTATTTTAAATGAAGGCTCGCAACAAAGCGAAATTGAAAACATGCAAACCCGTGCAGAGCTTTACGACTTTTTAGATTACCACACATACGAAAACACACTCGATAACCTTTTTTCATCAAAATCTGACAAACAATAATTATTAAATTAGACAACACACAAATTTAAGATAGGAGAAGATCATGGTAGATAAAGCATTAGGCGGCGCAGGCTTACGCGGACAAGTAGCAGGCCAAACGGCATTATGTACAGTTGGCCAAAGTGGATCGGGCTTAACGTATTGTGGTTACGACATTAGCGAGCTGGCTGAAAAAGCGCAGTTTGAAGAAGTGTCGTTTTTACTTTCACGCGGTGAGTTACCTACATCTAGCGAGTTGGCTGAGTACAAAGCAAAATTAAAAAGCTTACGTGGCTTGCCAGATGCACTTAAAACCGTGCTTGAAAATATTCCTAAAGATGCGCACCCAATGGATGTAATGCGTACAGGTTGCTCTATGTTGGGTAACCTTGAAATGGAACTTGATTTCAGCCAAGCAAACGATGCGATTGACCGCATGGTTGCAGTGTTTCCAAGTATTATTTGTTACTGGTACCGCTTTTCACACGATGGCGTTCGTATTGAAACACAAACAGACGACGATTCAGTAGGCGCACACTTTTTAACGTTATTACACGACAAAGCACCAAGCGAGTTGTTTGCGCAAGTAATGAATGTGTCGCTTATTTTATACGCAGAGCACGAATTTAATGCCTCAACATTTACAGGGCGCGTATGTGCTTCTACCTTGTCTGATATTCATTCGTGTGTAACGGGTGCGATTGGTATGTTACGCGGGCCATTACATGGTGGTGCAAACGAAGCTGCAATGGACATGATTGAAGGCTTTACTAGCGCAGAGCATGCTGAGCAAGAAGTAATGGGTATGCTTGAGCGTAAAGATAAAATTATGGGCTTTGGCCATGCTATTTACCGTGAGTCGGACCCGCGTAATGTAATTATTAAAAAGTGGTCTGAAAAATTAGCGGCAGAGGTGGGCGATGATGTGCTTTACCCAGTATCTGTTCGTTGTGAAGAAGTAATGTGGCGCGAGAAAAAGTTATTTTGTAATGCTGATTTTTTCCATGCATCGGCTTATCACTTTATGGATATTCCCACTAAGTTGTTTACGCCAATATTTGTAATGAGCCGCGTTACTGGTTGGACAGCACATGTTAAAGAACAACGTGCTAATAACCGTATTATTCGCCCAAGTGCAGATTACACAGGGCCAGACGCACGCAGCTATACGCCAATTGAATCAAGAGGCTAATTAGTTAGCATTTAAGGTGAGCCTAGCTCACCTTTTTGCCTTTTTATTTCCCGTCACTTATTAGCGAATTTTTATTATGACCATAATTAATAACACTCAGTACCGCAAACCGCTTGCGGGCTCAAATGTAGATTACTACGATACCCAAGCCGCTGTTGATGCCATTAAACCAGGCGCTTATGCCACACTTCCTTATAGCTCGCGTGTATTTGCAGAAAACTTAGTACGCCGCTGCGATCCTGCCATGCTTACCGATGCACTTAGCCAAATAATTGAGCGTAAACAAGATTTAGATTTTCCTTGGTATCCGGCGCGTGTGGTGTGCCACGATATTTTAGGTCAAACGGCCCTTGTTGATTTAGCAGGCTTGCGCGATGCAATTGCCGCTAAAGGTGGCGATCCGTCTAAAGTTAATCCTGTGGTACCAACGCAGCTAATTGTTGATCATTCGTTAGCGGTTGAACATGCAGGGTTTGATCCTGAGGCATTTGAAAAAAACCGTGCCATTGAAGACCGCCGAAACGATGACCGTTTTCATTTTATAAACTGGACTAAAACCGCGTTTAAAAATATTGATGTTATCCCGCCTGGTAACGGCATTATGCATCAAATTAACCTTGAAAAAATGTCGCCCGTTATTCAAAACCGCGATGGCATTGCATTCCCCGATACGCTTGTTGGTACCGATAGCCACACCCCGCATGTTGATGCATTAGGTGTTATTGCTGTGGGTGTAGGCGGGCTTGAAGCTGAAAGCGTTATGCTTGGCCGCGCGTCGTACATTCGTTTACCCGATATTGTAGGCGTAGAGCTTACGGGTACTCGCCAGCCTGGTATTACCGCTACCGATATTGTGTTGGCGATTACTGAGTTTTTACGCGAGCAGCGTGTTGTATCGACCTATTTAGAATTTTACGGCGAAGGCGCCGATGCTTTAACGCTTGGTGACAGAGCAACTATTTCAAACATGACGCCAGAATTTGGTGCGACTGCGGCGATGTTTTATATCGACGATAAAACAATAGACTATTTACGTTTAACAGGGCGCGATGAAGAGCAAATAGCCCTTGTAGAAAACTACGCTAAAACGGCTGGCCTTTGGAGCGATAGCTTAAAAACCGCAAAATACGAGCGTGTTTTGACCTTTGATTTATCGAGCGTTGGCCGCAATATTGCGGGGCCTTCTAATCCACATCGTCGTGTTTCAACCAGCGATTTAGCGAAAGAAGGTATTTCGGGCGTTGTTGAAAACGAAGAAGGCTTAATGCCAGACGGTGCGTGTATTATTGCGGCAATTACCAGCTGTACTAATACTAGCAACCCGCGCAATGTAATAGCTGCAGGTTTGTTAGCGCGTAATGCGAATGCAAAAGGGTTAATGCGCAAACCTTGGGTTAAAACGTCGTTAGCGCCGGGCTCTAAAGCCGTGCAATCGTACCTTGAAGACGCAAACCTATTGCCAGAGCTTGAGCAGCTTGGTTTTGGTATTGTTGGCTTTGCGTGTACTACCTGTAACGGTATGAGTGGGGCGCTTGACCCTGTGATTCAAAAAGAAGTGATAGATCGCGATTTATACACAACGGCTGTGCTTTCGGGTAATCGTAACTTTGACGGGCGTATTCACCCTTATGCAAAACAAGCCTTTTTGGCATCACCGCCTTTGGTTGTAGCTTATGCTATTGCGGGTACGATTCGTTTTGATATTGAAAAAGATATTTTAGGACAAGATCAACAAGGTAATGATGTAACGCTTAAAGATTTATGGCCAACCGATGAAGAAATAGATGCGGTAATTCAGCAAAGCGTTAAACCTGAGCAATTTAAAAAAGTGTACGAGCCTATGTTTGACTTAACCGTAGATTACGGTGAAGACAACGACCCACTTTACGATTGGCGAGCTCAAAGTACCTATATTCGCCGCCCGCCTTATTGGGAAGGAGCACTTGCTGGTGAGCGCACCATGAGTGGTATGCGTGCCTTAGCGGTATTGGGCGATAACATCACAACGGATCATTTATCACCTTCTAACGCAATTATGGCAAGCAGTGCTGCGGGCGAATACCTTACTAAAATGAACGTGCCAGAAGAAGACTTTAACTCTTATGCAACGCACCGCGGCGATCATTTAACGGCGCAGCGTGCTACGTTTGCAAACCCTAAATTACTTAACGAAATGGTACTTGATGAAAACGGTGACGTTAAGCAGGGATCTTACGCGCGTATAGAGCCTGAGGGTGAAAACACACGCATGTGGGAAGCAATCGAAACCTACATGCAACGTAAACAACCGCTTATTATTGTTGCCGGTGCTGATTACGGGCAAGGATCGTCGCGCGATTGGGCTGCAAAAGGCGTAAGGCTTGCAGGTGTTGAAGTTATAGCTGCTGAAGGCTTTGAGCGTATTCACCGCACAAATTTAATTGGCATGGGCGTTTTACCGCTTGAGTTTGCACCAGGCACGACACGTAAAACACTAAACCTTGATGGTAGTGAAAGTTACGATGTAAAAGGCGCACCAGCACCGGGCGCCACATTAGAGCTTGTGATCACCCGTAAAAATGGTGAAGTGCTAACTGCAGCGATGAAATGCCGATTAGATACGCAAGAAGAGCTTTCTATTTACGCTGCTGGTGGTGTATTACAGCGTTTTGCTCAAGACTTTTTAGAAGCGACAAACGCGTAATAAGGATTTAAAAATATGTTTAAACCACAAATAAAAGTGCCCGCGACCTACATGCGTGGTGGCACGAGTAAAGGTGTGTTTTTTAATTTAACCGATTTGCCAAAGCCTGCCCAAGTGGCAGGTGAGGCGCGCGATAATTTATTACTTCGTGTTATTGGTAGCCCCGATCCTTATGGTAAACAAACCGACGGCATGGGCGGTGCAACATCAAGCACCAGCAAAACGGTTATTTTAAGTAAAAGTGAGCAAACAAATCACGATGTAGATTATTTGTTTGGGCAAGTAGCTATTGATAAAGCGTTTGTTGATTGGAGCGGTAACTGCGGTAATTTAACCTCTGCCGTGGGGGCTTTTGCAATTAGTAATGGCATAGTTGATAAAAACCGCGTGCCCGATAATGGCATAGCTATTGTGCGTGTTTGGCAGGCTAATATAAAAAGAAGCATTTTAGTGCATGTGCCTATGACTAATGGCGAAGTGCAAGAAACCGGTGACTTTGAGCTTGACGGTGTGACGTTCCCTGCAGCAGAAGTAAAGCTTGAGTTTGTAGACCCTGCTGATGGGGATGGGGCTTTATTTCCAACAGGTAATGTTGTTGACGATTTAGAGGTGCCAGATGTTGGTACGCTAAAGGCGACAATGGTTAATGCGGGTATTCCAACTATTTTTATTAATGCTGAAGATATTGGTTATACCGGCACTGAGCTGCAAGACGACATTAATAACGATGACGCTGCGCTTGAAAAGCTTGAAACAATACGTGCTTATGGCGCTGTTAAAATGGGCTTGATTAATAATATAAATGAAGCACAAGCACGCCAGCATACACCTAAAGTTGCGTTTGTTGCTAAGCCTGTGGCGTATAACGCATCAAGCGGTAAACACATTGATGCTGGCAGTATTAATTTATTAGTACGTGCTATGTCGATGGGTAAATTACATCATGCCATGATGGGAACAGCCGCCGTTGCAATTGGCACCGCAGCAGCAGTTGACGGTACGTTAGTAAATATGGCTGCTGGTGGTGGCGCATTGAGTGAAGTGAATTTTGGTCACCCCTCGGGCACGTTAAAAGTAGGCGCTGAAGCTAAAAAGATTAATGGAGACTGGCAAGTTACTAAAGCGAGTATGAGCCGAAGCGCCAGAGTATTGATGGAAGGGGTTGTAAGAGTTCCCTTTTAATAATTTTTTACTGCATTATTAACTTTGTGAAATTAAAAGACCCTTATAGTCAGTTAGGGTTAACGTAACAATATTAATAATGCAGTAACAATTAAGCAGGATTTTAAAATAAATAAAAAACAAGGGATTGGCTTTTCTAGTTCTAAAGGTTTACTTTCAATTAAGGGCTCAGTTCTTTTGGGTTGCTTTATCTCAGTTATGCATTTATTTTTAATGTTCTGTCGCAAATACTTGAAGAAAAAATTTAACAAACTAAATTTAATGTAATAATCAATCAATAAACACGATATATTATAAACCAACATGTTGGTTTTTTGTGGCTGTAACCTAGGTTATTGAATTTAATTAAGGCCTATAAAAATTAAAACATGGCGTTAAACTAAAATTACATCATTTTATATGTATAAATATGTAGCAACAACTCATAGCTTAATGGTACTTTTAAAGTTCTAGTAACAAAGGTTAGATTATTGTGCTTGTTTACATTTTTTGTAAACGGCTAATATACTTTCCCAAGTTTAACCAAACTTTTTCAGATACTTATTTCATGGCTATCAAGGAGAAATAAATGGCGAAGCGTATGATCAAATTTACACCAATAGCGGCATCAGTTGCACTTACACTCGGCTTAACGGCGTGTGGTTCTGACAACGATGGCAATAACTATGTTGCACCACCACCACCTGTTGAGTCTTTTAGCTCAGAAGACACAGCTTTATTTAACGTAGAAGTTACAGGTAAAGCGGTTAAAGGTGCGATGATGAACGCGGTGGTTAGCGTTTCAACATTAGATGCAACTGGTGAAATGGTTGCAGTACCATTTCGTTTAGCAGCATCTGCGGAAGCTGAAACATTCTCTGCTGAAGAGTCAACTCAAGCAGCTGCAGATGCAGCAGTTGCTGCAAGTATTTTAGCAGCAAACCCAGAGGCTGTTTTAACAAATGAAAGTGGCCGTTACAGCGTTTACTTAGAAAATGACTTTTCAGGTCCTGTATACATTACTGTTAAAACATCAGCAGAAGGCGACGATAGCTACCTACGTTGTGATGCATACCTAGGTTGTGGCACTTACGACGAAGCACCAGCTGCAGAAGACGATGTTAACGATGGCGATACAGCGATTGAGTTTGGCGAATGGTACAAAACAGACTTAGAGCTCTCTGTTGTTAAATTTATTCCAGCGGTAGAAGCAGATGCATCTGGCGCAAGTGGTGCTTTAGGCGATGCAAACGTAGCGCGTTCACTAAGAGCAAACGCGACTTTCTTAACAACGCTTGTATCACAACTTTTAATTGATGCTGGGGAAGGTGTTGATGCTGCTGGTATTGCTAATTCTAGTGTTGATGTGCTTGTTCAAGTTTTAGGCCCAGATACAGCACTTTTACTAGCTTCTTTACTAGGTGATGTTTCTAACGGCGGTGCAGTCGATTTAACTGACGTTGACGGCGAAGAAATGCTAGACGATGGTATTTTATCGTTAACTCAACTTGCTTCATCTATTCAAGGTCTTGCTGATATTAACGGCAACATGACAAAGCTTATTGCTGGTATTAAAGCAGGTAAAGTAACAGGTAGTGACGATGCAGACATAGCTGCACTAGCTACTGCACTGCAACAAGCTGCTACAAATACGGCTAATATTTTCTTTGCAATTGCTACTGGTGAAGAAAGCGATATTGAAGCTGCACTTGCTGCTGCATTTGCTGTAAACAACCCAGATGCAACTGACGCTGAAAAGGCGGCATTTGCTGCACAATCAACAGGTATTGCTAAAAAAGCAAAAGCGGCTAAAGATAAAGCTGTTAAAAATGGCGCAGCAAGTGATGCTGGTTTAGCTAAGGCTGCTGAAAAATCTAAAAAAGCGCTTGAGAAAATTGGTTGTACTGACGATTGTACAGTGGGCAACGGTTTTTACATGCAACTTGCAGCTAAAACAACTGCTGCGGTAACTGTTGCAGAAGCTGAGCTAGTGTCAATTCAGGCATCAGTTACTGCTGCGCAAGCTGATTTAGTTGCAGTACAAGCACTAGGTGGTGACACTGTAGTTGACGCAGACACAGCAGTAGCATTTGTAAATGCGGTTGAGTTACTTGTAAATGAAGCTGCAGTTGCTGATTTAGCCGGTGAATCGAATGCATTGTTTGTACAGTCTCAAGGTTTAGTGTCTGTTGCTACTTTACTTGTGGCTAATAGTTCTGATTACCAACAGATTTTAGATGATGCAGACGCGCTAGTAGCCGGTTCTTCAGCTGAAATTGAAAAAGTTGCAGCGTTTAACACAGAACTTGCATTACTTGTTACTGAAGCTGAAGCAGCGCTTGCTGAGTTTGATGCAGCAGTTGCAGCAGCAGCTGCCCTTGCTACAGAAACTAACGAACTAGCGCTAGCAGCTGAAACGGCTGCAATGACTGCTGAATCAGCATCAACAACCGCGCTTACAGATGCTGAAAATGCAATGGTAAACAACGCTCATAATGCAGCTGAGGCGCTAGCTAAGGCAGATGCTGCGATTGTTGCGGCTTCTGACTTTGCTGCAAGTGTTGACGCATTCGAAGTTGCTATTGCACAAGCATTAGCTGCTGCAGAAGCATACTTAGCTTTAGATGCTGACAGTGCCGATGCACAAGATTTAATTGATGCTGCAGAGGCAATGGCTGTTACAGCTGCTGCTAAAGCTGAACTTGCATCAGAGCAGTTTGCTACAGCGTATGCTCTACAATTAACGGCGCAAGAAGCGGTTGCTAAGTTTGAAGTTCTTGTATCTGTTAAAGCAACATCAGAGTCACTAAGCACAATGACTGTACTTACAAGCACTGGTGGTGAAGCGGTTCTTGATGCGGCTGACGTATTAGGTGATGTAATTAACGAACTTGCTGATATGGGCAACTCTGGTGAAGGTACGTCTACTCGTCAACCTAACTGGACTTATGCTTACAGCTTAGACGACCTAACGCTTATGCTTAACAATGAAACCACAGGTGAAATGATCAGCGCTGCTGCATCTTACCAAGGTGAGCAGTTAGTTGTTGCTTGGGGCGCTACGTTAGTTGGTGGTGATGCTACGGTTGAGCTAATGACTGCAGACACGCAAACTAATGCTCTTGCAGATTGTGTTGATTTTGCAGCCGGTACTATTGACGAGACTCAAATTGATTCTTGTTTAATATTTACTTTTGACGGCGAAGTTGATGCTGACACAGTAGATGATGCTGAAATCGTTAATACTGAAACTTGGAACCACGTGACAATTATGGACGGTGATTCTGGGTTTACTGGTATGTTAAACGTAACGGCTAATGACGCGACTGACAAGGGTACTGTTACTCTTGAAGGTATGTCTGGCGACCTAGACTTTAAAGTTATGGGTACGGTTGACGCAAGCGGTGATGAAGATCAAAGCATGCTAGATGTAATGGTTAAAGGTGACGCAGCAATGGGTTACACATTATCTCTTATGGGTGCTGAGTCTACGGGTTACACTGGCGACGTTAAAGCTATGTACAATGGCATGATGATGTCGTTTGGTAC
Organism: Pseudoalteromonas sp. ECSMB14103; assembly: GCF_000813065.1. Taxonomy (NCBI): domain Bacteria; kingdom Pseudomonadati; phylum Pseudomonadota; class Gammaproteobacteria; order Alteromonadales; family Pseudoalteromonadaceae; genus Pseudoalteromonas; species Pseudoalteromonas sp. ECSMB14103. Next base: position 585,697 of record NZ_JWGY01000002.1, on the reverse strand, counting down.
TGCTACTAAAGTTACTAATGGGCTTTCAATCTCTTACATTGATGGTGTAACAATGGATTACACTGATGTTGATTTAATTGACTCAAGCAAGTAATTTTTAAACTATTAAAGGGAAAGCACATAGCTTTCCCTTTTTTTATTGAAAGCGATTAAATTATGAAAAAAAAAATTCTTTTGCTAGGATTTTCATCAGCTCTACTATCTCCACTTGCATCCGCTAATAATCAGTTTCAAGTTTTTACTCATTTTGACGCAGAAATCTATACCGAAGCGCAACCAGTTCAGGCATTTGTTGATGACTTTGATGCGCCGCTAACCTCGGGTGACAGTGCATTTACTTACAATATTTTTGAAGTTGGTGTTGGGTACGGTAATTTTAAAGTTGGTTTACAAAGTCGCTTTGACTACGTACTAAATTTTGATCCAGATACGGCAAAATATACACACATTGAAAAAAATGATTTGGCTTTTGAAGATAGATACTACACCTATTATTTAGACGCTAAACAAGCAACTTCTAATGGTATATTTGCGTCTTACGATTTTAAATTTTTAGATAAAAACGCATTAACCATTACACCAAAACTTTCTATTTTTGCTAGTACGCACTTTCAAGACGGGATTGTTGACGGGCGTATTTACAGCGATGAAGTAGAAGGCGATATTTCTGTAGATTATAACTATTCAAAAGATATTTTATTTAAAAAATTTACGCCATCTGAAAACCCAGAAGGGTTAGGTTATAGCCTAGATATATTTGCTAATTGGCAAGTAAATGACGAGTTGCATGTAGGCTTTAGCGTTAAAGACTTGCTGTATAAAACAGATTATGTAGACAGTGGGTATGTAAATGGGCAAACAACCGAGATCCCATTTAGCCAGAACGATAATGGCGATATAATTACGCAGCCAACTGTATCGTTAAAAACATCGTCGTTTGGAAATACGCAATCTCATGATTTTGATATGAAAATGCGCATGCAAGCGTTTGCTGACTATAGAATAAATGATCGATTTTCGACTCAATTAACTCTTAAACGCTACGATCAAGATACATTTAGCCAGTTAAAAGGGCGAGTTCATTTTTGGGATCATTGGAAAGTACAGGCTGGCTATGAAACTAAAAGCAAGGCTTATTTAGTGGGTATTGAAAGCGAGTATTTTGGTCTTAATCTGCAAACCGATAGTTTAGATTTGGATAAAGCGTATTATGCAAATATAAATTGGTACATGAACATTAAGTTTTAAGGAATGAAGATGTTAAAACAAATTATACCTTTAGGGGTTGCAGTAGCATTAGCGGGTTGTGGTGGATCATCTTCTAGTTCTGATAACAACGAAAGCGTGGCTGTAACTCAAATTACAACTAATTCAACAGCCCGTTTTTATGTCGCCAACTGGCAGTCGCCGAAGGGTACACTCAATATTTTAAATAACGAAGGTGTTATTCAAGAGTCGATTGAAGTAGATAACATTAATACGTTTAGCATAAGTGTAACGCCACTTACATACAGCCGCTTTGAATTTATACCTGATGATACGTTGTTATCTTGTCCACGATTTACAGGGTGTGGCAGAACAGTACGTGATGACCCTAATGATTTAAACGGTAACCGTTTAGTTGATTTTCAAGAACCAACGTCTGTTACATTAAATTATAAAGCAGATGCATTTATTGCCCCTGGCGTTAACGCGGTGTATTTTTCTCCTTTAAGTACAGCGATTACTGATGCAGGCTTAAGTGCAGTGCAAGCAAGTTTATCTGCCACGCCGTTTTATCATTTAACGCACAGTAACCTTACAGCCAGTGTTGAAGCTGAAATGGTAACTAACGCCTTTACTTATGCTGCTATTATTGCGGGTGTAGCCGATATTAACTTTAACGTTGATACTGCATTTAATGCCTTTTCTAGTAATGATAGCGAACAACAAGCATGGCAAGATTACAGCCAATTAGCTGCTCAATATATTCCTGATAACCTGTTTAGTGAACAGGGTAATGGCTTACTTTCTAATGTAGCTGGCCAAGTAAACCAAACTATTGCGAGTGTTACTACTTATCAGCAGTGGGAGCCACGTGTGAGTGAAGCACAGAGCATAGATTCAAGAGAGCTGCTTGTTGATGTTAGAAATATTATTGGTGTTGCAAGGCTTCAAGAAAAAAGCTACTCAAATGAACTCGACGCTAAATTTGCTGAACTAGAGGGTGCGTTTGACGAAGATACTCAAGCAACGCTCACAGCACTGACTAATGCGCTTAACGAGGTTATAACTAATTATTCACCGCTGGCTGATGATTCAGTGCCTGCTGGGCAATATTCGCTGAGAGATTTAGACATTGATTACAGTAAATCGCCTTATACTTGGGCTATAACGGGTACCTACGATAACTTACCGATTAGCATAGACTTATCTATTCCTACATTTAGAGTAAGTGGCGTGTTAGGTAATAAAATTGAGGGTGTAATGAGTGCTACGGTAACCAATGGCTCAACTTTACTGAGTGTTGATGTTAGCGAGTTGCTGATTCAGTTTGATGGTATTGACGTTGTAAACGAAACAAATCCTGATGCTGATACAGGTATTGCACAACTTACTACTAATGTTGTTATTAATAAAGCTAATGGTGAATTAGCTGGCGATTTATCGTTAAACCTAAACCGTTTTGTGGACTCATTTGGCGAGGTATCCACTACGTTATCGTCTTTCGATTTTCAAGGTGACTTTGAAAGCGAGGTTCAAAGTACTGCGTTTCATATAACTGCAATTGAATCGTCACCTTTTATTGGTGAAGAAAATGATGATTTAGCCTTTACCTTTGAATTAGATTTTCCACTAAGTGCCGCTAGCGATTTTAAATTTGCTTATGTGGGTGCTGTAGATAATTTAACAGAGCTAACATCAACGGATATATATGTGAGTGCTCAAGGACAGGCGTTGGATCTTCGTATTCGCGATGTTAATGGTAATATTAGCCTAGTTGCAAAAGGTGAAAACGGTCGCTGGTTAGATGTAAAACAAGCGGGTCGTAATTACAGTGGCGGCTTATACTTTGGTGATAAAAAAATTGCTGAGGTTACAGCTGTCCGTGGGATCCCAGGTGTTTTATTTCCAAATGGTGATTTTGAATCGGTGTTTTAAACCACTGTTAGTTTTATAAACTAATATTAAAAAGCCCAACAAGGTGAACACCTAGTTGGGCTTTTTGTATTTTGTAACTGCCGTTATAAGAGTTCTATTTCAACAGTTTCGCCTTGTGCAATGTTTCCACTTTGTGCAGGGACTACAATTAAACAGTTAGCTTTACTGAGAGACGACAGAACGCCTGAGCCTTGTTTTTCAACAGGTGTGACAACAAGGTTGTTGTTTTCGTCGTTACTGGCAATACCACGTTGAAAGTCTGTTCGGCCTGGGCGCTTTTTAATTTGTTGAGTTGTGACTGCTCTTAAACGAAGTGTGGGTTTAGGCTCATTGCCAGATAGTTTAGTCAATGCTGGTTTTACAAGTCGCTCAAGCGTAACGGCTGCAGAAACTGGATTACCAGGTAAACCAAAAAAGTAGCTGTTAGGCAATTTACCAAAGGCAAATGGTTTGCCTGGTTTCATGGCTATTTTCCAAAAGTGTATATCGCCAATGTCGTTCAGTACTTCTTTTGTGAAGTCGGCTTCACCAACCGATACACCACCAGAGCTAATAACGGCATCGGCTTGCTCGTCCGCTTTTAAAAAGGTATTTTGAATAAGTGTTTTGTCATCGGGAATAATACCAAAATCAATCACCTCTATATTTGGATTATTAAGCTCGCTAATAATGACAGTACGATTACTTTCATAAATAGCGCCAGCAGGAAGTGCATTACCCGGCTCTATTAGTTCGTCTCCAGTTGAAAACACGGCTACTTTGAGTGTTTGGTAAACGTTTACTTCGTAAATACCAATAGAGGCTAATAATCCCACGTCTACGCCTTTAAGCTTTCTGCCTGCTTTTAATATCACACTGTTTTTTGCAATATCTTCACCTGCAAAACGGACATTGTTATTGTGCTCAATAGTGCCTGTAAAAGTAATTTCATCATTATTTACAGTGGCGTTTTCTTGCATAACAACCGCGTTAGCACCTGGTGGAAGTGCTGCACCGGTCATAATTCTTACGCATTGACCGGGCGTTAGCGTTTTGTCGAAGGTTTGACCCGCAAATACACTGCCTATTTGCGTGTAGGTGGTTAGGTCGTCACTAATACACAATGCATAGCCGTCCATCGCAGAGTTGTCATGTGCGGGCACATTAATTGTTGATTGAACATCAGTAGCCAAAATTCGGCCAACACTACTCATTACAGGTATTGTTTCGGGATGCTTATTAAAGCTAATTGCATCTAACATATTACTGATTGCGGTTTCTATTGGTAATAAACCGGGTGCATTGCAAACATCGTTCATATATATTGCTTACTTAATTCATTTTTTAAAACAATACTTACAATGTCAAAGCTTTACAATACATGGCTGGGTTATTTTTTGTTTGGTATTTGCGTGTTTTCAAGCTCGTTAAACGCAAAAGAAACAATACATGTTGCGGTGGCAAGTAATTTTAAAACCGTGTTACAAACTTTACTGCAAGACTCCCCAATACCGGGTATACAAGTAAAAATATCAGCGGCTTCTAGCGGTGTTTTATATTCTCAAATTGTACATGGAGCGCCGTTTGATGTGTTTTTATCGGCTGACGATGTACGCCCGCAAGCTTTAATAAAAGAAGGGTTTGCTAGTCACAGTAGCTTAATTACCTATGCACTTGGTGAACTTGCTGTGTGGCAGCCCAATGCTAATAAAGTAAATAATAAAGTGGCGATAGCTAATCCGCGTTTTTCACCTTATGGGCAGGCGTCTGAGTTTTACGCGAATGCCAATTTTAAAAAGCCAATAAATTATGTGTATGGTAATAATATTACGCAAGCTTTTCAGTTTGTTCAAAGTGGGAATGCATCTGTAGGGGTCGTGGCTGTCTCTACATTAAAAATGGCGTTTAATAATAGCCAGGACCCACAGTATTTGTCGTACAAGTTAATACCGCCTAGCGAGTATCCCGAAATTATTCAACAGGGGGTTATTATTAAATCGAGTAAAAAACTGGCAACCGCTCAAAAGCTTATGGACTTTTTAATGACCAACAGCACTCAACTTAAGCTTGTTGAATTAGGATATAGAACAAAGGATAGCAATGCTTCAAAGTGATTTAACAGCACTGTGGCTGACGGTAAAGTTAGCTTTTATAACGGCTGTGTTGCTGCTTGTTTTTTGTATTCCTGTTGCATACAAACTAGCGGGGTACAAAGGTAAATTTAAACCGTTTTTAGAAGCGCTTATTGCAATGCCGTTAGTATTGCCACCGACCTTGCTTGGTTTTTATCTGCTGGTTTTATTTTCACCCACACATGCTGTTGGGCAATTTTGGTTTTGGCTAACAGGTACCCAACTTGCGTTTAGTTTTCAGGGTGTTGTTATTGGTTCGCTTTTTTATTCTTTGCCGTTTGTAATGCAACCCTTAGTGGCAGGGTTTAAGCAGATTAACCACACCTATAACGAGGCTGCAATTGCCTTGGGTTTGAGCCACTTTAAGCGTTTTTTTTACTTAATATTGCCGTTGTTAAAACCTAGTATTGGTAGTGCATTTGCACTGGGGTTTGCGCATACACTCGGGGAGTTTGGCTTAGTGCTGATGATTGGTGGCAATATACAAGGAGAAACACAGGTTGTTTCTATTGCTTTGTACGACCATGTAGAGTCGTTAAACTATGCAGCGGCGCATCAGCTTTCGCTTATTTTACTCGCTATTTCATTTGCGTGTTTAGTGCTGTTATTTAAATTTAATAAAAGCATAGTGGGGGTTAAGCAATAGTATGATTAAGTTAGCCCTTTATAAATCGCTAAACAACTTTGATTTAGACATAAACCTTCATCTTGAATCTTTTACTATTGCGGGAATATTTGGCCCATCGGGCTCGGGTAAGTCCACCTTGCTACGTTGTATTAGTGGCCTTGAAGGTGAGCAGAGTGTTTATATAAATGATAAATCGGTACATCATTTACCAACTGAACAACGCGGTGTTACGTTGCAAGTTCAGTCCTGCCCATTATTTCCGCATTTGGATGTGGCAGGTAATTTAGCGTTTACACAAAAGCATTGTTTTAATAGGCAAACTGACTTAACTGAACAAAAAGTTATTGATGCACTTGAGTTACACCCCTTACTTAAACGCAACGTTCAAAGCTTGTCTGGTGGGGAGCGCCAACGGGTGGTGTTTGCACGAACGTTGTTGGCAGGTCAAAAATTAATTATTTTAGATGAGCCATTTAGCGCACTTGATTGGCCGCTGCGCTTTAAAACACTCTCAACATTAAGTGAATTGGCGGCAACGTTTACTATTAAATTTATTATAGTGAGCCACTCGTTAAAAGAACTATTATTTTGTTGCGATACCCTGGTGCAGCTCAATAACGGTAAAGTAATTAACCATGGCCCGAGTGCGCAGGTGGCTAAAGCTATTTACGCTAATAATAAACAAGCACCGCTGAGCTTAATTAACTTTCAAATCATTACATTTGATGAAAAATACGGTGTGTATTTGCTTAAACTACACAAAAGCGAGCAGCAGCTATTTGCATTACCCAGCGCTGTAGAGCAAGGTAATAAACTTATATTAGAGTGTGAGCAAATATCGGTAAGTGCAGAAACGCCATTAAGCACAAATAACAGCAATGTTTTAATATGTACGCTGCACAGTGCAGAACTTATAGATAAAACATGGCAACTTAAGCTAGATGTAGACGGACAAAGCTTGTACTGCTTACTTTCACCAAGAGTGTGGGATCAAAATAACTACAAAGTAGGCGATACACTTTATGCGACTATTCATAATCTAGAGTAGTGTAAAGTGGGTTTTAGCTGCACGTAGCACAATGACTGTTTTTTGTGATTTTAAAGCGACTAAACTCCATACTTAAACCATCAACCAGCAGTAAATGTTCGCTCAACCCGCTTGGTAATCCAGCAAGCATTTTTAACGCTTCAGTGGCCTGAATACTGCCAATTAATCCTACAATGGGCGATAGCACGCCTGATTCTGAGCAGCTTTGTGTTTGATCAGACATAAACTGCGATAAACACTCATAACAGTGGCTATTTTCTTGCATTGTAAAACAGGCAACTTGGCCTTCCATTCTAATTGCAGCGCCCGATACTAATGGGATTTTTGTTTTATAACAGGCTGTGTTTAATACATTACGTGTAGTTAAGTTATCAGAGCAATCAATGACTATATCAACATTTTTTAATAGCTCGTCAAGCTTTGACTTTTCGTCTAAAAATACATCGATTGTATGTATATCTATTTCATCATTTAAGCTAGTTAGCTGCGCTTTGGCGGCGTGTGTTTTTAAGCTTCCCACATCTGTTTGTTTATAAAGCACCTGCCTTTGCAAGTTAGTAGCATCAACCACGTCGTTATCTACAAGCGTTAACGTACCCACACCGGAGGCAGCTAAGTACTGAGCAACCGGGCAGCCCAAACCACCTAAACCTACTATAAGCGCATGAGATTGCCATATTTTTTCTTGCCCCTCTATATCTAATTTAGGAAGCATTATGTGGCGCGAGTAGCGAAGTTGTTGTTGGTAAGTCAGGGCTGGTTTAGTCATTAGCGGCTTCTCATTATTTTTATACACAATAGCAATTTTTAGAATATGTGGGCAAGAACAGGGTTAAAAGTAATTGCACTGTTAGTGCTCACATTGATTACCTTAACAGTGCAAATGAAAATTATAACGAATTAGAAAAAACATAAGTTAATGATTTTTAATGAAATAAATTGTTGGCTCACTAATTGCTCAGCATGGTTAACGTGAAATTAACAAATTCAGCGGTTTAATTAATAATAAAGTAGTAGCCGCTATAAATAACTACAAACGTAACTAAGGAAAAATAACATGCAACCGAGTACTGGGTTTAATCTCATATCGTTTAGCGGAAAAATGAAAATACTGCATTTAAGCTGGATGGTGTTTTTTATCTCATTTTTTGTCTGGTTTAACCATGCGCCATTATTAGGCGCTATAGCGGGTTCGCTAGGTATTACTATGGCACAAGTAAAAACGCTGCTTATTTTAAATGTGGCACTAACCATTCCTGCTCGCGTGGTTGTGGGCATGTTAACTGATAAATTTGGGCCTCGCATCGTTTATGCATCATTACTGATTTTATGTAGCATCCCATGTTTTATGTTTGCGATGGCCACCACGTTTGAGCAAGCCGCTATCGCGCGTTTTGCACTTGGCTTTATTGGTGCGGGTTTTGTTGTGGGCATTCGTATGGTGAGCGAGTGGTTCCCGGCAAACGAGTTGGGTACAGCAGAAGGTATTTACGGTGGCTGGGGTAACTTTGGTTCGGCAGCTGCTGCAATGCTATTACCTGTATTAGCGCTTATGTTTGGCGGTGACGATGGCTGGCGTTATGCGATAGGCCTAACCGGTGTATTAAGTGTCATTTTTGGTGTTATTTGGTACATCAGCGTAACTGACACGCCAAAAGGTGGCACTTACTTTAAACCAAAAAAAGTAGGAGCAATGGAAGTAACCAGCAAAGGCGACTTTGTATTACTTCTTATAATGAAGCTACCTATGTACGGTGCTTTAGCACTACTTACTTGGAAGCTTTCTCCTACTGGTGCAAATTTACTTTCTGAAAGTTTTGTTATTGGTACATATGTATTTTTGGTGCTGCTTTATCTTTACGAAGTTTATAAAACGTACGACATAAACGGCCATATTTTTAAGCAACCTGTTCCTGAATCACACCGTTACGAATTTAAACAAGTTGCAGTTTTAAATATTCTTTATTTTACAACGTTTGGCTCAGAGCTTGCTGTTGTATCTATGTTGCCATTATTTTTCAGTGAGGTGTTTGGCCTTGATATGGTATACGCAGGTTTGCTTGCATCAGCGTATGCGTTTATGAATTTAGCTTCTCGCCCCGGTGGTGGTTGGATCTCAGATAGAATGGGTCGTCGTAAAACACTTATTGTACTTACCACAGGCTTAGCTGTAGGTTATTTTGTTATGGGCTTAGTTGACGCTAGCTGGCCGCTTTGGCTTGCAGTTGCTGCTGCCATGGCGTGTTCGTTTTTTGTGCAAGCAGGGGAAGGCGCTGTATTTGCCGCTGTACCACTTATTAAACGCCGTTTAACGGGTCAAATTGCAGGTATGACGGGAGCTTACGGCAATGTAGGGGCTGTTGTATATTTAACGGCGCTCTCATTAGTTGATTACCAAACATTCTTTATGATTATTGCGGCAAGCGCATTATTAGGCTTAGGTGCATTATTTTTCATGAAAGAACCCGATGGCCACATCACAGAAGTAAACGAAGATGGCACCGTTGAACTTATTTCTGTGACTTAAGGCATACATATGTTTGATGAAACCCAAAAAGCCAGCGCACTTACCAACGAACTTAACGTTGAGTTTGGTGGGCACAGTAGCAAAGGTATAAAAACCGAAAACCAAGATGCGTTTGCTGCTCTTAATACTCAAGCGCAAGAAAAAGAGTCAAAAGGGGTTATTGCCTGCTTGGCCGATGGGTGTTCATCAGCAAAAAATGCTAAACAAGCGTCACAGTTATCGGTAACGCACTTTATAAATGAGTATTTAAATACACCACCAAGTTGGGCCGTTAAAAAGTCGGTATCTAAGGTATTGGCCAGTTTAAATCAGTGGCTTTACTCGCAATCGGTTAACTACAATCACCTTGGCCAGCGCCAAGCAGATTGGATGACCACGTTTACAGCGCTTATTTTAAAATCGGCCACGGGTTATATTTTTCATTTAGGAGATACCCGAATTACGCGGTTACGTGCAAAAAGTATGGAGGCGATAACACGCGACCATAAAGTAAACGATACCCTAACGCGAGCTTTAGGCGCGCAGCTTCATCAAGAAATTGATGTATACGAAGTTGAACTTAAAGCTGATGATATTTATATACTTACCTGCGATGGTGTACACGATGTGTTGCCATACAGTGATATACAAAAGCTAATTGATGAGCATACTAATTTAGAGCACGCAGCAAAAGCAGTCACAGAGCTTGCCATAGCAAGAGGCAGTGACGATAACGTAAGCTGCCTACTTGTAAAAGTGAATAGTATTGCAAAACAAAATTTAGACGAGTTATATCACTCTTTAACAAGGCGGAAGATTCCGCCACCGTTAAAAGTTGGCCAAAAAATTGATGACTTTACTGTTATCCGTGAATTACACGCTAGTAGCCGCTCGCACATTTATTTAGTGCAACAAACACCCGATATGCCGCCGGTTGTATTAAAAGCGCCTTCGGTAAATTTTGAAGACGATGTGCACTACCTTCAAGGCTTTATAAGAGAAGGCTGGGTGGGGCAACGTATTAATCATCCCAATGTAATGAAGGTTTTAAATACGCAATCGCAAAGCCGGTTTTTATATCATATTTGCGAATACATGGACGGGCAAACACTGAGTGATTGGAAGCATGATGTGCCGCATCCAGAAATTACCCAAGTGCGCAGTATTATTGAACAAATAGTACAAGCACTTAGAGCGTTTCAGCGTTTGGATATGGTGCACCGCGATTTAAAACTCGATAACGTGATGATAGACGCTCACGGCAAAGTAACATTAATCGATTACGGCACGGTAAGTGTTGCGGCTATGGATGAGTCGGTAAAGCAAATTGCTGATGATTGCCCGCAAGGTACGGTAGATTACACCGCACCAGAGACGCTTATCACTATGCACGCCGATTTTAAAAGTGATTTATTTTCGCTAGGCGTTGTTGCGTACGAATTATTATGTTCAAAATTGCCGTATCAGCCACTCGCGCATAATCATGTACCAAAAGATTACAGTCACTGGCAATACACTAGTATTCGTAAACACAGAGCAGATATCCCGTTTTGGTTAGATCAGGCTTTAATGAAAGCATTGGCTCCCAAACCCGAATTTAGATACCACGCATTTTCTGAATTTATAAGCGATATCAATAAACCTAATCCACATTTAAAAAGTACCGCCCCGAAAGACTCAATAATGAAACGCGATCCGGTTTTAGTCTGGAAAAGTATTTCGTTGTGTTTATTTATAGCCTTGGTGTGTGTACTCATAATTAAAAATTAAGAGATAAACATGTTAAATCATAAAAAAAACTTACCTATTATTTTTATACTGGGTAGCTTAACTGCGCCTTCAATTAGTGTTGCAGCGCAAACCGACCTTAACTTTAGACTGCGTTTTGAAAGCGCAGAGCAAGATAACGCGTTAAAAGATGCAAGTAGCTTAACGCTGCGCACACGCCTTACTCATAAAACAGATGAAGTGAATGGTTTTTCTGCACTTATTGAAGTTGAAGACAGCAGAAGCCTGTTAGGAGTAGACAATTACAACAATACACTGGGTAAAAATACTAATTACTCAGTAATAGCCGACTCAGAAACTACAGAAGTAGATCAAGGTTTTATAAAATACGCGAAAGATTCGTTATCAATTAAAGTGGGTAGGCAAGTAATAGCGCTTGATGGACAGCGGTTTGTGGGCCACGTTGGCTTTAGACAAGACAGGCAAACTTTTGATGCGGCAACAGTCAATTACACGTTTAATGATATTAATTTGCACTATAGCTACATAAGCAAGCGCAACCGTATATTTGCCGAAAGCAAAGATATTGATTCATCCGATCACCTTATCAATGCAAGTTTTAAAACAAGCTTGGGTAAAGTGGTTTTATACAGTTACTTATTAAGTAACGACGCAGTAGATGATGACAGCTTAGATACCTATGGTGTTTCTTTTAATGGTAATAAAACGCTCAGCAATACTAAGGTTTACTATAAAGCAGAGTATGCCACGCAATCTGCATCAACGAGCATGAGTGATTTTGATGCTGATTATTATGCATTTGAAGGCGGCGTTGATTTAGCCGGTTTAGGTATTAAAAACGTGACACTAAAAGCCGGTATTGAGTCACTGGGCTCTGATAATGGCGATTATGGCTTTGCTACGCCACTTGCCACAATGCATAAATTTAATGGTTGGGCTGATACGTTTTTAGCAACGCCTGCACAAGGGCTTGATGACACTTATGTAAGCTTAAATGGTAAAGCCTTTGACGGTAAATGGTTAGTGGCTTATCACAGCTTTGATGCAAACGATAATGTAAATGGCGTTGATGATTTAGGCTCAGAGCTTAATGTGCAATACGTTAAGCCTATTAATAAAACCTATGCCGTAGGCGCTAAATATGCCGATTATTCAGCAGGCGATAGCGCTGCAGGCAAAGTTGATACCCAAAAACTATGGGTGTGGGTGAGCGCTAAATTTTAAGTATTTAACCAGAACTCTGGTTATTTAATTTGAAGCGTTACAAGTTGGTGCAATAGCGCCAGCTTGTGGTGCTTCCACTTCTTTTTTACTGCACCAATTTGGTTAAGTCACTGTAATATATTGATTATATATCTGGCTTGCATATTGCTATAACAACTACATAACAAATTATACGTTTAAAGTACTCATTTATGCATTGAGTACTTTGAACAAAACAGGTGATTTTAATGCCAAGCAAGCAGCGTGTTGTCGTCGTAGGAAACGGGATGGTTGGGCATCATTTTGTACAGCAGCTAGTATCGCAGCAAGGTGATAACAAAAATGTTGATATTACCGTGCTCAGTGGTGAAGACCGCCTCGCTTATGACCGCGTTCAGCTCTCGTCATTTTTTAACGGCAAAACCGAAGACGATTTAGCACTTACCTGCAGTAAAACCTATCAAGATTGGCAAGTGTGCTTCCATACTCATTCTAAAGTGGTTGATATAAACCGAGATGCAAAAACGGTTACTACTGCAAAAGGCGAGTTATTTGAATACGACAAGCTAATACTGGCAACGGGTTCGTTTGCATTTGTGCCACCCATTCCAGGTAAAGATCGTGAGCATTGCCTCGTTTACAGAACCATTAACGATTTACACGCTATAAAAAAATCAGCACAAGATAGTAAAGTCGGCGTTGTTATTGGTGGTGGTTTACTAGGGCTTGAAGCAGCCAACGCATTAAAGCAGCTTGGCTTGCAAACCCATATAATAGAATTTGCACCACAACTTATGGGCGTACAAATAGATGGGGCTGGTGGGCGATTACTTAAAAATAAAATTACTGAACTTGGCGTTAAAGTGCATACCTCAGTGGCGACAGAGCAAATTATAGAAGGTGAAAACAGCCGTTATAAAATGTGCTTTAAGGGTGGTCAAACCCTAGAAACCGACATGATAGTATTTTCGGCCGGTATTCGCCCATACGATAACCTAGCTCGCGAGTTTAATTTAGAAATAGGTGAGCGCGGCGGCATCGTAATAAACAACCATTGCCAAACGAGTGATAAAAACATATACGCCACAGGCGAATGCGCCCTTTGGAATAACTTTATTTTTGGTCTTGTAGCACCGGGCTACGCGATGGCAAAAGTAGCGGCAGGGCATGTTTTACAACAGCTGTCTTCAAACAAAGCTTTACACACTACCTCAAACAATTCCTCAAATAGTGCTGATGAATTTAGCGGCGCCGATATGAGCACCAAGCTTAAATTAATGGGTGTTGAAGTGGGCTCAATTGGTGATGCCCATGCACGCAGTGAAGGCGCAATTAGCTATTACTTTGAAGATCAGCCAAACGGTATTTACAAAAAAGTAGTCACTAATGAGCAAGGCAATAAACTCATAGGTGCTGTACTTGTTGGCGATACAAGTGATTACGATAACTTATTGCAGTATCACTTAAATAGTATAGAGCTTAGTGTGCCCGCAGAGTCTTTAATAATGCCGCTTGCAGGTGACACGGGCGAGCTAAGCGCTGATGATTTACCAAGTGATGCCATTATTTGTGCGTGCCACAAGGTTACAAAACACACCATTGAACACGCGGTTATGCAAGGCTGCAGCGATTTAAGTGATGTGCAGCAAGCCACTAAAGCAAGTACGGGGTGTGGAGGGTGTGAAAAATTAGTGCAAAGCGTTATTAGCAGTGCACTTAATAATAAAATAGCCACGCTAACCCCAGTAGATGAACCTGTATCACAGAGCGCTTAACACTCACAATAAGAGAGCAGTATGGAAACTTTAAACACTTGTTCAAACATGCCTTTGCTTAAACAAACTACCTGCGCTTATTGTGGTGTAGGGTGCGGGGTTGATATTTCATTATTAAATAATACCCCAACAAAACTTGAAGGCACGCGCGAGCACCCCGCTAATTTTGGCCGTTTATGTGTTAAAGGCACGCATTTGCTTGACACCACCGGCAGTGATAACCGCTTAACATCGCCCCTTATTGATAACGAGCCTGCTAGCTGGGATGCTGCAACAAAATTCGTTGCTAATAGATTTAACGCCATTATTAAAGAGCATGGGCCGGAATCGGTTGCGTTTTATGTATCGGGGCAGTTACTCACTGAGGATTACTACGTTGCCAATAAATTAATGAAAGGCTACATAGGCTCAGGCAATATAGATACAAACTCAAGGCTGTGTATGTCATCGGCGGTTGCCGGTTATAAACGTGCATTTGGTGAGGACGTAGTACCATGTACCTACGACGATTTAGAGCAAACTGGGCTACTTATTTTAATTGGCTCAAATGCAGCGTGGACTCATCCGGTGCTTTATCAACGTATGGAGCGCGCAAAAAAGCTTAATCCAAACATGAAAGTAGTGGTTATCGACCCGCGAAAAACTGATACAGCCGAACTTGCCGATACCTTTTTAAATATAAAACCAGGCAGTGACGCAGCACTTTATAACGGCTTACTTAATTATTTAAGTGAACATAACTATTTAGATACGCAATTTATTAACGCGCATACAAATGGCTTTGAAACAGCGCTTGCAGAGGCGAAAAAGTGGAGTATTAAAACGGTAAGTGACTTTTGTGATATTGACGCGCAGCTAGTCAGTGACTTTTACGCCTTATTTGCAAAAAGTCCAACCGCCATTAGTTTTTATTCAATGGGTATTAACCAATCAAGTTCAGGGGTTGATAAGTGTAATGCCATTATAAATGCGCATTTAGCGTCGGGTAAATTGTTAAAACCTGGCTGTGGACCGTTTTCAATAACTGGGCAACCAAATGCAATGGGTGGGCGTGAAGTAGGTGGCTTGGCAAATCAATTAGCAGCACATTTAGACATTGAAAACGAAGCGCATCAACTTTTAGTGCAGCGTTTTTGGCAATCACCAACAATAGCTAAAAAAGTAGGGTGTAATGCTATTGATATGTTTGATGAAATCGCCAAAGGAAAAATAAAAGCTATTTGGGTAATGGCAACCAATCCAATGGTAAGCTTACCTAATAACGCAGCAATACAACATGCACTTGAGCAATGTGAGCTGGTGGTTGTGTCTGACTGTATTGCCAAAAGTGATACGCTAAAATTTGCTAATGTGGCGTTTCCCTCAACCGGATGGGGCGAAAAAAACGGCACAGTGACTAACTCAGAGCGCAGAATATCGAGGCAGCGCCCGCTAGTTGAGCCTTTCTCAGGGGCTAAAAACGATTGGCAAATAATGTGTTTAGTTGCCAAAAAAATGGGTTTTGAAGGATTTGATTTTACAGACCCCAGTGGCATTTTTGAAGAATGGGCACAACTGACTGATTTTGAAAATAATGGTGATAGGCTATTAAATTTATCAGCCTTAGTGGGGCTTTCGCAGCAGCAATACGATAACTTAAAACCCGTTATGTGGCCGGTACTAAAAAATGAGCCAAATAAAAACGGGCAGGTTTTTGCTAATAAACAATTTAGCACCGCGGATAAAAAAGCCCGCTTTATACCTATAACGCCCAAACTTCCTGTGCAGCAAACATCAAGCGATTACCCTTTTGTAATGAACTCAGGGCGAATACGCGACCAATGGCATACAATGAGCCGCACCGGAAAAAGTACAGCGCTTTCTACTCATATAACCCGCCCGTACATTGAAATAAACCCCATTGATGCCAGCAGACTAAATATAAAAGCAAACGATTTAATAACTGCCAATGCTAAAACTGGGCAGGTTACAGCTCATGCAAAAGTAACGGATGCCGTGCGTAAAGGTGAGTGTTTTATGCCTATTCACTGGAACAAGCAATTTGCCTCATCCGCAACGGTAAGTGGGCTCTATCAATCGGTTGTTGACCCTATATCGGGCCAGCCTGAGTGTAAGCATGGTGCTGTTGATTTAGTTAAAGCGCAGTTTGCTCAGTACATGCAAGTTTTTAGCAAAACAGAGCTTAAAATAACCAGTGATTTTTGGCTTAAAGTTAACGCAAGTAATTGTGTTAACTACCAGTTAGCGCTCAATGAGCCGCAAATTGATTTGCTTTATTATTGCCAAACACTGACAGGGTTACAAGGGCAGTGGTCGGCAATGGGCAGTGCAAAAGCAATGCATGTTCAATGTATTCAAAACGAGCAGTTAGTGTTTGTTGCGGTTATTTCGTTAGCTCAAAAAGACATATCACTTGAGTGGATAAATCATTTATTTGCAGAGCCTTTAATAACCTTTAGCCAATTACAGTCATTGCTGTATGCCACGCCCGATGAAGAATTTACCCAAGGCGCGCAAGTATGTAGTTGCTTTAAAGTACGTGAACAGCCCATTATAAACGCCATTAAATGTGGTGAAAATACAGTAGAAAAATTGGGGTCTAGATTAAAATGCGGCACTAACTGTGGGTCGTGTAAAACCCAGTTAAGCCAGTTAATAAAGCAGCATACTACGCAACACGCTAACAGTATTGATGTTGCAGTTGAAATGTAAATAAACAAGGAAGCATATGCTTAATGATCAATTTGGTCGGCAGTTTAACTATTTACGCCTCTCAATTACCGATGTGTGTAACTTTAGTTGCACCTATTGTTTACCAAACGGGTATCAGTGCGATACCCCGCGTAACTTTTTAAATAAAAACGAAATAAACACCTTAGTAAATGCGTTTGCGCAATTAGGCACAAAGAAAGTGCGCATTACGGGCGGTGAGCCGTGTTTACGCAGTGACGTAACCGACATTATAAAGCAATGTAAAAACACCCCAGGCATAGAAAAAGTCGCCATAACAACCAATGGTTTTAACTTATTTAATAAAATTGATGAGTTTTACAGCGCTGGCCTAGATGCGCTAAACATTAGTATAGATAGCTTAAACCCGAGCATGTTTAAATTAATTACAGGACACGACAAGCTAACCCATATTTTAAAAGGGATAGACCGGGCAATTGAGCTGGGCATAAAAGATATAAAAATAAATGCAGTGCTGGCTAAGCAATTTAATAAAAACCAATTAAATGATTTTTTAGACTGGGTAAAACATAAAAAAGTAACGGTACGCTTTATCGAATTAATGGAAACAGGTAATGGAGCCACCTTTTTTGAACAAAACCATTTAAGCGGGCAAAGTGTTAAAACGCAGCTTTTAGCACAAGGTTGGTTACAGGTAGTGAGAGGTAAATTAAACGGCCCTGCAGAGGAGTTTTGTCATCCCGATTTTGAGGGTCGCATTGGCTTAATTATGCCCTACAGTAAAGACTTTTGTAAAAGCTGTAACCGATTAAGAGTATCGTCATTAGGCAAATTACATTTGTGCTTGTTTGCCGAGCAGGGAATAGATTTACGCCAGCATTTAAATTCGCAAGATACGCCAGCCACTGTAAACGCGATTCAAGCGGCAATGGGCAATAAAACCATTAGCCATGAGCTTGATAAGCGCTTAACGGGCGCCACAACCCATTTAGCTATGTTGGGCGGCTAAAGTGAGTGATAAGGCTGTATTCATGGGCGTTGTACTCGCTGGTGGGCAATCATCAAGAATGGGCAGCGATAAAGCCAATCTAATTTTAAAAAATAAAACCTTACTGCAAAATGCATGTGAATTATTAAAAGCTGCAGGAGCAAGTAATGTACTTATAAGCCGTAATGTACAAAGTGTAACTGCTCAATACATAGCAGATATATACCCTGGTTCTGGCCCGCTTGGCGGGATTTATTCAACCTTAATGGCAACAGAGCAAGATATACTTATAACCGCTGTTGATATGCCATTGCTTACTTGCACGTTATTATCGCAAATTGCATCTGCAGGAAGCGATAATTCCCACTTTCAAACAAATCAACCACAAATACATGCGTGGCACTTTGAAAATGAACCGTTACCCCTGTATATTCGTAACACCCAAAGCGTTAAACGTCATTTAAAACAATTACTCATAAACGTAAATAGTCATAAATCAATTAAACAGTTTACCCGTAGTATTGGTGTGCAAACGTTAAAATGTAATAAAGCGCATGCACTTGTTAATACCAATACACCGGCGCAATTTAAAGCTGTTAACGAGCAATTTGACCAACACAAACCTAATTTATTGAGAAGAACCCTATGAGCCATACCACAGAGTCACAAATCGCACTAAACATTGCCGTAATGACAGTAAGCGATACACGCGATGAAATTACGGATACTTCAGGCCATTATTTAATTAAAGCCCTTACTGAAGCAGGCCATCACTTAGCGGATAAAGACATAGTTAAAGATGATGTTTACCAAATGCGAGCAGTTGCATCGCAGTGGATTGCCGATGACACCATTCACGCTATTTTAGTAACCGGTGGTACGGGCTTTACTGAGCGCGACTCAACACCAGAGGCATTTGCACCGCTGTTCGATAAAAGCGTAGATGGATTTGGTGAGCTATTTAGACATATTTCGTACGGCGAAATTGGTAACTCAACTATTCAATCGCGTGCGTTGGCGGGCCTTGCCAATAACACTGTTATTTTTTGTATGCCTGGCTCTACGGGCGCATGTAAAACAGCCTGGACAGGTATTATAAAAGATCAGTTAGACTCAATGCACAAGCCATGTAACTTTGCCCCGCATATTACTATTGGTAAAAAATGCGAATCGCGAGAGCAATAATATGCTGAGCCACGTAGACGAAAATGGCCAAGCAAACATGGTTGATGTATCGCTAAAAGAGGTCACTCTGCGCGATGCATCTGCCGAGGCCTACATTAAAATGAGCAAACAGGCTTTTGAGCAAGTGTTGCTTAATCAAAATAAAAAAGGTGACGTGCTAGGCGTTGCCCGTATTGCGGGTATTCAGGGTGCTAAAAAGTGCGCCGATTTAATTCCGCTTTGTCATCCGCTGGCACTGAGTAAAGTAGCCGTTGATTTTGAGCTTGATGAAGCACATAGCCAAATTAAAGTCACCAGCTACTGTAAATTAGCAGGTAAAACGGGCGTTGAAATGGAAGCGCTCACCGCTGTATCTGTGGCGACCCTAACATTATTTGATATGTGTAAAGCCGCCGACCCGCTTATGGAAATACACGGTATGCGTGTAACGCAAAAAGCAGGAGGCAAGCATGGCAGCTGGCAGCGAGACTAATTTAAATGATACTGATGCAGCTGCAGGGCATGTAAACGTACTATTTTTTGGCCAACTTAAAGAGCGCCTAAAGTGCGATAAGTTAACCGTTGATATAGCGCATACCCTTAGCATTACAGCGTTTAAACACATGCTGGTTGAGCAAAACCCGCATTGGCAAGCATGGCTTGAAGAGCGTGATGTATTGTGTGCGCTTAATCAAACTATGTCATCAAGCGATGAGCTTGTAAAAGCAGGGGATGAACTTGCTTTTTTCCCACCCGTTACAGGTGGCTAATGAGTATAAGTATTAACGTACAAACGCACGATTTTTCAGTAGGCGAGCAACATGGCGCACTTTGCAGCAATAACAAAAGTGATGGTGCCGTAGTGACGTTTACAGGGTTGGTGCGAGAATTTAGCAGCGGCGATAACGTAATCGCCCTTGAGCTTGAACACTACCCAGGGATGACTGAGCAACTACTGCAATCGATAGCCGAACAAGCACAAACACGCTGGCAACTTGCTCGTATAAGTATTATTCATCGAGTAGGTTATTTAGCGCTTGGTGAGCAAATTGTATTTGTTGGCGTAACTAGCCGCCACCGCCAAGCCGCGTTTGAAGGCGCACAATTTATAATGGACTACTTAAAAAACCACGCCACGTTTTGGAAAAAAGAGCATTTTAAAGACTCCTCTAACTGGGTTGAGTTTAAACAGAGCGACAAGCAAGCACTAAATAAATGGCAAGGTATCGAACAGGATGCAATTAAGTAAATGCATATAATCTCTACCAATATCTCTAAAATAAAATCGGTCGTGCATAACGGCAAAGAGGTCAAAACCGGCATATTTAAAACGCCAACCAGTGAGCCGGTTGTTCTTGAAAAACTAAATATAATAGGTGATGAACAAGCCGATTTAGTTAATCACGGCGGTATTGATAAGGCGGTTTATGCGTTTTCGCACAATCATTATGATTACTGGAAACGCACCCTTAATAATGATGATTTAGCAGTCGGTTCCTTTGGCGAAAACTTTACAATTTTAGAGCTTGATGAGCAAAATATTCATATAGGCGATCGTATTCGTGTAGGTACAGCACTACTTGAAGTAAGCCAGCCGCGAGTGCCGTGCTTTAAGCTTGCCATTGCACTTAATAATAAACAAAGCCTAAAACTGTTTACCCAGTATTACCACACGGGTGTTTATTTTAGAGTGCTTGAGCAAGGTGTTGCTAAAAGTGGCGATGCCGTGACTATTGAACATAAAGCCAAACACAACATTTCGGTTAAAACGTTGTTTCAGGCGTTTTTTGATAAACAATACCCAGATTATGAAAGCGTATTATTAGCAGCACTTGAACTCCCCGAGCTTGCACTTGAGTGGCAAACTAAAATTAAAAAGAAGCTTTCATTAGAACTTAACCAATAATTTATTTTAATATTAAAAGGTGACTATGCGTGTTTGGCTCATTAGCCTTTTATTTTTACTCACACTCACTCAATTCAATTATTTTTTTAGCCACTGCATACAGTGAACTATGCGATTCCATTGCTTGTTTTTGAAGCTGTTTATGAGCGTGCTCTTCACTTATTTTTAACTGTTCTATTAAAATATATTTAGCTTGATGAATGACTTTTTGTTCGCTTATTAGCTGTTTGGCATCTAATAAAGCTTGGTTTATTCGTTTTATATGTTGTGCTTGCTCAAGTATTAAATCGTACATTGTTTTATTACTACTCAGCTTACTTACCGCCGAATTTGAAGGCTCACCTATTTTAAGAGCGAGTTGTCCATCTGAAACAGGAATATACTCTTGTTCTAGTGAGCTTAATATTTGCTTGTTTGAGTTAAGCTTTCGTTGAGCGCCAGCAATCCGCATCGCTGCGCTATCAATTAAATGGTCGCTAATATTTTGCTCAATTTTATGCATTATATCGATGCGAGTAGTCGTTACCTCATACCACACTTCACTTAACTGAGATAAAGGTTGTGCATTTTGGTCGTCTAGTTTTTGTAGCAGGCTTCTTAGTTGATCAACTTGTTTATTAACCGGGTGCTCTATAAGTGATGAGTAACATTTTAATAAATGATTGTCGGCGTATTCACTAAAGAAGGAAAAACGGTTTTCTTGTTCTTGCATAAAATGAGCAAGTTGCTGTTTTTGTTCGCATGAAAACTTACTTTCGGCAAAGGCTTGAGCGCCACAGGCACGCTCTTGTCCTGCATACTCTTTGCCTTGCATAAAGTTAAAATAAGCCACTAAAAGGCGAATAACTTGCGGATCGTTTGCACCATCGGCTGCTTCTAAAATTATATTTAACAAGCCGGCAATTAGGTTTGTAAATGACTGGGTAGCATGAACGGGTGTAATGTTTTGATTCGCTATTTGATAACGAAGCGAGGGTAATGCGTCGAGTGATTGCAAGCTATGAGAAATTAAATTATACAGCCTCGAATGACCATTTAAGGAGGTGTCGGTAATAAAAGTTGTTTTTAAAGAGTTATAAAAATAACGTTGAGTCGTTTGCGTTACCGTTATTTGCTCTTTAAGTTCGCAATTAAATTGTAGGCTTTTAGACGCTAAAAATATATTGCTCATAGCACGTTCTTTCTGCAATTGATGAACAAAGTCGCCTAATTTTGTTAACGACGCACAGCTATTTTGTAATTGTTTTAGCGCGTCTATTTCTTGATATTTAGCCGCAAGTAAAAATTGTTTTGTGAGAGGGTTTGCTGTTTGCATGGAGTTATTTCCGCACTTTTTTGTTTATGAAGTGCAACCTCTATTCCATATATGTAAAGATTTTATTATTCAAATTAAAATCAATTTAAAACAGCTGCTTGTGTATTACTTTAAACTAATAAAGTAAAAACAGATTTATTTTAGCAACACGAAAAGCCCCTTTTTGGTGCATTAAAAAAGAGTTTTGCCACACGGTGTACCGGTATTAAAAAACGCGCTTATTCCTGGGGAAGAATAAGCGCGGATAGTGCGTTAAGCGTTAACATGTTGCACTAAAAGCGCTGGGTCAATATTCATTGTATGATTAACTACTTCACCAATGATAATGAGCGTTGGCCCCATTAACGTAGCTACTGATTCATTATTCGATATATCGTTAATAGACCCTGTTATTATTTTTTGGTTAGTTGTTGTTGCATTTTCTATTAAGGCAATAGAAGTGTTGTCGGGCCAACCTACTGATTTTAAGCCTTTACATAATTCGTTAAGCCTACTCAGCCCCATGTAAACAACAAGTGTTGGGTTGTTTTTACCTTGCATAAATGTGTAATTTTGCCAATTAGGTAACTTTTTAGGATCGGCAAATTGAGCGGTTAAAAAAGTTACACTGCGAGCTACATCACGAGCAGTTAAGGGAATACCTGTATATGCCGATGCAGCGCAAGCGGTTGTCACACCAGGAACAATTGCAAAACTAATATTATTTTGTGTTAGCGCGTCAGCTTCTTCATTTATACGAGCAAAAATGCTCGGGTCGCCGCCTTTTAAGCGCACTACATTTAACCCTTGTTGAGCATACTTAACTAAAAGATCACAAATATTCGCTTGCGACATAGAGTGTTTACCAGCGCGTTTACCTACGAATACTCGCTGTGCTTTTTTAGGTAATGTACTTAATAAATCTTCACTTACTAGCCAGTCATACAAAATAATATCGGCAGATTGAATTAATCGCTGAGCTTTAACAGTAATGAGTTCGGCATCGCCTGGGCCCGCACCAATAATATAAACATGGCCATTTTTAGCCTTTTTGTCGGTAAACTTAACCCCATTGGTTAGCTTGTTAATTACCTTGTTTAAACAGATGTTTTCAACACCCGAAAAATAAGAGAGCACACTCATAATTATTCCTCTAAGCTGCAGCTGCTATTGCTTTAGGCTCAGCGTTTATAAATACGTTGCCGTCTTCAATTTTAATATCAAACACGGGGACTTGAATTGACTCATCTTCAAGACATTGGCCTGTTTTTAAACAGAAATGCTGTTTATATAAAGGTGAAGCCACAACAAATTTATTACTGAAAGAGCCAATAATTCCGCGCGATAACACATTCGCTTTACCGATAGGATCATAGTTACCGACTGCGAATAAAGGGCATTCATTTTGTGGTAGGTAAAAAATAGCCACTTGTTGGTTTTTAACTAGTGCGCATACGCCGCTGTTAGCAACAAGGCAATCGGTTGTTCCAATATTATGCCAAGACATCAGCTTGCTCCTCTTGTATTTCTGTTACCGCAATTCGGTTTTGAGTTATCTGTTGTTCGCGTTTTTCAGCGTCTGTGGCTGGGCGAATTTGATTACGTTCTTGCACAAACAAAATGTTGTCATCGGTTTGTGGGCTATTAACAAATTGGCGAAAGCGTTTTGTTGCTTCTGGATTGTCTACTGTTTTTTTCCACTCACATGCGTATGTATTCGCTACCAAATCCATTTGTTCTTCAAGCTCTTGGCAAATACCTAAACTGTCGTCAATCACTACACTTTTGAGATAATCAAGGCCGCCCTCTAAGTTCTCCATCCATACTGAAGTACGCTGTAACTTGTCGGCGGTTTTTATGTAAAACATCAATACACGGTCAATGTATTTTATAAGCGTGGTTGTATCTAAGTCGGTAGCAAATAAGTCAGCATGGCGAGGGCGCATGCCACCGTTACCACACACGTATAAGTTCCAGCCATTTTCAGTTGCTATGATACCGATGTCTTTACTTTGTGCTTCAGCACATTCGCGGGTACAACCTGACACTGCCATTTTAATTTTATGAGGAGAGCGCAATCCTTTATAACGGTTTTCGATATCGATGGCATGACCTACACTGTCTTGTACGCCATAACGACACCATGTACTGCCTACGCAAGACTTAACCGTTCTCAGAGACTTACCATAAGCATGACCTGTCTCAAAGCCAGCTTCAATCAGTCTTTCCCAAATAACAGGCAGCTCTTCTAAACGTGCACCAAATAAATCGATGCGTTGTCCGCCAGTCACTTTACAATAAAGATTAAAGTCTTTAGCTACTTGACCGATGACAATGAGTTTGTCGGGTGTAATTTCACCACCAGCAATACGCGGTACAACAGAGTAAGAGCCGTCTTTTTGCATATTGGCAAGGAAGGTGTCGTTTGTATCTTGAAGGCCTACATGGGTTGGCTCTAGGATAAAATCGTTCCATGTTGAGGCTAAAATAGAGGCCACTGCGGGTTTACATATTTCACAGCCATGGCCGCTGCCATGTTTAGCTATTAAATCATCAAAGGTTTTGATGCTTTCTACTTTAACCATATGGAGTAATTCTTGACGCGAATACGCGAAGTGCTCACAGAGGTGATTATTTACTTCAACGCCTCGACTTGCCAGTTCGTCGTCAACTACCGATTTAAGTAACGCTGCACAACCACCGCAACCGCTGGCAGCTTTGGTGCATGATTTAACTGAGGCTAAATCGCATGAGCCACCATCAATAGCTCCCACAATGTCGCCTTTACTCACGTTATGGCACGAACAAATAGTGGCTGTATCGGGTAGGGCGCTGCCCGCAAGAGAAGGGGCGCCGGCGCTATCTGGTAAAATTAAACATTCAGGGTGCTCTGGTAAGTCCATGTCGTTTAACATGTATTGAAGTAGCGTATCGTAATCACTGGTATCGCCAACAAGGACAGCGCCTAAAAGCTTATCGCCAGTTTCATTTAATATAATTTTTTTGTAGCAATCTCTAATTGGATCTTGATAAATGAGCTCTTTGCAGTTGGGCGTTTTTGCATGCGCATCACCAATAGATCCTACTTCTACACCTAGTAGTTTTAATTTAGTGCTCATATCTGCACCTAAAAACTCAAGCTCGCCGCCACTTAGCTGGCTTGCTGCAACGCGAGCCATGTTGTAACCCGGCGCCACTAAGCCAAATAACTTTTTGTCCCATAGGGCACATTCGCCAATAGCCAAAATATCAGGGTCTGATGTTTGGCACTGGTTATTGATGACTATACCGCCACGCTCCCCAAGCTCTAGATCAGCCACTTTACCTAGCTGATCATAAGGACGAATACCGGCAGAGAATAAAATTAAGTCGGTTTCTAAATAAGTGTCGTCTGAAAAGTTTAATCTAAAGCGGCTAGTTTCACCTTTAACTATTTCGCTGGTTGCTTTTGATGTATGAACAGTCACACCCAGTTTTTCTATTTTATTTTTTAATAGCGTGCCGCCTTGCTCGTCTAGCTGGACAGCCATAAGCTGCGGCGCAAATTCAACAACATGTGTATCAAGTCCTAATTGTTTAATGGCGTTCGCGGCTTCAAGTCCTAATAAACCACCACCAATAACTACACCACTTTTACTGGCTGCGGCACTGGCTTTTATTTGCTCTAAATCCTCTAGGGTGCGATAAACCAAACAATGTGGTTGATCGTTTCCCTTAATTGGCGGCACAAACGGGAACGAGCCCGTAGCAAGTACAAGCTTATCGTACGGGTATTGATCGCCTGTTTGAGTATTAACAACTTTGTTTAGTCTATCTATGCCTTCAACCCATTGGTTAGTGAATACACTAATATTGAGTTGTTGATAATTTTCTAAAGTTGTTAGGGCTAAATCGTTTGCTGTTTTACCATCAAATACGCTTGATAAATAAACACGGTCGTAAGCTAAATTTGCTTCACCACACAAAACGGTGATGTTTGCGTTAGCATCGCTTTGGCGCATTTTTTCTACAAAATGATGTCCGACCATACCATTGCCAATTATTAGTATTTTTTGCGCGGTTTGCATTAGGCATTCCTTCAGTGACGGTTTAAATTTTACACACAAAAAAGCCCGTCACGATTGTAATTAAATACAATTGTGTACGGGCCTCTTTGCCTCTGGTTGCTTTTTCAACCAATATGTATGCCGTTAATTAACGTGCTTAGTGTTCAATAAAGCAATAACCTAGCCATAAGTTTAAGCTATTGATTAATAGTGATATTAATGTGCTTTTAGGATTTAGAGATTTAAAAACGAACACTTTAGGTGCAAGGTTAGTACTAATTAGTGCAGTAAAAAATATATTTAATGTTTTGAAAATGAGTGAGAGTTATCCCCATTGTTTTGTTAAATTGTGGGAGATACTCATATGGGTATGTTGCGTGCAACATCCATTTAACCAGTGATAAGCGCTAACGTGTTTTTTAGCTATGTAGTTAACTATTAATGAAAGCGAGCAGGGTAATCATAGTTATATAGAAGCCAACGCCTAGCGCAATAACCGGCACTACTTTTTTGGATTTCCTTTGTTTAAAACTAGCATAATCTTTAAATTCCATTTTATAGCTTCCAAACGTTGTAACTTTTAACAGCATACAACCTGTTGCATAAAACAAGAAACCGAAGGCTGTTTCAATTAAAAGCCATAAAAATATATCTGTAACAATGCTCATTTTTCCCCCTTAATCAAAAAGCCCAGCTAATTAGCGTAAACCAATAATAGTAAAGCATAGTTATTGGTAAAAAATAATACTTAAATTGTAAGTAAACATGCGAGTGTATTCTCTCACATTTTGCAAAATGCAAACTTGCCAATTGCAAACTGCATTAGGATTATATTGAATTTATTTTATTTATAATAAATTCATAAAGTTAAGTTTTGGAATAGACCCTGCAACAGTTTAATTACTTAACTTTTTAAGGGCTAAATTATGAAACTAAATAAACTTGCAACAGCATGCTTAGTTATATTTCCATGCGCTGTGCTCAGTCAACCATTCGAGTCGTGCCCCAGCCAGGCATTTTTAATGCAAGATGCTAACGCGCAACTTTACGGAATAGATTTAGTTTCAGCTAAACCTACCGTTTTGGCATCGCAGCTAACGTTCGCTAACGAATTAAATACTAACAGCGTTAACGCAGTTGGTTTTAATTATAAAGATCAATACATGTACGGTTACAGTAAGCAAACGCCTGGCAGCGTAGTACAGCTTGGCAGCAACTACGAAATGAAACGGCTAAACGTACAAGGTTTACCTGCCACTAATTTTTACGTCGGTGATATACAAGTTGTAGGTGAGGGCAATGACCAACGGGCTACCTATTATGTTTATCATCCTAACTTTGGCCTATATGGTATTAATTTAGATGGTGATTTAGAAGCATCTATTACGGCAAGTTTGTTACCCAATACAAACACATGGAGATTGTCTATTTATGACTTTGCCTTTCACCCAGCTAGTAACCTTTTATACGCGGTTGAGCCAAATGGCAATTTATACGAAATAGATATTGCAGCAAATACCCACACGTTAATTACTCAAGTTGATGTAGGCGATGATACTGGCGCATTTGGCGCGGCTTATTTTGATGTAAAGGGCCAGTTTTATTTTAGTAACAATAAAAGCGGTAAAATTCATAAAGTTGATTTAAGTGTTAGCCCAGTGGTTGGCTACACCCCGGTGGCAAATGTGTTTACATCGGGGCCTAAATCAAGTCAAAACGACGGTGCGCGCTGTGCCATTGCGGAAGTAAAAGTAACTGATAGCTCAATTGATTTTGGTGACGCGCCAGCGCCTTACAACACAAGCCTTGAGCAAAGTGGCGCAAGGCATTTATTTGACCCGAATAGTACCGGCTCAGATTTAATTTATTTGGGAAGCTCGGTGGATGGTGAAAACATTAATACCAATGCCGATTTACTATTGTCTCCTATTGACGATTCAGACGATGGCGTAAGTTTTGTAACGGCGATTTCGGCAGGGCAAGACTCGCAAATTATTGTTAACGCGTCTACTTCTGGCTTTTTATATGCGTGGTTTGATTGGGACCAAAATGGCCGTTTTACTGAAGACGAAAGAATGGTAACTAAACGTGCCATAAATGAAGGCGATAACAGCATTTTAATCACGGTGCCAAGTAACACTAAAGCGGGCCAAACATGGGCTCGATTCAGAGTCACAGATGGCACAGAGGCGTCGCTGATCACGGCAACAGGCGGTGTGCTGGGCGGCGAAGTAGAAGATTACGAAATTACCACTTATGCAAGTGCCGTATACCCTGGCGAAAATGATTGGGTAACCCTTGCTTTTGAGGATAGATGGCCGTTTGCAGGTGATTACGACTTTAATGATCTAGTACTCAATTACAGAACCACACAGCTTATGGAAGGCAGTAATGTGGTTGGCTATAAAATAGATGGTCAACTAATCGGTATTGGAGCCACATACCATAATGGATTTGCTGTGAGATTAAAAGAAACCGTTAGTAGCAGCACACGTACTATCATGCGAGATGAAGTAGATGAAGATGCAATTAGCTTTATTATTGACGGGCAACCGCAAACAGTGAGTCCTTTGGAGGCAGGTAGAAACGAAGCCATCCTCATTTTCATGCAAGATACCTGGGCTCACGTTTCAAAAGAGTCGGGCTGTAGTTACTTTAGAACAGAAGATAATTGCGATGAAAACGTTAAAGTTACCTTTAGCATGAGTATTCCTTTAAAAGAACCAAAAGCGAAAAGTGTATCTCCCGGTACGCTACTTGACCCGTTTATTTTTGCAACTAATGGCTTTTACCACGGTGATTTTTTAGTCGGTAAAAACGCCCGAGGATGGGAAGTACACATTAAAAACCAGGCACCAACTGAAGCGTTTGATACATCACTCTACAGCGTTACAAACGCAGATGATGCCAGCGTACAAAGTAATGGTTTGTATTTTCTTAACGAAAACGGTTTACCGTGGGCAATGGAGGTCGGTATGCAATGGCTGCATCCCCTTGAAGGGGTAGACATAACCGACGCTTACGGTAGTTTTGCTGACTTTGCTCAATCATCGGGTAAACAAAAGCCAACGTGGTTTAACGATTACAGTATTAGTAATGTTGTTGTAAGAGGGGAACAGTAATGAAAAAAGCACTATTAATTTTATCACTATCAATAGGGTTAACAGCATGTGGCGGCGGTGGTTCAGAAGAGACAAAAGCACCAGCAGTCGCGACGGTATCTTCTACCTCTACTCCAGCAAATAATCCAACAGGGATTAACGCAATCACTGTTGATAACGAATTTAATTTATCTACTAAATATTCACTTGATGTTGATGTTGACCTAGGGATGGGTGATGTAAGAGCCTACTTAAATGTGTGCCAAAAAAAGGTGGCATCTCAACGAGCAGATTATAACAACTGTATTTACAGAGGGGCTCTTAGTAATACCGCTCTCGATACGCAATTAGTGTTAAGCAATCAAGATATTGAACTGATTGCTGAAATTTGGTTTTACGATGAGTCGACCGAACCGCTTTTATTCACTTGGCAGTACGAACCAGCTCAAGCACAACAACAGTTTGTTATCAGATGATAATTATTAAAATGGTTAGGTTTAAAAAGTAATGTCAAATATCCCAGAAAGTAATAATCCGCACTATTTAGTTTTGCGGATTATTTTTATATGTGCAGCAGCCGTATTTATCTTACTCGCGTTTAATCCCTTAACTAGCTTTTATGCCGATGTATTTTCATCTTTACGAATACAGATGTTAATTGCGGCGTTGATGTGCGGGGGCGCACTTATGTTGTTAAAACTGTACAAATTATCTGCAGTGGTGATCCTACTTTGCGCGCTGGGGCTAGGCCCTATTTTGGTGTCTTTTCCCGTAACATCGCCTGTTAATTCAGAGGCTTTATCAATCAAGCAAATTAATGTTAATTATAGTAATAAATACCTTTCAACACATTTACTGAGTTTGCGTGATGAAAATTGGGATGTGCTTATTTTACAGGAATTTAGTGATAAAAATCGCCACCTGTTAACTCAATTTATAACCACTACCGACATGTTTGGCTATGAGGAGGTTGAGGGAATACCCTATGGTATGGTTGTTTTATCGCGAATACCTATGGTTTATAAGCAACAAGTTAAATTAGATGGCGACAAGTTAGGGTATTTAAAACTAAAGTTTATGGTGGGTAATACGGTGTTGACTACGTTTATTGCGCACCCGCCTTCACCACGCTCTAAACGTCATTGGCAAAATAGAAATACGCTATTGGCGGCATTAAAGCTTTCAACACAAAATGAAAAGGGCGCATGGCTCGTCGCCGGGGATTTAAATGTAGTACCTTGGTCTTCATATTTTGAGTGGCAGCAAGCTCAAACCTGCTTTGGGCAACATCGATACTCAAGCTTTATGCCTTTTAAAAAAGGGCACTCTATTTTGACTGGCTTACCTATAGATCACTGTGTAATGAGCGAACAAGTTTTATTACAAAGCCTAGTGGTCAAGGACTTTAAAGGCAGTGATCACAAAATGTTAAGCTATAAAATAAGTCTAAAATAAAAGGCGCTCAATATAGTAAGCACCTTTTTATCCTTAGTGTTTTACATGTATTTTAAATTTATTTAATAGACTGTTTTATGTCATGTACTAAGTGTTGAAGATTTCGCCTATGGGGAAACAATAAAAATGCAGCAGTGGCTAAGCAAAAAGCTTTAAACTTGTAACCTATTTCTCGGTAGTATTCGCTATAACATTCGAGCATTCTGGCTTTGGCTTTAAAGCGAGAAACCACACCAATATCATTTTTACAGCGATCTATTATTATTTGCATCGCAGTTAAACGGTTTTGTCTGTTAGCAGTGATAGAGCCTGCTCTCATTAAATAGCCCATTGATACCTGATTAGAAAAAGCCACATTACCAATACGCGCTAATTTAAGCCAACAATCCCAATCGCTTGCGCTATTGAGTGATTTATCAAACTTACCCACATAACAAATTGCTGATTTTTTTACCACGACAGACGAGGTACCGATAACGTTTGCAAACAGCAATAAGTCCATAGGCGATTTAAGGTTTTGATAACCTTCAGTGTTCCAATTAATAAATTTTGTAAACTCAGGCCAATATGAAAAACAATCAATAATGGGTTCGTACTGTTCATTAACATGCATATAATTAGTAAAGCTCAGCACACAATCACGATTATTTTGCATGTAGGTAACCTGGTTAAATAATTTATCATCTGTCCAGTAATCGTCAGCATCTAAAAAAGCAATGTAGTCGCCTTTGGCAAGTTCAATGGCTTTATTTCTGACACTAACAACCCCGCTATTTTTCTGCTTTATAACACGCATGTTAGGGAGTGATTGTTGTAACTTATTTAGCCACTCAATACTTCCATCAGTTGACCCATCATCAATAATAAGTATTTCACACTCAATATTATGCTGCCTAACAACGCTTGAAATAGCCTTAGCCAAATACTGCTTACAGTTGAAGTTAGGAATAATAACGCTTACCTGAATACTCATAGTACTCACCTTTTGTGTTTTTCATTAACCTTAACTACGCAAGATAAGCGCCAACCATTAATAGGCATTTGCGGGCTGTTTTTTGTTTTATGATTTGCAAATTGCGATAAGCCTTCGCAAATTGACTTTTTACAGGGGCTTTTTAGCGTTTTATAACGGGCACAGATTTTGCGATGTAACCGTTAAGTTTATTAGGAGTTTTAACTATGAAACATGTTGGTATCGTTGTACCTAGCTTTCACATACCTTCAGAAACGTTTGTTGTAACTGAAATTAACGCGCTGGTGAATGCAGGGCATAGAGTGACCGTACTGACGTTTGAAAATTTAAATTACTGTGTTCATTTAAATAAAAATGTGCAGGTGATTGTTATTAAAAAATCAACACCATCGGCAGTTAATACACTACTTAAAAGCCCACTAATGGCGGTAAAAGGCGGTGTTATTGCAAGTCGCTTTAAGTCTATTTCGGCCATGTCTTTAATGGGCTATGGGTTAAATATTGCTGAAATCATTCGTGCAAAAAAAATCTCTCATATCCATTGTCATTTTATGCATGCACCACTGGCTTACTCCATTATCGCTAGCAAAATAGCCGGCGTGAGTGTGTCATCTATTGGCCACGGTCACGATGTTTATGTGAATGATGATGATTTAAAGCTTAAATTATCGTTGTGCGACTTTTCAGTTGCTGTATGTAAAGACATGGCTGTAAAACTCAGTAAATACAGCGCAGGAAAAATACAGCTACTGCATTGTGGTATTGATTTGAGCTTGTTTAATAATAAACCAAATCGATTAACAGAATCGGTTAACCTTATTTTTGTTGGTCGGTTAATTGAGAAAAAGGGATTACAATTTTTACTTCCGGCAATCAAAAAAATTAGCAAAAAACATTCAATCACACTGGATATAGTAGGCGATGGCCCTTTACTTAATGACCTAAAATATTTTTGCGAACAGCTAGGAATTATGAATGAGGTCAACTTTTTAGGCTCAAAAAGCCCAAAGTGGTTAGCAATAAACACCAGCAATTATTCGGCTTTAATTGCGCCGTTTTGCGTGTCTAAAAATGGCGATCGCGACACGGGGCCGGTTGTACTTAAAGAAGCCATGGCTAGCGGTATACCTGTTTTAACTACTGAGCTAATGGGTGCAAAAGAAATTGTAAATGATGATGTTGGCGCTAAATGTGAGCCTTCAAGCATTACTGGTATTGAGCAAATGCTTAATGACTTTTGTGCACTAACGCCTTACCAGCGCTACGAAAAAGGGCTAAATGCAAAAAGGTTAGCGACAAAACGCTTTAATGCAAATTCGCAAGCCAAAAAGTTATCTCATTGGGTTCAAGGGATATAGGTGCTGCTATGAATGGGATTAAGCAAATTGCATACTTTGGTATATCCACTTTATTTCTTAAAGTATTGGGGTTTGCTTTATTACCTATAACTACGCGTATTTTAAGTCAGGCAGAGTTTGGTGAGCTAAATTTTTTGGTGTCTATTTCGGCGGTTATGTCGTTGTTATTGTGCTTAGGTTTACCCGATTTATTGTTTAAGCAACAAATGAACAACCCACAACATAAACGTGCTTTATTCAGAGATGCATTACTGGTGTGTGCCATTGTTAGTGGTGTATTTGTGTGCTTGGTTTTTTACTGTATTGATTATTTAAGCGCGTTATTACCTGTAACACTAAATACACTAGATATTAAACTGTTGGCTATTAACTTAGCGCTTTCGTCTCTACTTTCTATTTTATTTTGTTATTTTAGATATTACGAAATGGCAAAACAATTTTGTATATTGGCTGTGCTTCAAGGTATGGGGCAAACACTTCTAACCGTTGTTTTACTTTACTTAGGCCATGGTGTTACTGGGGTAATGGCATCGGGAGTGGTGTCGAGCGCTTTAGTGTTATGCATTGCTCTAGTTTTGGTATTGAAGCCGCTGGGTATCAGCTTTAAACGTGTTTCATGGAAAATAAGTTATAAAAACGGACTTTTTTTAATCAGTATTGTTACCTCGTCTTTATTTGTGTATGCGAATAATGGGGCCGAAAATTGGTTTATAGTTGCCAGTGAGGGCAAAGAAAAACTGGCTCAATATTATGTCGCTTTGCAGTTTGCCGTTATGACCTCGTTCGCTTTTGAACCCATTAGAATGTGGTGGTTCTCACGTCGTTTTGATGAATTGGCTAAAAACCGAGAACGTTATGTCGAGCTGTGCACGCTGTGTTTAGATTCGGCCATTTTACTTTGCGCGTTAATGCTTATGATCACCCCGTCTATTTTTAGTTTAGTGTTACCACAAAATTATCAGTTGCATACTTGGTTGCTACCAAGCCTTATTTTTATTGTGGTTATTAAGCACCATAGTGATTTACTCAATATAGGGTGTTACATCCATTACAATGGTGCATTTGTTACTGTGGTTAATGCAGTTAGCGCATTCGCTGTGCTGGCTTTGTTAGCCGTTTTAGTTCCTCGGTATAACGTATACGGCGTAGTGGTTGCACTTTGCATTGCGCAGTTAATTAAAACCAGTTTGCTTATTGTTATTAGCCAACAATTAGAAAGTTTAACGTTTAGTGTTTCGCGTTTGCTGCCCAGCTGGGTGTGTTTTTCTTTAATATACTTTTTAAGCATTACACAAACTGCCTATTTTGAGCTTATTCAATGCATTGTTTTTATCTGTTTTTTAATTGCTTTGTTTTATAAATACAAACCCGCAATTTTAGCACTGACCCAGCAAACAATGCGGGGTAAAGTGTATGATTAGTTGGTATAAAAAATATTGTTTGATGATCAACGGGTTATTTGTAATGACATTAACATTAATGCTTTACATGCGCTTTGGTCCCATTGCAGCCTTTGCTTTATTATTGTTACCTTTTGCAGGGTTTTTAGCCGTTAAAATAAGCACGGTATTTATTATTCTTTTTATACTGTTTAGCTACTTTAGGCTACATGAAGTCTTTATTGTATTAATGCCCCTTAAAATTCCTAAAATGTTGGCCTTAGCTTCATTACTGGCTATTGCATGGCATTTATTCATTTCAAAATCGTTAAAACCTCATTGGAGTTCAACACACTTAGTGTTTGTAATTTGGTTTGTTTGGCTCACCGTTTGCGTATTTAGTGCCTCCAATAAAGGTATGGCCATAGAGTATTGGACTGGTGTGCTAGTGAAGGTTTTCATTATGGTATTTGCCATTAGCTGGTGGTTAACCCGATTTTCGCATTTTAGTCTAGTACGAATGGGCATAATGATTTCGGGTATTTCGGTGGCGTTGGTTGCACTAAGTAACAAAATGAATGGTATTGGCTTGGTTGAGGGCACGCGTGTCACTATTTCTCGTGAGTACCGCTCGCAATTAGGAGACCCTAACGATCTATCGTTAGTGTTGATGTTTCCGGTGTCTTTTTTGGCAGCAGAGCTGTTTGATAAAGGTGCGAATAAATATCGTCGTTTATTTGCAGCCGTAGGGTTGTTGTTAGCTATTTCTGGTGTGATAGCCACACAAAGCCGAGGTGGTTTATTGGGTATTGCTGCTATTTTAAGTTTCTTTTTATATC
This sequence comes from Pseudoalteromonas sp. ECSMB14103, assembly GCF_000813065.1. NCBI lineage: Bacteria > Pseudomonadati > Pseudomonadota > Gammaproteobacteria > Alteromonadales > Pseudoalteromonadaceae > Pseudoalteromonas > Pseudoalteromonas sp. ECSMB14103. The sequence goes on along the minus strand of NZ_JWGY01000002.1, from coordinate 550,342 downwards.
AAAAAGTAAAAAATCCTTTAATAGTCGGGCTGTGTGCAGCTGTTGCCATGCTTGCAATGATGGTGTTTGCAGGCATTGGTGATAGGCAAAGTGGAGGCGCAGCAGAAGACGGGGTTGATGCGTCTGCAATGGGTCGAATATATGCATGGCAAGCGGCAATTAATATGGCGCTTTCTAATCCGCTAACGGGTGTGGGAGTCGATAACTTTTACGTAAATTATTATTTTTACAGTCCGCATTGGGATGGCAAGAATCATGCAGTACACAGTACATGGTTTCAGGTGTTAGGCGAAACAGGCTTTGTAGGTATAGGTATATTTGTATTATTAATTGCCAGTATATATCGCAGCCTATCACGCGTGTATTGCATCAATGCACTTAACCCTAACGACCAAGTTGCAGTTAATGCAAATGCATTAAAAGCAGGTTTAATAGGCTTTATGGTTGCAGGTACTTTCCTAACACAGGCTTTTACTTGGCCGCTTTACATTATTTTAGCGCTAACAATCGCACTCGAAAAAATCACTGTTGAGAGCAATAAGGAATAAAACTATGATCATACACGTTAAACATTGGCTTAAATGTAGCCCTCATCCTTTTGCAAAGTCACTTTTTCAATTTGCAAAAACGATTCGCAATCCACAAATGATTGTTATCCCGATTTTTCATTCATCGCTTTATTTTGTTCACCAATTTTTAAAACAATTTATACACGAATTTTTACGTATCACTTATTTTACGCCCCTTTTCAAAAGCCAAATTAAAGGCAGTAAAAAGCAGCTTTATTTATATTCAGGTATGCCGCAAGTGCTGGGTGAGCTTAATGTTGTGTGTAAAGACAGCGTGAGAATGTCGGGTATTTCTACCTTTTGCGGGCGGGTAGGAGGGCAAACAACACCCACTCTAACCATTGGTAACAATGTGGATATTGGTTGGCAAAATGCGTTTTCGGTAGGACGTACCATAACCCTTGAAGACGACGTTAGGTTAGCAGGGCGTGTATTTTTAGCGGGTTTTCCTGGCCACCCAGTTGATTGTGAACGAAGAGCGCAGGGGCAAAGTGATGATGAAAACCAAATTGGCGATATTATTATAAAGCGCGGGGCATGGCTTGGCACCGGAGTGACCGTGCTTGGGGGCGTTATCATAGGTGAAGGGGCGATTATTGGCGCAGGTAGTGTTGTAACTAAAAACATACCCGCCTTTAGTATTGCTGCGGGCAATCCAGCAAAAGTAGTTAAATACATAAAGGAATCATAATATGAGATTTGTTGTTTTTGCAGAGGATTGGGCAAGCCACCCGAGCAGCACACAGCACTTATTTGCTGAACTGGCTAAAAATCATGATGTACATTGGGTTAATTCAATTGGTATGCGAAAGCCAAGCCTTGAAATAAATGATTTAAAACGTGTATTTAATAAATTAAAACAACTGTTTAGCGACTCAACTAGCGCAACCATTGAAACGCCAGAGGCATTGCATGTTTATAAGCTCCCCGTATTGCCTTGGCATGACAACGCATTAGTAAAACGTTTCAATAAGTGGGTGTATTCTCAATACTTTAAAAATATTGATGATGAGCCTGTTACTTACTGGTTAAGCGTGCCCACAGCCGAATATTTAATTACAAAACAAAAACGCGATAGGTTAATTTATTACTGCGGTGACGATTTTAGTGCATTGGCCGGCGTTGATGCGTCACTTGTTGCCCCTTGTGAAAATAGCTTGATACAAAACGCTGATTTAATTTATGTCATCAGTGCGTTTTTAATGAACAAAATGCCTAAGCACAAAACAAAAATGTTAAGCCATGGTGTTAGTTACGATTTGTTCACCTCTAAAAGTGAAATTGCACCAGAGATAAACCACTTAAATGGCCCCATTATTGGTTTCTATGGCAGCATCAATGCGTGGTTAGATATTGCATTACTCACTGCTTTAGTCGCGCAGCGACCCAGTTATCAGTTAGTGCTTGTTGGCGATATTGTGGGGCCTACTGGGCAGTTGTTGCAATTTAAAAATGTAACGCACATTCCTGCAATTGAGCATGCTCGGTTAGCGAGTTTTTCCACACATTGGAACGTGTCTGTTTTACCGTTTGTTAATAACGAGCAAATTAGAGCGTGTGACCCATTAAAGCTTAAAGAATATTTAGCGGCAGGAAAGCCTATTGTTGCTACCGATTTTCCCGCAGTAAAACAATATCAAACAGAAATTTTTATTGGCAAAACGCATGATCAATTTATTAATAAAATTGATGAAGCCGTTAGTTTAAACACCATTGAGCGCAGCACCCTAAAATTATCGCAACAACAATTAGCAAAGAACCACAGTTGGGAGTCAAAAGCGCTAAAAGTGCAACAAGACTTATTTATTTTAAATCACGCTGTGTAGCGTGATTTTTTAAACCAAAACCCTCTAACATGTCATTTAATTAGGCCTTTGAGAGCTGAGTCTCAAAAGCCTGATCCCCGCTAATAAACTGCTTATTTTTATTAAATTCACAACAGTTGGCGCACCCTGTGCAACACCTTATGTATAGCGCGATATTTGCAGTTTAAATTATTAATTTGCAAACAAACGCCACATTTCGCATAGCAATATGCAAATAGATAGGTAGGGATTATGTTAGTTAGAGAGCAAATAAAACGATTACTTTACTTAACCTTGTACGCTGTATACACACGTGCAAAGTTATTTGTGATCCCACTTTTAGTGGTGCCTTTTGTCATTATATTGCTCACAGTGACTGCACAAAAAAAATATGTAAACCACGCCACTATTTTAATCGAGGAGTCGGCATTACTTAACCCGTATCTTGATGATTTATCTTTTTCATTTGATTTATCTAATCGGATGGCAGCACTTCGTACACTCGTTATAAGTAGGAAGGTACTTATTGCAGTAGCAAAAGAAACGCAATTAGTGCCAGAAAATGCGACGCCTGCGCAAATAGAAAAAATTCACCAAGAGTTATCTCAGGCATTGTCTTTGTCGTTGGTAGGGGATGAGCTGGTACGGGTTAATTTTATATGGCATGAGCAAAGTAAAATGAAACTAGTGCTTGAAAAAGTAGTCGAGAAGTTTATAGAACGTTTACTTGCGCCCACCCGAGCATCGCTTGATAGCTCTGAGCAGTTTTTTTATCAGCAGCTGAACAGCATTCGTGATGAGCTTGAATTATCTGAAGAGGCACTTGCTGCCTTTAAATCAACAAACAGCAATACCTTGCCGGCTGTGCTGCACAGTAACCGTCAAACGTTTGATAAATTACTGAGCGATCAACAACAAAAAACAATTGTACTGTCGGGTGCGCAAGCAAAATTAAAAGCACTGGCTACTAAAATGGGCCAAGCAAACCCAATTTTAGGGCGCATTGAAGAAAAAATTATTGTTGCGGAGTCAGAGTTAAGCTTTTTAAAAACACGTTATACCGAAAAACACAGCAAGGTTATTTCAAAAAAACGAGAGCTTCAAAGTATACGTAACCGCCAGCAGTCATTATTAGACAGCGCAGAAGACTTAGATCCCACCAATATTGAACAGCTATGGCAAATGGCAAACACACTGCCTAGCGGTAAAGACAATGAAAGCAGTGTTCTGGTTTCGCAAATTCTCAAATTAGAAGAAGCTAAAAATGAAGTCACTCAGCATCAGCAAGAATACGACATGCTAGAGCAGCAGGTAAAACTGGTTGGTGAAAGGCTGCTAGTAACCAGTGATATTGAAAAACAGCTAAGAAAGCTTGAGCGAGACTACGATGTTAAACAATCGCTTTATAAAGATATGTTAAGCCGTTATGAAATGGCCAAAGTGACAGGAAAATTGGTTAAGTACGAAGGGCCAGATAAAGTAAAAACCATTGAACGCGCCTACAGTCCAACGCAGCCAATTAACACGTCGTTAGTCGCATCCATTATTGTGGGTCTTGTTTTAGGTGTGTTTACAAGTAGCACTATTGTGTTTGTAGCGACCTTATTTGACAGCCACTTAAAAGATATTCAAACCATAGAAAAACTATCTTCTTTAGAGGTAGTTACCATTTTACCTATTGTTAAAAATACACCTGTAGATTTGGTGTTTAGTTCAGCGATTAACTCTATTGAACAGGGGAAATAATATGAATGTTTTACATCTAGTTCAGCACTTTAAAATAGGTGGCCTTGAAAAAATGGCCGTCACGCTAATGCAAAAAAGCCAATTTGCAGACTCAAGTGTGGTTGTATCACTTGAAGGAACGTTGGGCGAGGCTGTTGAAGGTTGGCCACAATTAGCGTCGTTTGAAGGGCGGTTAATTTGTCTAAATAAACCTGCAAAATTTGATATGAATACGCTATGCAAGCTGACTGAGGTTATTAAAAAGTTCAACATTGATGTAATACACAGCCATCACATAGGGCCAATGCTTTATGCAAGTATGGCATGTATACGCAATAGACGCGTTAAGCATGTATCGACTATTCATGACGCCTGGTATTTAAAAAGTTTTAAGCAGCGTTTAATTACTAAAGTGCTTAACAAATTGACAAAAATTAGTTGGGTTGCTGATGCACAGGTAGTCGCTAACGATTTTTATAACAAAACAGCTATTCAAACCGATAAAACAATACTCAATGGTATTGATTTTAAAAAATTTGTTTGCGGGGATGAACCCAACGCCCGTAAAGAACTGCACTTACCGCAAGATATTAACTTAATTGGCTGTTCAGCGCGGTTAGAGCCAGGTAAAGGGCATTTTGCATTATTAAGAATTCTTAATTCATTGCCCATTTATACAGAACTTGTATTTGCTGGTAGCGGCAGCTTACATGCTGAATTGGTGAATTATGCCACAAAGCTTGGCATTAAAGATCGCGTTCATTTTTTAGGTAATGTACAAAATATGCCGCTATTTTATTCAGCAATTAATGTGATGTGTCTGTATTCGCAGCGTGAAGGGTTACCGCTATCTATTTTGGAATCAATGGCGTGCGGAAAAAGCATTGTTGCCACCGATGTAGGCGGAATTAAGGAGGTACTAACCAGCGAGCAAGGTGTACTCGTAAAGCCTGGCGATGAGGTTGGGCTCAAAAAAGCGCTGATTGAAGCCATTTATATAAAACATGGAGAGTGTATTCGTCAGCACGTATTTTCAATCGCAAGTGCTACAAAAATGAGTGCAGAGTACGACCACTTTTACAACGGTATTACATCGTGAGGAAAATATAATGACTTATTTATTAATAATATTAGCGGTGTTAATTGCGTTAGTTATATACCACCACGTGGGCTATGTAGCACTTTTAAAGTTATTTAGTCATGGTAAGCGTAAGCGATTAATTAGTGCAAAGAATACCAAAGCAACCACCCATTTTGGTATTTTGATTTGTGCCTACAATGAGCAAGATCACATTAAAGAAAAGTTACATAATTTGGGCGCCATGCTTTACAACACAGATATGTATGCGATTCATGTGTACCTTGATGGCTGTACAGACAAAACATACGAAGAGGCAATGCTTGCCCAGGCTCATTTAGCAACACAACACGTTGAATGCCATTTGCATTTTAATAAAGTTAACCTTGGTAAAGCGCATGGTATTAATGAGTTAATTAAGCTAACTAAAACAACGTACGATGTTTTATTGTTTACTGATGTAAGCGCGCTATTAAGTATAGATGTACTTGGCAATATAGATGCTGATTTTAAAGATCAAAACATTAATGTGATTACCGGGGTGTATGTTTTAGACGAGCAAGCCACACAAGAGCAAAAGCATTACTGGCAATATCAAAACAACGTTAAAAGTATGGAGTCATCTTTAGGGGCGGTGATTGGTGTGCCAGGTGCGATGTTTGCCATTCGTTCACAGTACACAGATTTACTGGATGAAAGTGCCATTAACGACGACTTTATTTTATCAATGAACGCATTAAAAAATGGCGGTAAAGCAATTGTAGATAAAAACATTAATATTGTTGAAAGAGAGTGTGATGAACAAAGTCACGACTATGCAAGACGCGTAAGGTTAGGCGCAGGTAATTGGCAGCAAATAAAGGTGCTGTTAACGCTTTTTAACCCTAAGTTGGGCTGGGTCAGTTTTAACTTTATTTCGCACAAAGTACTACGGGGTATTATGCCGTTGTTGCTGGCTTTAATTTATGTTTTGCTTTTTTCAATGGCGCTGTTTTCAAATGTTATGCTGGCAAAGTTAGGTTGTGGGGCTATTGCGTTACTTCATGGTATTGAACTGACTAAAAAGGTTTTTAATATCACAACTAAAATACCTGTTGTAGATAAAGTTAACTATATTCTTAATGCCTACTTTTTAGCGTTATGGGGCATTATTAAATATGAAAAAGGCGATTACAAAAGCCACTGGCAGCGGGTGCATACAGGCAATAGCGAACAAAACGGTGCCATTAAGTGTGTTAAACGCGGTATTGATATAATTGGCTCCGCTTTAGGTTTAATTGTGTTGTCGCCTGTTATGTTATTGGTTGCACTAACAATAAAGCTAACTTCACGCGGGCCTGTGTTATTTAATCAGCTAAGAGTAGGTGAGAGCAGTGACAGCTTTGTTGCATTGTTTAATGTGCTTAAATTTCGATCTATGGTTGTAGATGCTGAAGTAAAAAGCGGTGCAGTATGGGCATCTAAGGACGATCCTAGAATAACGCCAGTGGGTAGGTTTATTCGTAAAACACGGCTAGATGAATTACCGCAGCTGTGGAATGTGTTAGTAGGGGATATGTCACTGATTGGGCCGCGCCCAGAACGCCCCGTATTTTATTCAAAACTAGAAAAAGACATTCCTTATTTTTCACAACGTACTTATGGCATAAAACCCGGCATTTCAGGGCTTGCACAAGTAATGAATGGATACGATGAAAGCATTGATGATGCAAGAAACAAAATAGGCTGGGATTATGCCTATATGCTAAGTACGTCATCACCTCGTAGCTGGTGTTACATGGAATTGACCATACTATTTAAAACCCTTGTTGTTATTTTTACTGGTAAAGGCCAGTAATCATGCATTGCATAATGCAATAGGATGTTTCAGTCTTAATTGCATTATGCTCTAACTTCCCTTTCAACTATATACCTATCATTAAAACCTATTAATTATCAGTAGCTTAAAGTTGGTTCGTTTCTTGTATTAGAAATAGAGAACTTTACTCATTAATAGGTAACTACCATGACTAATTTAGCCAATTCACAAGAACAAACCGTAATTTCGCTTCCTGCTGATTTTTCAGGCTTTACCGTAGACGGATTTAAAGATGAATTTGAAGGGTTGGTGGGAACAGACACTAATTTTATTATTTTAGACTTTTCAAAAACAGAGTTTATAGATTCGTCTGGCATAGGCGCAATTGTGTTTTTATACAAACGAATTGAAAAGAAAAACCATCAACTTTCTTTACTTAATGTGACGGGTCAGCCTTTCAAGTTAATGAACTTGTTAAGAGTAGATAAAACAATTCCATTTATTGATTCAATCTAACAGTTTAAGGAGAGGGATATGAAAGCACACATTTTTATTATCATTACTTTATTTTTAAGTGGGTGTGCTTCTTGGCCTGATGAAGGACAAGGAGGTTGGGCAGAAAAGTACCAAAACTACCCGTTAGATGATGAGCAAAAAGATTTAAATTACACACAGCCCGAAGAGGTGGTTCGCAGTGAATTTGAGCACTTAGTGCTAAAGCTTGAGCTGTTAAAGTCTCAAGACATTAAAGCCTGTATGCCAGCACAATTGTTAAAGGCACAAATATACGAAAACCGTATTCGCAGACTTATTGCAGCTCAAATGTGGGAAGATGCAGAGCACGACTTACTTATTCATTATCATGGGCTTAACCAGTTAACGCAGCATTTTGATACTGTACAGCAGTTAACTCAATGTGCGGTGGTTAAAGAAGATAAACCTGCTTTATTTAGCGTTAAAAAGCAAATTACCGATTTACTCAATAGTGATAATCAATTTGCGTTCAAGGCGTTTGAGATCACACCTAAATACGCAGTCAGGCTTGCTCAAGCAGCTGATTTAGTAAAAGAGCTTGAAAGTATTTCTATATTGCTAGTCGGTCATACCGACTCGATGGGAGAAATGGCCAGCAACTATGAACTTGCTTTAAAACGCGCTGAAACGGTTAAGCATTGGTTAGTGGTTTATGGTGTGCCAGTGCAAAGTATTACAACGCTTACTCAGGGCAGCTTAAAACCTTACAGCGATGAGCCACAAACCGACTCAGTGCGTCATTCAGACCGCCGTGTAGAGGCCATAGTACTTGACGCCAACACCAATAATTTACAGGACAATAAAGCTAAATCGTTAGTGAGTTGGACCAAAATTATTAAAAGTAAGCAGGAGTAAGTTATGAGATATTTATTAACAATCGCATTATTACTTTTTTCGTTTCATGTTTTCTCAGCTTCTAACGCTGATGAGGATACGGTGCAGGTAGGCAATAAATTATTTTTGTATATTCCTGGAGAAGTCGATTTTGATAAAACCTTTGAAGTTGACAACAAAGGGCAAATTAATTTGCCCGAGGTTGGGCAATTTGTTGTAGCTAACAAAACTATTTCACAAGTTGAGCTAGAGCTTACTCCAGTGTTAGGTGGCTTATTTGTAGCAATGGATGACTTTTATGTAGAGATACGTAGCAGAGACATTTTTATTAATGTTATGGGCTACGTTAATACGCCATCGCAAGTGAGTATTCCTGCAAATGGTAATATCCAAATGGTGATTTCGAAAGCAGACGGTTTAAGACCCGGGGCTCAGCTAGATAGATTGCAAATAAGACGTGGCGAAGAAATTATTGAGTTTGATTACAAAGCGTACCTAGATTCGGGCAATATTAGCTTATTACCTGCGCTTAAAAGCCAAGATACCGTATTTGTGCCCGTTTCACCGTTACTGGGTAATGTGCAAATAGACTTTGATGCCCAAACACTCAGTGCAACTGGAGATGCCAACGACGGTAATGCAGTGACTATTTTAGGCGAAGTACATAACCCGGGAAGTTTTTCATACAAAGAAGAAATGACTATTTTAGATGCGCTTATGCGCGCTGAAGGGGTTACGCGTTATGCCGATGTTACTAAAATTAGGGTGATTGTAGATAAATCGCCGGTTATTTTTGATTTAAAAGCGTATTTAGATAAACCATCAGGTAGCACTATGCAGTTATTGCAGCCGGGTTCGACAGTTTATGTGCCTATTATGGTTGATGATGTAAACACAACTTCTCGTACCGTTTATATTATGGGGGAGGTTCAAAAACCAGGTGCTTATGAAGCGGCAGACAGTACCAACTTTTTGGATATTTTAGCGAATGCGGGTGGTCCAACTCGATTTGCTGAAACCCGCCATATAAAAATATTAACACCAGAAGGGGAAAGCATTTTATTTGATTTACAAGGCTACAGCGAAGGCATGGTAACCACAAAAGTGCCCGACTTAAACCCAGGCGATGTTATTTTTGTTCCAGAAAAAACAGACGTCAATGAAAAAAGCTGGCTTAAAATTCCGACCAAACGCGCCATTAAAATAATTGGTGCTATTACTTCTCCGGGCAGGTATGAGTGGAGTGATGAAATGGACTTTACCGATTTATTAGCACACGCTGGTGGACCTACCAAAGGCGCTAATATCAACGATATAAAAATACTTAGAAACGGTGATGTAACCCAGCGTTTCGACCTTGAAAAATACACCATTACAGACGGTGAAACACCATTGCCAAACCTAGTGGCCGGAGACACTGTAATTGTAGAGGAACTCCCCGTTGACCCTGCTGATAATAAGTCGCAGTGGATACGCCAAGAGTCAAGTAAGTCTATTTATATTATGGGACAGGTTGGTTCACCTGGTCGCTATTCGTTCAACGAAAACATGCATTTTATCGATATTTTAGCGGCTGCTGATGGCCCAACAGGGACTGCAGATATTCGTAATATTAGAGTAACTCACAGAAACGGTAATAGAGCTAAAGTGAGTAAGTTAGATTTAGCGATGTACTTTGAAACCGGTGACGAAACATTATTTCCTAATGTATTACCAGGAGACACTATTTTTGTTCCAGAAAAAAATAAAGACTGGCTACGCACACCTAAAGAACGCGTAGTACGCATTATGGGGGCGGTGCAAAAGCCTGGTAGATATAACTTTGACGACACAATGAGCATTTTAGATGTATTAGCTGAGGCCGGCGGCCCTTCAAACTCTGCACTCATTGATAAAATAGTTGTGGTTAATCATTCTTGTTGTAAAGAGCAATCAAGAGTGTTTGATTTAGAAGCCTTTATTAAATCGCCAAACTCAGCAAATATTCCAGTACTTAGAGCAGGGGATACCTTATATGTTCCTGACAAAGGGCAAGATTTATTAAGCCAGTTTAAAGAAAATTTCCTCGATGTAATTACCATACTTGCGCTAGTGGTGGGCTTATGAAATTAATACCAAGTCAATATCATGAGTTAGAAGTGATATGTAATACCATGATTGATAACGATGCGAGGTGCGTAACGTTTATATCTTTATGTGGGTCTGAGGGGGCGTCTACCGCATGTGTGAGCGTTGCAAAACGCTTACAAAGCCAAAATAAGTCGGTGCTTATCATTGATTTAAACCCAATTAATACATTTAACTCAGACGATAAGTTACCCGATACGTGCAGCCCGTGGCGCTTTGATGATATTTCGTGCCAGTTAGGTGTTACAAATTACCAAGAGGTAAATTTGCTTACAATTAAACATTTAACAGCCATTGAGCCAGCTAAAAACAAGCATGTGTTAAATGACGCGATTGCTCGCTTAAAACAAGAGTATGACTATATTTTAATAGATATGTCGCCGGCATTAAAACTAAACAGAAACAATGTACCGCTTCATTCATTAAGTTTGTGTAGTGAATTAACCTTTGTAGCCGTGGCTCTTGGTGTAAATGACGAGGAGTCATTATGCAAAGGTATAAAAGAGCTAAAGCAAGCCGGTCATAGCAATATTAAATTACTAATAAGCCAACATAACTTTGCTCCACTGGGGGAGCGTATTATTAGTGTTTTAAATAAGCATAAAAACAAATGGCCTAAATTATGTAACAACCTTAAGTCGAAAATTAATAAACAAAGGTGGTTGTTCGAACACCATTGAGGGCAATATGGATATTTTATTTGAAAGACGTTTTGAATTGCTTTGGCCAACGCTTAGCGAGATCAGATTAGTTCTTAAACACGTTTTAAGAGCACTTAACGTAAAAAAAGATGAAGTAGATGCTGCGGGTTTAGTTGCAACTGAATATTTAACTAATTTGATAAGGCACAACGAGGGATCAGAACAGCATATTTTTTTGCGCATAAGCCAAGCGGATAACGATGGTTATGCACTCACATTTATTGACGAGCTTACACCTTACAATTTATTTGAAAAAAATAACTCTCAGTGGAAGCTAGGCTCAGGTAATTTGGTTGAAGGTGGTATGGGAGTTGAACTGATTCGCCACTACTTCAAAGAGGCCGAGTACGTATCAGATAAAGGTAAAAACTATTTTACTTTTCCACTAGAGCACATAGATAAACGACCCACAGTTATATACGTTGACGATGATGTTACCCAGCTCGCACTTATGAGCGCCTATTTAAAAGATCACTTTCAAGTTGTTCCTTGCGAAAGTATTGAAGCCGGCTGGCAAGCAATTTTGACTGCCGATGCACGAATATTGCTGCTTGACCACAAGCTAAAAAATGGAACGTGTGAGCCACTTTTAGAAAAGCTCAACCAGTCAAATTTAAAGTCACAGTTATCGGTTGTTATGCTAACAGGTGACGATAGCGAAGAGGTAATAAGTAAAATTAATCGGTTAGGTGTAGATGACTATTTAATTAAGCCAGTTAAAAAAAATAAATTGCTGCAGAGCATTGAACGAGTAACACACCGTTTTGCTTACTTATCGTATCAAACAACATTTGAATCTACACCGTCTAAAATTCATTTACAAAATGATAAAAGCGCGCACCTTTTTGGGTCTATTAGCTTGGGAAACGGTGGTGACTTTTTTATGCCCATTAACGATGAATGCAGTGCATTTGTGCTTGGCGATATGATGGGGCATGGTTTGCAAGCGCTTAAAGAAAGTTTTGCAATTAAAGGGTTTATAAGTGGTTTTTTGGCCACCGGTTTGCCTTATCAAAATATGTTAGCGGCACTTAATAACGCTTTGTATAAGCAGCAACTTTGTAAGTCTAGTTTAGTCACGCTTGTTATTTGTTTTATTGAAGACAATAAATTATTTTGGTTAAATGCCGGTCACCCGCCACCAGTTGTAATACTCAATAATGGCAAAGTACGCCAATTAACAGGCACAGGACCACTGTTGGGCCTGTCAAAAGAGCATAACTACACACTATACGAAGCAGGGCTTGACGATGTTGAACATATTTTGTTGTACACCGATGGCTGGACTGAAAATCGTTTCACCGATAAAGATGAGATAGGTGAACTAACTAAAATTATTCCTCAAGATTGCAAAACGTCTGAAGAGTTTGCACATTGCTTGTGGAAAAACTCACAAGTTACCCTTTCTAAAGAAATTGACGACGCCTCATTAATTATAATTAACTGAGTTTGCATTACTTGACACTTTATAGCTATATTAAAGGCATATATTCTATCTGTTTGAATTTATGGCAACTTGCCAACTGAGACGACTTTATGCCACCTACAGTTCTAATCGTTGAAGATACGCAGTCTTTAGCAATGATGTACCAATCCTACTTATTACCAACGGGTGTTAATACACTTGTGGCAAGTGATGGCCAAACGGCCATGGATATAATTAATAAGGTTCACCCCGATTTAATTGTACTTGATGTTATGCTGCCTGATATGAATGGGCTTGATATTTTAGCGACATTAGAACCCGATAACTCGCCTCAAGTTGTTGTATTAACTGGTCATGCAACAAAAGAAATGGCTATTCAGGCAATAAAACTAGGCGCGAGTGACTTTTTAGAAAAACCAATAGAAGCAGACCGCTTCAGAATAACGGTTAACAACGCGCTTAAAATTAAAAACTTAAAGCAAACCGTTACACAATACAAAAATAAATACGAAAACGGAAAGTACTTTGATTTGATTGGCAGCTCAAAGCAAATGCAGTCTGTTTATCAAATTATAAGTTCGGCGTCTGCCAGTAAGGCCACTGTTTTCATAACAGGTGAAAGTGGCACGGGTAAAGAGTTGTGCGCACGAGCTGTTCATCAAGCGTCTAATAGAGCGAATAAGCCCTTTGTCGCCTTAAATTGTGCAGCAATACCAAAGGATTTAATTGAAAGTGAAATTTTTGGGCATTTAAAAGGGGCGTTTACTGGCGCCATTGCTAATAGAGTCGGTGCTGCAGGGCAGGCTAACGGCGGGACGCTGTTTTTAGATGAATTGTGTGAGATGGACATTAATTTGCAAAGTAAACTTCTGCGATTTATTCAAACAGGGAGCTACCAGCAAGTGGGTAGTGAAAAAGAAGTAAAAGTTGATGTTAGATTTGTTTGTGCAACTAATAAAGACCCGCTTATTGAAGTTGAAAACGGCCGTTTTAGAGAAGATTTATATTACCGACTCCATGTTATTCCTATCGAGCTGCCACCTCTGAGAGCGCGCGGAACAGATATTATTGAAATTGCCGAAGCCTTATTTGTAAAATTAGCTTTAGAAGAAAATCATCCTTATAAAAGTATTTCAGAAGGCGTAAAACAGTTGCTTATGCAGTACAGTTGGCCAGGCAATGTAAGGCAGCTCGAAAATGTGATCCGTAATGTATTGGTACTTCATCCTGAACAATATATTGATACCGATATGATCCCCGCATTACCGGTCAGTACAAAAACGCAGGCGCAACACACGCCAATTATCAGCGAGCAGCCAGTAAGTACTGAAACACCCGCCTTTGATATGGCAACATCACAAAGCGAAGTTAAACCCCTATGGCTTGCAGAAAAAGAATACATTGAGCACGTTATAAAAATATGTGTTTCGAATGTGCCTAAAGCCGCATCACTGCTCGATGTCAGCCCCTCGACGCTGTACAGAAAAATTAAAAGCTGGGAAGAGCTCGAGTAACTTTATGTACCTGTGTAAGCTTTTTGTAAGAGCAAAAATTGTTGTTTTCCCGAAAATCGCTCCTCAAGGATGTTATACGCGTTATTGATAATTCTTTTAGTCTGTTCTTCAGGAAGTAAAAGCAGCTTTTCGACCTGATATTGGCAGTGCTGTGCATTTGCCTCCAACATTAAAAAACCTGTTTCATCGTGTTTGATAATACTAGGAATGGCACCAACAGCACTGCTAATTATAAACTTTTGCTCAGAAATAGCCTCAAGCAATGCCATGGGAAGTCCTTCTTCCCTAGAGCAAATGAGCAACACATCAATTTTGCTCCATATATCATTACGTTCAACAAGGCCATGATACTGAAGATTGTGTAAGTTCGGTACCTCACCTTTTAATGGGCCATCTCCAAAAATATGAAACTTAATGTCTAAATCTTGCTGCATGTTTTCAGCTAATCTACAAAATATATCCGGTCCTTTTTCAAAAGATAAACGCCCCACAAAACCAATATCTAATGTTTTATTATCACACCGATTCAAGTGACTGTTAGAAGAGTTTATTGCGATGAAGTTTTCGAGCAAAGTGGCGTTTTTTAATGACGCTTTTATTTGCTCTGATACGGCAAAATTGGTCGATAATGGAGAAAGTAATTTATCTAGCATATTGTAAATTTTTAACTTACCGGTACCCGCTTCACCAGCATGATAGGTACTAATGCAGCGATGCTTTGTTACTTTACATGCTAAACGGCCAAATATTCCTGCTTTGTAGCCGTGGGTGTGAACAACCGTTCTTGAGTCAAACGTTTTTAACTTTTTAAGTAAGCTGCTTAAGTTTCCTTTTAAAAATTCATACCTTATATTTTCTTTATTAAGCAGAGCATAAAATGCTTGATTTTTATGATCCTCATAAAACATAATGTTATTGCTAATGCGGTTTTGAGTAAGAAGCTTTGAAAGTTCAACGAGGTGTGTTTCTATACCACCGAGCATCGAAGAGTCGACAAATAAAACAACGTTGTAATCCATAACTGACCCCAAAAGATATATATGATTAATTACTCAACAATTGAACAGCTCAAAAGTGATGTAGGCAACGAGTTAGCAGTAGAGCTGCTAAAAACGTTTATAAACGAATCTAAAAAAACAATTGATATTTTGATCAATACACAAAACCTCAGTGAAATTGAAATTAGCGCGCATAGTCTTAAAAGCAGCGCGTACAGTTTTGGCGCTTTGGGTCTTGGAGACACGTGTAATTCAATCGAGTCCATTGTAAAAATTGAGCATAGCGCTGAGGAGCTCAACAGTTTGTTAAAAATAGCTGATGAGCAAAGCGCAGAGACGTTTAAACAGCTAGAATCCATTATCCAAAATATTTAAAAATGATTACTCAATTGAATGGGCATTTTTAGTAATCCAGAAAACACATTGTTTAGCTCATCTATGTCATGCAAATGAGCCCTGTTCTTAATGATGTTTTTGCTGCTCTGTAATATTTCTTCAATTGCAGAAGGCGGAATGCTCAAGTCGTACAACTTAAATCCTAGTTGCTCTGCAAGCCAATCCACACCAGCGGTTTGGGTGTTTTTCATTACGCTTTTTTCTTCTTTTGAGTTTTCAATAAAAATACGACACGCCGATGTTTTTTGAATAGCTGCCGCTATATCATTAACTAAAAATGCGGGTAAAATACTTGTGATAATGCTGCCTGGGCCAATAATAATTAAGTCGGCTTCTAAAATTGCTTTTACACAGCCGGGACCTGCAGGAACATTTTTTGATAGTGATACACTTTTAGGTAAAGAAGTCAGTGAATCAATTTCACATTCGCCCATCACTTTTTCATTGTTATTCAATTCAGCAACAAGATCAGTGGGTACTTCTGTCATGGGTAAAACGGTTTCTGTATTGCCGAGCATAATATTAAAATGCGCAATGGCTTTGGTTGCAGATCCGGTCAGCTCCATTAAACCAAGTAGTGTTAAATTACCTAAACAATGATCAGCAAGTTGCCCTTGTGTAAATCTATGTTCGTAAATTGCGTTGAACGTAGATTTTTTACCTGCAAGCTGCAAGCAGCAACGGCGTATATCTCCAAGCGCAATGGTTTCTTGTGAAGCTCTAATTTTACCTGTGCTACCACCATTGTCTGTGGTTGCGACAATAGCGGTTATATTACTACTCATTGGCTTAATTGCGCTTAAAACCTGAGCTAATCCGTGTCCGCCACCAATACACACTATTTTCATTTTTGAGCCTTTGTATTTTTATTTATTTCACATGTAAGCTGCATTTATTATTCCAAAAGTTTTATAACAATTAACATGATGATTTATATTGTTTTTTAATCTATATTTAATTGAGCAAGGCCCGTTTAAAATTTCCCTTTTGCAAAACGCGATGCATATTGATGAGGAAAATGAGTGTGAATAAAACAGAACATCTGTGTGTATCTGAATTACAAAAACATTTAATAGATTTAGCTAATTGTGAGTACGGCGCTGATTTGTTGAATCTGTTGAGATCGGTATTTGAGTCAAGGCTTAAATATACTGACTGTATAATCATCAATAGGTACAAATATAGGTATTACGAGACAATAGCGACCACTAATGACCAGTTTAGTAATAAAATGTGGTCTGAGTGTTCTTTGTTTACACAAACAGCTGAGCATGGTTATGTTATATGCCAATACCCTCAACAAATTGAAGAGCTCGAATTTTCGATTTTATATTCAATTCAAACATTAAAACTAAAAAATTCTTTATTGTTTAGTGTGAACACACAATTTGATAAAGGCATATTTATTTTTACAAATGTAGATGCACAGCAGTGCGAACAACTTGTTAATTCAGACACAATAAAAATATTGTTGCAGCAGGCGTTTTTTACGTTAATAAGTCAAATTAAGTTAGCTAAACAAACGGACAAAGCTTTATCGCTTATACATAAATTTACGACACTCTCTAGCCTATTTAAAGAGTATGGGTCAGAGTGGTTTTGGCGATTAAACCCGCTAATGGTATTTGAAAGTATTAATAATATTGAAACTATAGGGAATGTTTACGATCAGCTTTTTATTGGTCATAAAATTGAACACATCATTACAGATAATGAAAAGCAAAATACAGAAAAATGGCAGCAATTTAACCAGCTAATTGATGACCGTAACGATTTTCATAATTTTGAATTTGAGATTGAAGCCGATAAAAATTTTTGGGTCATATTAAGCGGTAAACCTCTTTATAATAAGTTAGGACTCTTTTTGGGTTACATGGGGCTTGCAAAAAATATTACTATTTCTAAACAGCGCGAGTTTGAACTTCAGGCACAAACCTTAAAGGCAGAAGAAGCAAGCCAAACAAAATCTAAATTTTTGAGTGTGATGTCTCATGAAATTAGAACACCTATTCATGCCGTTATGGGTATGATTGAGTTACTACTTGATACAGAGCTTAGCCCCGAGCAACAGCAACTTGTTAATTATGCTAACTCTAGCACTGAGATTTTATACGGCCTAATAACTGATGTGCTCGATTTTTCAAAAATCGAATCAGGCACGGTTTCATGTCTAAAAAAACCATTTGATATAAAGCTACTAACTGAAAATATAGTAGGGCAGTTTAATATTATTGAAAAGTCAGATGATATTCTTTTTACAACGCACATCGATGAAAGCATCCCACAATACGTTGTTGGAGATCAGTACCGATTAGGACAAGTATTATTTAACATAATGAGTAACGCGTTTAAGTATACAACACATGGTCAAATAAATTTAAAAGTAGTTTTACAAAATGAGCAGCTCGTTTTTGAAGTGAAAGACTCGGGTATTGGTATAGCTAAAAAGCATTTAGATTTAATTTTTAAGCCATTTAGCCAAGTGAATGACAGCATAAACCGCAAAAGTGAAGGGGTTGGTTTAGGGTTAAGTATTTCAAAAAATTTATTGGGCATTATGGGAGGAGAAATAACAGTAGATACCCAGCTTGGCTTAGGTAGTACGTTTACTATTTCTATTCCATTTGAAGAGGCCCACACAAGCGATATTGTTGATAATGTAATTTATACACAATCGGCACTGGCTATTTTAGTCGCTGAGGATAACAAAACAAATCAAGTCCTTATTAAGGCGTATTTAGAAAAGCTAAATCATAAAGTTACGCTTGCTAATCATGGGCGTGAAGCGATTGACTTATTTTCGCGTAAAAAGTTTGATTTAGTATTAATGGATATCATGATGCCTGAAATGGATGGTTTAACAGCAGCAGAATATATAAGAGATGAATTAGTCAGCGATGTACCAATTTACGCATTAACCGCTAATGCAGAAAAAGATAATAAAGCATCCTGTTTTAAGGTGGGAATGAACAAAGTGCTTACTAAACCAATTAAATTTCAAGAACTCGAAGCTGCTTTAAAAGGGGTATTTCCACGTTGAAATAACGTAATTGATGTGTAGACACTATATAAAATAGAACTTAGGATAAGTTAAATTTTATAGTCTAAGATGATTTGTATTTTTAGCTTTAGCCCAACCCACTATTTAATTATTAACTTGCTGTTTGCTAATAAATTTATAAGGAATATTATGTTTTTTGCCTTTTTCAGGGTTCTTATTTCAGCCCTTGTTATACCAGTTATACTCATCTTAACTGCAACCAAAAGCTATGGGGTAGGATTTGAAACGTTGCCTAAAAAACAATTTAATGTCTTTTTATTCACCAAAAACGAAGGGTGGCATCATAAGTCTAAAACTAACGCCGTTAAAGCAATTGAAGGTTTAGCTAACAAACATCATTTTAATTTAGTTTGGCACGAAGAAAGTCATTATTTTAATGACAAATATTTAGCTAATGTTGATGTCGTGATCTTTTTACTAACCACGGGAGATATTTTAAACACTCAAGAGCAAAAAGCATTTGAGCGATTTATAAAATCTGGAAAGGGGTTTGTTGGAGTTCATAGTGCGTCTGATACTGAGTACGATTGGCCGTGGTATCAAAGGTTAGTAGGGCGCTCTTTTAGTATTCACCCAGTTATTCAAACTGCAGTTTTAAGTAAAGTGGCAAATACTAGCTTTATTGGTTTAAATCATATGCCACAACAAATGTTATGGACTGACGAATGGTACGAATTTGGTCCAGAACTGAGTAAATTAAACTATTTACTAACGGTAGATGAGCAAAGTTATAATCCACATGTTGACTGGGGCAATAATAAAATAGGTAAAGGTATGGGGGCGTTTCATCCAATTTCGTGGTACCAAAACTATGACGGTGGCCGTTCATTTTATACGGCTCTTGGGCATACAAGCGCGGTTTATAACAGTGAGTTTTTGACCGAACATATTTTTGGTGGCATATACTGGGCTGCAACTGGGAAAGGCTTAAATAAGAAGTAATTATCTCACGTTTGAAAGTTTGATTATTGCTTTAGTTTGGCGAAGTTAAATATGTATGCGGTTTTTATTTATTCGCTTATAAACATTAAACGATGATTTATGCTCTCACCCAATGTTTTGCTGCCGCCTGATAACGTATATATTTATGGGTAATTTTTAGTATTTTATAACCAAAGCTCCTTGTTCAAATCTAAAGTAATTTATAGCAAAAAACCTCAACGTTACTGTGTGTATTTTGGTGATTTTGCAATTGTGCATTTATAATAACGTAATTTTTTAGATTATATGAAAAACAAAAATTTAATTTTTATCAACAGGTTAGGGTTTTTTGCGGCTGAAAAACGCCCGTCTCAATAACTATTGTGAACAT
Organism: Pseudoalteromonas sp. ECSMB14103; assembly: GCF_000813065.1. Classification (NCBI taxonomy): domain Bacteria; kingdom Pseudomonadati; phylum Pseudomonadota; class Gammaproteobacteria; order Alteromonadales; family Pseudoalteromonadaceae; genus Pseudoalteromonas; species Pseudoalteromonas sp. ECSMB14103. The sequence continues at coordinate 530,464 of NZ_JWGY01000002.1, read as the reverse complement.
TTCTGATCTGTGTGATTGGTTCTTAATAAAGTTTGCCTCGGTTTTAAAACCGAGGCTATGTCATTATAGGTAACGGTTAACAATATTCTCAAGCAGTTCTTGGCGTCCTGATACCTGCTTTGGGTTGATATCTTGTCCATGTACTAAGGCTGAAAGGCTCTCAAGTGATTGCTCACCATTTAGAATGCTTCGACCTAGCTCTTCTTTCCAGCCAGCGTAACGTTTTTCAACAAAGTCAGACAGCTCGCCACCTTCAATCATTGCTGCTGCATTGAGTAATGCTTTAGCCATTGTATCCATACCGCCAATGTGACCAATGAATAAGTCATCGCGTTCACATGATTGACGACGAAGCTTAGTATCAAAGTTAAAGCCACCTGTTGTAAAACCGCCATTTTTTAAAATTTCATACATGATGAGTGTGCATTCGGCTACATCGTTAGGGAATTGGTCTGTATCCCATCCGTTTTGCATGTCGCCACGGTTAGCATCAATACTACCCATAATGCCTTCTGCGCAAGCAACGGCAATTTCGTGATGAAAGCTATGACCTGCAAGTGTTGCGTGGTTCGCTTCAATGTTTACTTTAATTTCGTTTTGTAAGCCATGCTTATGTAAAAAACCTGCCACTGTTGCTGTATCGTAATCGTACTGATGTTTAGTTGGCTCTTGTGGTTTTGGCTCAATTAATAATGTGCCTTTAAAGCCAATTTTTTTCTTGTGCTCTACCACCATTTTTAAAAAGCGTGTGTACTGTTCGCTTTCTTGTGCAAGGTCTGTATTTAGTAGTGTATCGTAACCTTCACGGCCGCCCCAAAGTACGTAGTTTTCACCGCCTAAACGATGTGTAATTTCCATTGCATGTTTAACTTGCGCTGCTGCATATGCATACATATTAGGATTAGGGTTTGTTGCACCCCCTGCACAAAAACGTTTGTTTGAGAATAAGTTAGCAGTACCCCAAAGTAATTTTACACCTGTACGCTGCATTTCTTTTTCGATAATGTTTGCTATGTGCGTTACGTTATCGTGACTTTCTTGAAGTGTTTTACCTTCAGGGGCAATATCAACATCATGAAAACAAAAGTAAGGAACGCCTAGCTTTTCGAAAAACTCAAAAGCTACTTTTACTTTTTGTTCCGCAAGTTCTAATTGGTTGCCGACAGGTTGGATCCAAGGACGGTCGAATGTACCTTCACCAAAAATATCAAACCCTGTAGAACAAAAGTTATGCCAGTAACACGCTGCAAAACGAAGGTGCTCTTTCATTGTTTTACCAAGAACGACTTTATTTTCGTCGTAGTAACGAAATGCAAATGGGTTTTTAGAGTTTTCACCCTCAAATTTAATTTTTTCTACGTTTTTAAAAAATTGCTCATTCATGATGTGCTCCATTAATTTTATAATCGTGTGTTAAAAGTGTTTTTTTAGACTCTGGTAAAGTGCTTTGTATACGGTGTATTGCTGTGCGTAAAAGTCTTGCATGATTGGGTCTGGCTCAATGGTTTGCGTTACTTTGCCGTTAACACACACTTGTTGTGCAGAGAGTTGTGTTACTGCTATTCGGGCAATTCTTGCAGCGCCAAATGCGGGACCAACTTCTGAGCCTTCTCGGTAAATAAGGGGACGATTAAGTACACTTGCGATGATTTTCCCCCATAGCGGGCTTTTAGCGCCACCACCAATGACGGTTACATCGTCAATTTGCGCACCAGCATCAAGCAGTACTTGTTGGCCATCGGCAAAGGCAAAAGCAACGCCCTCCAGTACTGCACGGCCAAGGGCTGCTGCATCGGTATCACTGTCTAAACCAAAAAACACGCCTTTGGCATCGGGGTTATTGTGCGGTGTACGTTCGCCAGTTAAATAGGGTAAAAATATCACTGAACTTGGTTTGCTAAAGTCGCATTTACTCACTTGTTCAAGAAGTGCGCCTTCGTTTTCAAAACCGGTTAATTGAGTAACCCAGTTTAAACAGCTTGCTGCGCTTAACACCACTGACATTTGGTGCCAGGTGTTTTCAATACAATGACAAAAAGTATGTACTGCACCTTCAGGGTTAGGCAGGTATTTTTCGTTAGCAACAAAGTAAACGCCCGAAGTACCTAATGATAAAAACGCTTGTTTTGGCTTTACTACGCCAACACCGGCAGCGCCTGCGGCATTATCGCCACCGCCTGCAACAACAGGTACTTGCTCCATTCCCCATTTAGCAGCAACTTGGGCTGTTAATTTTCCTGTAATTTGTGTGCCTTCAAAAAGAGTAGGCATGTGTTGCTCTGTTAAGTCGCAAGCACTAAGCATTTTTTGCGACCATGCTCTTTTTTCTACGTCTAGCCATAATGTGCCTGCAGAGTCAGACATATCTGATGCAAAATCGCCGGTCATTAAAAAGCGTAGGTAGTCTTTTGGTAATAATACTTTGGCTACTTTTGCAAAGTTTTCTGGCTCAAACTCTTTTAACCACACCAATTTAGGTGCAGTAAAACCCGGCATTGCTATGTTGCCGGTAATATTACGAGAATTTGGTTCGCGTTTCTCAAGCTCTACACATTGCGCTGCGCTGCGCCCGTCGTTCCATAAAATGGCGGGGCGAATAATATTATTGTTTTTATCAAGCAGCGTAGCGCCATGCATTTGCCCAGAAAGGCCTACTGCCTTTACTGACTTTAGTAATGCAGAGTGAGTATTTTTAAGCTCCTCAATTGCACTACATGTTGCAAGCCACCAATCTGTAGGGTTTTGCTCAGAAAAAAGTGGTGCAAGGCGTGAAACGCTTAAAGATCCATTTGCTTGAGCAAGCAATTGATCTTGCTCGTCTAAAATAATTACTTTTACACCGGAAGTGCCTAAATCGATACCAAGGAACATAAATGTTGCACTTAAATGTTGTCTTACTGTTAGCGCTAACATAATTGATTTGATATTGTTAAGTCAAGCTAGTTTTTAAACTATGCTTTATAATCGAGATTTAAATTTGTTGCATAGTTAGTGATGCATTTTAGAAGTCAAAAATAAATTAAGAGAATAAATTTTAAATTATTGGCTAAAGATGATCTAAATTTATTGTATTTTATAGCGAGAGCTAAACGCCATTAATTTATTCAAAATTATATGTAATATGCTGTTCGGGTTTATTTTTTAAGTGTGTTAATGAAAAGATATTTGTATTTTCACGGCCTTTGTTAGCGCTAATATCTGATATTATTATTTTGATTCTGTATTAATAGTAATTATTTAAAACACAATGCAAACAATATTAGACTTCGCCATTATGTATAATAAAAAATTAAAGTTAATTATAATAACCGATTGATTGTGAGTAGGTAATAAGAAATGGCCGACCTTAAAAGAGCAAGAATACAAGATGTAGCTGAAAAGGCGGGCGTATCAATGATGACGGTTTCGCGCGTGCTCAACCAAGACAAAAAAGTAAGCGACAAAACCCGCGAAAAAGTAATGGCGGTTGTTGAGCAATTGAACTACAGGCCAAATGTGTCGGCTAGGCGCCTTGCTAGCACTAAGTCATTCTTTTTAGGACTGTTGTACGATAACCCAAGTGACTCCTACATAAGCCAGTTTTTATTGGCTGCGCTTAAAAAATGCCGCGCATTGGGCTACCATCTTGTTGTTGACGAAGCGCATACCGATATTGACAAAACAATTGAATCGGTAAAGCAACTTATTGATGTTACACAGGTTGATGGCATGATTTTACTGCCTCCAATGTGTGACAACGAACAGGTTTTAGATGTACTAACTAAAGCAAATGTTCCATTTGTAAGAATAACGCCAGATACAAAATTAAATCGCTCCCCTTATATATGCATGGACGATTACCAAGCGGCGTTTGATGTTACAGAGCATCTAATAAATCAAGGGCATAGCAAAATTGCACATATTATTGGTGACACTAAACAAGGTGTAAGCCGTTTACGTTACCAAGGGTACTTAGATGCATTGCGCTCTAATAAAATAATAACGCCACCTGAGTATATAGAGCAGGGCAGTTTTACCTATCAATCGGGTATGGAAGCGGCAATGAATTTACTTTCGCTTGATGATAAACCTACAGCTATTTTTGCTGCAAACGATGATATGGCAGCCGCCGTGATCTCAATAGCTCAAAAACAAGGCATTAATATTCCAAGCGAACTGTCGGTTGTTGGTTTTGATGACACGCAACTTGCAACCATAGTGTGGCCAAATATTTCTACGGTAAAACAGCCCATTAATGAAATGGCTGAGCTTGCCATTACTTTACTTGCATCGGGTCAGTATAACGATTTAAGCAATGTAAAAAGCGTAGACTTAAGGCATATTTTAGATTTTGAATTAATAGAAAGAGAATCAAGCTCAGCCAATAAAAACAACTAAATAAGCGATTATTTAGTGTTATGTAGACGATTTAGAAAATTTGCTTAAAGTTAGTATTAATACTTTTTTATGAGGTTCAATCGAAAGGAAGGCAATGCGTCTAATCAATTAACAGAATAGACGCAAAGGGTTGTAGTTCTAAATTAAATAATTCATGACGGTAAAATTATACGTTTTCTAGTTTCGTTCCTTTGGTTTCAGTTACTAAATAAATAACAAAAAGTACTGATATAAAAGCAAAAAAAGCATAGAGCGAATACGCAAGTGCAAGCCCTCCGCCAGCTAGCAGTATCGGAAAGGTCATGGTGACTAAAAAGTTAGCGAGCCATTGAGCAAGTCCTGCAACCCCTAAGCCTAATCCCCTTATGTTATTTGGAAATATCTCGCCGAGCATTACCCACATTACTGGACCCCATGAAAGATTAAAAAAGAATACATATAAGTTGGCCTGTACAAGTGCGGTAAAGCCCCAGTCGCCAAGTTGTAATTGTCCTTGAGGGTCTATAGTGCCGTTAGAAAATGCAACAACTAAACCGACAAGTGAGAAGGTCATGCCTATTGATCCAATTAGTAAAAATGGCTTTCTGCCTATTTTATCTATAAGCGATAAGGTAATGAAACAGGCTACCAAGCTGATTACGCCACTAATAATATTGATAAAAAGCGCATCTGATTCTGAAAAGCCAACTGCTTGCCAGAGTACTGCTCCGTAATAAAACACCACATTAATACCGACTAGTTGCTGTAGTATGGCAAGCCCAATTGAAATATAAACTACAGGTTTTAGGCTAAAAGTACCTGCCTGAAATAAGTTAGTTATTTTTGTTTTTTCGCTGTTACCTAATGACTGCCTAATTTCTTCCCACATTGACTTGGCGTTTTTAGCACCAAATAACTGTGATAAAGTTTTTAAGCCTGCTTGTTGTTTGTTTTTCATTGCTAAAAAACGCGGGCTTTCTGGAATAAAAAGTAAAGTGACTAAGAACATAGTTGCAGGAACTAGCTCTATCCAAAACATCCATCGCCACGTATCAAAGCCAAACCAAAGTACGTCGGTGGAGTTACCAGATATTTGTACTAATGAATAGTTACTTAAAAAAGAGAAAAATAGTCCTAGAATAATAGCAATTTGCTGAATAGAAGTAAGCGTGCCACGTAAACGTGCTGGGGCAATTTCGCTTATATAAGCAGGTGTTATTATAGAGGCTGCACCTACTGCTAACCCACCAATTAAGCGATAAATTACAAACTCTCCCGACGCCCCTGCAATGCCTGAACCCCATGCACTGATAATAAAAAGAACAGCGGTCGCAAGTAATACCTTTTTACGACCAAAATGGTCGGCACTTTTACCTGCTATTAATGCACCAATAGCACAGCCTAAAAGCATACTTGCTACATTAAATCCTGTTACTACATTGTCTGAGTTAAAAGCACCTATAAGCCCATCAACTGTGCCATTAATTACACCGCTATCAAAGCCAAATAAAAAACCACCAATCGCAGCTACGCACGCAATAAAAAATATACGTAGCAAATTCTCATTTTCATTATTTGCTAATTTAATAGATGCACCACTGAGTGTGGGATCTGTTGCTGTATTTTCCATTTTATATTTCCTAAATTTTTATTATTTTTATAAAACAATGTTAGTCACTGTAAATTTATCTTTTGGTATTTTAATACCCTGTCCAGAGCCTACTGTTATAATTAAACGTCCTTTGTAGGCAACGGCAATGCCTTGCTCATTAATATAAGAGAGTTTATTTTTAGGAATAGTAAATTTAATATCGTTTTTCGATTCGTTTTTTAGGGTAATGTGTTTAAAGCCCACTAATTGCTTATTTGGTGTTTTTATCGGCGCATCAGGCATAGAGACATAAACTTGAACAACATCGTCAGCTGAAAAACTACTTTGGTTAGTAATTGTTGTTGTTAGGTTTAAATCTCCTGAGTCTGCGCTTATTGAATGACGTGTGTTTTTGTATTTCAAGTCAGCATAACTTAAGCCAAAACCAAACGGATAAAGTACCTCACCTTCATAGTACTTATAGGTACGGTTTTTCATTGAATAATCTTTGAAATCAGGTAAATCAGATACAGACTTGTAAAATGTAATAGGCAATTTACCTGATGGGCTATAGTCGCCGTAAAGTAGGCTTACTAGCGCACTTCCGGCTGCTTCACCTGGGTAGAACCCTTGGATAATTGCGTCAATATTTTCGTTTTCCCAATTTAATGCCATTGCACTACCGCTCATATTTACAAGTACAATAGGTTTTCCTGTTTGCTTTAGCTTTTTAAGCAAATTAAGTTGGCTTTTAGGTAAATTAATATTGGTGCGATCTCCATGCGAAAACCCGTCTATTTGCAGTGGCATTTCTTCACCTTCAAGATTGGCACTAATGCCACCTACAAATACAATTACATCCGCTTCATTGGCATTATTTAGTGCTTGTTGTGTAAGGCTTTGAGGGTTTTTCAACCAAGTAAGACTCGCCGTTGGATTAATAACATTACTATGCCAAAAGTGGTTAAATTTAGATTCAGCGTTTAGCTGGTAACTTTGATTTTTTTCAAGTGTTATAGCGCCATTAACGCTCTGCCCATTAAGTGTGAAATCAACGTTGTTTGATTTAAAATGATACTCTGCAGTTTCTTGGGGTTTAATGATTCCGGTCCATTTTACAGCAAATTCTTGTTCTATAGAGTTATCAATAGGGGAGCGCTCCCAGCTAAAATCTAGATTTTTTTCTATTTCACGCTTTACAGGTTGGCGGTCAAAATTACTTGAAGGATAGTATTGTGCAATTAATCCCGGTTGCATTTGATTATTATGATCTAGATGAAAAAAATGCTTTGCTTTAATAGGTTGGTAATGTGTATAAACTTTACCGGTAATACTTGAGCCTGCAGTATATGTAAGATTATTTTTACCCAAACGTTGTTCAAGTGCTAGTTTTGGTGTTATTGGAACTATTGGCATACCATTGTAGTTGCCTAACAAAATAGCTTCGTTATCAGCATTTGGACCTATAAGGGCTATTTTTTCATTTCCCTTTAATGGTAATACTTGCTCATTTTTTAAAAGTACTAAAGATTTTTGAGCTGCTTCTTGTGTTAAAGCTAAATGCTTATTAGAGCCTACAATATCTATAGGAGTGTCTGAATAAGGCACATTTTCGGGATTGTCAAACATGCCAAGTTTAAAGCGGGCATACATCAATCGTTTTAAGGCTTTATCAACATCTTTTTCTTCTACTAAACCTTCTTTTACTGCTTGCGATAAGTAACTGTATGTATTGCCATGATGGTCGCCGCAATTTAAGTCAGTACCGGTTTTAAGCGCCATTGCAGCTGCTTTAGCCTCAGTATTTACGATGTTATGTGACTTTACATCGTAAAAATCTGCAATAGCACCACAGTCGGATACAACATAGCCATCAAAATTAAATTCATCCCTTAGTTTATTTTGAATAAGCTCGTTGTTTCCACAAGCCGGCGTGCCATTTACGCTATTGTAAGCACACATTACAGATGCAACTTTTGTTTGTGCAATGACATCTTTGAATGCAGGGAGGTAGGTTTCAGCTAAGTCTTTCTCGGATGCTGTATAGTCGTCGCTATGCCTTGAAACTTCTGGGCCACTATGTACTGCATAGTGCTTAAGTGTTGCAACTGATTTTAAATATTCAGCATTGTCGCCTTGCAAACCATTTATAAAATTAACTGCAATTCGCGTTGTTAAGTATGGATCTTCACCGTAAGTTTCTTGTCCGCGTCCCCATCGTGGATCTCTAAATATATTAATATTTGGCGACCAATAGGTAAGGCCTGTGTACATAGAACGGTTATTTTCTTCTAAAAAAGCATGATGTTTAGCTCTGCCTTCATCAGAAATTGCGGTACCAACTCTTAACATCAAGTCTTCATCAAATGTAGCAGCAAGACCAATTGCTTGCGGGAAAACTGTTGCTTTCCCCGCTCTTGCAACACCATGCAGCGCCTCGTTCCACCAATTGTATTCTGGTATGTTTAAGCGCTCAATTGCTGGGGATTTATCAAATAGTTGAGCAACTTTCTCCTCTAATGTAAGCCTTGTTACTAAATCGTTTACGCGCTCATCAATAGAGGCTGATTCGTTTAAATACAGTGGAGGGGTCTGTATTGATTGTTCATCTTTAGCGCAGCCTACTAATACAGCAAATGCTGTAAGTACAAAAAGACTTTTTATATTTTTATTAACCATTGTTATCAACTCTTTATTTGTGTGTGATAAAAATAAATTAACAAAGGAAATTATTAACGTCGTCTAAGTGTAAGTTAAATATGAATTTGAACGTATAGATACACGTATTAACGTATATTTATACATTGCACGAAGATAAAAACAGTTAACTTTGTTAATATATTGTTTATTTTTAATCGATTGGTTAAGAGATTGATTTTTAGTTTGTTTTTAAAAAAATCAGTATTTAAACTCAGCGTCATGTTCAAATAAAAACTAATTTTGGCGTTCAAATAGATGTATTTGTGGTTAGTTAGGCGATTTTACCCGCTATTTATCTGATTCTAGCTTTGCATGATAACCACACACACTAAAAGGGTTGAAATTTAAAAAATACGATCAGTACTTTTTGAACTTCAATGAGGGAAATTAGAATGATAAAAAAACCGAACAGTACATTTAAGCTGTCCGTAATTGCATCTGCGATTATTGCAACGTCTTTATCCGGCAACCTATATGCAGCTCAAGAAGATGACAAAAAAAAACAACAAGACGAAGATATTGAAGTAGTAATAGTTCAAGGAACACGTTCAAATTTAATCAATGCACAGAATATGAAACGTGAAGCTGAAACCGTTCTTGATGCTATATCTGCAAAAGATATTGGGTCTCTACCGGATAGAAGCGTCCTTGAGGCAATAACCCGTTTACCGGGTGTTTCTATTGAACGATTTGCTGCTGCAAACGATCCTGATCACTACGGCGTTGAGGGAAGCGGTGTTGTTGTTAGGGGATTAACGCACACACGAAGCGAGTTTAACGGTCGTGATACGTTTACTGCCGATTCAGGGCGAGGGTTAAGTTTTCAGGATGTTCCACCTGAATTAATGGGTTCTGTTGAGCTGTTTAAAAATCAGTCGGCAGATATGATAGAGGGCGGCATTGCAGGCACGGTGAATCTAGTGACGCGAAAACCTTTTGATGCAGAAGGGCGTGTAGTTGCTTTTACACTAGATGCTAGTTACAGCGAATTTGCAGACGAAACAACGCCATCATTTTCTGGCTTATACAGCGATATATTTGATTTAGACTCTGGCAGGCTCGGCGTACTTGTCAATTATTCAAACTCAGAGTTAAAAGCTCAATCAGACGGTGCTCAAATTGGCCGGTACGAGCCACAAAATGAACTGGTTAATGGGCAGGCAGTGTTTGTTCCGCGAACAACACGTTTAACCAGAAAAGAAGATGATAGAAAAAGGGAAGGTTTTGCCGGTGCGCTCCAGTTTGAAAACGAAAGCAGAACGTTACTAGCAACAGCTCAATTTATACGTTCTGATTCGTCATTAGCATGGACTGAGCATGCGATTGAAATGGCAGATGATGCTGTAATCAACGATTTAGTTGCTCTTGAAGGAACCGAATTTGAAGTAACAGAACAAGGTTTGTTTGAGTCAGGTTTTATCACATCTAACGCAGGTTGGCGCGGAAATGATGCAGAGCGTCAACCATCTGGCGAGTTTGGTGCTCAGCATGCCATGGTTACCCGCTTTAGAGATCAAGATAATTTAGTTGACGATTATGGCTTTAATCTCAAATATCGACCAAACGATACATGGTCGTTTAATTTTGATGCCCAATATGTTGAATCCACTTCTGAAATTTTTGACTTTTCAATCATGGGAGCAACAAGAGCTGTAGTAGGCATAGAACAAAATGGTAATAATTTACCTGATATCACATTGCTAGATCCGGCTAATAATGACGACGCTGGTTTTTTTACTGACCCAAATAATTATTTTTGGCGCAGTGCTATGGATCATATCTCTGATAATGAAGGTGACGAAGTCGCTTTTGCAGCTGACACACAATATACATTTGATAGTGGCTTTTTTACCAGTGTTAAAGTAGGCGCTCGTTATGCTAAACGCGACCAAACAACACGCCAGTCTACTTATAATTGGGGGTGGTTATCAGAAGCATGGGCAGGTAATGGTAATGCATGGTTTGATGCCGAAGGTGATGAACTTGGTGCAAGCTTAAACAATAGCTATGAGCAAATTACATTTGACAATTTTGCAAGAGGTGGTGTGCTAAACGTAGCATCTGAAGGTGCCTTTTTGTTTCCTAGTGAATCTTTAGTTAAAGATTACGCTAATGCTGAATCAGCGTTTGCATCTTTGTCCCCAAATTGGCAGCGTTTATCAAGCCGCGGTGACACAATAGGTAACTTTTTAAATAACGAGATTAATGAAACCTCTGAAGTTAATAATGCTTTTTACATCAAGGGTAATTTTGAGGGTGAATTAGGCAGCATGTTTTACAGCGGTAATGTAGGACTTCGTTATGTAAAAATTAAAAATGAAACTGATGGTTTTTTAACATTTCCAGATACAGTGGGTGACGTTAATGACCCTTCGGATCCCGATAACTTTTTACCATCTGAACAAGCCGCCTTTGGTAATGCTGGATTTACTGAGCAAACAGCAAGCAGTGAATATACTAATATTTTGCCAAGCTTAAACGTTAAACTTAATTTAAAAGACGATTTAATTTTGCGATTTGGTTTTTCAGAAGCCATTGCGTTACCTGATTTAGGAAACTTAAGAAACTTTGTAAGCATAACACCGGAAGATTTGGTGATTACTTATGATGAAAGCTCAAGTGATAGACAAATTACAGACGCTCGTTATTCTCGTTATACGGCAAATTCAGGCAATCCATTCTTAAAACCAATGGAATCGTATAACTACGACTTAGCGCTTGAATGGTATTTTTCTGAGGGAGTTGGGTCACTTACAACATCATTTTTCTATAAAGACATGAGTAACTACTTTATTAATGGTTCAGTGGATAGAGAATTTACTAATAATGGTGCAACACAGGTGGTACAAGTAAATGGTGCTACCAATGGTGATGAAGGCTCCGTACAAGGGGTTGAAGTTGCTTATCAGCAGTTTTATGACTTTTTACCTGGTGCCTTTAGTGGCATTGGTATGCAATTTAACTATACCTATATTGAGGAAGAAGGATCGCCAAATACAGGGCTATCCCCAGATAAGCCTGACTCAACAGAAGGCGATAATGTGGCATTTGAAGGATTGCCTCTTGAAGGGCTTTCTAGGGATAATATCAATTTAGTTGCTATGTATGAAAAGTACGGTGTTAATGCGCGTTTGGCATACAATTGGCGTTCTGAATATTTATTAACAAGTAAAGACGTTATAACGCAGCTTCCTATTTTTAACGAGGCCGGAGGCCAATTTGATGGGTCTGTCTTTTATAATATCACTGACTCGTTTCAATTAGGTCTGCAAGCCACTAACCTAACTAACGAGGTTGCTCGAACTTCAATGCAAATAGACAATGATAACAATCGAGTGTCTCGCTCTTGGTTCGCGAATGAGCGAAGGTTTAGCATTATTTTGAAAGGTAATTTTTAACCCTCTTAATAAAAGCACGCGTTATTTATTCAATTTCACGTGCTTTATTTTTTTTAGGTAAACATTATGAATGATGCAAATAATATAAAATCGATTGTTATTGTAGGTGGTGGTTCAGCAGGTTGGATGACCGCCTCTGCATTAGCTAAGGTAATTGGCTGCGATAATTGTCAAATCACTTTAGTGGAGTCTGCAGACATAGGTACTGTATCTGTGGGTGAAGCTACGATCCCACAAATTCAATTATTTAATACCATACTTGATATAGATGAAGCTGAGTTTATACGTTTTACTAATGCGACGTTTAAATTAGGTATAGAATTTATAGATTGGAAAGAAAAAGGACACCGTTATTTTCACCCATTTGGAAATTATGGCACTAATATGGAGGCACTGCCTTTTCATCATTTTTGGTTGAAAATGCAAAATGATCCCGAATTTTCCAACTTATCTAGTTATTCACTTGCATCTGTTGGTGCGTACGCAAATAAATTTATGCACCCGTCAACTCAGCAAAATAGCGCGTTAGCAGGTATTAATTATGCTTATCATTTTGACGCAACACTTTATGCTAAATTTTTAAGAAATTATGCCACAAGCAGAGGAGTGTGTCGTATTGAGGGTAAAGTTGACGAGGTAAACCTAAACCCAGGTTCAGGGGAAATTGAATCGTTAGTTCTTAATGATAATACGGTATTAGATGGTGATTTATTTATTGATTGCTCTGGTTTTAAGGGCCTATTAATTGAGCAGGCCCTAAAAACTGGCTACGAGGATTGGACTCATTTATTACCGTGTAATAAAGCGATTGCAACGCCGTGTTTATCAAAAAAGGCACTTAACCCTTATACTCAGTCTACAGCACAAAGTGCAGGTTGGACGTGGCGAATACCACTGCAAAACCGAGTAGGTAATGGGTATGTATATTCAAGTGAATTTATGAGCGATGATAAAGCACACGCTTTACTTTTAAATACAATTGAATCTGAAGCTTTAGCAGATATTAACCAGCTGCAATGGGTAACGGGTATGCGCAAAAAGAGTTGGAATAAAAACTGTATCGCTATTGGTTTATCAGCAGGTTTTGTAGAACCGTTAGAATCAACCGGTCTGCATTTGATTCAATCGGCGATAGCAAAATTAATGACATTATTCCCTAGTAAAGATTTTACACAGTGTGATATTGATTTATTTAATCAGCAAACTGAGACGGAATATCATCGTATACGTGATTTTATTATTTTACATTATAAACTAACAAATAGAGATGACAGTGAGTTTTGGCGTTATTGCAAAAACATAGAAATGCCTGATTCGTTGAAGCAAAAAATAGAGATGTTTAGTGAAAATGGTCGTATTTTTAGACATGATAACGAGCTATTTAACGAAACATCTTGGCTTGCAGTTATGCACGGTCAAGGGATTAAACCTAAAAGCTATCATCCATTGGTTGATAGGCTATCCCGAGATGAAATAAAGCGTAGGCTTAAAAATATAGAGTCGGTTATTAGCCGCTCTGCTGATGTTATGCCTGATCATGAGGCGTATATTTTAAAAAACTACACGCGCTAGCTTTAGGGGTTTAACTCGAATTTTTGCTTTGGCTTTCCCAATATTCTTTTCTAAATTGAGTGGGTGTTACGCCCACAAGTTTTTTAAAAAATGTATTGAAAGTTGCTTTGCTGTTAAATCCTGCTTTATCCATAATGTCTAACATGGTCACTGTTTTATTTTCTTCTAAAAGTAACAGCCGTTTACTTTCTTCAACTCTGTAATAATTTATAAACTCAAAAAAGTTTTTACCAAAGTGTCTATTAATTATAGATGACAAGTTTCTTGCTCCCATACTTAACTGACTTGCTAGGTTATCAAGTGTGAGTAAATGGTTTAAATAAGGCTTATTTTGTAGCAAATAGCTTTCGATTTTTTGTATTTTTTCGGGTTCAAACGAATCTGGAGCTTTATGCTGTTCAGCTGTTAGTTCATCGTCAATACCCTGAAATATTCTTGAATTACCAGCACTAAAGTAGATTAAGCTTGTGATTAATAAAAGAATTGCATAATTAGCTGTAAGCCCAAGTAATTCATGGTCAACTAGAATACCTACCTCGTAAGACATAATAATACCCAAAGAGACAAATATTGAATTTAGGTGTACTACTAAAAAACCAATCACAAGGAATTTAAGCCAAGTTAGGTCGACACTCTCAAGCTCTGCAAACTCATTTTTAATGTTTTTTTGGTATTTTTGTAACTCTAAAAAACATAAAACGCTAATTGAAAACCGAAAGCACTCCCGAAAAAAATAAATAGCTCGGTCAATAAATGCTGTGGTTTCAATTGTGTCATTTTTAAGTACATCTAATTTGATGCTATTTTCTATCATAAGCCAATCAACAGTGAAATAAGCGGCATAAAAAATGAACGGTATGAATAATAACGAATCGCGTTTTTTTAGCTGATAGTTCTTGTTAACTAACGATTTGATATAAAGCAGAAGCAAAGGCACTTCCAACCAAAAAGCTAATCCAAATGTGTAAAATAGATTGGGTGATAAACTTAACGCAAACGCCCGAAATGCCTCACCAAAGTTAATAAGGTTATCCGTAGGAATTGCAGCTTGAGTTAATAAAAAGCAAGCAAGTAAATAGTTGCTAAGCTTATTGCCCTTTTTTAGTGTTACTAAAAATACACTAAATGATAAGCATATAAAAATGGTAAAAATTAAAGCGAGATCGTGAGTGTTAAAAAGTACTTCTTTCACAATTTAATACACCTTTATTAAAATTTTTGTTTGGTACACGTGTGTTCTCATTGTTGTTATATGTTATCTAATAATCTTTAATATTTGAAATAGCCAGGCGTTCAAATAGAGTATATTGCGTGCATTTATACGCTTAAAACCTCTATTTGAACGACATTATGCCGCATTTGTTATAAAACTGTTTGCCACACTAACAAAGTATCAGGTTATTAGATTAATGAAATTAACTTATTCTTCATTTTTACTTGGCTCTTTTATGAGCTTTGCGTCTGTTAACACAGTTGCTAAAAACGATATAACACTTTGGCCAACTCTTGAACCTGCAATAAAAAAAAATGCAGAGTTGGAAACACGTATTACTCATTTAATAAGCCAAATGTCACTAGAACAAAAAGTGGGTCAAATGGTACAAGCAGAAATAACCTGGGTAACGCCTCAAGATGTAAAAAAATATCATTTAGGATCGGTTTTGAATGGTGGTGGAACATTTTTACACAATAACCGTAATGCGAGTGTATCTGATTGGGTGTCTTTTATGGACGAGCTTTATTTAGCCTCAATGGATACATCACAAGGCGGTTTAGCTATTCCCGTTACATATGGCATTGATGCAGTACACGGCAATAACAAATTTATTGGTGCTACTTTATATCCACATAACATTGGATTAGGTGCAACACGTAACCCAGATTTAATTTATAAAATTGGAGAAGCCACAGCGAAAGAAGTTTTACTTGCAGGTATAGACTGGACATTTGCCCCAACACTTGCCGTTGCAAGGGATGATCGATGGGGGAGAACTTACGAAAGTTATTCTGAAGACCCTGAAATAGTTGCCAGCTATGCTAAAGAGATGATTGAAGGCCTTCAGGGGAAAGTAAACACAGCTAACTTTTTAGATGACGATCATATTTACTCTACCGCAAAGCATTGGGTCGGTGACGGAGGCACCTATCAAGGCATTGATCAAGGTGACAACCAAGAAAGTGAAAGTGATTTAATTAAAAATCATGCGGCGGCATATTTGCCAGCTCTTAAAGCAGGTGTGCAAAGTATAATGGCCTCTCATAATATGTGGAATGGCTTGCGCTTACACGGCAGCAAATATCTCCTTACCGATGTTTTGAAAACGCGACTTGGTTTTGATGGTTTTATAGTGGGTGATTGGAATTCGCACAGTAAAATACCCGGGTGTACCAATGATAGCTGTCCGCAGGCTGTTAATGCTGGACTAGACATGTTTATGGTTGTAGAAGATTGGAAAGCTTTTATAGGTAATACAGTAGAGCAGGTTAAAGATGGAATTATCCCTGTTGAACGTATAGACGATGCAGTTAGGCGTATTTTACGCGTTAAAATACGTTCGGGGCTATTCGATAAAGGGCTTCCATCAACACGTAAATATGCTAACCAAAAACAATTATTAGGTGCTCCTGAGCACAAAGCAATTGCTAGGCAAGCAGTTAGAGAATCATTAGTGTTGTTGAAAAATAATAATAACCTTTTACCACTTAACCCAAATAGTAAGGTATTAATTGCGGGTGATGGTGCTGAAAATATGAGTAAGCAAACGGGTGGTTGGACAATTAACTGGACAGGTGAAGGTAATGTTAAATCTGATTTTCCAGGGGGAACGTCAATTTTTGATGGTATAAAGCAAGCGGTAAACAAAACGGGCGGCAATGCAGTGCTAAGCCCTGATGGTAGTTTTGATGTAAAACCAGATATTGCCATTGTTGTGTTTGGTGAAAATCCGTATGCAGAGTGGATTGGCGATCTAAAATCAATTGCTTATCAAGCTCATTCTCACCGTGACGCCAAATTAATCGAGTCATTGAAATCACAAGGTATAAAAGTTGTATCGGTGTTTTTATCGGGCAGACCTTTATGGGTAAACAGAGAAATAAATGCATCAGATTCGTTTGTAGCAGCTTGGCTACCTGGTAGTGAAGGTGTTGGTGTAGCTGATGTTTTGTTTAAAGATAATGAAGGCAATATTCAATTTGACTTTAAAGGCAAGCTTTCCTTTTCATGGCCTAAATATGCATCACAAGTTGTATTAAATCGTTACGATGAAAACTATGATCCACTTTTTGCATATGGATTTGGGTTAACCTATAAAGATAATGTGATGCTTAATAAATTAAGTACAAAGAATGACTTTATTTTTGAAACACCTGTCAACACCCCTTATCAAATAATGCAAGGAAGAGCGAAAGGGGACTGGAATTATCAATTGCAGTCGGGTGGACAAACAAAAGACATCCACACGCCATCAGGAAATATTAAAGGCTTAACGATGATTGAAGCCGATAAAAATATTCAAGGTGATGCAAAAGAATTTACGTGGAGTGGTGCTAATAATGCTTCTGTACTCATTAGCTCATCTTGGTACCGAGAAGATCTATCTCAATATTTGATCAATAAAAGCGCGCTAACCTTTGATGTGAGAGTCGAAACCCCTCCTAGAAATGAACTTTATGTGCAAATGGGATGCGCAAAAGGTAAATGTGCAGAGCTGAATATTTCGCCCATGCTAAAAGAGTTTAAATTGAACACCTGGAATACCGTTTCTATAGATTTATTATGCTTTGCTAAAAGTGGAGTGGAGTTTGAACGCTCGAGTGCCCCGTTTGTGTTAACAAGCGAAGGCGCAGCTAAAATACGAGTTGCTAATATTCAATTTGAACCCAATGCACAAAAAATGGCCATTTTAAAGTGCAGTGAATAATAAACAAGAGCACTTATTATATCCAATAGCAAGTGCTCTATTTTTTGCTTCGACATTATTTATACGAAAGGGTCATATGAAACATCTTATTTTATCGTTACTGCTACTGAATGTGCTTGCTCTGACCTCTTGCTCGGTATTAGTAAAAAAAAATCCTAGTAAATTAAGTAAGTTATCCTCAAATCAGCAAATTGCAATTAATCAATTAGGCTACTTAAATAAAAGTGAAAAAATTGCTTCAATACCGAACGTAACAGCTTCGCAATTTGATGTAATTAATGCGAAAACGAACAAGGTGGTTTATACCGCTCAGTTGAGCGCAGCTAAAATATGGACTCTTTCTGGTAATGATGGTCACAAGCTTGCCGATTTTTCTGAAGTTGTCACTTCGGGTCACTATTTTTTGCGTGTAAAGGGTGTTGCAGATTCTTCATTATTTCGAATTAGTGATGATGTTTATGATTCACTTAGTAAAGCCGCTTTAAGATATTATTATTTGAACCGCTCTAGTACTCCTATTGAAGAGAAGTTCGCGGGAATTTATGCAAGACCAATGGGTCATAAAGATGACATTATTGGTTATCATCCTTCTGCTGAGCCAAGGTACAAAGGCAAACGAATAGACTCACAAAAAGGATGGTATGATGCAGGCGACTATGGCAAGTATGTTGTTAACTCAGGTATTAGCACTTATACACTGCTTGCAGCGTTTGAACATTCCCCTGATGTTTATAAAAAACAAACCCTAAACATACCTGAATCTGAAGATAACGTTCCTGATATTATAAACGAAGCTCTATGGAATCTTGAATGGCTGATCACTATGCAAAGCGATGATGGGGGTGTATATCATAAGCTAACAACTCGTGAATGGCCAGGGAATGAAATGCCACATGAAGATCAACGCCTACGCTTAATAATAGGGAAATCAACAGCAGCAAGCCTTAATTTTGCAGCTACGCTTTCGATGGCTAGCCGGGTGATTGAACCTTACTACCCCAATAAGAGTAAGCAATATTCAAATGCAGCCATAAAAGCATGGCGTTGGGCGCTTTTAAACCAAACACAATATTATGAGCAACCAAGTGATATTAAAAGCGGTGAATATGGAGATCATTATTTAAAGGATGAATTTGCTTGGGCCGCTGCAGAGTTATTTATAACCACTAAAAATAAAAACTTTTACACTATTTATAAAGAGATAAATATTGATTACGTGGCTCCAGCGTGGCGAAATGTATCGTACCTTTCTTTGAGTAGTTTGCTGTTTAAAGCAAAGGACTTATTATCTAAACAAGAATACGAAGCCCTTAAAATAAAGCAAAATGACTTAGCTGATATATATTTAAACCAACATAAAAGCAGTCCATACAATGTTGCTATGCAAAAATCAGACTTTGTATGGGGGAGTAACTCAGCCGCGTTAAATAAAGCGATGGTTTTGCTACAAGCCGCTCAGATAAATAAAAATAACGATTATAAAAATGCAGCTCATGGACTTGTCGATTATGTATTAGGGCGAAACCCTACGGGGTACTCTTTTGTTACTGGGTTTGGTACTAAAACACCTTTGTATCCACATCATCGAATTTCACACAGTGATAATGTTGTTGCGCCTGTACCAGGAATGCTTGTAGGTGGCCCTCATTCAGGACAACAAGATAATTGTAACTACTTATTCAATGAGCCAGCAAAATCATACGTTGACGATTGGTGTAGCTTTTCAACTAACGAGGTTGCGATTAATTGGAATGCGCCACTTGTGTATGTACTTGGTGCGCTCTCTGACTAGCAACTTTATAAGTTTTAATTTTCACAACTCAGTTGATTCTATTTATTGACCCAAGGAAAGCGCTATAAAAGTAGGGAGGAGATTTTCTTGAGTTTATATTTTTTGAATTGGTACGACTGAGTGGATTCGAACCACCGACCCCTACCATGTCAAGGTAGTGCTCTAACCAACTGAGCTACAGTCGTACAATTTGAGGTTCTTAAATATAACTTATTCAATAAATCAGAATAAATTTGGTACGACTGAGTGGATTTGAGTCACTGATCCTTGGACCGGGTGGTCAAGAGTAGGTAGTGCTCTTTCCTTCAATTATACATCTGATTAATATTGGTACGACTGAGTGGATTCGAACCACCGACCCCTACCATGTCAAGGTAGTGCTCTAACCAACTGAGCTACAGTCGTATTACTATATTTAAGTAAGTGTTAATTGCTTAACAACGGCCGCTAATATATAGCGTGGCGGTTGGTGAATCAAGCACGTTTCGTGTTTTTAGGGTTATTTGCCGTTTTTTTATTCATATTGGGCTGATTTCACACGTTTTATAAAACTCTTGCCACCAAATAACATGCTGTTTAGCTGAGCTTTTCAATTGATTTAATAAACTAGTATTTGAGTTTGCTTTAATCAGCTGATTAATTTCATTGCTTGTTACACGTTCTTGGTACCACAGTTGATTTAATAAAGGCTGAAGCACTTCAAGAAAACCAATGAGTTGTGCTTGGTAAGGCTGAATTTGTGAAAGATAGAACTTTTGAAATATATTATTCATTATTTTGGCTTTATCTTTGTTTTTACCTACTGGGCATAGGGTGCTTAAATTGATGTTATGCACCAACCCCGTGGCGATTTTATTTAGCCTAATTTGTTGCCTGACAGATTTAATTAATGATTGATTAAACCTATATTTATTAAGCGTTTCGAGTGCTTGGTATATTGCATCTACGTTTATTTTGTCAAATTGAGCCTGAGCTAATTGCGCTTTAATAGCAGTAAGTTTACGCATAGCCTCAATTGTGTCGCTAAAGCCTGCGGGTTCTTTACTTAATTCTGAAGCGGTTAGTGACCACGTGCGGTTGAGCTCTGGTTCCTCAATCAGGGCTACATTAAAGTAATGTAGTAAATCAGCTTGTTTTTGATTTTTTGCTTCACTAATTTTTTTATACGTTACTGAGGATTCTTCGAGGGATGCTAAGCAGCTGTTGGCGTTTTGAATAAAGTCTATTTGATATTTTAAACGCCCTGCAGCGGTTGCTGTTTTACCCAGTTGGTTGTTGTGCTCACTTATTACCACATTTAAATTGCAGCTGCTGATCCCGGCAAGCTCAACTATACCCAGTGTTATTTTACTGTTGTTGAGTTCGGTTAACGGCTTTAATTTGAGTGAGTTAAGCGCTGGGAGGTCTTCTGATTTGTTGTCGGTTATATTTTCAAGGCGTTTTATATAGGTGTTGTTTGTATTACTGGGGGCCTCTGTGCAAGCACTTAGCATAGTAGCGGGTAGTATTAGTAACACGCATACTAATACTAACTGCTTTATGTTATTTAAATTAAGCTTGTTGGCTAATAAATGGTTCATGTTTAAAGCGCTTACTAACGGTTATCATTAACAAAATGGCTGCAACGGTGAGCCCGACAATTATACCAATCCAAAATCCGTGCGGCCCCATTGCCGGCACAATTATATCTGTTCTTGCCAATACGTAGCCTAAGCTAAAGCCGATTAACCAATACGAAATAAACGTGATGTAAGAAATAGGGGCTGTGTGTTTTAATCCTCTTAAAATGCCATTTGCTGCAACTTGCAGGGCATCGGGTAGTTGATAAATACAGGCTAAAATCATAATTGAGGTCGCAAGGGCAATAACCGCAGGGCTATCTGTGTATAGCTGGCTTATCACATCACGGCCTATAAATGTTATAAACGCTAAGAACAGTGCGATTAATATAGCCAGTAGATAGCTTGTCGATACGGCTATTTTTAACTGATCGAACTTATTCTGGCCATACAAGTTACCAATTCGAATGCTAATGGCAATAGAGAGGCTTAGCGGCATCATAAATAGTAACGCGGTAACACTTGCTGCAATTTGATGCCCTGATACAGCAACCGCTCCTAAATGGGCAATAAAGAGTGGAATACATGCAAAAAGTGTTACTTCAAAAAAAGTAGCCAAAGAGATAGGAATACCTAATTTTGTAATAGTGGCGATAGTCGTTATATTTGGTTTTTCAAACGGTGTGAGCAGCCCTTTGGCATCTATCTTTTTACTCATTTGGCAATAAGTGACCTGCGCTAATGCCATCACTGTTAAAACAATAGCTGTTGCTATACCACAGCCAGCTCCGCCATAGGCGGGAAGGCCAAATAAACCATTTATGAAAATGTAGTTAGCAGGAATATTAACGGCTAATCCGAGTAAGCTAATATAAAAGGCCGGTTTTGTCATGCCCATGCCTTCGGTCATGTTTCGGTAGGTTGTAAAAAATAAAAATCCAAACACTCCCCATTTAACAAATTGAATATAGTCGAAAGCGAGGCTCGCAATAGCAGGGCTTGTATCTAGCTGTAATATAATAATGTTGGCCAAGTAGGCAATACTAAAGCCTGTAATACACAGTAAAACGGTTAAATATAAAGCTTGTTGAAAATAGTGGCTTATGCCTTTTTTGTCATTGGCGCCGGCAAATTGTGCAATTATGCCAGTTAGTGCTAACAAAATGCCTTGCAACGCTAAAAGTAGTGGGTTCCAAATACCAGTAGCAATAGAAAGCGCAGCTAGGTCAGTAGGGCTGACCTGACCTGCCATTATGGTGTCGACCACCGACATTAATATAAGGGTAACTTGTGCTAAAAAAACAGGCAGCGCGAGAGAAAGTAAACGCTTAGCTTCCCAATTACAAAAGGTCATAAAAACAGCTATTTAATGAGTAAGGCTGTAATTGTAATCTATTGTCTTTGAAATAAAAATCTAAGGAGTGAATGATTTTATAATTCGATACGTTAAACTATTACTTTGTCATAACTTAACGAGATTTTATGTTTACAGGTATAGTACAAACTCAAGCTACTGTGGTGTCTAAAACCCATAATGAGGGTGTGTTACGTTTAGTGGTGTCGGTGAGCGATGACTACGTAAAACACCTAGATTTAGGAGCCAGTATTGCGATTAATGGGTGTTGTTTAACAGTAGTAAAAGTTGAGCTAAGTAACCAAGATGTAGTCGCGCAAGTTCACTTTGACGTGATTGACGAAACACTTCAATTAACTAATCTAGGGCTTCTTGAGCTGGGCAGTTTAGTAAATTACGAGCGCTCTGTTACTTTTGGCACAGAACTGGGTGGGCATATTGTTTCGGGACACATTCACTGTGCGGCTAAAATAAATCAAATAATTAATACTCAAAGTAACTGCAAAATTCAGGTAAGCTTACCGCTAAAGTGGCAAAAATATGTATTGTACAAAGGCTTTGTCGCCATTAATGGTGCTAGTTTAACAGTAGGCGAGATTGACGAGCAGGGTTTTTGGTTGCATTTGATCCCAGAAACTTTAGCAATTACAAACTTAGGTAAAGCGCAAGTAGGTGATGAGCTAAATATAGAGGTCGATCAGCAAACTTACACTATTGTTAACACCGTAGAAAACTACCTGCGTCATCAAAATTAAAAAATTTGTTCGTCGTCACTGTCTACGTGTAGCTCTAATTTATTGTTTGCATGGTCTATGTGCATATTTAAATGGATTGGGTTGCAACAGGCAGTGCAGTCTTCAATATAGTCCTGATCGCCCATGCTGGCATCTAAATCCAAATGAATGTGGTGTCCGCAAAACGGGCAGCTAATACGTTGTGATAAAAAGTCTTTCATAATCACTCCAAATACAAATAACTTAAGCAGAGCTTGGAATGTTTTTATTCTAACCACGGCTTAATGACGTAAAACTGAACTCCTTAGAACCCTTTAAATATAGTCTGTTTAGCGTGTTATGACAGTTTATTTACACTTATTGCATAAGCTTATCTATATGTTGTTTAGCTTCAGTAAGATAGTGCCCAGCAAAAATATTTGCATGATTTAAAATAGGGTATAGTTGGTAAATATGTTTACGTTTTTGATAGCTTGGTAGAAGAGGATATTGCTTATTATAGGCAACATAAAATTCATCGGGTAGTGGCGCAAATAGCTCGCTCATTGCTATATCCACTTCCCGATCACCATAATAACAAGCGGGATTGAATACGGTCGGTACTTCTTTTAAAAAGCCCAAGTTGCCTCGCCAAAAATCACCATGTAACAAAGATGGGCTCACAACATGACTATGTAGTTGTGCTTTAACTTCATTAATTATGTGCTCGGGATTGGCAAATTTAATGCCTTTTTCGGCTAATAGTTGTAATTGCCACCCTATGCGTTCTTCGGCAAAGAATACATCCCACTTTTTGTGCCAACGATTTGGTTGAACTGTGGTAGCTAAGTGATTATCTATATCAAAGCCAAACATTGCCTGGTCATGCTTTTGGTGCATTTGCGCTAGTTGAGTGCCCATTTTTTGCCATTGGCAATAGGGCTGCTCATCAAGATCTAACCACGTAAGTACGATAAATGAAAATTCAATGTTAGCACCTGATGTAATGCAGGTTGGAACATTTAAATAACTATTATTAGCAAGCATCTGTAAGCCCCTAGATTCACTTTCTAATCGCTCAAGTTCGCTTTTGAGCGCAATTTTAACAAAGTAGCTTTGTGTGCCATTGCTTATATGAAAATATTTATCGGTTGTTGTGCTTTGCAGTTGTCGCTTTTGTGTGTGTTTAAAGTCAGTATTTGTAGCTTGGCTAATGTGCTCGTTAATTGCTTTCCACATAATAGTTGCTCGTATTTTATACAGACACTTAAACTATGGCAAAAAGGGATTAATTTAACAAACTAAACGTTGTAAAATTAGCGAATGTGTCGCACAAAGTGACGCTAACTGTAATGGAGTAAAAATGAACAAAAGTTTTATAACCAATTTACTAGCAAGTATTTGTGTAGCTGCAGGATTGATATTTGATCAGCCAGTAGTTTTGTCGGTGGGGTTATTTGCACTTTCTGGCGCAGTGACCAATTTATTGGCTATTCATATGCTATTTGAAAAGGTGCCGTTTTTATATGGGTCTGGTGTTATTGCGCTCAAGTTTGAGAGCTTTAAAGTTGCTATACGAAACCTAATACTCACTGAGTTTTTCTCCGAACAAAAAATTAATAATTTACTCAACAAGGCGCAGCCTAATATCGACTTTGAACCGATCATTAGTAATGTTGATTTAAATCCAGCTTTCGATAATTTACTCGAGGTTATAGAGCAATCGCAATTTGGTAGCATGCTGGGTATGTTTGGAGGCACTGCTGCAATAGAGCCAATGCGTGAAAAATTTATTGAAAAAATGCAACTTTCGTTGGCACAAATTTCTCAAACAGAAGACTTTAAAGCGTTAGTAACGCAAACGCTTTCACAAGGAAATAGTGCTCAAGGGTTGCACAGCACAGTTCTTAAACTTGTTGATGAACGCCTTGATGAATTAACCCCTAAAATGGTGAAAGAAATTATTCAAACAATGATACGCGAGCACTTAGGTTGGTTAGTTGTTTGGGGTGGAGTATTTGGCGGTTTATTTGGTTTAATTGCGGGTGTTCTTTAAGCGATAAAGTTAAAAATAAAACTAAGCAGGTTATAGTTATGCCTGCTTAGCTATAACGTTTAAACATGTTATTGCGGAGACGAAATAACAACGATTTCAGGTGACGACACCTTTGCCAAATCTTTAATTGAAGTGCGAGTACTGCTTTCAATATTTAAGTAATTAGCACTTTTATCTAAATTATAACGCGCTACAAAATCACCCATAGGTAAGTTATTACACGTTAGTTTATTGCTGATAATGCTTTTTTTAACGTTCAATGACTGCTGAGTTTTGCGAAGTACATATGCTTTATTAGACGCAACAGCCATACAAATTTGAGTGCCTGGCGTTGAGTCGGCTGCTACAAATTGTGTTGCTGATACAGGTGCTGCTAATGCTGCACTACCAATTACAAGTGTTGTACATAATGCTGTTTTAAATGTATTCATTTTACTTTTCCTCGTTGTTTGCGGTTGCAAGCTAATTATTAAACTAATTAATTAAAAAAGCTGTTAACCAAACGCAACAAGCTGTAAGCAAGTATGTTTAATGTACACACTTACTTATAGGCTCATGAAAAAGCATATTTTTAAGTGTGTTTTTTGACACACTTTCATAAAAATAATTTATTGATACTGACATATTTTTTTAGGCTGGTATTATCGCCCCATAAATTGATGTGTAGATTTTTAGGATAAACAGTGAGTAAAGCGTTAGCCAGTTATTACCAACAAGCCTATGCCTGCGAACAACAACATTTTAATCAATGTTTTTATTGTGGCTGCGAAGCAACTGAACGCGATCATTGTCCGCCTCTTCATATGCTGCAAAGTATTATTGATTTAGGCGAGGATGCCGACTTTATTTCAATACCTGCTTGTTATGAATGTTATGCGTTGTTACATAACGAACGACTAATGACGATTGACGAGCGCTTTACCAAAATTAAAAAAAAGCTGTCTAATAAATACGCTAAAGCACTGCGTGTCTACAATATGTGGGAAGAAAACGAATTAAGTGACATGAGTGATGAGTTTGCCCACAGTATTCAGGCCGGTATGAAATTAGGAAAAGAAGCCGCGGAGCGATTGGCATTTACAGGTTTTAGTTACGCCACCGAAGAGGCACGTGTCACAGTGCGCGAAAAAACCAAAGAGTTTGATGTAGAAGGTAACGTTTTTACCGATTTTAAAGACGCACTGAATTACTGCATTACCTCTTTAAATGTGCAAAAAAGTGACTTTTATAAAATTTTAGTTGAAGACTACAACGGCGATTTTAACAAAGCCCTTAGTCAGTACCGTCATCGCCACGACAAGGTAACAGCGGCTAAAGATGGTAATACTCTTATTAAAGATTTTTCTAAATTACATAAGCAAAATTCAGATTTTGTAACTCGCACGGTCAAGCATTTTATCAGCAAAGATCCGTCACTCACCACAGAGGGCGCACTAGAAAAGCTATATAACAATTATATAAAAAAATAATCACGTAAATTCATCTTAATTTACCGCGTTTTCACCTGTTTTTTTAGCTTTATGCCCAAGCTTTCGCTAAAGTATTAAAAAAACAGGAGAACCCAACAACATGAATAAATTTGCTCCCTCTTTATTAGCAGTTGGCTTAGCCGCTGCACTTGTAGGCTGCCAAGAAAATGGCCCGCAAGATGATAAAATTACTATTAACAAAAACCCATACCCAAGCACTTACGCGCCAATCTCTACAACAAGCACACTCATCACAAACGCGACTGTTCTTACAGGTACCGGCGAACGCCTAGATGACGCTGATGTACTATTGGTCGATGGTAAAGTACAGCAAGTGGGTAAAGACTTAGCTGTAAAAGCAGACACAACGATTGATGCACAAGGTAAATGGGTAACACCAGGTATTATTGATGTTCATTCACATTTGGGTGCCTATCCAAATCCATCGGTAGAATCACATCAAGATGGTAACGAAATGACCAGCCCTAATACGGCTGAAGTATGGGTAGAGCACTCTGTTTGGCCGCAAGATCCAGGATTTAACCGTGCGCGCGAAGGCGGTATTACCTCGTTACAAATTTTACCCGGCTCTGCTAATTTATTTGGCGGACGTGGTGTAACACTTAAAAACGTGCCTGCGCATACAATGCAAGGAATGAAATTTCCTGATGCACCGTATGGATTAAAAATGGCATGTGGTGAAAACCCAAAACGCGTATATGGTCGTAAAGGCGTATTGCCTTCAACACGTATGGGTAATATGGCTGGTTACCGCACTGCGTGGATTGGCGCGCAAGAATATAAGCGAGCATGGGATAAGTACGATGCAGAATACGCAGAAGGTAAAAACCCTGAAGCCCCGAATCGCGATATAAAGTACGATACATTACGCGGTGTTCTTGAAGGCGAAGTAATGATCCACAATCATTGTTATAAAGCCGAAGAAATGGCGATGATGATTGATCTTTCTAAAGAATTTAATTATCACGCGGGTACGTTCCATCACGGTATTGAAGCATACAAAATTGCAGATTTGTTAGCCGACAATGGCTCGTGTGCTGCATTGTGGCCAGACTGGTGGGGCTTTAAAATGGAAGCTTACGACATGGTTCAAGAAAACGTTGCCATTGTTGATGCGGTTAAAAACTCGTGTGCAGTTGTTCACTCAGATTCAGACACAACCATTCAACGCTTAAACCAAGAAGCGGCTAAAGTAATGTACCGTGCTAATGAAAATGGCTTTGATATTTCAGAAGAGCATGCAATTAAGTGGATCACCACTAACGCAGCAAAATCATTAGGTATTGACGATAAGACAGGCTCGCTAGAGGCAGGTAAACAAGGCGATGTGGTTATTTGGAACCAGAGCCCGTTTAGCGTTTACGCAAAAGCTGAGCAAGTATTTGTTGATGGTGCAAAAGTTTACGATAGAAACGATAGCACTTATCAGGCAACCAGTGATTTTATGTTAGGTCAAAAATAAGGAGCACCCAGAATGAAAAATTTATCACGTTCGTTTTCGCTATCTCTGGTTGCTGCCGGATTACTAGCCTCTGGTGCTGTAAACGCACAGTCATTGGCTATTATTAATGCAACTATCCATACATCAACAGAGCAAGGCGTATTAAAAGGCGCAAGCATTGTTATGGATAACGGGAAAATTACAGCTATTAACCCGGCAGAAGTAAGTGCTGATGAAATTATTGATGCCAATGGTAAAATTGTTACTCCTGGTTTTATTGCAAGCAATAATCAACTTGGTTTAGTTGAAGTGGGTGCGGTTGCAGGCTCTCGCGATGCGGGTGACGACAAAGCAGGTATAGATTTTGATGTGAGCCTTGCATATAACGCACATTCAAGCTTAATACCTTATGCACGTAAAGGCGGCGTTACACGAGATGTAATTACCCCTTATGGCGGCGACAGTATTTTTGCAGGTTTGGCTAGTGTGGTTGATTTAAGTGGCAGCCTTGACAGTGACGTTCAAAAACAAGCAGCGTTAGTTGTGCATTTAGGTGAGCGAAGAAAAGGCTCGCGCGCTTTTACACTGCAAACATTAATTAATAAGCTAGATGCCCATCAAGCTAAATTGAGCAAAAAAGATAAAAAAGACGACGATAAACCAAGTACTGAAGACAAAGTAATGGCTAAAGTACTTTCTGGCGACATGCCATTGGTTATAAGCGTTTCGCGTGCTGCTGATATTATTGAGCTTATTAAAGTGAAAGAGCAATTTGGTGTTAACTTAGTACTAAGTGGAGCACAGGATGCTGTTGTTGTTAAAGAGCATATTGCTAAAGCTAATATCCCAGTAATTATTAGCGCCATGGACAACTTACCAGGAAGCTTCGATTCTTTACACGCTAACTTAAATAATGCAGGTTTACTTGAAAAAGCCGGTGTTAAAGTACTTTTAACGGTTGGTGGAGATGCAAGTCACAATATTTATCAGCTTCGCTATGACGCAGGTAACGCCGTATCTTATGGCATGAGCCAACAAGGTGCACTGAAAGCTGTTACATCAAATGTTGCTGACGTATTCGGTATTAATGCGGGCAGTATTGAGGTGGGTAAAGCCGCTGATGTAGTGATGTGGACTAATGATCCGTTTGAAATAAGCAGTAACGTAAGTCGTATGTTTATTAACGGCACTGAGGTGTCTACACAGTCTCGCCAAGATAAATTACGTGACCGTTATACTACTGATTCAAACATGCCAAGAGCTTACACTAAGTAAATAGTAAGCGTTATATCAACCCGACAATAGGGATTTGATTGGGCGAGTAGATATTAACTTTAAAAGGTCGCATTAAGCGGCCTTTTTCATAGGTGTAAAAAAAACCGCTTACTTTTAAAAGTAAGCGGTTTTATTTTTACTATTTATTACACTAATTTAGCAAGGATATCGTTAAATGTAGTGCTTGGACGCATTGCTTCAAAAGCGGCTGCGTCGTTAGGCTGGAAGTAACCACCTAATTCAACTGCAGGGCCTTGAGCATCGTTTAATTCGTTTACGATCGCGTCTTTATTTGCCTCTAAATCGCTCGCAATTTGAGTGAACTGTGCTTTAAGTTCGCTATCGTCATTTTGCTTAGCAAGTTCTTGAGCCCAAAATAAAGATAAGAAGAAATGAGAACCACGGTTATCGATTTCTTTAACTTTACGTGAAGGCGATTTGTTTTCAGCAAGGAAAGTACCCGTTGCTTTATCAAGCGTATCTGCAAGTACTTGAGCCTTGTTGTTACCTGTAGTTACACTTAAATGCTCTAGTGATGCTGCAAGGGCTAAAAACTCACCTAAAGAATCCCAACGTAAGTGGTTTTCTTTTTCAAACTGCTGAACGTGCTTAGGTGCAGAACCACCTGCGCCAGTTTCAAATAAGCCACCACCGTTCATAAGTGGAACAATTGAAAGCATTTTAGCACTTGTACCCAGCTCTAAAATTGGGAACAAATCTGTTAGGTAATCACGTAGTACGTTACCTGTTACAGAAATAGTATCTTTACCTTCTTTAATGCGACCTAAAGAGAATAAAGTGGCTTCAAGTGGGGCTAAAATTTGAATATCTAGGCCAGCTGTATCGTGATCTGGTAGGTATTTATTTACTTTTTTGATTAGCTGAGCATCGTGTGCACGATTTTCGTCTAACCAAAAAATAGCAGGAACGCCAGTGGCACGTGCACGGTTAACAGCAAGTTTAACCCAATCTTGGATTGGTGCATCTTTAACCTGACACATACGCCAGATATCGCCTTGCTCAACACTGTGCTCAAGTAGCGTATTACCTGCTGTATCAACTACACGAATAGTACCCTCTGCTTTTGCTTCGAACGTCTTGTCGTGTGAACCGTATTCTTCTGCTTTTTGAGCCATAAGGCCAACGTTTGGAACGCTACCCATTGTCGTTGGATCAAACGCACCGTGTTCTTTACAAAAATCAATAGTTGCTTGATAAACGCCAGAGTAACAACGATCAGGAATTACAAAACTTGTGTCTTGTAATTTACCGTCATTGTTCCACATTTGACCGCTTGAACGAATTGCAGCAGGCATAGATGCATCGATGATCACATCACTTGGCACGTGTAAGTTTGTGATTCCACGGTCAGAATCAACCATAGCAATAGCAGGGCGGTCAGCATATACAGCTTGAATATCGGCTTCAATTTCAGCGCGTTTAGCATCGTCTAATGTTTGAATTTTAGAGTAAACATCGCCTAAACCGTTATTAACATCAACACCTAGCTCTTCAAAAAGCTCACCGTGTTTTGCAAATACGTCTTTATAGAATACTTTAACAGCGTGACCAAATATGATTGGGTCAGACACTTTCATCATTGTCGCTTTCATGTGAAGCGAGAATAAAACGCCTTTTTCTTTAGCAGCATCAATTTCAGCAGCTAAAAAAGCCTGTAGCTTAGCAGCACTTATGCGAGAAGCATCAATTACTTCACCAGCTAGTAGTGGTGTGCTTTGTTTAAGAACAGTTGTATCACCGTTTGTAGCAACATGCTCGATGCGTACGTCAGTTGCTTCTTCGATAGTTGTTGATTGCTCTGAACCAAAGAAATCGCCTTCGCTCATGCTTGCAACGTAAGAGGCAGAGTCTTTGCTCCACGCGCCCATTGAATGTGGGTTATTGCGTGCGTACTCTTTTACAGAGCTAGGTGCACGGCGGTCAGAGTTACCTTCACGTAATACAGGGTTTACCGCACTACCTTTAACTTTGTCGTATGCAGCTTGAATTGCTTTTTCTTCGTCGTTTTTAGGCTCAACAGGGTAATCTGGAAGGGCATAGCCTTTTGCTTGAAGCTCTTTTATTACAGCGCGTAACTGTGGAACTGAAGCACTAATGTTTGGAAGTTTGATGATATTAGCTTCAGGTGTTTTTGCAAGCTCACCTAGTTCAGCAAGTGCATCACCAATACGTTGTTCTTCTGTTAAATAATCAGGGAAGCTAGCAATTACACGACCTGCTAATGAGATATCGCGAGTTTCAACTTCAACACCTGCTGCATTTGTATATGCTTGGATGATCGGTAGCAACGAGTAAGTTGCTAGTGCCGGAGCTTCGTCCGTTTTTGTATAGATAATTTTTGATGTCATCATCATTCCTAGATAGTCGGCCAATTGGCCTTATTCAACAATGCAAAGAAATCATTAAAGCTGAGAGAGTACATATCATAGTGTTTTAATATATACGTTCAGATAATGAATAGTTTGTTAGGTGTTGGTACTCGTGTAGCTTTACAGTTAAAGCAGAATAGTCACACCTGACGAACTGTGGTCATATTTATAGCTAAAAATATAATAAAAATAAATTAGCCTTTAGACTAGTATATTTTATGTGCTCAGCAAGTTGAGCTAGTTGCTATGTTTTGCGTAAATTTTTAGCACCAAGAGTGTAACAAGCTTGAATACAAAGGGCTAGAGTTTGAGCCTGCTCACAAGCAGTTAAACGGTCAACTCTTAGAATATTGGGGTATATGAAATAAAATCAAGGATGAGGGTTGAAAATAAAGAAAAAGAAACAATTTATATCGGTGTGGGTAAATAGAAGTGTGAGGAATTAAGCGAGGAGCCTAATAGGTCGCTCGCTTTAGTCGAATAAAACAACCGTCACTCTAAAATGTCGCCGTCTAAGGCAATATTTTTAGCGTGCAAGCCCTTGGGGCCTTGTTCTAATTCGAATGTTACATCTTGTCCAGCTTTAAGCGTTTTATAACCGTCCATTACAATTGTAGAGTAATGGGCGAAAATATCATTCTCGCAGCCGTCTTCAACGATGAAACCAAAACCTTTAGCATTGTTAAACCATTTAACTTTACCACAAGCCATACTTCTACATCCTTCAATAAGTTGACTAATTTAGTTATTCTAAACCATATTATTTGCTAGACTGATTAAGGATTAATCAATCTATGTTTGACTGTAGTTTATTTAATCAATCAGTCAAGCTTTTTGAGCTATTTTTTAACATTTTATTTATTTTTTATTCAAGTTTGCTTGAGTTCCTAAGACAAGACTATATTTAATTATGAGTGGTATGAAAGATTCAGGTGTTATCGATACAGTTCGCGACAGTGAAAAGCAAAAGCTACAGCCGCCGCGAAAATACAAAGTTGTTTTAAATAATGACGATTACACGCCGATGGACTTTGTAATAGAAGTTTTAACGACGTTTTTTAATATGGATAGCGATAGAGCAACCGACGTGATGCTTCAAGTTCACGAAAAAGGTAAAGGCATTTGTGGCGTTTACAGCGCTGATGTAGCTTATACCAAAGTTGAACAAGTTAACCGCTACTCGCGTGATAACGAGCATCCGCTGCTTTGTAGTTGTGAGCAGGAATAAATACCAACTAGGGTGATCACACACCTGTTTGTTGTGGTATACATTATTATCTCAGTAAGGGGTTGCCAATGCTAAACAAAGACTTAGAACTTACATTAAATGCCGCGTTTCGTGAAGCGCGCACTCGCCGTCATGAGTTTATGACTGTCGAGCACCTTTTACTTGCGCTATTAGATAACCCTTCTGCTTCAGAAGCGCTAAATGCGTGTGGTGTTAACATTTCAGGCTTAAAATACGAATTGCTTGAATTTATTGATGAAACAACACCGGTTATCCCCGATTTAGAAGAAGAGCGTGAAACACAACCCACGCTTGGTTTTCAACGAGTATTACAGCGTGCGGTGTTTCATGTTCAATCATCAGGTAAAAACGAAGTTACCGGCGTAAATGTGTTGGTTGCTATTTTTTCTGAGCAAGAAAGCCAAGCCGTTTATCTGCTTAAGAAAAATGATGTTTCGCGCTTAGACATTGTTAATTTTATTTCTCATGGGATTTCAAAAACCGATGATGATTTAGGCGACGATACGGACGACATAAACGAAGAAGTGCAAGAAGTTCAAAATGAAGAGGTCAGCAAGCTAGACAGCTTCACTACTAATTTAAATGCGCAAGCACGCGATGGTAATATTGATCCATTGATTGGCCGTGACAGTGAAGTTGAACGTGCGGTACAAGTGTTGTGTCGTCGTAAAAAGAATAACCCATTGCTTGTAGGTGAAGCGGGAGTGGGTAAAACAGCAATTGCTGAAGGGTTAGCTTATCGTATTGTTAACGAGCAAGTTCCTGAAGTGATTGCAGATGCAGTGGTTTACTCGTTAGACATGGGCGCATTACTCGCTGGTACAAAATACCGTGGCGATTTTGAAAAACGTTTTAAAAGTTTATTAAAAGAGCTACAAGCAAAACCAGGCTCTATTTTATTTATTGATGAAATTCACACCATCATTGGGGCAGGCGCTGCGTCAGGTGGCGTTATGGATGCCTCTAACTTACTTAAGCCATTACTTTCAAGTGGTAAGCTCCGTTGTATGGGGTCAACAACTTACAACGAGTATAAAAATATTTTTGAAAAAGACCGTGCATTAGTTCGTCGTTTTCAAAAAATTGATGTACTTGAGCCAAGTGTTGCCGATACCACTAAAATTCTGAATGGCCTGAAAGATCGCTATGAAGAACACCATGGTATTCGTTACACACAAAAAGCGTTAAAAGCTGCGGCTGAGCTGAGTGCTAAATACATTAACGAGCGTCACTTACCTGATAAAGCCATTGACGTAATAGATGAAGCCGGTGCAAACCAGCGTTTGCAGCCAAGCTCTAAACGTAAAAAAACCATTGGTGTATCAGACATTGAAATGATCATATCCAAAATGGCGCGCATTCCACCACAAAATGTATCGTCATCGGACAAAGAAACGCTTAAAAATATTGACCGTAATCTTAAAATGTTGGTGTTTGGTCAAGATCAGTCAATTGATGCACTTACATCGGCAATCCGTTTGTCACGTTCAGGGCTAACAAGTGAAGAAAAACCAGTGGGTTCTTTCTTATTCGCTGGTCCAACCGGTGTTGGTAAAACAGAGGTAACTAAGCAGCTTGCAAAGTGCATGGGTGTTGAGTTTATTCGTTTTGATATGTCGGAATATGTTGAGCGTCATGCAATTAGCCGCTTAATTGGTGCACCGCCAGGTTATGTTGGTTTTGAGCAGGGCGGTTTGCTAACCGAGGCTGTTATTAAGAACCCTCATGCGGTGGTTTTACTCGATGAGATTGAAAAAGCGCATCCAGATATTTACAACATTTTATTGCAGGTAATGGATCACGGTACATTAACCGACAACAATGGCCGTAAAGCTGACTTTAGAAATGTTGTGCTGGTAATGACCACTAATGCCGGCGTGCAAGAAACAACTCGCAAGTCAATTGGCTTTAGTGAGCAGGATCATACACACGATGCAATGGGTGAAATTAACAAAACATTTTCACCAGAGTTTAGAAACCGCTTAGATAACATTATTTGGTTTAACCATCTTGAACGTGAAGTTATTTTGTTGGTGGTTGATAAATTTATTGTTGAACTGCAGGCACAGCTTGATAAGAAGTCGGTTAATTTTGAATTGACCTCTAAGGCACGTGAATGGTTAGCTGAAAAAGGCTACGATAAAGCGATGGGTGCACGCCCAATGGCTCGTGTTATTCAAGAAGAGCTCAAAAAGCCACTCGCAAACGAAATACTGTTTGGTAAGTTGGCTGATGGCGGCACAGTGAAGGTGTCGGTAAAAGACAAGAAAATCCGTTTTGATTACGAAAGTAGTTTAACACCAGCATAAACGGCATAAGACTCTAAATGGCTCGCTTGAAATACCGGGCCATTTTTTATTTTAGGCAACAAAAAACCCAGCAAAAGCTGGGTTTTTTGTTTATTAAATGTAATTGCTAGTCAAAGTCCATCAATTACATTTAATAAACGCTTAAAGCTAGTTATACACTAGCCAAAAACTAAATCTCGTTTACGCACTTACTTAGCGAGCACGGAATACGATACGACCTTTCGATAAATCGTAAGGAGTCATTTCTACCGTTACTTTATCGCCGGTTAAAATACGGATATAGTTTTTGCGCATTTTACCTGAAATATGAGCCACAACTACGTGACCATTTTCTAGCTCAACTCGGAACATTGTATTTGGTAAAGTATCAAGGACAGTCCCTTGCATTTCGATTACGTCTTCTTTCGCCATGTTTAGCGTAACACCTCTTTAATAGTTAAACGCTGCAGATTTTGCCCAAAATACACCAATAAGTAAAGGCGCAGGGGCTATATTTGCAAATTAAATAGCCACCCACTCATCATTAAGCTGTTTTTGTGCGGGTAAAAACTGAGTTTTATACTTCATTTTGGTGCACTCATCAATTTGATAGCCCAAATACACAAATTGTTTATTTTGCGCTTTAGCAAATTTTAGCTGCTCTAATATCATAATTGACCCTAGGCTATAGTGCTCAAAGTCAGGGTCAAAAAACGTGTAAATAGCAGAAATAGCGTTGTCCATACAATCGGTTACAGCTACACCTACTAAAGTGTCTTGATGCCAAAGTTCGATAAATGTGATTTCAAGCCAACTGCAAAATAAAAAGCTTTGAAATTGTTCAGGCTGTGGTGGGTACATGCTGCCGTCTTGATGGCGCATAGTTATATATTTACTGTACAGCGGATAATACTCTGCTCGTTCGCTAGTAGAGTAAGTGACCGTAAACTGTGTTTTTGCTTTGTTTAGTTTACGTTTTTGTGATTTTGATGGCATAAATTCTTGCGCTAAAACACGAACAGAGTTACATGCACTGCAAACGGGGCAGTGAGGGCGGTATATTTGGTTACCACTGCGCCTAAAGCCGACTGCTAACAAAGATTCGAACTTTTCTGAGCAATAATAAGTGGGATCTAATATGACTAATAGTTGCTCGCGCCTGTTGGGCAGATAACTACACGCAAATTCTTGGCTTAAACCAACACGGGCTGTTAGGTTTTCATTCATAGATTGCAATAAGTTCCT
This sequence comes from Pseudoalteromonas sp. ECSMB14103, assembly GCF_000813065.1. Taxonomy (NCBI): domain Bacteria; kingdom Pseudomonadati; phylum Pseudomonadota; class Gammaproteobacteria; order Alteromonadales; family Pseudoalteromonadaceae; genus Pseudoalteromonas; species Pseudoalteromonas sp. ECSMB14103. The sequence goes on along the minus strand of NZ_JWGY01000002.1, from coordinate 494,072 downwards.
GTGGTTTCCACATAGTAGGGTTAACTTTATAGGTAAGTGCAGTGTTAAGTTTAGCTAAAAAATCAGTTCGAGGAATAACTTTTGCTCCCAAACTCATCAAATATGGGTTTTCGAGTTGGCAATCAATAAAATGAGCATCATGGTTTTTTAACCAATTCACAAGCGCCCACATAGCTAATTTAGAACAATTAGTTTGATGATGAAACATCGATTCGCCACAAAACACACCATTTTGCATAATTCCATACAGTCCACCTGCAAGCTCTCCGTTGCGCCACACCTCTAAGCTATGCGCTACGCCTGCATGATGAGCATTTATGTAAGCACTAAGCATATCAGTAGTGATCCAAGTACCGTCGGTATCAATGCGTTGGTCACGGCATGCTTCAATGACTTCAACAAAGGCGTTATTAACTGTCACTGTTACGGGGTATTTATTTAGGTGCTTACGTAAACTTTTACTAACATGAAACTCATTTAACTCCACAATGCCACGTTCACTTGGTGACCACCACATAATAGGTTCGTTATCGCTAAACCAAGGAAATATCCCATTAGTATAAGCATTGCAAAGGCGAGCTAGGCTCAAGTCACCACCCACAGCTAGTAGGCCGTCTGGAGAAGCTAATGCATATTCTGGATTGGGAAATGCTATATCTGTATCACTTAGTTGGTATAGCTGGTTTGTCATAACGTGTTTACTTTTTATAATTTGTTTTAAAAGTGTAACTATATTTTAGGCCTAAAAAAAGGGGCTGATTGCTCAGCCCCTTTTGTGAAAAATAAACGTTATAGGTTATCTAAATAGCGCTCTGCATCAAGGGCTGCCATACAGCCTGTTCCAGCAGATGTAATCGCTTGACGGTAAATATGGTCAGACACATCACCTGCAGCAAAAACACCTGGTACGCTTGTTTGCGTTGCGTTACCGTTAAGACCTGACTCAACAACTAGGTAGCCGTCTTTCATTTCTAGCTGGCCTTCAAACATATCTGTGTTTGGTTTGTGGCCAATTGCTATAAATACACCCGCCAAATCTAAATCTTCAGTAGCATCAGATGCTACATCTTTAATGCGAATGCCTGTTACACCCATTTGGTCGCCCAAAACTTCGTCTAGTGTACGGTTGTAGTGCATTACCACGTTGCCGTTTGCCGCTTTTTCAGTAAGACGATCAGCAAGAATTTTTTCACTACGGAAACTGTCACGACGGTGAATTACGTGGACTTCATCAGCAATGTTCGATAAGTATAGTGCTTCTTCAACGGCGGTATTACCACCACCAACTACTGCTACTTTTTGGCCTTTATAGAAAAAGCCATCACACGTTGCACACGCCGATACACCACGACCTTGGAAGTTTGTTTCAGACTCTAAGCCTAAGTATTTTGCAGATGCGCCTGTAGCAATAATAAGTGCATCACATGTGTATGTACCTTGATCGCCAGTTAGTGTGAAAGGGCGTTTAGAAACATCAACTTTATTTATGTGGTCAAACACAATTTCGGTTTCAAATCGTTCAGCATGCTCTTTCATGCGGTCCATAAGTGCAGGGCCTGTTAAACCGTGTGCATCACCCGGCCAGTTTTCAACTTCAGTGGTAGTAGTCAATTGACCACCTTGTTGCATACCTGTAATTAAAACAGGGTTTAAATTTGCACGGGCTGCATACACTGCAGCTGTGTAACCAGCTGGGCCAGAGCCTAAAATTAGTAGCTTACTATGTTTTGCTTCAGTCATGATATTTTCCTAAACGATTCTATACGGTCATTAATGCGCTCGATTCTAAGAAAAACAAGGCAGAAGTAAACAAAATCTGAGATTATTTTTTTTAGTAAATCGAAAACCTGTTCATTTTTATGTACTAAACAAACATACTTTTATGCCTTGCAGGGTAAACTAGCTCAATAAATAGACTAACAAGCAACAAAACGTCGTTAATTCATGACCACTTTGATTTTTTTTGTTATGTTTTACCTAATTTTGATTTGTCACTGATAGATTATGTGACCTAAATGAATAGGCAACTATGTTATTTTGGCAGGAAAAATCCGCATTTGGGTTGACTTCAAAAGACGTTAACGTCTTAACCAATGCGCAAGATTACCGCACACAATTACTTAATTTAATCGCTAACGCAAAAAAGCGCATTTATATTACTGCGCTTTATTTGCAAGATGATGAAGCAGGCCGCGAAGTTTTAGAGGCATTACACAATGCGTCTTTAGCCAACCCTGCACTTGAAGTAAAAGTACTGGTCGATTTTCATCGTGCCCAGCGTGGGCTTATTGGTGCTGAGAAATCAGACGGGAACGCAAGTTTATACTGTGACTATCTAGAAAAATTTAAATCAAATGTACAAGTATTTGGTGTACCGGTAAAAGCGAAAGAGCTGTTTGGTGTATTACACCTAAAAGGTTTTGTTATAGACGACACGTTGCTTTACAGCGGTGCTAGCTTAAATAATGTGTATTTACAGCACAGTGATCGCTACAGGCTTGACCGTTACTTTTTAATTACGCAAAAAGGCCTGTGTGACTCTGTAATAGACTTTATTGAATCAAAGCTATTGAGTTCTGTGGCAGTGCCTCGTATCGACACGCGTCCGCTCAAGCGATTAATTGACTTTAAACTTGAACAAAAGCAATTAATGCGTGATCTAAAAGCAGCAAGTTATAAGTCGGCTGAGCAAGCAAGCAATAATGCGCTAAATATTCGCTTGTTTTTAGGGCTTGGGCGTCGTCATAACGAACTTAATCGTATGATCAAAGCCCTTTTTGATACAACTGAACGCGAACTGGTACTTTATACACCGTACTTCAATTTTCCTGCGCCGCTTATGCGTTCGTTACGCAGGCTTTTGAAACAAGGCAAACATATTACAATTGTTGTGGGTGATAAAACCGCTAATGATTTTTATATGCCACCTAGTGAGCCTTTTAGTAAAATTGGTGCGTTGCCTTATTTATACGAAACTATTTTGCATAAATTTGTTAAAACACAAAAACGCCATATAGATAACGGTAACTTAAATGTATACCTTTGGAAACACGACAATAACTCTTTCCATTTAAAAGGAATATGTGCAGATAGATCAAAGCATTTATTGAGTGGGCATAACCTAAACCCACGTGCATGGGGCTTAGACATAGAAAACGGGATATTAATTGAAGATCCTGAGCAAACTATAATGCAATCAATTGATAACGAAAAGCATGAAATCCTTAAGCACTGTCGCCGACTAACAGGACCAGATGATTTAGAAACCATGGAAGATTACCCTCAGCCAGTTAAAAAGTTACTTGGCCAAGCAAAACGTGTAAAAGTAGACTTTATTATTAAACGGTTTATTTAGATTTTATTTAAATTAGACATAAAAAAAAGCAGCTTTATAGCTGCTTTTTTTATTGGTACAAACGCTTAATTAAGCGTTTTCAACCGCTGTACGTGGGTCAACGTAATCCATGTTAAATGCTTCAGCAACTTCTTTGTACGTTACTTGGCCTTTAATTACATTTAAGCCTTTTAGGAAGTTAGCGTCGTCTAGCAATGCCTTTTTGTAACCTTTGTTTGCAAGGTTAATGATAAACGGCAATGTTGCATTGTTAAGTGCAAATGTAGACGTACGAGGAACAGCACCCGGCATGTTAGCAACACAGTAGTGAACAACTTCATCAACGATGAAAGTAGGATCAGCATGCGTTGTTGCTTTAGATGTTGCAATACAACCGCCTTGGTCAATAGCAACGTCAACAATAGCAGCGCCAGGCTTCATTGCTTTGATGTGCTCTGCTGTTACAAGCTTAGGAGCAGCAGCGCCAGGGATTAGTACGCCACCAATAACTAAATCTGCTTCTAGTACGTGTTTTTCAAGTGCATCAGCCGTTGAGTAAATAGCTTTTACTTTATTACCAAATTGCGCGTCTAGTGCACGTAGTACATCGATATTACGATCAAGTACTACAACATCAGCACCTAGGCCTATAGCCATTTGTGCAGCGCTACGACCAACCATGCCGCCGCCGATAACAACAACTTTAGCCGGCTCAACACCAGGTACACCGCCTAGTAACATACCACGACCGTGGTTAGATTTTTCAAGGGCTTGTGCACCGGCTTGGATAGACATACGGCCAGCTACTTCACTCATTGGCGCTAAAAGTGGTAAACCACCACGAGAGTCAGTTACTGTTTCATAAGCAATACAAATCGCTTTGCTCTTAACAAGGTCTTCAGTTTGTGGAAGATCCGGTGCAAGGTGAAGGTAAGTGAAAAGAATTTGGTCTTCACGAAGCATTGCACGTTCAACTGCTTGTGGTTCTTTTACTTTTACAATCATGTCTGCGTTTGCAAAAACGTCAGCCGCAGTTGCTAAAATGTCTGCACCTGCTTGGGTGTAATCTTCATCTGTAAAACCAATACCCATACCTGCATTCGTTTCTACAACCACTTGGTGGCCGTGATTAACTAATTCACGAACACTAGCAGGAACCATACCTACGCGGTATTCATGGTTTTTGATTTCTTTAGGTACACCAATAATCATAACATTTGCCTTATTAAGAACGGATTGAAATTTTTCACTATTATATTCATGACAAGCCAGTGTGTCTCACCTTTTTTAAATAACAAGCTAGTGTTATTATCTAAATAATAAAAATAAACAGAATAAAAAACTAGTGAGCCTTATGCATCAGTTATTAGACAGAATAGACCGAAAAATTTTGATGGAATTACAACATGATGGGCGTCTTTCAAATGTTGAACTGGCCCGACGAGTTGGCCTGAGCGCCACGCCCTGCCTAGAGCGCGTAAAAAAGCTTGAGCGAGAAGGTTACATACTCGGATACAAAGCGGTGGTCGATCCGGCTAAGTTAGGGCAGGGGTTATCGGTGTATGTAGAAGTTACGATTACCAAAACCTCGCCAGACGTATTTGACGAGTTTAGTGCAGCCGTGAAAAAGCACGAAGAGATAATAGAATGTCACCTAGTGTCGGGTAATTTTGATTTCTTACTTAAAACGCGTGTTAATGATATGTCAGAATACCGTGGTGTATTAGGAGACATTCTTTTAAAGTTGCCAAACGTGAGTGAAAGTCGCACCTATGTAGTTATGGAAGAAGTAAAAGGTGAAGACGGCGTAATTATTCGCCCTTACATCGCATAAGTTTAACTGTTAAAGGTAAACAGGCTTAAATTTATAAAAACGTGTTCATAATCAGGCCATACACATTAAGATAAAGTGCATCAAATTGCATTTCCTGCTAAGGTATTTGACTGCTGTTGAAGTGTAATAAATAGAATAATAAGAGGGATAGGAAGTTATGCGCCTAAACGGTGTGCAAAGACTATTAGAAACAGGGCTGATTATCAGTACCTTTGCTGCAATATTTATTTTATGTGCCTTAATCAGTTTTGATCCGGCAGATCCTTCGTGGTCACAAACCGGCGAATTTAGAAACGTAAAAAACATTACAGGCACAGCCGGTGCGTGGGTTGCCGATATACTGCTGCTTACTTTTGGGTGGCTTGCGTATTTAGTTCCGGCGGCGATTCAGTTATTCGGCTATTTATTGTTTAAACAGCCGCACCGTATTTTACAGCTTGATTACACAACATTAGCCCTTCGCATTATAGGCTTAGCCCTGTTTGTGACCTCAGCTACGGCAATTAGCAGTATTAACTTCGACGATATTTATAATTTTTCATCAGGCGGGGTAGTGGGAGATGTCATTGCGACTGCCATGATGCCGGCGTTTAATTTTACCGGCACATCAATTTTGCTATTGTGTTTCTTTTTTGCAGGATTAACCCTTTTAACAGGCGTGTCGTGGGTTGATTTTGTAGATTACCTAGGCGATTTAATGGTTAGGTTGTATCGCTTTATTACTTCGTACATAAAAGGTTGGATAAACAGAGAACGAATTGCTGCAAACACAAACAGTGACAATGTAGATGCTCAGTTTAACGACGACCTCACAGAGCAGCTTGAAGCGCCAGTAGAGGCAAAAAACGACGCACCTCAAAAAGCCATTAATAAACCGCAAACGCCTTTTACAGAGCCACAAATCAGTGACGACTACAGCCCATTTGATGAGCTTGACGATATACTCGATCAAGAAATTGGCTTTAGTGCAATAGATGATGAACCAATGGATACGGCAGCGGCACTAAACGCGCTTGATCAAAGCCAAGTTGTAGAACCTGAAAAACCAGTTACAACAGTGGTATCGCCAGCAAGGCCTATGCCTAAAGCAAAGCCTGCGTATCAGCCACCACCAACAGCAAAAGAAAAGTTTGAACAACTGCTTGACCAAGAGCCGCCACCAGGCCCATTACCGTCGCTTGATTTACTCGACAGACCCGATAAAGCTAAAAACCCAATTTCGCAAGAAGAGCTCGATGTTGTATCACGCCTTGTAGAGACAAAACTTCTCGACTTTAACGTACAAGCTACAGTAGTTGGTGTATATCCTGGGCCTGTTGTAACGCGATTTGAGCTTGATTTAGCACCGGGAATAAAGGTGTCTAAAATTACCGGTTTATCAAAAGATTTAGCCCGCTCGCTTTCAGCTATTAGTGTACGTGTTGTTGAAGTTATACCGGGTAAAACTTACATAGGCATAGAGCTGCCTAACAAACACCGTGAAATAGTTCGCTTGTCTGAAGTAATAAATGCGCCTAAATTTGAGCAAAATCCATCACCGCTTACCATGGTGTTAGGTAAAGACATTGCAGGGCAACCTGTGTGTGCCGATTTAGGTAAAATGCCACATTTATTGGTAGCTGGTACAACGGGCTCGGGTAAGTCAGTGGGCGTTAATGTAATGATATTAAGCTTACTGTATAAATCGGGCCCAGATGATGTACGTATGATCATGATTGACCCTAAAATGCTTGAACTTTCGGTTTACGAGGGGATACCGCATTTATTATGTGAAGTTGTAACCGACATGAAAGAAGCGGCTAACGCGCTGCGTTGGTGTGTAGGTGAAATGGAACGCCGTTATAAATTAATGTCGGCGTTGGGTGTACGTAATTTAAAAGGGTACAACCAAAAAGTACTTGATGCCAAAGATGCGGGCTACCCCATTATGGACCCACTTTTTAAAGACACAGACGGTATGAAGGACGGCCCCGACGAGCTTGAAAAACTACCAAGCATTGTTGTGGTAATTGATGAGTTTGCCGACATGATGATGATTGTTGGTAAAAAAGTAGAAGAACTTATTGCACGTATTGCACAAAAAGCACGTGCAGCAGGGATTCACTTAGTACTTGCAACTCAGCGTCCATCGGTTGATGTAATTACAGGCTTAATTAAAGCCAATATACCAACGCGTATGGCGTTTCAGGTATCAAGTAAAATAGATTCGCGCACCATACTTGACCAGCAAGGAGCCGAAAACTTACTAGGTATGGGTGACATGCTTTATTTACCGCCAGGCACAAGCGTGCCAGAGCGTGTGCATGGCGCATTTGTAGATGACCACGAAGTACACGCAGTCGTTAACGATTGGAAAGCGCGTGCTAAACCTAATTACATAGATGAAATTCTTAATGGCGATGCCACTGAAGATATTTTACTACCCGGTGAAGCAAGTGAAAGTGCAGATGAAGAGTCAGACCCACTTTACGACGAGGCGGTCGCATTTGTAATTGAGACAGGCAAGGTATCGGTTTCATCAGTACAACGTAAATTACGCGTAGGCTACAACCGTGCAGCACGCTTAGTAGAACAAATGGAAACATCAGGTATCGTAAGTTCACCAGGTCATAATGGTGCTCGCGATGTATTAGTACCTAATGGAGCAAACCAATGAAAAAATTAAACAGTTTATTATTAGTATTGAGTGGCCTAATTGCCGCACCCAGTTTTGCAGACGACAGCCAAGCACTGCAAGACAAACTAGCAACACTTAAAAGCTTTAAAGCGCAGTTTGCACAAAAAGTAACAGACAAAGAAGGCCAAGCCGTAATGCAAGGCGAGGGTACAATCTCCCTTAAACAACCTATGATGATACGCTGGGAACAAACCAACCCAGACGACACCTTATTTGTATCTAATGGTGATAAAACCTATTACTTCGACAGTTTTGCTGAGCAAGTAACCATAATGAATACTCACAGCTTAATAGACTCAACGCCGTTTGTATTACTTACCTCAAAAGACCCTGCACAATGGGAAAAATACAGTGTTCAAGCAACAGGGTCTGGCTATAGTGTTACGCCAAATAAAGGCGTAGAAAGCCAAGTAGAGCAGTTAGATATTACGTTTGTGGATAACCAAGCAGGCCTTGCAACATTAGTAGTGACAGATAACTCGGGCCAACTTTCATCGTTTACTTTTAACGATGCTAAAGTAAACACCGAGCTTGACGCCACAGTATTTGAATTTACACCGCCAGAAGGTGTTGAAATAGACGATCAAAGCCACGGTGAGTAATTTAGGCTTTAACTTTGGCCCCGATGTACGCCCACTTGCGGCGCGAATGCGCCCAACAACGCTCGATGAATACATAGGTCAGCAGCATTTACTGAGTGACGACAAACCTTTGCATCAAGCTATTGTTGCAGGGCGCTGCCATAGCTTAATTTTGTGGGGGCCGCCAGGGGTAGGTAAAACAACCTTGGCGCAAATTATTGCAAACCACGCCGATGCCGAGCTTATACAAATGTCGGCTGTGACCGCAGGCGTAAAAGATATTCGCGATAGCGTAACGCAAGCGCACGATAACCTACAAAGCCGCGGGCAACGCACCTTAATGTTTGTGGATGAAGTACACCGCTTTAACAAATCGCAGCAAGATGCATTTTTACCTCACATAGAAGACGGCACGTTTATATTTGTAGGCGCAACAACCGAAAATCCTTCGTTTGCACTTAATAATGCGATTTTATCGCGCGCACGCGTGTATGTTTTAAAGTCGCTTGCCGATACCGACTTATACACAGTAATAGAGCGCGCACTTGAGCAAGATGAGCAGCTAAACCAAAAAAACATTGTGATTGCCGATAACGCCAAAAAGGCGCTTTGCCAAGCAAGCGGCGGCGATGCCCGTAAAGTATTAAACCTACTTGAGCAAGCGGTTGATTTAACCACCGAGCATAACGGCACATACAACGTAGATGAGCACGTATTAAGCCAAGTACTGCCAACCCATTTAGCTAAATACGATAAAGGTGGCGATGAATTTTACGATTTAATCTCGGCTTTTCATAAATCGGTACGAGGCAGCTCACCGGATGGTGCGCTGTATTGGTATTGCCGTATTTTAGCCGGTGGCGGCGACCCACTTTATGTAGCAAGGCGCTTACTTGCCATTGCCACAGAAGACATAGGTAACGCAGACCCACGGGCAATGGAAGTGGCGTTAAACGCTTGGGATATATTTCAGCGTGTAGGCCCAAGTGAGGGCGAACGCGCCATTGCACAAGCCACTTTGTATTTAGCCAGCGCACCCAAAAGTAATGCGGTTTATATGGCGTTTAATCAAGCAAAAGCTGATGCCAAAAATGAGCCAAGTTACCCAGTGCCAGAACATTTACGTAATGCACCTACAAATCTAATGAAAGACTTAGGTTATGGCGCTGAATACCGCTATGCGCATAACGAAGAGGGCGCATTTGCCGCTGGTGAAAAATACTTACCACCAGAAATGGACGGCAAGGAATATTACCTACCAAGCGATCGCGGCCTAGAGCAAAAAATTAAACAAAAACTCGATTACCTAAAAGAGCGCGATGCGCAAAGCCCACTTAAACGATACGAAAATGATTAAACTTTATATGATGATCGCCCTTGGCGGTGCCTCAGGGGCTTGTTTACGATTTTTTATTAGCGAAACCATGCTAAAACTCCTTGGTAGGGGATTCCCTTTTGGTACGTTGGCGGTTAATATTCTGGGTTCATTGTTAATGGGCGTTTTATACGGTTTGATAGATAAACAAATTATCACTGTAAGCCCCGCTAAAACCCTTATCGGTATTGGCTTTTTAGGTGCATTAACCACCTTTTCAACATTCTCAATGGACTCGTTGTTGTTGTTACAACAAGGTCACTTTATTAAAATGGCCCTCAATATCATCTTAAATGTGATGGTCTGTATTTTTATGGCTTGGCTGGGCCTTCAGCTGGTAATGCAAAAAGGTTAAAAAACTAACATGTTAGATTCTAAATATTTACGACAAGACGTTGAGCAAACTGCAGCACGCTTAGCGGCTCGTGGCTACGAGCTTGATGTTGCAAAAGTGACAGAACTTGAAGAGCAACGCAAAACATTACAAGTAAAAACGCAAGAGCTTCAAAGTCAACGTAACGCCAGTGCTAAAGCCATTGGCCAAGCAAAAGCGAAAGGCGAAGACGCACAGCCTCTATTAGACGCAGTGGCAAACTTAGGCAGCGAATTAGACGCAACTAAAAAAGCGCAAGACGAAGTACTCAACGCGATTAACGACATTGCTTTAGCAATTCCAAATTTACCAGACGAATCAGTACCAGAAGGCGCTGATGAAGACGACAACGTTGAAATACTTACCTGGGGCACGCCTAAAAAGTACGACTTTGAAGTAAAAGATCACGTAGATGTAGGGCAAGACCTAAACGGCCTAGATTTTGAAATGGGCGTTAAAATTAGTGGCGCACGTTTTACAGTAATGCGCGGCCAAGTAGCACGTATGCACCGTGCACTAACGCAATACATGCTAGACACCCACACAGACACAAACGGCTATACAGAAATGTATGTACCGTACTTAGTAAATAGCGCAAGCCTATACGGCACAAGCCAATTACCTAAGTTTGCAGGCGACTTATTCCATACATTAGGCCTAGTAAACGACGACGGTGAACAACAAGCTGGTTTTAGCTTAATCCCTACAGCAGAAGTACCGTTGACTAATAGCGCACGCGATGAGATTTACGACGAAAGCGATTTACCGATTCGCTTAACTGCGCACACACCATGTTTTAGAAGTGAAGCGGGCAGCTACGGTCGCGATACACGTGGTTTAATTCGCCAGCACCAGTTTGATAAAGTTGAACTAGTTCAACTAGTAAAACCAGAAGATTCAATGCAAGCGCTTGAAGAGCTAACAGGCCACGCAGAGCAAATTTTACAAGCATTAGAACTACCATACCGTAAAGTCATTTTATGTATGGGCGACATGGGCTTTGGCGCAGCTAAAACATACGACTTAGAAGTATGGTTACCGGCGCAAGATACCTACCGCGAAATTTCGTCTTGTTCAAATATGGTCGATTTCCAAGCGCGCCGTATGCAAGCTCGTTTTCGCCGTGAAGGGGCTAAAAAGCCAGAGTTACTACATACACTAAATGGCTCAGGTTTAGCCGTTGGCCGTACACTAGTTGCCATACTAGAAAACTACCAACAAGCTGACGGTTCAGTAGTCGTGCCAGAAGTATTACGCCCATACATGGGTGGAGTTGAAGTTATTGGTAAAGCTTAAAATACTAGCTGTCAGCTGTCAGCTGTCAGTTTTTAGCCATAAGCTTTAGAAAGAAAGCCGCTGTTTGTAATGAACAGCGGCTTTTTTGTTGTGGGTTCAGGAAAAAGGTGAAAGGGAAAAGGTTCAAGGCGAAAGTAAAAGTCTAATTTACGCTATTTGTCAGTAAAAGTAATAAACCAGCCTTTATTGTTTATTTGTACAACACTTTTTGTCCAATATTACTGATCTCCACCATTTTGGTGTTTTTCTGCATCCAGTAAATTTAGATGAGAGCTAACTAATTGTTTACATGTGCTTATTCGCTGGTTACATTAGATTAATTGTTATATTTGGACATTTGTTGGTTTATAAAGCGACAAATGTCGTAGATAAAGTTGTTATGCATTAAATTCAGAATATGGAGGTTGTCGTGGACAGAAAAATATTTAAATTGCCTTTTACAAGAGTTGCTATACAAGACTGGCAATGTCCTACCTGTCAAAAAGGACTTTTGAGAATAAAAGAAGGTACATTTTTTTGTGAAGAAACATCTTTATCAAAAAAAGCACATAATCATGAAGCTTGGGATCCTGATTGGATCTCGTCTGTATATTCATGTTTATTAGAATGTTCAAATAATTCATGCAAAGAGACAGTATCAAATACAGGAAAAGGATTTGTTGATTGGGATATAGAACACGACGAGCATGGCTATCCTGAGCAAGTTTACGGTGATTTTTTCAAGCCATTATTTTTTCACCCTCACTTAAAGTTAATATCTGTACCTGAAAACACTCCTGATGAAGTTAAGAAAAAATTAAACGACTCATTCCAATTATTTTTTAGTTCGCCTTCTGCCGCTTCTAATCATGTAAGAGCTGCTATTGAGTCTTTGCTCAATAATTTAAATGTTAATAGATACCGAGTTTCAAATGGTAAACGACGTTTAATTAATTTACATCAAAGAATAGACCTTTTACCCGCCAAATATGCTGAACTTAAAGATTTACTAATTGCGGTTAAATGGCTAGGTAATGCCGGCAGTCACTCAGGCAAAGAGTTAACTGCTGATGATGTTATGGATGCATATGAAATAATGGAACATATACTCTCTGAAATATACGAAAGTAAATCTACTAAATTAAAAGCTCTAGCTAAAAAAGTTAACAAGGCAAAAGGTCCCAAGAGTTAATGCATAACACATATGAGCCTTAACTCTGTCAATAGGCATTAGTGTTCTTTTTGACCGTTTTTATAAATTGACGGTCAATTCTAAATCAATAAACAAATTCGTTTACTTCGTCTGTCGATACGGCTGTTAAGCAAGTAGCTTACGGCAAACACATATAGAGGCTCTCTTATTGCGATCTCATCGCAGCCAGGTTTTTCCCATATCCTTTTGGGATTGCTGGGGCACTAGACATTCATCGGTTAACCTCATCATGGCACTATTCAAGGCGGCTGGTTTCATCATTATGATCCAGTTAGTTTCAGGCTCAAGTCAGGTGTAAGCGACTTTGTTTATTGTATTAACGCACGCATACTGAGCGTCTAATCAAGACAAGTGGCTTAGGTCTGTAGGCATATAATCAGGTTAAAACTTGTTGGTTATTAACTCGCCCAATTGATTGATGCTCAGCCTTATATCCAGTTAGATGTTCAGCTCACTCAGTACCGTGACTAACTCTTTAAGAATTTTGCTTCATCGAATACCGCCTCTTTTTTAAGCATATAATAAACACAGCGACCAAGCTTATGCGCAAGCGCTGACAGTGCTTTGGCTTTGCTCATTCGTTTTTGTAGTTTTTCGAGGTATTTGTTGGCGTTGTGATTGTGACGCAACAGCAATACTGCGGCTTCGGAGAACGCCCATTTTAGATGTGCATTGCCAATTTTGTTGCCTTGGGTGCCATAGGTTTTACCGGCAGACTCTGCTTTACATTTGACTAACCGACTATATGAAGCGAACTTTTGTACGCTTGAAAAGCGATTGATGTCACCAATTTCATAAATAATGGTAAGTGCGAGAATGCGGCCTATCCCATTAATTGTTTGCAAGATATTAAGGTGGACAGGATTGTGTTGCTTGGCCATTTGTTCAATATAATGCTCTAAAGGCTTAAGCTCATTGTGGTAGCAATCGAGTATGGCCATGTTTAAATTAATAGAGCGTTGAACAACGGGATCAGGAAAGTAATAACGCATCTTTTCTCTGTCGCAGACGTTCTTTAAATTCACGTTGTGGGCAGGTAAATTGTACTGGCTGGCGGTATTGGCGACATGGGCTTTTAAATCAGCCCCGTGGCGAACAATTTTAGTTCTTCTGCGTAAAAACTAAATGGGGTCAAATCTTGACTTCAGACATCAGAACTTAAATTCTTCATAGCGGCTTAATTTAAGCCGCTATGATCCTCCCGAAGCGCAGCGTCTCTTATTCTCTTTGTGAATAAAGCTCTTTATCTAATAAAGTCATTCAACCACAAGTTTGAAATTTGAAGTAACAGAAACAGGCCATCAAATTATTCAGGCTGAAATAAATGGGCATACAGTAAATTTAATTTTAGGTACAGCGGCGGATGCATCTGTTTTAGATAGGGCATGTATTAAAAAACAAAGGGGTCAAATCTTGACTTCAGGCATCAAGTCGCCATTAGCTCAAAGCAACTTTATTTAATGCTTTATTTTCCTCTTAAAGTGAAGCGCCTCTCATCCTCTTTGTAAATTAATAGGCTTCAAGAAAATTAGTTTTTGTATTTTTAGCTTTAAAAATCTCTGCCATGTTTTAACTACAAAAGGATATAAGTGAAAGCTAGTGACTTACCATTTATACGGTTGTGTTAGAAGGTAACTGTAGTAGAGTGTGTGTCAATTAACCTAAATAAGAAACTAAATGGGGTCAAATCTTGACTTCAGACATCAGAACTTAAATTCTTCATAGTGGCTTAATTTAAGCCGCTATGATCCTCCCAAAGCGCAGCGTCTCTTATTCTCTTTGTGAATAAAGTTCTTTATCGAATAAAGTCATTCAACCACAAGTTTGAAATTTGAAGTAACAGAAACAGGCCATCAAATTATTCAGGCTGAAATAAATGGGCATACATTAAATTTAATTTTAGGTACAGCGGCGGGTGCATCTGTTTTAGATAGGGTATGTATTAAAAACTTGGAATACAAGAAGAAGTAAGTGAAGAAAATGCCGCAGGTATAGGTACGGCCGAACACGAAATGGGCTTAATAGACGTTGTAAAATTTAAACTGGCAGGCCAGTTGTATCAAAGTACAGAGTTTGTATCACTAAACTTAGACCATGTTCAGCTCTCATACTGTAGACTAAATAAAGATTATTTGGTCTTGGTTTTATAGTTTTCTATTCAGAAACTATTTTAACAGATACTTTGCTGATGCATTATTTTATCGATACATTTTTGAAATATTGGGGTTTAAGCTAAACCCCAAAACCTAATGGTTAACTAAAACCGTAGTATAATTTATTCGCTAGTAGCTGATAGAGCTTTTGTATCGTCTGCAAATAAGCCTTTCCATTTACTCGGTATGTAACTGTCAATAATCTTAGTTTCTGAACTTACAAGAGATACAGAATCCTTGATTTTTACCATAGTGGTAGGAATGTTTTGGCTAGTGTCACCTGCAATAGAGCGGACTAAACTTTGACTAAGAGCATTAACAGAAATGCCACCAGATTGTTGCTCAAAAGTTGTGTATACATCAACTTGATAACCCGTTTGATACTGAACAACACATATAAAAAATGTAGTTCTTTCACTCCAACCACTTGCTGATTTGTCTGATTTCATTGTAAGTAGTGGATCTTTACACTGAGGGATTTTCATGCTTGATCCACCAGATGCTTGAGATATTGCTGAGAATCCACTTACTAATCCACCAATTTGAGAATTCGCAAATGGGCTTACTAGTTCAAATCGTGACGCCGTTTCAGGCAGTGTAGAAGGCGGTAATCCTCGATTAACAGCAAGGCTGCTCATACTATTTTGAGCTGTCTCTATAACAGTATCTAGTAGTTTATCTCTAATGGAGCTATCACCTTTTACATCAATGATCATATAGGCTTGTTCTGTAGTTCTAGTTGGAGTTGTTGAAGCACAGCCGGTTAAAATCAATATAGTTAGGGCTAATATTATTATATTTTTCATGAAATTTTCCTTATATTTTTATTACTTCTCAAGTGGTCACTTAAGAAAGGCGATACTTTACAATAACCTAGAGGTAAATCAATGAAATAAATTCAAATTAGATTTGTTTGATTGATAAGTGGTCAGATGAGATGATATTCAATCAAATGTTAACTAATAGTAATTAAGCTCTGATAAATAAATTGAATTAAATACAGTTTAAGTCATGGAGTGATATTGGTAATGTGTTTGTCAATTAACCGAAATAAGGAACATTCATGGAATTAGCTAAAACTACAAGCTTGAAATTTGAAGTAACAGAAACAGGTCATCAAATTATTCAGGCTGAAATAAATGGGCATACAGTACGTTTAATTTTAGATACAGCGGCGGGTGCATCTGTTTTAGATAAAGCATGTATTAAAAAGCTTGGAATACAAGAGGAATTAAGCGAGGAAAATGCCGCAGGTTTAGGCACAGCCGAACACGAAATGGGGTTAATAGACGTTGTAAAATTTGAATTGGCAGGGCAGTTGTATGAAAGTACACAGTTTGTATCACTAGACCTAGACCATGTTCAGGCCGCTGGTGGTGGCAATTCAATACATGGGTTATTAGGCTCGCCATTTTTTAGAAAATACCAAGCCATATTAGATTTTGGTACTAATACACTGACAATTAGAGAGCCATTGTCTGATTTTGATTGATAATAGAGGCTTACTTAAAGGCACTCCTTAATTCTAAAGCGAAGCGCCTCTCACATTTCTCTATAAATTAATTGGCTTTAAACAACATCAGCTCAGCATTTTTCCCATCGGTTAATATGGCTACATTACCTTGCGTAGTTACAAATACATCTCTTAATCGTCCTGTTGCTTCTGGAAATACATGCGACTGGGTGAATTTACCATTCGCTAAATTAACGCTGTAGAGTTTTTTATCTACAAGCGTGGTGATGAGCACATGTTTTTGAAGCGAAGGGAATGCGGCGTATTTAGAGCCATAATATGCCATACCCGATGGGGCGATTGATGGCGTCCAATCTACGCTTGGTTTTTGCATGCCCGGGTAGTCTCTAAATGGAGATATGCGCGCTTGCGAGTAATCGTCACCGTTTGTAATGACTGGCCAACCGTAATTATTTCCAGCCGTTAAATAATTTAGCTCGTCGCCACCTGCGGGGCCATGTTCGTGGCTTACAATTTGTTGCGTGTCATAGTCGTACACTAAACCTTGAAGGTTACGGTGCCCATATGAATACACTGCATGAGCTGTTGGGTTTTTGTGGTCAATAAAAGGGTTATTTTTGGGTGTTTTGCCATTTGCTGAAATGCGCAGTGTTTTGCCAAGCTGGCTAGTTACTACTTGTGCTTGCTCTCTGTAGTCAAAACCATCACCACTTGAAAACAGTATAGTGTTATCGGGGAGAATAAGGGCGCGACCAGAGTAATGTTGTGGTGTGTCTTTATCTGTGGCTACGTTGTAAATGATGGTTGGCGTTGTAAAACGTGTACCATTGAAAGTAGCTTTAGCTATTACGAGCCTGTTTGCATCAAGATTGCCTTGGGCGTAGGTAAAAATAATTTCTTTGGACTTAGCAAAATTCGGCGTGAGTACTATATCAAGTAAACCACCTTGACCTGCAACGTATAAACCTTCAAGTGGTAATTTTATTCTACTTTGCTCGTTATTTTTAATAACCACTACGTGGCCGTCGCGTTCGGTTATTAACCATGTACCATCGGGCAGTTGCACCATACTCCAAGGCGAGTTTAGCTGTGTAGCGAGTGTTTGCGTTGTATATTGTTTTTTAGTTAATGCATTGTTTGCATTGACGTTAAATGAGAAGAGTGCGAATAGTATAAAAAGCGAGATGCATTGTTTACCGCGCAAGCCTTTGCTACTGTATAAAAAATTATTTAGTTTAAATTGAGATAACCATGTTGTTTTTAACACGCATACTCCCTTCATTTTTAGTTGCTTGGTTACTAACGTTTACGCTTGCTAGCTTGTTTCATAGCCAATACGTTGTCAATCAATTAGTTAATATAGGTGTAGTGGTAGAGTTTGCTGACCGTGTTAATTTAACACTCGACGATTGGTTTGGTTTACTTCCTACGTATGGCGCTATTATTGCCCTTGCACTCACTATTGCTTTTTTAGTGACTTGGTTTATTAATAAAAAATTAAAAGCACATAGTACTGGGCTGTTTGTTATAGCGGGTATAGCCGCTTTTGCGATGGCGCTCATTGCGATTGAGTCTATTATGAATATAACCATTATTGCTGGCGCAAGAGGGTGGGGCTTTTATTTACAATTGGTTGCAGGCGCTATTGGCGGTTACGCGTTTGCACAACTAATTAAAGTAGTTGAAAACACAAAGTTAAACTAAGTGTTTTTTAAGGTTAGTTACTTAGCTAAAGCCGCTGTTTAATTTAAACAGCGGCTTTTTAAAACCCTTTTTATACTTTGTTAAAAAATTAAACCAATGAGTTTGTAACTACTTAAGCCAAAAATAAGCATTAACACAGGTAGAGTAACTAGGTTTAAAATAAACGAGTTGGTAAATTTCCCCATGACCGATTTTTGATTTACTAACCACACTAAGTAAATAGTGATAACAGGAAGTAATAAACCATTAGCCGCTTGGGCAAATATTATAACCGCGACAGGGTCTAACCCAAGAGATGCTACCGCAGCACCAAATAATAAGATGGTAATAGCAACGCTTTTAAAGCGAGTACTTGCCATGTCATTTGACCAACCTAACATACCACATACGGCATAAGCCCCAGCAAGCGGCGCGGTTATTGCGCTAGTTAACCCTGCGGCAAACAACCCTATAGCAAAAAAGTAGTGGGCTGCATCACCGAGCAAGGGCTCTAGTTGTACTGCCATGTTTGCTGCGCTAATTTGCCCTGCGTTTGTTCCATAAAAAGCGACCGACGCGGTAGATAAAATAGCTAATGTGATTACACCGCCCAAAGTAATTGAAAGGCCAGTATCAACATTGGTTTGCTTAATTACTTTTTGTAAGTCACTTTTGCTGTCGTGCTTAGCTGCTAAAACACCAGAGTGCAAAAATAGGTTGTACGGCACTATGGTTGTACCAACCAACGCTAAAACAGTTGTTATTGAGCCTTCAGGCAAGCTTGGCGTAAAGCCTGACAATATATCACCCAGTGATGGTGAAGCCATGATCAATGTAGATATAAACACCAAGCTCATTAAAATCACTAATACTATAAGTGCGTTTTCTACCACTTTATGTTTGCCGCTATAAAGTAAACCAGCACTTAAAAAAGCAATTAGAGGGGTCCATATTTGTGGATTAACGTTTGGGAATATGCCAATTAATCCCATACTCGCGCCACTTAAATTACCCGCTTCGTATGCTGCACTACCAACACCTATGGCGCTGATCACTAAAAATATGGCTAACGATTTAAATAGCGGGGTTTGAATATTTGCCCTAAGTGCTTGCGCTAAGTCTTGGCCTGTTGCAACGCCAAGGCGTGCCGCCATTGATTGTAGTAATATAGTTGCAATAACTGAAAATAGTAATGTCCAAATAAGCGCAAAACCAAAGTTTGCGCCTGCCACACTGGCAGTGGTGATTGTACCTGGCCCAATAAAGGCAGCAGTGACGAGTAATCCTGGACCTAATCGCATAATTTACCTTAATAGTGTTATTGCATGTTGCTATTTAAAATTACACCTAACGTTTAAAACCAATAATTATACGCGATGCCTGTTGTGTATTGCCGCCACTTAAAATAAGTACGGTGCAGTGCAGTTATTGCCGCTTATTGACGGGTGCTTTTATGTAAGCATATGCTAAAAAAGGGCGGGTAGGATACCAATTTATATATAAATTTAAAGGGTATAGAACGCGTTTGCATAAACTTTAAACGAGTATTAGGCCATCAATCAAACTCATAATGACACTGTATGTGTATTTACATTATGAGTGTTTTAATTGCTTCTAGGCCTTTTTTGAGCGTTGCTTCATCGGTGGCGTAATTAATACGCACGCATTTATGTTTGTGCTCCCAGCTATCTTCAATACCTATAAAAAAGTTGTGGCCAGGAATGATATACACATCTTGTTTTTTAAGTTTTTGGTAAAGCTGTTCGCTGGTTATTTTTGAATCTTTAAACCATAGCCACATAAAAAATGCGCCTTCTACCTTATGTAAATAAACAGGTAAGTCAGCAAATATTTCATCAAATAGGCTAACAGCGACCTGTGCTTTATTTTTATAAAAAGGCAAAATGGTATTTTTACACAGAGGCAGTAGTTTATTGTCTTTGATTAAGCGGGTGACTAAGCTTGGCCCAAAACTATTAGGTGATAACACCATAGCGCCATTAACGCGGCTAATTGCTTTAATAATCTCGTTATTGGCAACCACTATACCGGTGCGCAGGCCTGGCAAGCCCAGTTTTGAAAGCGACATACACAATATAATGTTTGAGTTCCAGGTTAGGTTTGCATCGGTATAAATACAACCAGGGAATGGGTCGCCATAGGCGTTATCAATAATAAGGGGGATAGTGTATTGCTTTGCGAGTAAGTCTAGTTGATGAACTTCATCGTCGGTGATTACGTTACCCGTTGGGTTGGTAGGGCGCGACACACATAATGCGCTTATGCTGTTGTCGTTGGCAAGTACAGCCTTAACCGCATCAAAATCAATTACATATTTAAACTGTTTAGAGCCGTTTGATGCATTTAGTATTTCTATTTCGGGTTTAATGGCCACAAACATATCGTCAGTTAAACCTTGGTCGGCATAGCCTACGTATTCTGGCGCGAGTGGAAAAAGTACTTTTTTATGGCTGCCATCAGCCATTTTGCCTGCAAATAGGTTAAATAAAATAAAAAAGTTAGCTTGGCTACCATTTCCTAATGCAATATTGCTCGCTGTTAAATTCCACGCATATGCTTGCGTTAACTGATTAGCAAGGGCTGCTCTAAACTCATCGTTACCCGTTGGGCCATCGTAAAGGCCCATTACTTGCGCTATTTTATTATTTTTTACTAGATGATTTAGCTCGTCAATAAACGCAGTGTTTACTTGTGGCACAGAGGCGGGGTTGCCTCCGCCAAGCATCACTAAATTAGGGTTATTACTGTTTTTAGCATTACCAAGATCTTCCATTAGCTGTGTAATGCCATTGGGTTGAGTAAATTTGCTGCCAAAGTGTGAATAGTTCATAAAACCTAATACATTTAATAAATTAGGCAAAGAGTATAACGTAAAAAAACCGAGTAAATTTATAGATGAGAATAATTCACGACTTATACATATGGCCTTCCTGCGTTATAATTATTTCAGTATTAAATGTAGGTGTTTAGTTATCAATAACCCAAATAAAATAAACGACGACCCAGTCAACTTGCCCATCGAGCCTGTAATTAATAATACCGAGCTTAAAATAGCCACCTTTAATCTGTTTAACTACCTTGAACCACCTAACGCCTATTACGAATTTGAACGTATATACACCGCTGAGAAATGGGCAAGAAAACAGCGCTGGATCACCGAATACATAAACGAGCAGCAGCCCGATGTAATTGGTTTTCAGGAAATATTTAGTATTGAGTCACTTAAAGAATTAATGCTAAACCAAGGTTATAACCATTTTGCTGTAGTTGATAAACCCCATGTTATAGATGATTTTATTTTTAAGCACCCTGTTGTTGGTATTGCCTCTAAATACCCTATTGTTGATGTAATAGCGGTAGAGCATGATGAGGAACTAGCATGCTCACTTGGTTTAACACAGGCGTTTTCATTTAGTCGTAAGGTACTCAGGGCCACAGTTACGTTACCTCACTTAGGAGATACAGATTGCTATGTTGTGCACTTTAAATCTAAGCGGGGCATGCTTGAGGTAGACGAGCACAATAAAGCGGTAACAGCCGAGCAAAACATTATCGATATTTTAAAAGCGAATGTAGCAGGGAGTTGGGGCTCAACAATTCAACGTGGCAGCGAAGCGACTTTACTCATGATACAAATGATCACCCGACGAGAGGCGACTCAAAACCCCATGGTATTAATGGGCGATTTTAACAACGACCTTTCTGATGGCGTACTTAACCACCTGCTAACCAATACATTAAGGTTTGCGCCCGCATTGGATGCCAAAGCCTTCCTTGCTAAGTATTGTTTGTATGACTCGTGGGCATTATTTGAAAAACTAGTAATTACTGCTGATGATGCTCAGCAAGCAAATAACAGTGATGGTGAAAACATTGCTCAAACAGCACCACTAACGCGTAAAGCAACTCACTACTTTGGTACAAGCAGCTCAGTGCTTGATTATATTTTACTGTCGTGCGAGTTTGACCCAAGCTACGATGATAGTTTTTTTGAAGTAAGTAACCATAATACGTACGACAGGCATTTAATTAACCCCGAATATGAGCGAGACGACTTAACCACTGACCATGGCGTTGTGTGTATTACTTTAAACCTCAGAACTTAAAAAGCCCGTTGTAAAATGGCACTTAGTAATATGTAGTTATTACAAAAGTGACTTTTAATATATTGCAAGGTGCTGAATATATTGGTTTTTATTTGGTATTTATTTTGCATTAATTAATGCAGCTTTAATTACTTAGTTTAAAAAATAAAGGATTTAACAATGAATGACGTGTCTTTATCTGCTTATTTAGGGTTTTATTTATACTTAATTATGCTGGTGGTGCAGTGGGGTGTTGCGACCTTTAGCAAGGCCAAGGAGCCCGGTGCAGTGCCGGGTAAAATTTGCGACGATTTATCGCACGATAGCTTTATATTTAGAGCGCACCGTACGTTTCAAAATACATTAGAAAACAGCGCGTTATTTATAGGCACGGTGTTATTTGCATTTGTAATTAATTACCAAAGCGCAATTTTTGCAATGTGTGTGTGGGTGTATGTAGTTGCGCGTTTAATTCACATGATTTTATATTATGTTATTGCAACAGAGAAAAACCCAAGCCCGCGTACGTATTTCTTTTTAATTAGCTTTATTGCCAACATTGTAATGTTGGTACTAATAGGTTTTCGTTTAATAGCTTAATAAATAAAAAACCGACGTTTTAGTGTTAGTACTACAACGTCGGTTTTTTGTATTGAGTGTTATTCTACCCCAATAAATCCACCAGTTTGATGAGCCCAAAGGCCTGCATATATGCCCCCTTGTGCAATGAGTTCATCGTGTGAGCCTTGCTCAACGACGCCACCATTATCTAACACGATGAGTCTATCCATTTGTGCAATGGTAGACAGCCTATGCGCTATAGCGATAACCGTTTTTCCTGTCATTAAATGATCAAGGCTTGCTTGAATAGCCGCTTCAACTTCTGAATCAAGTGCGCTGGTCGCTTCGTCTAAAATAAGAATAGGGGCATTTTTAAGCAACACACGTGCAATGGCAATACGTTGGCGTTGACCGCCTGATAAAGTTACACCACGTTCGCCAACCTGTGCATCAAACCCTTTATTGCCTTTTGAGTCTTCTAAATCGCTAATAAAATCGAGCGCTTTAGCTTGTTTTGCGGCGTTTAACATTTCAGCTTCGGTCGCGTCGGGGCGACCGTATAAAATATTATCTTTAACAGAGCGGTGAAGCAGGGAAGTGTCTTGCGTTACCATAGCAATATAGCGGCGAAGACTTTCTTGGCTTACGTCAGTAATATTTTGCCCGTCAATCTTAATTGTGCCAGAGTCGGTATCGTAAAAGCGCAGCAGTAGGTTAACAAGCGTTGATTTACCCGCGCCAGAGCGGCCAACTAAACCTATTTTTTCACCGGGTTTAATATTAAGATTTAAACCATTCATTACCGGGCCACGGTTAGTTTCGTTGGCGGCTTTGCCATAATTAAAATGTATATCTTTAAACTCAATACTGCCTTGGGTTACTTCAAGGGTGTTTGCGTTTGGTTTATCGTCTACTTTTATTGGGTTTGATAATGTTTTCATACCATCGGTGGCGGTGCCAATATTTTCAAACAGGCTGCTTATTTCCCACATGATCCACTGCGCCATACCGTTTAACCTAAGCGATAAACTAACTGCAACGGCTATAGCGCCAGCGCTAATTGCACTCATTGACCATAAATAAAGCGATAATGCGGCAACACTAAATACCAATAAATAGTTAAGCGTATTAATAGCAAAGTTAAGGCTGGTTACCAAGCGCATTTGTTTATATACGGGTTGTAAAAATACATCCATGCTTTGCTTGGCGTACTGCTCTTCGCGTTGGGTGTACGAAAAAAGTTTAATAGTTGAAATGTTAGTGTAGCTATCAACAATTCGGCCCGTCATTTCTGATCGCGCATCGGCTTGTGAGCTGGCAATTTTTTTAAGTTTAGGCACAAAGTAAACCTGTATTGAAGCATACAAGGCAAGCCATACAAGCAAAGGGATCATCAAGCGCCAATCAGCTTCAGCCACTAAAAACACCATAGCGCCAAAATAAACCACTATGTACATAAGTACATCAAGCAGTTTCATTACCGCCTCGCGAACGGCTAAAGACGTTTGCATTACTTTGGTAGCAATACGTCCTGCAAATTCATTTTGGTAAAAACTTACACTTTGGCGTAGTAAATACCGATGCGCTGACCAGCGAATCGACATAGGGTAATTACCCAATAAGGCTTGATGCAAAATAGCGGCGTGAAAAAACACCACAATAGGCAAAACGACTAACAGCATAACAGCCATTTTTATCAGCTCAGTTTTTTGCTCTACAAATAGGGTTTGTGGTGTATGGGTACTTAGCCAATCAACCAATTGGCCCATATAACTAAATAACGATACTTCTAAAATAGCTAACAGCGCAGCACTTATCGACATAAGCACTAACGAGAGTTCCATGCCCTTAGTGTAATGGCGGCAAAACGCAAATAAAGTAGAAGGCGGCTGAGTGGGTTTTTCCTCAGGAAATGCGTTGGTCATTCTTTCAAAGAGTCGATACATTTTAAAAACTTAAATAGCAAATAATGTGAAGTATCATACCATTTATGTATTTTTAAATGCAGTTTTGTATTAACTAACATGAGCTTTAGTTGAGAGATTCTATATCTAAAATTCAGGTTAGTTATTACTTATACAGGCTTTTTATCTAACAGGGTTTGAAAGATTGATGCCTCGGCTCATATATAAGTCGTCGTATTTTAAACCGCCGTTACCATAGGGCTTTTTAGCCGGCCCAGTATTTGCGTTTGCCAAAAAGTAAATAAGTGGTTGTTCACGTTTCATTCTAAATTTTGCATTTTTATACACGAGTGTTTGCGTTGTAAACTCACCGCCTTGAACATACACATTGTATTGTTGGCCTTGCATTTTTGTAGGCGCGTTATTCACTACATACCAGATGCTGTACCATTGATTTGTGTTAAGGGGCTTTGCTGATTGGGCGGCGTTATAGTTTTGAATGTTGCTGTAACCTTTATCTGTTTTGACCATTAAAGCGCCATCGTTTTTAAATCCATTCGACTCGGCTTTGTCTGTTACACGTAAGGTAGGTTCAAACGCATTGTAACCATGCTTTTTAATTTCATTAGGTTGTAAGTTACTTAAGCCAAAAGCGTGATTGTTAGGAAACGTTTCTACATTTATGCGCGTAAAAAATGTATAGGTTTCTCCCACTTCAACTACTTTTGGTAGCTTAGTAAAACTGAGTGCTTTTCGATTACCAATAATGCCTTCGGCGGCTGGTTTTTTTAATAAGTAATGATTTGAGGATTCAGCCTCTCGTGAAATTTTTGTCACTTGTGGGTTGGCTATGTATGGATTGGTTTGATTGTCTGTATCAGCTTTTTGCCATGTTAGCGTTTGCGTTTCAAAATTATCGATTAACAGCCATTGATTTGTGGAAGGGTGTTGGTGATTTTGGCTGCATGCTACTAATGTGATTAACCACATTGGCAGAAGAACGTTTTTATGGCGCATTGTTTGCTCTTTATTTAATTGTTATTGATAGCATAAACAGGAATAAATTGTTATTGGTAATAACTTATTGTTGAATAAATTAAATCGCACATTACCAAATTACGGTTTATTTATAACCAATAACTGGTTTATTGTAAACCAAAAAAAATTTAACGCGCTTAAGTTTAAGCAAAAGCTATATAAATTTTGTAGTCGCGCTCAGTAAATAACTAAAACTTATTCATATCAAATAACTTTATAGTTAACATACGCCTGTGCTTATTTTTGAAATTAATAAGGAAGTGTTATGTATTTAGGCTCTTGTTTGTGTGGAAAAGTAAATGTGAAAATTACAGGCAATATTACCAGTATTATTCACTGTCACTGTTCTTTGTGTAGAAAAAATAGCGGAACAGCGTTTGCTACAAATGGTTTTGTAAACGCTGATGAGTTTTTAATCACTCAAGGGCAAGACTCATTAAGTGGATACGCGTTTAAACCCGGTAGAACACGGTATTTTTGTGCCTGCTGTGGTTCGCCTATTTATAGCGAAAATACCAGTGATAAAAGCCGTTTTCGTATTCGATTAGGTTTACTGGATTCAAATATTGCAGAAAAACCTATATCTCATAATTTTGTTACATCAAAAGCGAATTGGGAACAGTTAGAAACCAGTTTGCCTTGCTATGAAAAGCATGAACCCGGTCGCTAATTAAAAAGATTCAATGTGGTAAATATGATTAATATCTTGATATAAATTGGGAGCAAGATGTTTAAAAACGTCAGAATCTTGAATATTGTCGACGGTAATGTGTTTTAGTGAGCTAGGGCTTAAAACAATAACAATGTTTTTATACTCATTAAATTCAACAAGTGCGATTGCTTTAAAGTACTTTCTTAACAAGGCCAACAACAGCTGTAACTCTTGACCTGTTTTAGGGTTTAAGTTGAGTGTTATTTGACTGCTTGAATTGCAACAGCGCGTCATGTTTTGCCAAAAAAGAGCGCTGTTTAAAAATGGTTGGTGGTACTCTCCACTGAATATGTCGATGGTGATCACATCGTATTTAATTTTACATTGCTGGATAAATTGCTCTGCTGACTCTAAAAATACAGAGTGTGGTTTTGGCAAATAAAAATGTGTTTGTGCAATTTCAACCACATCAGGGTTAATTTCAACGGTGTTGAAGGTGTGTAGAGTATTTAAAAATTTTGTTTTATTGAATAGATAATAGATAACTCGCTCCACGCCCGCGGTTCCCAGCCCTAAATTTAGCATTTTAAGATTGGTTATCGGTTTTAATAAAAACAGTAGCATGCTCTGATTTACAGGTACCAAAACTTGCTCTGAGTTGCTTTTACTCATTACGCCCTGAATAACAGCATCTTGTTCACGTTTTTCGTCAAGTGTTAACCAACGGTATTGCGCGTTTTCATAAACATAGATAGGACCAAGCGTGGTTTGCTTAAATTGTACAAGGTTACATTTTAACGTTTCATTTTTTAGCTGGCGCATACTCTTACTTTTTAAATTGACTACTTAAACGGAACTCTGATTAAGTGATTTACTAACGTGTTAAATCATGATGATAATTAAATTTTACTAGTTTGGGACTTTTAATAAAAACAAGGCGAATTTATGCGCAATAGGTGCTTGGGATCGCTCTATTATCCAGAGTCTAAGTTTCTTAGTTTGGCACGAAAATAAAAAGTTTACTTAAGTTATTTGGTTATAAGTTTATTGATTTGCTTTACCGTGTAGTATTTTGGTTTAAATTAAATCATTTAAAACATTCAAGGAGAGAAAAATGGGATTAATTTTAGGCCCTGTGCTGTTAATTTGGCTCGCTATTTTTATTTACTCAATTCGACTCGGTTATTTGCTTATTTATAAAAATATGGCATTAGAGATCACGCTAATTACTTTCACCGTTGCTTTAGTTGGTGCTATTGCCTTTGTATTTTATGGTTACAGGCAATTTATAAATGAAACGTCGTTGTGGGCATTTGAAATACCCAGCTATTTTGTATTCAACAAATTTGCAATATTCATTGTTGTTTTGGCTATATGTTTACATTTTTTTTCTACTAGTATGCAAACAAGCGCAGCCGTTAATTGTGTGGTGTTTATACTTTTGTTTATGTTTTCTGCTGCAGTGTTATTAAGTGTGGGGTTACATGACCGTTTTATAGGTTATAACAATATCCAACTTACTCATTAATTCAAGGGTAGAAGATGAGATCGTTTATTTGCGCTGTACATTTTGTGTGTGCTCAATGGTTGAAAAAAGTTGACCCAAATAATACGCACACGGGGCACAAGGCGAGTGTCTTAATCGGTATGGTGCTATCTATTTATATTGGTTTATTTGCTCTTTTCTTTTGTTTTGATTATGTAAAACTACTTACTGATTCCGTTAGAAATAATTTAATCGTGTTCAGTACACTTTATTTAGCGTTAATTTTAGGGGGTATGCATTTAGCGTTGGGTAACGCTGTGGAATATAAAAGCAGAGTTCGTGCAAGGTTGAATACAACAGTGCTTAGGCATTACACGCTTGGGTTAAAACTTTGGATATTTGGTCTGCTACCTTACTTTATAGCTTTGGTAACTATTTTTATATTGAACTCGAATTAGTACTATTCTTTTCTGCGCTTTAGCGTGCTTATTTTCGTATCTACCTCAAATTAATTGCGATATACAAATACATAGGTAATTGTAAACCAATATAAATAAGGAGCTACATAGATGCTTAAACCATCAATTAAATTATTAAAGCTAAGCATTCTTGCGTTTGCTTGCTCAGCATCAAGTGGCGTTATTGCGGCTGATATGCAATATAAAGATCAACAAAATCTGCATGATATTGCGGCAAGTGTGTCAGCAGAGCGAATTGGCAGCGATATTCAAACGCTGGTGGACTTTGGTACACGCCATACACTTTCAGAGACTAAATCTGACACTCGAGGTATTGGTGCTGCTCGACGTTGGATTAAAGCTGAGTTTGAAAAAATATCCGCACAATGTGGTGGTTGCCTAGAGATTATTGAGGTATCAGACACTATTTCAGGCGAAAAACGCATACCTGATCCTGTTGAGGTGGTAAATATTGTTGCTATTCAGCGCGGCAGTACTGAACCAAATAGAATGGTGATGATGTCGGGTGATATAGACTCACGTGTAAGCGATGTAATGGATTTTACTAGTGACTCTCCTGGCGCTAATGATAATGCATCGGGCGTTGCTGGTGTTATTGAAGCGGCACGCGTACTGAGTAAATATAAATTTAATGGCTCTGTGGTTTACGCTGCGTTATCAGGGGAAGAGCAGGGGTTATTTGGTGGTAAAATTTTAACCGCGCATGCTCAAAAGAATAACTGGCAAGTACATGGTGTTTTAAATAATGACATGATTGGCAATATTACCGGTATAAATGGAGTGACTGACAACACAACCGCACGTATTTTTTCAGAGGGCACACGTGTTGTTGAAACAAAAGCACAGGCTCGTACTCGTCGATTTACGGGTGGTGAGGTTGACTCTGCAAGTAGAAATTTAGCCCGTTATATTGATACTGTTGCAGATAGGTACATCCCCAACCTTGATACAATGCTTGTTTACAGGCTAGACAGGTTTGCACGAGGCGGGCACCATCGTCCATTTAACGATGCTGGGTTTGCAGCAGTGCGCATAATGGAAACAAACGAGCATTATGATCGTCAACACCAAGACCTACGAACAGAAAATGGCATTGCATATGGCGATACGATTGACGGGGTTGATTTTGATTATGCAGCTAAACTAACGTCACTCAATGCGGTAACTATGGCATCTATGGCTTGGGCTCCAGCCCCTCCTAAAGACGTTAAAATTACTGGCGCAGTAAAGGCTAGTACTTCGTTTTCGTGGCAAAAAAGTAATGATGACACAATTGCCGGTTATAAAATATATTGGCGTTACACAAGCGAGCCGCAATGGCAGTTTAGTAAATACGTTGGTAATGTTTCTGATTTCACACTTGAGAATGTAGTAATAGACAATTATTACTTTGGTATTTCATCTGTTAGTCATGATGGTTTTGAGTCGCCCGTTGTGTTTCCGGGGGATGTTGGTTCGTTTGACCATGATATAAAATAGTAATTTGTATAAAAACAAAGCAGTCAGAGTTTTTAAAGTGCAAGCAGCCTGTTTTATGCTTGCACCTTATTTACTAAGACCTTACAGTGTTTAAAAAGAAGTAATAAGGTCATTACAATGGAACAACAACAAAAACAATTAACACCTGAAGAGCAAGCACTAGCTGAGCAACAACGTGTTGCATGGCAACGTGGATGTTTTCAAACAGCACAAAAGTATCTAGCAGAAAAAGGCATTATGCCTAAATCTGTAGTTGAGCAAGACAGCCGCTTTTTAGCCCCTATATGCGCCATGTGGAAATTTAAAGCGCAAAACGGAAAAACGTATTGGGTTGTTACTGGACAATTACCAACAGACCATGCTGAAGTGGGTGCAGCGTCAGATGCGCGTGATGCTATGCGTTATTTTTCATTGCAATGGCAGTTAAAAGCAGACCAGATAATGAGTGCGGGCGCACGAGATAAAACACAGGCAGACTTTGCTAACCTATTAGTGAAAAGAGCACATGGCCTTTACGAGTTATACGATAACGATAAACTGTGGGCTCACGAACCAAAATAATCCAAAAAGGGTAATCAAGCTTTGATTACCCTTACAATTTAATTAATGAACTAGTGTGAAAGGTGTTGTATCAGCACACCTAACCGGGCATTTCATTCTTTGCCTAGGTATACCTGCCTCCATAAACACATTACCCTGTTTTATAAAGCCGTTACGTTTAAATCGTTCAACTTCGTGTAGAACACAATTAACGCTAATTGATTCAATACCTTGTTCTACTGCTATGTCAAAAATATAATTAAGTAACGAGCAGTAAACATTTCGGTTTCTGTGATCAGGCAGTACAGCTAAGCGTCCAATTAAGCCATCATTACATAGGCGGGCTGTTGCGACGGGACAAAAGCTGTCGTCTGTAACAAGCACATGCAAAGCTAATTTATCGAGGTTATCGAATTCAACTCGTTTAGGGATATGTAATTCGTAAACAAATACACGCTCCCTTATTTGTTGTAACTCATTTTTTTGTCGATCCCATTCAACTTTGTTTATACGATAACCCACAATTGCCTCCTACTTGTTACTCTTGGTTTGCGTTAAACCAAATGCCTTCATTAACAAGTATAGTAAACATTTGAACAAAAACTAGACTATTTTGAGCGTTAGCTAACTCATTAGTATTAAACTCGGTTTCGTCCGTTAGTAATTTTACTGCTGCTATGTCCCCGATAGGAAGAGTGAAATTATCACCATTAATACTTACTAAAAGCTCATTTTCACAAAGCTGATAAATTGCTCGTGTTCCACCTACACGTTCAAAAATAGTATCTGACTCTGCTAACTCGTTTGCTATTTGATCTTGGGTAAAAGCAGGTTCTACTGGTGCCAAGTCCATTTCATGTTTGGGTTGGCTTAAGGTTTTGCCAAGCCATTGCTTGAATAGACCATCATCTTCTAGCATTGAGGCGATAAGATGCTTAACCTTTTCAGCTTCATTATTTGTAAGCTCACCTTTTGAGGCTCTTGTAACTAAGTTGTGGTCTGTGTAGCGTTTTTGACCGCTTTCAGTATCAATAACATGATCGGCAAAGCTTGATAGTAAATCTTGCTGATTTGGTGCTCTAAATCCAACAGAGTAATTAAGTGCATTTTCAACCGCGTAGCCTTCATGCGGGCAGCCTGGTGGAATATATAAAATATCACCGGGCTCTAAAATGCAGTCTATGACTGCTTCAAAGGCTTCAACTTGCAATAATTTTTTATTTTGAGCAAATTGCTTAAGGGTTGGGTCGGGTAGGCCAACTCGCCAATGACGCTTTCCTTCACCTTGAATAATGAAAACATCGTATTGATCTAAATGCGGGCCAACACCCCCATTAGGGGTAGAAAAGCTGATCATTAAATCGTCAATGCGCCAGTTAGGGATAAATCTGAACGGTTCTAGCAGCTGGGCTGCCTCTGGATGCCAGTGGTCGACTGCTTGCACTAATAACGTTGAATTTTCCTCTGTGAGTAAATCAAAGTCCTCGAATGGCCCTTGATGGGTTTGCCAGTCGTTATTGTGATTTGTAACAATACGCGATTCAATAGCGTCTTCCATTGCTAAGCCAGCAAGTTCGTTTGCATCAAGTGGATCTTCAAAGTGACTAAACCCTTGTTTGATCAAAAGAGGTTTTTTTTGCCAAAAGTGGGTTAAAAATTCTTGTTCAGATAAATCGTTTATTTTTAATTGATACATACGTTTGCCTGCCGGTAATTGCTTTGCTTTTTATACAAAAAAAGCGAAAGGATAACCCTTTCGCTTTTTGATAGTGGTGATTAATAATTAAACTAAATCATCAATAAACTCAACCGCACGACCAATGTAATTAGCCGGTGTTAGTTTTTTCATTTCTACTTTAGCAACTTCAGGAAGATCTAAACCATCGATGAAGTCAGCCATTATTTCTTGATTTACGCGCTTTCCACGGGTTAAATCTTTAAGTTTTTCGTATGGCTTTTCAATGCCGTATTTACGCATAACTGTTTGAATAGGCTCTGCGAGCAATTCCCAGTTCTGGTCTAGCTCTTCAAGTAAACGTGGTTCGTTAACTTCAAGCTTGCTAACACCTTTAAGCGTTGATTGATATGCAATAAGCGCATAACCCATACCCACACCAAGGTTACGTAGCACTGTTGAATCGGTAAGATCACGCTGCCAGCGAGATACAGGCAGTTTTTGTGCAAGGTGTGCAAAAATTGCATTTGCTAAACCTAAGTTACCTTCTGAGTTTTCAAAATCAATAGGGTTAACTTTGTGTGGCATAGTTGATGACCCAATTTCGCCAGCAATGGTTTTTTGCTTAAAGTGGTTAAGGGCAATGTAACCCCAAACATCACGGTCAAAATCAAGCAAAATAGTATTAAAACGTGCAATTGCATCAAATAATTCTGCAATGTAATCATGTGGTTCAATTTGTGTGGTAAACGGGTTCAATGTTAACCCTAGGCTCGATACAAACTTATCTGCATGAGTATGCCAGTCGTAATCAGGGTAAGCGCTAAGGTGAGCATTATAGTTACCAACAGCGCCATTTACTTTACCAAGCATTTCTACTTGCGCAATTTGATCGCGTTGACGCTTTAAACGCATGTATACGTTTGCAAACTCTTTACCCATAGTTGATGGTGTAGCAGGTTGTCCGTGCGTACGAGTCATCATTGGCACTGCTTTATACTCAATAGCTTTTTCTTTGATGGCGTTGAGTAATTGGTCACAGTATGGCAGTAATACGCTGTCACGTGCTTCAGTTAACATTAAACCATGTGATAGGTTGTTAATGTCTTCTGAGGTACATGCAAAGTGAATAAATTCGTTAATAGCATGTAGCTCTGCGTTATCAGCTACTTTTTCCTTTAAAAGGTATTCAACAGCTTTAACGTCGTGGTTAGTTGTTCGTTCAATATCCTTCACGCGCTGCGCGTCGGCTTCACTGAAGTTATCAACAATAGCGTTTAAAAGTGCATTTGCCTGGTCGCTAAATGCGGGCACTTCTTTAATGTCGCTTGCTGCAGCTAACGCTTGCAACCAACGCACTTCAACAATTACACGGTATTTAATTAATCCAAATTCGCTGAAAATACTGCGTAGTTCAGTGGTTTTGCTGCCGTAGCGACCATCAACTGGCGAGATAGCCGTTAACGCTGAAAGCTCCATAATAACTCCTAAATTTTTGTTTGAACGATAATTAAATTTTTGCTTTAGCAATGGCGATTATTTTTCTTTTTGCAAAGAAAAAATGACGGCGTTTACCGCCCATTTGTCGCCACAATACTGCACTTCTGATGCCGGCAAGTAGTAATGCGCGGATTTTATTTTGAGTGAGTTGCTGTTTTAATAACTCGGGTTTACCATAAACCTGTATTCGGTGCCCAAGGGGGCTTAGCACCGACGAGTATATATCTGCCAAACCGGCAACAACGGTGTCATCGGTTATAGCAAAATGGTCTAAACGACGATGAATATCATCAATACGTTTACCTAATTCGTTTAAGCTTTTGTCGTTTGCGCTAAGTGCTCGCTCAAGCTGCATTAAGCCACCCACATATTTTACAATCTCAACGTCTTTCTGAGCGCCCGCTGATAGCTGTTCCATCAACGTTTTGTAGCCATCTCGTAAATTGTGAGTGCCTTGATATACATCTTCGGGTGATGCTGGCGATGTTTGTACAATACTAGAAAGTAATATGTCTAAATCGTGTTCATTATTACTGCCGTATTGCGCTATTTTTTGTACTTGTTTAGCGGCTTGGCACATAGCGGCAAGCGCCATAACTTGGTGTTCATTCATTACTTGATCACCGAGTCAATAATACCGCCGCCTAAACAAACTTCTTGCGCATAAAATACTGCAGACTGACCTGGTGTAACCGCTTTTTGAGGTTCATCAAATAATACACGGGCCATACCGTCATCACCAACAAGCAAAGTACAGTTTATATCTTCTTGACGGTAACGTGTTTTAACTGTGCAACGCGTTGTTCCTTTTGGACCTACACGGTCTACCCAGTGAAGTTGGTTAGCATTTAAACCATTACTATATAGGCGAGGGTGGTCTTTACCCTGGCCAACAATAAGTACGTTACGCTCGACATCTTTGTCTACAACGTACCAAGGTTCGCCTGAGCCTTCTTTCATACCGCCAATTAATAAGCCTTTTCGTTGGCCAAGTGTGTGGTACATTAAGCCTTCGTGCTCGCCAACGTTATTACCTTCAGTGTCTTCAATAACACCTGGTTGTGCAGGTAAAAACTTTTGTAAAAAGTCTTTAAACTTACGTTCACCAATAAAACAAATACCAGTGCTGTCTTTTTTATCATGTGTGATTAAATCTTGCTCTTCAGCAATACGGCGCACTTCTGGCTTGGCGATATCGCCTACAGGGAAAAGCGTTTGAGCAATGTGTTCATGACTTAACGTGTATAAAAAGTAACTCTGGTCTTTGTTGTTATCTAAACCACGGCACATTACATATTTGTCGTCCCGAAGCTCACGACGCACATAATGGCCTGTCGCAATAAAGTCAGCTCCGAGTGCTTGTGCAGCAAATTCCAAGAAGGCTTTAAATTTGATTTCCTTATTACACATAATATCGGGGTTAGGCGTGCGGCCTGCTTTGTACTCTTCTAAAAAGTATTCAAATACGTTATCCCAATATTCAGCTGCAAAGTTAACAGTATGAAGTTCGATACCTAACTTGTCACACACGGCTTGCGCATCTTTTAGGTCTTCTGCAGCGGCACAATACTCGTCATTGTCGTCTTCTTCCCAGTTCTTCATAAACAGGCCTTCTACTTGGTAGCCCTGTTGTTGTAACAAATATGCAGATACTGAAGAATCAACACCGCCGGACATGCCAACGATGACTTTAATGTGACTATTTTCGCTCATGAATAATTTCGCTTATACAGATTACTGTTAACTTGGAAAGGCCGCGATTATAGCATGTATTTTGTTTGCGCTTAAAGAGACTAACAAGGCAAACCTTACAATTAGTGAGTAATTTATTAATATAATAAATAGCTAAGATACCTAAGGCGCTTACATAACATTTTTTTGATAAAAGTTGATTCTAATTCTACGCTTAACTTAAAGAACAAAATACGAGCCATATGTTAAAAATTAATAATAAGTTCTTTAAAAGTGATTAGAGTATATATACACTCATTAATAATAAAGTTTGATGGGTTAGCCCATTCAATAAGCTGTAAAATATAATCAATGGAATGAATATATGAATCACGCATACAAAATTAATAAAATTAGATCGTTTGTAGAACAAAACAAACACCAAGTAAATCTCATCTCAAATAAGCTTTTAATCATAAACCTGCAAGAATTAAAAAAGTCAGCCTACCATCTTTTTTATGAACTAATAAAACTCAAGCATGCTCAGCAAGCGCAATCCCATCACCAAATCAGTGATTTGTTTAATTTAATTAAAAACACTACAGAAGTGCTTAGCCTCGAAATGAAGCTTTTAGATAAATTAGAACACTGGTGGCTAGAATGGTATTTTGCTTTACAAATGCATGAACAATTGAGCGCTGAAAGTAAAGAAATGCCGATGAGTTTTTTATCACGCAGTACCTTAAACCCAATGCGAAAACATGAGATAAGTCACTATGCTAAATTATTTTCAGTGCTCCCTATGCCAGTGTGTAATGTGTGTAGCAAAACCGGTGATATTCTTAGGGTAAACCAACGGTTTGTAGATGTGTTTGGTTATACTGTTGAGGATGTGCCTAACCTACATGCATGGTGGAAAAAGGCCTATCCAGATCCGCACTATAGAGTGCAAGCTCAAAATTTATGGTCTGAAGCTTTGAAAAAAGCGAAAAGTAGTAATGACGATATACCTGCCAATAACTACACAGTTGCACGTAGTGATGGCACTCAAGTGGTTATGGAGGTATCGGGCATAAAGATAGGCGAAGAATTTTTAGCCGTATTTAAAGATGCAACCGAGCGAATAGAGGCTGAGGATATTTTAAGGGATATGGCGTTTTTGGACTCATTAACCAAAATTGCCAACAGACGTCGATTTGATGAAAAACTTGCTCATGAATTTGATAAAGCTAAGGAGTGTGAAGGGGCAATATCGTTAATAATTATTGATGTTGATTTTTTTAAACAGTTTAACGACCGTTACGGACATTTGGCTGGGGATTCTTGCTTATATGAAGTGGCTCAAACTATTGCATCGACAGTAAATCGTCCTGAAGACTTTGTTGCCAGATATGGTGGTGAAGAGTTTGTTGTATTGCTCCCTGATACTGATAAGGAAGGTGCATTATTTATTGCTGAGCAAATACAAAAGGCCGTTGAAGCTTTAGCAATTGTGCATGAGGATACCTACAGTGGCTTTTTGTCAGTGAGCATGGGCGTTAACTCAACGGCTAGTTCCCAAGACGATAAGGTAAGCTTTGTTAAAGGAGCCGACAACGCACTGTATTATGCAAAAGAGCAAGGCCGAAACTGTATTGCACTACACTCTGAAAGTTAGATTAAATTTTTATTACAAAGGTTTAGGTGAGGGGGTAGCGATGGCGTGAAAGTTTTGCTCTATTTTTACTTATCCTTACATGGATGCAAGTCAGAAGAATAAGCTGGAGCAATTACACACCCCACGTCACTAAGTAATCCCTCTAGGCAGAGTAAACTTTAAAACACACCATTAATATGCCTTAATTTTTTATTAGTTGAAAATAGTATCTAAGCTTAATATCGGACGCGTCACCGCGTCATCAATGCACTTTTGAACGAGCGGGCTTCGCAGTGGTAAAGATTTAATTTTCTCTAGGTTGAACCAATGGGCACTTATAATATCATCATCAATAGGGTTAAGTTGTTGGTTGGTGCCACTAGCATCAAATAAAAAACAAAACCTTAGGTAATGAACGCCGTTGTCAGCGTACAAGTTATAAACACCTAAAAAGCCTGTAGGGGTGAGCGATAAACCTGTTTCTTCATGTAATTCGCGGCTTGCTGCTTGAGCTAGTGTTTCGTTCTTTTCTAAATGACCAGCCGGTTGATTATAGCAAATTTGCTTAGTAAATTTATCGCGTTCTTTTACTAATAAGTATTCGTTATGGTTTTTAACTATTGCGGCTACTGTTACATTTGGTTTATGCATTAATGCTACCTTTAATGATTTTATATTCACCAGTATTAATGTCGTCTAAAGTGTAATTACCTATGCTGTAACGAATTAGCCTAAGAGTAGGATGGCCAATGTGAGCTGTCATTCGGCGAACTTGTCTATTTTTACCTTCATTAATGGTAATACTGAGCCATGAGGTAGGTATAGACTTTCGTTCACGTACAGGGGGAGTTCGTTGCCAAATGTTAGGCTCTTCTATCATTTTTACATTAGCAGGCAGTGTGAGCCCATCTTTAAGCTCAACGCCTTTACACAAAGCTTGTATTGACTCAGTCGAAGGCTCACCTTCTACTTGAACCCAGTACGTTTTATTGGTTTTTTTATTAGGTGCTGTTAATGTATTTTGTAGTTTCCCGCAGTTTGTGAGCAGCAATAAACCTTCGCTATCGCGGTCTAAACGTCCTGCAGCATATACATCCTTGATAGGAATAAATTCAGCTAGCGTCTTTCTGTCTGCATCGTCTGTAAATTGACAAAGCACATCAAATGGCTTGTTAAAAAGTACAATTTTTTTGTCTTTAGCGTCTATTTGAGGTTTTATTTCTCTTTTGTTTGTAGGCTTTTTAATTGCACTTCTAGAATACGTGCGACCCGTATTACGCTTGGTTGAGGAAGCGGGGGGTTGCTTGTTACTCGATTTACTTCTCATTAAATACACCTTGCTGGTTTTGGTAATCCAGCAATTTTTGTGGCTTGTTTAGCTGGGCCTTTTGGAAACAATTTATAAAGGTAAATACTATTACCTTTATCTTCTCCGAGTGCTTTGGCCATGGCTTTTACTAGCATGCGGATGGCTGGACTTGTGTTGTATTCAAGATAAAATTCGCGGACGAAGTTAATCACTTCCCAGTGTTGTTCGCTAAGCGATATGTTTTCTTGCTCTGCAATAATGGGGGCTAGTTGCTTAGACCATTGTGTATGGTCGAGTAAATAACCTTGTTTATCTGTGTCTATTGTTTGTTGGTTAAATTCAAGCATGGATTACCAAGTAATTAATTGCGTAGAGGTTAAAGTAAGAGACACAAACTCGTCATAGCTAATGGCAGTGTCGTTATTTGATAGCTTAATTGCACGAACGAGTGCGTCCTCTTCAAGTACTAAGAGGGTGTCTGAAAATTGTTTAAATTGTTTATTAGCAAAGCATGCGTCACCTAAAAGCAATATACGGTCATCAGCACAAATTAAGTTTTCTAGCTGGTTAGCAGAATAGTAATTTAATGGTTTTGAAAAAATATGTAGTGTGCTCATAAGGTCACCACGTGATGTTGTTTTTTGATAAGTGTTTGTTGTTCACCAAATGTAACCGCGTGCGCGTCTATGAGTAAATCAGTTTTACTTAGGCCATAATCAAGGAGCGATTTTTCACATACATAGATGTTTTCTACGTCATAAACTTCTAGCGTTTTTATGTTTTTAAAAAAATCTTTAATACCTATGGTGGAAGGGGTTTGATTCTTTTTTAATGCTAAAACAGCGGGGCCACTAAATAACCAGCTTATGTTTTGATCGACAGCTGCAAAAATTAACGTCATATCGAGGGCATCTCGCAGGTTAAGATCATCAAATGGGCTACTTTGACTCATTACTAATACATTAATCATTTAAATTGCACCCACTTATCAGCGTCGCTTACAAGCATTGCGAATTCAGCTAAACCTGCAACAGAAAATACGCCTGTGTTTGACGTATCTAAGCCTCTTTTTTCTGCCGCGGTTACACACAGCATAAGATTAATATTTTGACTTGATAGCGCCTGCCATAATGCGCTAATTTGAAGCTCGTCAGAGGCTAAGTCAAAATGTGTTGATGCATGATAAACGCCTTGCTGATACAAAAATATTGCGTCTATGGTGTGCCCTTGAGATAAACACGCATTAGCAAACTTAATTATGCGTTGGCTGGTGTCGTGATCTGATGGTGGTGTGTGTAATGAAAGAACAAATCGTGCCAAAACAATTCCAATAAAAAAGCCCCAATAAAGGGGCTATTTTAACAGAACTATTTAATTAGTCATCACTTGCGCCAAGTAGGTGCAGTAGTGAAGTAAATAGATTGTACACATTTAGGTATAAAGATACTGTAGCGCGAATGTAGTTAGTTTCTCCGCCGTTAATAATGCGGCTTGTATCAAATAAAATTAAGCCAGACATAATTAATACAACCGCAGCGTTAAGCACCATAAACATTAAAGAACTACCGATGAATATGTTAACAATGCTTGCAACAATAACCACAATTAGGCCAACCGTTAAAAAGCCGCCCATAAAAGAGAAGTCTTTTTTGGTGTTGAGCGCATATGCAGATAGACCAAAGAAAATAAGTGCTGTTGAACCAAGAGCTTGCATTATAAGCATTGGGCCATTAGGCATGGCAGCGTAATGGTTTAACATTGGACCTAAACCAGCACCCATTAAACCTGTGAAAGCAAATACCCAAAATACACCCGATGCGGTGTCAGCTTTTTTGTTTACAACAAATAATAAACCAAACGAAACCAGTGTGAACACAATTCCCATAAAGTAAGGTAATTGTAGTGCCATTGAGATACCGGCAGTCACTGCACTAAATGCAAGTGTCATCGCAAGTAAAAAGTAGGTGTTTTTAAGTACCTTGTTTGTTTCAATGGTAGACATTACCGGTTTAGCGGTATTGTACGATTGATTAAACGCCATTGTAGAGCTCCTTTAAGTGAAACGTGTGTTTCGATAATTTAACTAAAATTAGATTACCAACTCTTATATGTTTGGGCAAACCTTTGTGGATCAATAGACATTAATTTTTTAATTAAAGTTCATTTAACCACCAAAAAGAAAGTTTTTGTTTTATCTTTGAACAAATTAATTGTTTTTTAAGCACTTAAGCAATTTTTTTAAAAAAAAGCTTCACAAAGCCAACGGGTTTCCCTATTATGCAGGCCGTGCGGAGAGATGGCAGAGTGGTCGAATGCACCGGTCTTGAAAACCGGCATAGGTTTGTAGCCTATCTAGGGTTCAAATCCCTATCTCTCCACCACTTATTACAATAACTATGAGTACACTCTTACTTGTAGTTTATAGCACTTTAGGAGAGATGGCAGAGTGGTCGAATGCACCGGTCTTGAAAACCGGCATAGGTTTGTAGCCTATCTAGGGTTCAAATCCCTATCTCTCCACCATTACATTAAAGCCCGCTAAACAGCGGGCTTTTTGTATTGGAAACAAAATTCTTCACTTAATTATGACCCGCTTTTTATCCACGAGTCATATCTAAAGTTCATTGAACGCTAATATGTATATTTTACATCACGAAACAATGTTTATTTAGCTTCATGTTTGACTTTCTTGCCGATTAAAAATCACTATAAAAAGAGTTTAAATGCAATAGAATGCGCATATTAATGTGTGTTACTTTTAAATATCTCAAAACTAAAGGTATATAAAATAGGATGTTGTGGCTAAAAGATGACTTAGAATCAAGGAAGTTAGTTATATATCGTGCTGTTATGTTCTCGTTTATAACACTTTTTGTACTTTTTATTTTTCAACCGTTTGGTACTTCAAACGATAGCGAACCCTATAAGTTACTCCGGCTATCTGGATATGGGTTAGTCACCTTTTGTGCTTTGCTCCTATCGGGTGCAATTGAAATCGCATTACTCAAAATAAACTTTAATGATAAGTTAAAACATTTAACTATTATTCCTTTTACATATTTACTGATAACAGCATTATTTAATCACGGGTATTTTGTGGTTGCAGTGCTGGGGTCTTGGCACTGGCAAAATCAATTACTCTTCGTGGGATATATATTTTGTATTGGTGTATTTCCCCTTATATTTTTACTTCTGGTAAACCGGCACGTAAAAAATTTAATACCCTCAAGCGCAGCTGACGAAAATCAAACGCGGTTAGAAGAAACTGCGTTAGAGACAATCTCACTTAAAGGCGAAAATAAAAATGATGAGGTTAAAGTTGCTCACCATCACATCTTATTTATTAAATCTGCTGATAATTACTGTGAAATCACCATTTTTGATGGTGATAAAATAGTTCAGAGTTTATTACGAACATCACTTACAGGATTGTTAAGACAACTACCTCACAATACATCTGTTATAAAATGCCACCGTTCTTATGCGATCAACTTACAAAGCGTTAAGCATTATAGTGGTAACGCAGGTGGGTTACAGTTATCACTTAATGAATCAAATGTTACAATACCAGTGTCTCGCACCTACGTTAAAACAATAAAAGACGCTTTG
Organism: Pseudoalteromonas sp. ECSMB14103; assembly: GCF_000813065.1. NCBI lineage: Bacteria > Pseudomonadati > Pseudomonadota > Gammaproteobacteria > Alteromonadales > Pseudoalteromonadaceae > Pseudoalteromonas > Pseudoalteromonas sp. ECSMB14103. The sequence goes on along the minus strand of NZ_JWGY01000002.1, from coordinate 452,455 downwards.
TTGTTAGCCCCAAAAACATGTTAACCACCCCAAAACAGTGAGTTTTATACCTTAAACTGCAGCTAAGCCCTAATGAGTCGCTTTGTGCTTATGCTATTGCCAGGATTAAGTTGAATTTAACAACTTAACGAGGAAAAGAGGTATGAAACACGCTATGCATGCGTTTCTAATAATTACTATATTTATATTTTGTCACTACGTAATGAGGCATTTTTGGGGAGATGGTTGGTCTAGCTGGTTATCTAATATTGATAACCAAACTGATATTTTATTCATTCCCGCTAAATTTACCTTTTTATATGGTCCGTTAGTTGCTGCTGCCATTGTTTTGTTTAAACAAGAGAGGTTGTTTGAGTCAATAGGACTTAGCTTTGATGGATTCATTAATTATACACTTGCAGCGTTGCTCTGTTGTATTCCTATGACTCTAGGGTATGCATTTTTAAGTAGTGAACTTCATCTTTCGATATCAGCGATCATTACGGGTTCGGTTTATGCCGGTTTTTTTGAAGAGGTTATCTTTAGAGCTGCATTATTTGGTGTGCTATTTAAATACTGCCGTTGGGGCTTTATACCTGCAGCGTTAGTTAGTTCTGTGATATTTGGTATGGGGCACATTTATCAAGGCAATGACCCTTTATCTGCAGTGATAGCAGTTACGGTAACAACGATTGCAGGGACTTGGTTTGCGTGGCTGTATTGCGAATGTGGATACCGTATTTGGTTCCCAATGTGGATGCATATTTTTATGAATGCGGCTTACGGGATCTTTGGGATGTCAGGTGGGGCAGCAGGGGATTTACAAGGTAATCTATTTAAGGCAACAGCAATTGTATTAAGTATTGTGTATGTAGAGATGCTAATTCGAAAAGGTAAACCACGCGAAGTAGTTTTATCTAAATTGCTTCAAACCCGAGCTCATTCAGCTGCGTGTGCAGTAAATTAACATTAAATGCAGGAGTTATTATGTTCGAATTATTTATGGTTATTATTGTATTTAGCTCACCCGTTCTGTTATTGGCAGCCCTTAAGCGCTACTTCAGTTATAAAACCTCAAAGGTTGAGACACAAGCAAAATTGCAAAGTGCTATTGATGCTTCAAAGATCGTAGCATTAGAAAAACAATCAAAAGTCTTAAACGAAAGGCTGGCGGTGCTAGAAGAAATTGTAACTTCTCGTCGTTTTGAACTCTCAAGCCAAATAGCTCAGTTATGACAACTGAGCTGTTTTGAGCTTAAAACTTTACGCTTATAAAAAGTGATGAGTTGATGGCGTAATGTGGTTTATTTTTGTTCGTAATTTACGACCATAGTCTCTGTTTCTAACTTTGGGTTCTTGGTGCATGCTTATAAATAGAGTTTAAGTGTGTTGTTAAGGACTATTAAATGAAACACCAATTAGCAAAAAGCGTTGCGCTTTCATTACTTTCTCCTGTGATTATGGGTAGCCTATTAGGTATTTATTATTCAATAACGCTACAAGGTGAATTTGTCTCTATATTTTTTTCATTATTGATGACAGCCATATCTAATGCGCATATTGTTGGCTTAACAATGGCTGCATTTGTTGTCCCAGGCTATTTATTAATGTTTAAATATTCAAAAGTAAACTATTCCGGTGTTTTAACGCTTGGTTTACTTGGTGGTGCTATTTTTAGCTTTCTTTTAAGTGCCTCCACAGGCGAAATATTTTTAATAAATAGTGTTATGTCAGCAATAGCGGCAGGGCTGTTTTTATTTGGTCTTCGTAAAACTTCAAAATCATAATCGCGTCTTTATTAACCAAGGACGCTTTTAAACTACGGAAATTCCTTTTTTTTACCTGCAAAAGGTTCCAATTTTTCATCACAAAGAGTACCTTTAGCTACTGTATGTTTAATAAGAAGTAGTTTGGTATGCAAAAGCACGATTTTTACCAGTCATTAGTTAAACAAACTGAATCGCTGATTGCCGGTGAGTCGAATGTAATTGCTAATATGGCAAATATAAGCGCGCTGTTATTTACCTCTTTAGATGATGTAAATTGGGCGGGCTTTTACTTTATTGATTCGCCGTCAGAATTAGTGCTAGGCCCATTTCAGGGTAACCCAGCATGTATCCGTATTCCAGTTGGAAAGGGTGTATGTGGAACGGCTGCAGCTACGTTGCAAACACAACTAATTGAAGATGTTCATGCCTTCGATGGGCATATTGCCTGTGATGCAGCATCGAACTCTGAGATTGTTGTACCTATCATGAAACATGGTAAAATATTTGCAGTGCTAGATATTGATAGTCCTAGTATTTCTAGATTTGACACTGATGACAAAGCGGGATTAGAAGCATTGGTTAAATGCTTTGAGGCTAGCTTGTAATGAAAGATTTGCTAAATGTTCAGGACTACCTGTTTGCTATACAAGATGTAGGCGATTGGGAAGGCGAAGAAGAACATGTAGCGGAAACGCTCAATGATTTGATTCACATTGCTTGGGACAAACTCCCAGATGATTTAGATTGTGAATCAATCGATGAAATAATAAATGGTATTTGGGAACACCTTCGAGGTGATATGGCTGTACTTGAAGCCGATTTCGAAGAACTGGTCGACTGGGTAATACACTATGTTGATTCGTCCCTTGATGAAAAGATGTGAAAAATAGGTTCTAAAATGGAAACCACAAACAAGCTAAAAGATATTAATGAAGTATTGGAGTTCTTGTACCAAGAATTTCCACAATGTTTTAAACAAAAAGACGGTATCAAACCGCTTAAAGTCGGTATTTTTAAAGATATTGCTGAGCGTATTGAAGGGTCTGAAAAAGTAAGCAAGACTCAAGTTCGTCAAGCACTAAGAAAATACACGTCTAACTGGCGTTATCTAGAAGCTGTGACAAAGTCGGAGTTTCGTATTGACCTTGATGGCAATGAAGGTGAAAAAGTTGAGCAAGAGCACATTGATCATGCTCAAAAAGCACTAGAAGAAAGCCGTGCAAAAATGGCGAAGCGCAAGAAACAACAGCGTCCACGTCAAGACTCAGATTCTAAAAACTTTAAGAAGAAGCCTGCACATGCAAACAAGGGCGCTGATAAAAATGCGTCAGCTAGCAAAGCAACTAAATCTGCACCCGCTAAACGTTCAGGTAAAATTGAACCTTTACCAGCAACAGAGGTCAAGGTTAATAACAAGGTTAAAGTTAAACTAGGCCAAGCACTTGTAAATGCAGTAATCACTGAAGTAAATAAAGACGACGTTCATGTTGAATTAGTGACTGGTATGCAAGTTAAAACCAAAGCAGACAGCTTATACACTGTTTAAGTTGTACATAAATTAAGGAGTTTGTATGAGTAAAAAGTTTACGCTCATTCCGGTAGTTGCAGCCCTGTTTTCAGGTTCATTATTTGCTGCTGTAGAGCCTGTCACCATTGATGATTTACCTCTACTCAAGCAAGAAAGTCAACATGGCACTGCCAGTAAGCGCGTGGCAAGCTTATTTACTCGTTCACACTATATCCCGGTTCGATTTAACGATGAACTTTCCAGTAAAGTGTACGATCGTTACATCGAATCCCTTGATTTTAATAAAAGCGTTTTTTTAGCCAGTGATATTGCATCCTTTGAGCAATATCGCGATAGCTTTGACAACGCTTTAACTACCGGCAAGCTAGGCTTTACGTTTGATATTTTTAATTTAAGCCTAAAGCGCCGTTTTGAACGTTACGAATATTCACTTTCTTTATTAGAAAATGAAATGACGTTCGAAAAACAAGATGAATACTTTTTTGATCGTGAAGATGCAACGTGGCCAACATCGCAAGCAGAGCTAGACGAGATCTGGCGAGAGCGTGTTAAGTACGATGCACTGCGATTAAAAATGACTGGTAAAGATTGGGAAGGAATCAAAGAGGTTCTTACCAAGCGATACAAAAACGCTGAAAAGCGTCTAGTTCAATCTAACTCAGAAGATGCATTTCAAATTGTTTTAAATTCTTTAGCTCGCACGATTGAGGCGCATACGTCTTACTTATCACCAAGACGTGCTGAACAATTTAAAATGGATATGGACCTAGAACTTGAAGGCATTGGCGCTGTACTAACTCCTGACGAAGATTACACCGTAATTCGTAGTCTTGTTCCAGGTGGTCCAGCAGACAAAACCGAACAAATTAAAGCAGATGACCGCATTATTGGCGTAGCACAAGACGGTGAAGATTTTACCGATGTGATTGGCTGGCGTTTAGACGATGTTGTAGATTTAATAAAAGGCCCTAAAGGCACGAAAGTACGTTTGCAATATTTGAAAGGTGCAGATGCTCATGGCACACCTAAAGTGGTCGAAATTACTCGTGACAAAATCCGTCTTGAAGACAGAGCTGCAAAGTCAGAAGTGTTTGAAGCTAAATATTCTGATTTATCAAGCAAGATTGGGGTTATTGAAATCCCAGGTTTTTACAATAATTTGTCTAAAGACGTAAAAGTTGAGTTAGCTAAATTAAAAGAGGCTAAAGTAGACGGTATTATTATCGACTTACGTCAAAATGGTGGTGGTTCGTTATACGAAGCGACCCAGCTTTCTGGCTTATTTTTCGATCAAGGTCCTGTTGTACAAATACATACTCTAAATAACCGAATTGAAGAGCAAAGAGATCGTGATGGAGTTACTTATTACGACGGGCCATTAACGGTTTTAGTTGATCGTTACAGTGCGTCTGCCTCTGAGATTTTTGCCGCTGCAATGCAAGATTATGGTCGCGCTGTTATTATTGGCGAACAAACATTTGGTAAAGGCACTGTGCAGCAACATAAAGGTCTTGCAAGAGCGTATGATCTTTACGATAACCCATTAGGTAGCGTGCAATACACCATAGCTAAATTTTACCGTATTAATGGCGGCAGTACTCAGCACAAAGGTGTTATTCCTGACATTTCATTTCCATCGGCTATAGATCCTGCCGAGTGGGGTGAAAGTAAACAAGATAATGCACTTCCTTGGGATAGCATTGTTAAAGCAAAATATAAAAAGTTAGGAAATTTAACTCCAGTTATTCCTTACCTAGAAAAGCAGCATAAAGATCGTATTAAATCTGAACCTGAGTTCGGCTACGTGTTTGATGATATAGCGTTGTACAACGAAGAAAAAGATCGTAAAACGATTTCTTTAGTTGAAGCCACGCGTATTAAAGAAAAAGAAGAAGGTGTAGCGCGTGCATTAGTTCGTACAAATGAGCGCTTGAAACGATTAGGTAAAGATCCGGTTGAAAACCTAGATGATGTACCAGATGTAATTGATGAGCTTGACCCGTTCCTTGAAGAAGCGGCCTTAATTACTCAGGACTACATTAACTTTGGTCGCATCGCCAAAAAGTAAAAACTGGTTTTATCACTACAAAAAAGGCGCTCGTGCGCCTTTTTTGCTACCTATCACAGCCTAAATTGTTATAATCTCTAACTATTAAAAATTGAGCCGTCTTAGAAATGCTCAGTTAATACGCACTAAGTGCTAAAAATAATAATTAAACACGCTGTATGTGTGTAGGAGTCTCAACTTTGAACCCATTGGATGATAAACCAGTAAAACCCGCCTCATTTCTTGATGCATTAATTCCTATTTCAGTTTTAATTTGTTTGTTAGGGGCTGCGGTTTACTTATTTGGTGACAACTCGTCATCTGGACCAAACCAAATTGCACTTTTATTTGCAACCTTCGCAGCTGCTCTAATTGGCCTAAAAAACGGCTACACGTGGAAAAAGCTTGAGCAAGCTATGATTGAGGGTATAACGCTCTCTCTTGGCGCTATATTAATCTTATTAATGGTAGGTGCTTTGATAGGTACTTGGTTGTTATCGGGCACAGTACCAACGCTAATATATTATGGCCTGCAAGTAATTAACCCTAGTTGGTTTTATGCAGCAAGTTGTTTAATTTGTGGCATTGTGGCTATGAGCATTGGTAGCTCGTGGACCACTGCAGCTACAATTGGTGTTGCTTTATTAGGTGTTGCTACGGGTCTTGGTTTAGATCAGGCAGTTACAGCTGGTGCTGTTATATCTGGTGCGTATTTTGGTGACAAACTAAGCCCACTTTCTGAAACAACTAACTTAGCGCCCGCAGTGGTTGGCTCTGACTTATTTGAACATATTCAGCATATGCTATGGACAACAGTTCCTAGCTTTGTGATTGCGCTTATTATATTTATATTTATGGGCTTTAACGCAACGGCTTCTAATGAGGCTGGGCGTTTAGACGAAATTACGCTAATTTTGGAGCAAAACTTCAATATTGGTTTTGAGATGCTCATTCCTTTAATTGTGCTTTTAGTGCTAGCAATTAAAAAAATGCCTGCTTTTCCTGCTATTTCTATTGGTGCTGTGGTTGGTGCTGTTTGGGCTATGCTATTTCAGTCTGACTTAATTGGTTCTCAAATTGATACTTCTCAAGGCGAAGTGGTTGGGTATTTCAAATTAGTATGGACGACATTTTTTGACGGTTTTAGCATCGATACCGGTGATGACAAAATGGACTCACTACTTAGCGGTGGTGGTATGGCGGGAATGTTAACAACGACGTGGTTAATTATGACTGCGCTTATGTTTGGCGCTATTATGGAAAAAACAGGCTTGTTAGACATTTTCGTAAAAAGTATTTTAAAAATAGCGAAAAGTACTGGCTCTTTAATTGCCTCGACTATTGCAACGTGTATTGGTACTAACCTCATTGCAGCCGATCAATATATTGCTATTGTGGTTCCTGGACGTATGTTTAAAGATGAATATAAAAAGCGCGGTTTAAAGCCGGTTAATTTATCTCGCACCTTAGAAGATGGCGGTACGATTACCAGTCCACTTATTCCTTGGAATACGTGTGGTGCTTACATGCAAAGTGTACTTTTAATAAACCCTTTCGATTACGCACTTTACGCTTTCTTTAATTTAATTAATCCCGTTTTAGCTGTTATATATGCATATCTCGGTATTAAGATTTTACGTATTAAGCCGAAACAATCTGCCTAAATTTAGTAGCGCCTCTTCATATAGAGGCGCTTTTTTTGGAGTAATCATGACCGACTCAAAAACCCCTCAAGCTCAATATCTCAAAGACTATAAAGCACCAAATTTTTTAATAGACCACACAGACTTAACGTTTGATCTTCAGCCTACAAATACAACGGTAACAAGCGTACTGACGTTAACGCGTGTTGGTGATAATCAATCACCTCTGATTTTAGATGGCATAAATTTACGTTTAACGTCCTTATCGATAGATGCGATTGAGATAACAGATTATTGCGTTGTTGATGAGCAGCTAATTATTAATAACTTACCAGATCGTTGTAAATTACGTATTGTGACTGAGATATCTCCTGAGACAAATACATCTTTAGAAGGTCTTTACTTATCTGGTGGAGCGTATTGTACACAGTGTGAGGCGCAGGGCTTTAGAAAGATAACATATTACATGGATCGTCCTGATGTGTTGTCTACGTTTGATGTGACTATTATTGCTGATTCAAGTTATACGCATTTATTATCTAATGGTAACCAAATTGACAAAGGTGAGACACCTGACGGCCGTCATTTTTCTAAATGGCAAGACCCATTTAAAAAACCAAGCTATTTATTTGCATTAGTTGCTGGTGATTTTGATGTATTAAACGATACCTATACAACTAAAAGTGGCCGAAAAATTGATTTAGCATTATTTGTAGATAAGGGTAATTTGCCTAAAACACCGCATGCGATGCAATCACTTAAAAAATCTATGCAATGGGATGAGGAGCGTTTTAATTTAGAATATGACCTTGATATATACATGATTGTAGCCGTAGATTTCTTTAATATGGGTGCAATGGAAAACAAAGGCTTAAATATATTTAACAGTAAATGTGTTTTGGCCAATCAAGAAACAGCAACGGATAAAGATTACCATACTATTGAGTCTATAGTAGGTCATGAATACTTTCACAATTGGACTGGTAATCGTGTTACGTGCAGAGATTGGTTTCAGTTATCACTTAAAGAGGGGCTAACTGTATTTAGAGACCAAGAATTTAGTAGTGATCTTGGATCGCGTGCACTCAACCGCATTGATGCTGTTAAGGTGATGCGTACGCATCAGTTCAGTGAAGACGCAGGGCCAATGGCGCATCCTATTCGACCTGAAAAAGTTATTGAAATGAATAACTTTTATACCGTAACAGTATACGACAAGGGTGCTGAAGTAATAAGAATGATGCATACCTTGCTTGGTGAGGTTAACTTTCAAAAAGGGATGGCGCTTTACTTTAAACGCCATGACGGCCAAGCAGTTACCTGTGATGATTTTGTCAGTGCTATGAGTGACGCATCGGGTGTTAATTTAGAGCAATTTAAGCGTTGGTATAGTCAGGCGGGTACGCCTCGCTTGAATGCCATAGAGCATTACGACAGTGCCTCAAACACCTACACACTAACAATAGAGCAAAAAGCACCGATTAATCAGCCCGATAACAAACCGTTGCATATCCCGTTTGCAATTGAGTTGTTGGACGAATCCGGCAGTAGTATCGAATTACAGTACAAAGGTTTAAAAGTTAGTAATGTGCTTAATGTTACCGATAAAAAGCAGAGTTATACTTTTGAGAATGTGACTTGTAAACCCGTTGCTGTGTTGTTAGAAGACTTTTCTGCTCCGTGTATCCTAACTCAACAAACAACTGAGCTTGAGCATTTGCATATTATGCGTTTTGCACGAAGTGATTTTTCACGTTGGGATGCACAGCAACAATTGTTTATAAAAGCGGTAAAAGCAGCAATTAACTCAGATACACAATTTCAATTAAGTGACGAGATAATTAAAGCCTTGCGTGTTTTAATTGTTTCAAAACAAGGCGATTTAGCGTTAATTGCAGAGTTATTAAAATTACCTAGCTTTGACACTTTAGCCGCAGAATTTGAAATTATTCCTGTTGATGAAATTATTCGTGTTGTAGCACAGTTCGAAATACAAATTGCCACAAGCCTTAATGATGAGCTTATTGCATGTTTTGGTTCATTACATGACGATGGCAGCATAAGCGCCGAAGCGGTTGCTGTGCGCTCACTACAGCAAATTTGCCTGCATTTTCTTGCAAAGGTGCCGAGCAAACAAACAGATAAATTTATTAAGCTAGCTGCTAGCTCGTCAAATATGACCAATGTATTGGGTGCACTTAGCGCTGTGGTAAAAGCCTCTCATCCACTCTGTGATGATTTATTGTCGCACTTTGATAGTCAATGGCGACATGATGTACTTGTTATGGATAAGTGGTTTGCGCTTCAAGCAATGCAAACAGGTGAAGATGCTATTTTTAATATTAAGTCATTATATGAGCACCCAAGTTTTGATTTTTCTAACCCCAATAGAGTCCGTGCTTTAGTGGGGAGTTTTAGCTACTTTAATACTCAGCAATTTCACCGTGCTGACGGGCAAGGATATGAATTGCTTGGTGATTTACTTGTTAAGCTGAATGCAATAAATCCACAAAATGCGTCAAGAATGCTAACACCGTTTATGTCTTGGAAACGTTATGATAAAACACGTTCAGCACTTATGAGAACGCAATTAGAACGTTTATCTAATTTAGATGGACTAAGTGACGACTTATTCGAGAAGGTTGAAAAAGCGCTTAATTAAATGCTTGAGTATTACTTTAATTTAAGATTGAGCTATAACGACTGTATGGATTACTACCACGGTCGATATAGTTCTGTGCAAGTGGTTGAAGAGGGTGGGAAGTCAATTCGGTTTTCTGCCGATCATTTAAGACCGTTTGTTACAAGTTTAGGTGTCAGAGGGCGTTTTAGAATGTTACTCACCCCTGAAAATAAATTTATTCGTATTGAACGAGTGGCTTAGAGCGCTGTTTTTATGTTATAAAACCATAAAAATATTGTCTTTTTGTTAATTTCAATTTGTTCTATTGTTAAATAACGTGTATAAATTATCTGGTATGACGTCTTACCAATACGTAAACGTCAGCTGACACACTAAATATATGACAGATTGAATGCGACTATTTGTAATTTATACAATTCGCTTCTATCGTTACGATTACACTAAAAACAATAACTTGATCACACAATATGACCCGCGACAGGGGGGAACCACAATGATAAGAAGATCGCTTTTTGTTAAAAACAAAATCGCTATAGGTTTAGCAGCCGCTAGTTTAGCCCTAACTACAGCAAGTTCACAGGCTGTAACATTTGACGCCGGAGGGTTTGATATAACCTTCGATTCAACTTTTTCTTACGGCCAAAGTATTCGTGTAGAAGATAGAGACTTTAGCTTAATAGGTAAAAGTAATAACCCTGCTTTTGATTGGACTGGTTACAACCCAGCCCTAAATACAGTTTATTCTTCACAAGATGTTTGGGCACAACCTGGGTCGTATTCAAATAATGGTGACGCAGGTAATCTTAACTTTGACAGCGGTGATTCATTCTCCAAACTGTTAAAGGGAACACATGACCTTTCAATAAACAAAGATAACTACGGTCTATTTACTCGTTTCATGTACTTTTATGACTTTGCTTTGATGGATGGTGACTTTGCCTATGCAAACCCTACATCAGGTCAAAGCGTAGATCCTTGTGATGATGAAGATACAAAAGAACAGAGCTGTGCAGACATTCGTCTACTTGATGCATTTGTTTGGGCTGACTTTGATTTAAACGACGGCAAAAACCCACTTTCAGTTCGTCTTGGTCAGCAAGTTGTTAACTGGGGTGAAAGCACGCTTATATCTCATGGTATAAATGTTAACCCTGTAGATATCGATAGATTGAAAGCGCCAGGCGCTGAGCTTAAAGAAGCATTTATTCCTGTTGGTATGCTTTGGGCATCATTGGGTATTACTGATAACATCACCCTAGAAGGTTTTTATCAGTACCAATGGCATGAGACTCGCTTGCCAGCTGCTGGTACTTATTTTTCTACAAATGATTTTGCTGCAGAAAATGGTTACCAACAAAACGTTCAGCTAGGCTTTACGTCTAACCCTGATATAGATGTTGCATTTTTAACTGAAAGTTTAAATAACTTAACTGCAACCTATGCTCAAGTAGCTGCGGCTCAGGGGATTGATCCTACAAGTGCAGAAGGCCAAGCTCTACTAGCTAATATGTACCTAGCGCACCCAACCAAGGTTGCACTTAAAGGTAAAGGTGGTAACGGTAAAACTGAACCAGATGATGGTGGTCAATATGGTTTACGATTAGGCATATTTTTACCCGAGTGGAATGACACTGAAATTGCGCTTTACCACGTAAATTACCACAGCCGTCGTCCTCTTATTTCAGGGCGTGTATCTAATTTTTCTCAAGCTGCCATTGCACAAGATTTAGCAATGATTTCTACAACAGAAATCACTGATGATAATGTTGCTGACTTAGTTGCATTTTCTAAAGCTGAGAATGAATACCCTGAAGATATAAAACTTTATGGTGTGAGCTTTAATACGACTATTGGCGAGACTGCGTTTGCAGGTGAATTTGCTTTTAGACAAGACGAGCCTCTGCAAATTGATGATGTAGAATTACTTTACACAGCAATGCCTGAACAGCTAGCTGTTGCTGGTATTCGTCCTGATTTTGCCGGTATTTCGCAAATGAGTATTGGTGATGCAATCAGTTCTGTAGGTCCAGGTGAAGTTGCAAAAGGTTATATTGAACGTGATACCTCACAAATTCAGTTTACTGCAACGCATTTATTTGGCCCGTCATTAGGAGCTGACAGTTGGGCTGTGGTAGGTGAAGTGGGCGCCGTTAAAATTCACGATATGCCAGATTACGATGAAATGCGTTTAAATGTGTCAGGTACTGGTCGAAGTGGTGTTATCACTGGCCCAGGTACAACAGATTACTCAACGTTGCATTTAGGTCTTTCAAATGGTCCTGAAGAAAAGTCGTTTGCAACGGGTTCATCGTGGGGTTACCGACTAATTGCTAAGGGTGACTATTTTAACCTTTACAACGGTATCAACTTTTCACCTCGCTTTGTATTTTCACATGACGTAAATGGTAACACACCTGATCCGATGTTCTTGTTCATTGAAGATCGTAAGTCATTAGGTGCTACTATGAACTTTAACTACCAAAATGCGTGGTCACTTGACGTGAGCTACAACTCATTTTGGGGCGGTGGTGGTGTAAACACCTTCTCAGACCGCGATTACGTTTCTTTCAATTTAAAATATTCTATTTAGGGGTAACATTATTATGCTTAAAAAACCTACCCTCATTGCAGCAGCTTTTGCTAGCTTGTTTGCAAGTAATGCTACTTTAGCAAAACTATCAGCTGAAGAAGTAGCGCGTTTAGGTCAAGATTTAACGCCAATGGGCGCCGAAAAAGCAGGTAACGCTGACGGCTCAATTCCAGCATGGAACAATGGTATTACTGCAGCTCCTGCAGGGTACGAAGTTGGCATGCATCACCTAGACCCTTTTTCAAGTGATAAAGTGCTTTTCACTATTGATAAATCAAACATCGATAAATATAAAGCTAACTTGAGCCCAGGCCAAATTGCTTTGTTTGAAGCGTATCCAGACACATTCAAAATGCCAGTGTATGAGACACGCCGTTCGGCCTCATACCCTCAGTTTGTTTATGATGCAACTAAAGAGTTTGCACCTACTGCCGAATTGATTGAAGGCGGAAACGGAATTAAAAATACGGCTATTGGTATTCCATTTCCCATCCCTAAAACAGGTTTAGAAGCAATTTGGAACCATTTATTACGTTTTAGAGGTGAGTCAATCGAACGTTTTGGTGGACAAGCTGCACCTACAGCATCAGGTTCTTACAACTATGTTGGTTTTGATGAACAGCTACTTGTTAAATATTCTGATCCAAGTGCTACACCTGCCGAGCTGCAAGACTCAAACATATTGTTTAAGTTTAAACAGAGTGTTACTCAACCGGCACGTCTTGCGGGTACTGCATTACTAGTACATGAAACAATGGACCAAATATTAACGCCACGCCAAGCATGGACATATAATTCTGGTCAGCGTCGTGTCCGCCGTGCACCAAACGTTGCTTATGACGCACCGGGTACTGCAGCAGATAGCTTACGTACTACTGATGACTTTGATATGTTCAATGGCTCACCAAACCGTTACAACTGGACGCTTAAAGGTAAGCAAGAGCTTTATGTTCCATATAATAGTTACAAGCTCCACAGTGACAAGCTAGAGTATGATGACATTTTAAAGCCTGGCCACATCAATCCTGAGCATACTCGTTATGAAAAGCACCGTGTTTGGGTAGTAGAGGCTAACCTTAAAGATGATACGCGTCACATATATAAAAAACGTGTGTTTTATATAGATGAAGATAGCTGGCAAGTAACGGTAACAGACATTTACGATAACCGTGATCAGCTTTACCGTGTAGCAATGGCTTACGGTCTTAACTACTACGAAGTACCTACTCAGTGGAGTACATTAGAAGTTTATCATGATTTGAATTCACGTCGTTATTTAGCAATTGGTTTAGATAACCAAGAAAAAATGTACGATTTTTCAAAATCATTTAATGATAATGAATTTACATCTAGCGCATTACGTCGCGCAGGTAGATAAATTAAAAAACTAGGCACCTAATTTTAAGTTAGGTGCCTTTTTCCTTTCCCATCGCGTTTGTCTTTCAACGCAAAAACTTTCCTCGTTTACAAAGACAAACACTCCTTTCAGTTCAAGGCGATTAAAATTTATGAAGTATTTGGTATGTGCCAGCCTGATTATAAGCGGTGCGAGTTTTGCTCAAGATACACCAAAAAACGCAATTAGTGCGCCTAATGCACAAAAAACACTATTGACCGATATTATCAATACAGGTAATGAATTAGTTGCTGTAGGTAAACATGGCACAGTTATAAAAAGTATAAATGGTGAAATGTGGCAACAAGCAGAATTTGTGCCTACGCAAGTGTTATTAACCGCTGTTGATTTTAGTGATGAAAACAACGGTTGGGCATGTGGGCACGATGCCACAATTATTAATACTGTTGATGGTGGTAATAATTGGCAATTACAACATGCTAAGCCTTCTTTAGATAAGCCGTGTTTAGATATATTATTTAAAGATAAATTAGAAGGCTTTGCCGTGGGTGCGTATGGCATGTTTTACCATACTACTGATGGTGGTAAACAATGGGAAAAACGATTTTTAGATTCTCTATTGTTCAGTGAAGACAGAGATTATTTAAACGACCTAAAAGACGATGATCCTGAAGGATACGAGGCCGAAACCGCATCAATCCTGCCACATTTTAATCGAATTGAACAAACTTCTGAAGGCTTAATGCTTGTTGGTGAGATGGGCTTACTAGCGAGAAGCACAGATAACGGTAAAACTTGGCTGCGTCTTGAAGAAATATACCCAGGTTCTTTCTTCGCTTTTAATTCAGATAATTCTCAAGAAGTAGTCGCAGGGCTTAGAGGTAATGTATTCAGCAAGCAGCGTGATGAAGAAGAGTGGCTTCACCTTGAGAGTACTAAAGCTGCTACTGTAAACAGTATTATTAATTACAATAACAAACAGTGGTTAATGCTAGCAAATAGCGGGGTGATTTTTCACTTACAGGATGGTTTATTAACTCATGAGCAACTTGCCGATGGTAAAGCGATACTTGATGGTGTGATTAAAAATAATAAATTGGTAATGGCTACTGAAGATGGCATTAAAGTGAAGGAGTTGACCCCTTAATGCATACTATTTTAGATTTTATAGAAAAAGCGATTTTTAGACATCGCTTAGTTGTGCTTATAAGTTTTGCAATTATTACTTGTTTGCTTATTTTTAAAGCCACGCACATTCAACTAGATGCTTCATTTAATAAAAATATCCCTTTAAATCACGAATACATGAAAGTGTATACCAAGCATGAAAAGCAGTTTGGTGGTGCGAATAGTATTTTAATTTCAGTGTGTGATGACAGTGGTAACATATTCAATCCAGAATTTTTTACTCAGTTAAAAGCTGTTCATGATCAGCTTTATTTTATACCCGGTGTAAACAGACCGCTCGTAAACTCTATATTTGCTCCTAGCGCCCGATTTGTCGAAGTTGTTGAGGATGGTTTTGCCGGTGGCCCAATTATTCCTGCAAACTTTAAAGCAAACGAACGTGGCTTAGCCGTTGTTAAAGAAAATATAGAAAAAGCAAAAGTTGTTGGTCGTATGATTGCAAGCGACTATTCTTGTGCAATGGTAACAGCGCAATTATTAGAAACTGACCCACAAACGCAAGAAAAGTTAGACACGTTAGCCTTTGCAGAAAAGCTCGAATCAGAGTTAAGAGAGCCTCTGAGTACCGATAAAGTAAGTATTCATATTATCGGTTTTGCAAAGATGGCTGGTGATATTGCAGAAGGGGCTAAAGGCGTTGTGTTATTTTTTGCAATTGCCATAGCCTTCACATTTATTATGGTTTGGCTGTTCTGTGGAAGCTTAAAGCTTACAATCTTACCCATTGCATGCTCTATCATTGCGGTTGCATGGCAGTTAGGGTTGCTTTCAAGCCTTGGCTTTGGACTTGATCCAATGTCGATATTAGTTCCATTTTTAGTATTTGCTATTGGTGTTAGCCATGGCGTGCAAATGATAAACGCGATAGGTAAAAAAGTAAGCGAAGGGAAAAGTACGCGAGTTTGCTGCCAATCAAGTTTTAGGGCGCTTTTAATTCCAGGTGGTATTGCTCTTTTATCAGACACTGTTGGCTTTTTAACTTTGTTGACGATTGATATAGGTATTATCCGTGAGCTTGCAATTACTGCTAGCTTAGGTGTTGCGGTTATTATATTTACTAACTTAATTTTATTGCCTGTTTGGGCATCATACATGCAATTTGAAAATAGCATACATATTCAATCAGGTGATGCTAACAAGCCAAATATGCTTGATAAAATTAGGGATTTATTGGTAAAAGCAACCGATCCTAAAGCAGCTAAAATCATTATTGGCTTTACGCTTGTTTTATTTGCTTTGGGTTACTGGCAAGCTGATAAAATGCGGATAGGTGATTTGCATGCAGGTGCTCCGTCACTTCATCAAGATGCTCGCTATAATCAAGATACTTTTTTAATATCGGACAGGTACACTATTTCATCAGATATTTTAAAAGTGATTGTTGAAGCTTACCCAGCAGCATGCACAGAATATGATGTAATGGAGCGCATTAGCCGTTTTCAATACAAAGTTGAAAATGTTGCAGGTGTTCAATCTGCAGTTAGTTTAAGTTCGGTTGCTCAGTCTGTTAATGCGGGTTACAACGAAGGTAATTTAAAATGGCAGAGCTTGCCGCGTAATTCGGCTTCATTAGTGCAGTCTACAGCACGTGTTGAAACAAGCACGGGTTTACTGAACGGTGATTGTTCTGTGATGCCTGTTATTATCTTTTTAGATGATCACAAAGCGCAGACTATCGACCGCGTTATTGCAAGCGTTAAACAGTTCGCAAATGAAGAAGGGACAGAAAAGCTTGCCTTTAAATTAGCGTCTGGTCCTGTCGGCGTAATGGCCGCTACAAACGAGTCAGTGTCTGAGGCTCAAATACCAATGATGCTATATGTATACGGTGCTGTTATTGCATTATGCTTACTGAGTTTTAGAAGCGTAAAAGCGACTATTGCTGTGGTGTTACCGCTTTATATAGTATCAACGCTTGCACAAGCGTTAATGGTACAGCTAGAAATTGGCCTAACAGTATCAACCTTACCAGTTATTGCCCTAGGTGTAGGTATTGGTGTGGATTACGGTATTTATATACTTTCGTCGATGATGGGGCAGCTTAAACAAAATGTACCATTGTCGATTGCTTATCGTAATGCACTCATTGAACGCGGTAGTGCGGTACTATTTACCGGTATTACTCTCGCTATTGGTGTAAGCACATGGATATTTTCTGATTTGAAATTCCAAGTTGATATGGGAATACTTCTAACCTTCATGTTTTTAGTGAATATGTTAGGTGCAGTGCTGTTATTACCTGCAATTGGAAGTCTTCTGTGGACCGACCAGAAAAAATAATGTGAATAATATTGCTCCTAAATGGCCACTATTGGCCATTTATATCTATAATTTGTGAATAGATGACCAAATAGCTGAAAAGCTTGAAATGTTTTCATCGAAAAAGCTGTTTATTAGCTGTAAAAGGGTTAGAATTTATCTGACTCCACACTAATAAATGGCTGTACAAATTCCTGCTCTTGAGCAGTAATAGATTAAGGAACATACAATGACACGAAATGAAGGCCAAGCCTCGGTTATCCTAGATAATGTCTGTAAGCTTATCCAGAAAAAAGTTCACGCTGATAATGTGTTACTCGTTGAGAAATTCGCCAAAGCCTTGTACAGCAATATGTCTAAAGAGGATTTGGCAAATCGAAACGACAGTGACTTATACGGTGCTGCACTCAGCCTTTGGAATTCGCTAGAAAAAAATACTACTGACGACGCCGTTATTCGCGTTTTCAACCCCGAAGTGGCAAAAGATGGCTGGCAGTCATCACATACCATCGTAGAAATTATTGCTAAAGATATGCCTTTTTTAGTTGATTCTGTTCGTATGGCCATGACTCGTGAAAATATTGCCTCTCACTTATTACTTCATAGCCCACTTAAAATTCAACGCGATGACAACGCTAAAATCTCAGGCTTATCTAATTTAAAAGCAGAGCAAGAATCTACATCTACAAAAACAGTTTTTTTCATAGAGATTGATCGCCAAACAGATTCGTCTGCCATTGAGTCTTTCAAAAAAGAATTAGAATCCGTACTTGTTGATGTGTCTGTTGCTGTTGAAGACTGGCAGCCAATAAGAAAAAAACTAATTGAAGTAAGTAAAGAGCTACCTAAGCGCCGCCACGGCAAAAATAAAAGTGAAGTGGCAGAAACCGTTGAATTTTTAGATTGGCTAGTTAGCGATAATTTTACCCTTATGGGTTACCGTGAATACGAGTTAAGTCCTGTTCAGGGGGACTATCAGCTTAAAGGTAAAATGGATACAAGTTTAGGGTTGTTAAAAAACTCTACTGAAGAGCATACTCGCTTGCTTTCTGAGTTACCTGAGGTGGCTCGCCAGGAAGCACGCAGCAGTAATTTATTGATATTAACTAAAACTAATTCACAGTCTCGTGTTCATCGTCCCGCTTATATCGATTACGTTGGTGTAAAACGTTTTGATGATGAAGGGAATGTTATTGGTGAAGACCGTTTTATTGGTTTATTTTCATCTAATTTTTATAATAATAGTGCTGCTGATGTTCCTGTTTTAAAAAGCAAAATTACTCGCATAATGGATATGTGTGATTTTGCAAAAGGCACACACGCTTACAAAGCGGTATTAAATATTTTAGAAACTTACCCGCGTGATGAGTTAGTACAAGCACGCGAAAATGAGTTACTTGAAGTTGCAACCGGTGTATTACAAGTGCAAGAGCGTGATATGTGTCGCTTATTTGTGCGAAAAGATGCCTATGGTCGTTTTTTCTCTTGTATGGTTTATGTTCCTCGCGAGCGCTACAACACAGCCCTGCGTAGGGAAACTCAAGATATTTTAGGCAATGCATTTAATTCTGACGAAAAAGTCGAATTTACCACTTACTTCTCCGAGTCAACACTAGCACGTACTCATTACACTGTTCGTGTGACTGACAACAATATCGAATTTAATGTGAAAGACATCGAAAATAATTTAATAGAAGCTGCCCGTACTTGGGAAGACAAACTACAATCTGCGCTTTTAGAGTCTGCAGGTGAAGCGCGTGGAAATGATTTAAACCGTAAATATTGTAACGCGTTTGCTCGTTCATACAAAGATGAAGTGTTACCGAGTGCCGCAGTAGTTGATATTGAAAAACTAGAGCTATTAAGTGAAGAAAATAAACTTGAGATGCTTTTTTATCGCCCTCAAGAAGAAGCGAATACTAATATTGTCCGTTTGAGCTTATTTCATAAAGATGAGCCAATTCATTTGTCAGATGTAATGCCAATGCTAGAAAACTTTGGTTTACGTGTAATAGGTGAAACACCTTATTCGGTTAAAACTAGTGATGGCCGAATTAATTGGATTATGGATTTCTCTATGCTGATTGACAGTAAAGGGATGGATGATTTTGATAAAGTGTCTGCTCGTTTTCGTGCGGCTTTAACCAATGTATGGAATAACCGTTTAGAAAATGACGGTTTTAACCGTTTAGTGCTAATGGGCGGCTTAACGGGTCGTGAAGCCTCTATTTTGCGTGCTTATGCTAAATACATGCGCCAAATTGGTGTTACTTTTTCTCAAACATATATTGAAAGTACGTTTGCTAACTACCCACATATTGCGTCTCAAATCGTTAACTTATTCGCTAAACGCTTTTCTGTTAAGAGCCCTGCGAGTTCTAAAACATTGGACAAGTTAATAGCACAAATTTACCTTGAGCTTGAAAATGTAGCCAATCTAGATGATGACCGCATTATACGTTTATACGTAGATATGATTGTGGCTACGCTGCGCACTAACTACTATCAAAAAGACGCTCAGAACCAGTTTAAATCTTACGTATCATTTAAAATACAACCTAGTTTGATTCCTGACGTACCGTTACCGCTACCTGCTTTTGAAATATTTGTTTATTCGCCTCGTGTTGAAGGCGTACATTTACGCTTTGGTAAGGTAGCTCGCGGTGGACTACGTTGGTCAGACCGTCGTGAAGATTTTCGAACAGAGGTTTTGGGCTTAGTTAAAGCGCAACAAGTTAAAAATACCGTAATTGTACCCGTTGGCTCTAAAGGTGGATTTGTTTGTAAACAGCTACCATCAGAGCGCGATGCTTTCATTAAAGAAGGCCAAGAGTGTTATAAAATCTTTATTAGAGGTTTACTAGATATCACTGACAATATTGCACGTGGTGAAATAGTGCCAGCAAGTAATGTTGTTCGTCATGATGAAGATGATGCGTATTTAGTAGTGGCTGCCGATAAAGGAACAGCAACGTTTTCTGATATAGCTAACGGCATTGCAAATGAGTACAACTTTTGGCTTGGTGATGCCTTTGCATCGGGTGGTTCTGTAGGTTACGACCATAAAAAAATGGGCATAACCGCTAAAGGTGCATGGGAGTCTGTTAAGCGTCACTTCCGTGAGATGGATATTGACTGTCAAACTACTGATTTTACAGTAGTTGCAATTGGCGATATGGCTGGAGACGTATTTGGTAATGGCATGTTGCTGTCTAAGCACATTCGTTTACAAGTTGCATTTAACCATATGCATATATTTGTAGACCCTAATCCTGATGCCTCAAAATCGTATGTAGAGCGTGAACGTTTATTTAATATGCCTCGTTCTTCGTGGGAAGACTACAACAAAGACCTTATTTCAGCCGGTGGTGGTATTTTCTCTCGTGCTGCAAAATCGATTACCCTTAGCCCAGAAATGAAAAAAATGCTGGGTACTAAAAAAGCAAGCATGACACCAAATGAGTTGATGAAAGCATCATTAATGATGGAATTTGATTTACTTTGGAATGGTGGTATCGGTACATACATTAAGCATACAAAAGAGACCGATGCTGACGTAGGCGACCGTGCAAACGACGCGCTACGTATAAACGGTAAAGAATTGGGTGCTAAAGTACTAGGTGAGGGTGGTAACCTAGGTGCTACGCAACTTGGACGCATAGAATTTGCTGAACAAGGCGGACGCGTAAATACTGACTTTATTGATAACGTTGGCGGCGTTGCTTGTTCAGATAATGAAGTAAATATTAAAATTTTACTTAATGGGTTAGTTGCTGAAGGTGATTTAACACTTAAGCAGCGTGATGAACTGCTTTATTCTATGACTGATGAAGTGTCAGAGCTGGTATTGAAAGACTGTTATCGTCAAACACATACAATTTCAATCACGCAATCTCGTGGTACATCGACACTTAAGGAAAAAATTCGCTTTATTCATGCCCTTGAGAAAGATGGCAAATTAGACCGTGCTATAGAGTTTATTCCAAGTGATGAAGAGTTAGCAGAGCGAGCAGCATCAGGCAAAGATCTAACGCGTCCTGAGTTATCAGTATTGGTTTCATACGCTAAAATGGTGTTAAAAGATTCGCTTGTAACGGATGATATTACTGAGAATCCATATTATCGTCAGTTACTAGTTAAATCATTCCCACGTCCACTTCGTGAGAAATTTAATGATGCCATGAATAATCACCCACTTCGTAAAGAAATTATAGCGACCAAACTTGCTAATAATATTGTTAATGACATGGGCTTAAATTTCATGGTTCGTATGCACGAAGAAACAGGTGCAAGCGAAGCAGAAATTGCGATGTGTTACTCAATTGCCAGTGAAATTTTTGAAATGCGTGATACGTGGTCATCAATCAGCGCTTTAGATAATAAAATTCCAGCGGCAGTACAGACAGAAATGCTTTATCAGCTTCGTAGAACTGTTCGCAGAGCAACTCGATGGTTCTTGCGTCATCGCAATAAATCACAAACGATTGAGCAAGGTATTGAGTACTTCTCACCAACATTTAGTGATTTGAGCGATAACTTGAACACTTATATTGTTGAAAAGGAAAGTGCTCGCATAGATGAAGCTGCAACTAAGTTAACAGATAGTGGAGTACCATTAGATATAGCTAAGCGCATTGTTTCATTATCTAGCTTGTTCTCGGTGATGGACTTAGCAGAAATTGCTAATAATTCGCGTAGAGGCATTGCTATGGTGTCTAATACTTACTTTAAGCTTGGTGCAAGAATGGGCTTACATTGGTTCTTAGATCAAATAACTAACCAACCTGTTGCTAACCATTGGCAAGCGTTGGCCCGTTCATCTTATCGTGAAGAGTTAGATTGGCAGCAACGAACATTGGCTCAGGTTGTTTTAAATAGCTTTGAAGCGGATGAAAAAGACGTTGATTACCAAATTGATGAGTGGATGGATAAGCAAGAGTTATTACTTACTCGTTGGAAACAAATGCTGGCTGAATTTAAAACGTCGCAAAGTCATGATTTTGCCAAGTTCTCAGTGGCATTGCGTGAACTAATGCTATTGAGTCACAATTGTGATACACCAGCAAAATAAAATAATTACGCGCATTATTATTTATTAACTAAGTAATAAGCTAATTATTAAAAATGTTATATAATACCTCAGCCTTGACTGAGGTATTTTTTTGTCTGTAATTTAAAGAGGAATATATTCATGTTTTACGATTTAGCTCGCCGTTTTATGTTTACCCGTGATGCGGAGTGGGCACATGAATTTGCTCTTAATAATTTAAGCCGCTTTGCTAATACGCCTTTGAGTGCCGCATGGTCGCAATCTGTAGCAAATAAGCCCGTTAACTTTTTAGGTCTTGAATTTAAAAATCCGGTTGGCTTAGCTGCAGGTTTAGATAAAAATGCAGAGTGCATAGATGCATTTAGCCAAATGGGTTTTGGTTTTATAGAGGTGGGTACTGTTACACCTCGCCCGCAAGCAGGTAACGATAAACCCCGTATATTTAGATTGGCAGAATCAAACGCTATTATTAATCGTATGGGCTTTAATAATAAAGGTGTTGATAATTTAATTAGTAATGTAAAAGCAGCAAATTACAACGGCATATTAGGTATTAATATAGGTAAAAATAAAGATACCC
Source organism: Pseudoalteromonas sp. ECSMB14103 (assembly GCF_000813065.1). Classification (NCBI taxonomy): domain Bacteria; kingdom Pseudomonadati; phylum Pseudomonadota; class Gammaproteobacteria; order Alteromonadales; family Pseudoalteromonadaceae; genus Pseudoalteromonas; species Pseudoalteromonas sp. ECSMB14103. The sequence continues at coordinate 429,821 of NZ_JWGY01000002.1, read as the reverse complement.
CTAATGAGCAAGGTAAAGACGATTACATACATTGTATGAGAAAAGTTTTTGAGCATGCCTCTTATATTACCGTGAATATTTCTTCACCAAACACACCCGGCCTGAGAGATTTACAATACGGTGCTGCACTTGATGATTTATTGCAAAGTCTTAAAAATGAGCAGCTAGATTTAATTTCAAAACATAATAAGCAAGTTCCTATGCTTGTTAAAATTGCGCCGGATCTTGATCCTATTCAAATTGAACAGGTAAGTGAGTCACTGCTAAACAACAAAATTGACGGGGTAATTGCAACTAATACAACACTAGAACGAAGTGATGTGATCGGTCAGCAGTATGCTGATGAGGCCGGTGGTTTATCAGGACACCCTGTAAGAACACGCTCTACAGAAGTAGTAAGTGAATTAAGACGATTAACAAAAGGCCAGTTACCTATTATTGGTGTTGGCGGAATTGATGATGCTAATTCAGCTAAAGAGAAGCTTAATGCGGGTGCTAGTTTAGTACAGGTTTATACAGGTTTTATTTATAAAGGCCCTGAATTGGTAAAATCGATCGTAAACGGCTTATAAGGATCAGTTATCTAAGCTTTTGATCGTTCGATAAATGTTCTAAGCATTTATGTATAAAATGGTCAAAAGCAGTTATACTTTGAACTGATACTATTTTTAATATAGCCCACAAGGAGGAGCAAATGTTACAAGCATCAAAGCAATGGCAGTGGATTGCTTGTCCTAATAAAAATCGTTTATTACTTGATTTGAACGATGAAATGCAGCTTTGCACCCCTTATAAAATAAGGCAGTTAACAGATTTAGTTATCAAAAACCCTAACTTTAGCTTAGAAGATGCTGCATTTTACGAACAAGTTTATAATTACCTGGACGGGTTTGAAATCTGGTCTGGTGCACAAATATGTCAAATAGCGTTAAATGCTACAGCGGTTAAGTTTCATTTAAAACCTGTGCTAGCAAAAAGCTGGTTTTTTAATGAATATACCGGCAGCCAACCAAGTGTTGAAGCAGTCGTTAAATTAGTTTCTAAGGCGCAAACGGGCGACTTTTTGATTGTTGATCACTGTCATGATGCCTCGGTTTGCTTAAATTTAAGCGAGAATTTTCAATTAGACGAAAATTTATCTCTTGTTCAATTTGAAGCTATCAAAATTCTAAATAATCGCGTTCATCCTATCTTAACTCAGCAACTTAAATTTAAAACTGCCTAAGTAATTTACGCTATAAAGCATGTGTTATGGCGTGTTTGTCCCTCAACCTATGGTATAATCCTGCGCAATTAGCTATTAAGGGTTACTACTTTGCAATTTATCGCACTTACTTCTATTGGAATCGAAAATTTATTGGTTGATGAGTTAACAGAACTTGGCGCTGCTGTGTCTAAGCAAACTGTTGGTTCTGTTCGTTTTGAGGCTGACTCATTACTGGCGCAAAAGGTTTGTTTATCAAGCCGTTTTGCAACGCGTGTGCTTATGCTTATCGAAGAAAAAGAAGGCGTTAATGATAAAGATAGCTTGTATAAATTTGCTCGTTTTCAACCTTGGCAAGAATGGTTTGGCCCAACGCAAACATTTGCTGTAGATTTTAACGGTACTAATGATTCGTTAAAGAATACACAGTTTTCTGGTTTAGTAATTAAAGATGCAATTGTTGACTACTTTAATGATTTGTATGAGCAACGCCCTAATGTTGATAAACAGGATGCCAATGTTCGTGTTGTTGCACGTTTAAATCGTCACGGTGTTTCTTTATATATTGACTACTCAGGGCCAAGACTATCTGAACGTGGCTACCGACAGGGACAAGGTAAAGCGCCAATAAAAGAGCATTTAGCGGCTGCAATTATTAAACGCAGCGGATGGCTAGATAACGTTAAACAACCTCTGTTTGACCCTTGTTGTGGTGCAGGTACTATTTTAATAGAAGCCGCAGGTATGGCACGTAATGAAGCGCCAGGTTTGTTTCGTGAAGGTTTTGCTTTTGAACGTTTACCTAGTTTTAGAGTGGCAAAATTTAAAGCGCTAAAAGAAGAACTACTTGCGAATATAACCGATCCGAAACTTTGGCTAATAGGCCACGACTACGATGCTCAGGTATTAAGTAAAGCCATTGATAATGCAAAGCGTGCAGAGCTTGATGACATAATTAAATTTAAGCAAAGCGATGCAACCAAGTTAACCGCAGTAGCTAAATTACCAGGTGTGGTTATTTCAAATTTGCCTTATGGTGAACGTATTGGCTCTATGGCTGAGTTAGTTGATTTACACCGTAATTTAGGTGTTGGCTTTAAAAAGCATTTTAACCATTGGAAACTGGCGTTATTGGGCATGGATGAGAGTTTATTTAAACTTTTAAAGCTTGTTAAATTAAAACGTTATAAATTTAAAAATGGTCCATTAGATGTTGAGCTTAACTTATATCAACTAGATGACAAGCAAGTTAGTTTGACGACTGATGACAAAAAAGCCCTTAATTATGAAGGTTCAATGTCGTTTGCTAACCGTCTTAAAAAAAATAAACAAGGTCTTAAAAATTGGTTAAAGCAAAACAAAGTCGACGCGTATCGCGTTTATGATGCTGATATTCCAGAATACAATGTAGCGGTTGATGTATATAACGACAGCGCTGTAATTTTTGAGTACGCTGCACCAAAAGAAATAGATGAAAAAGTATCTGATAAGCGCCTTCAGGACGTCATTAGCTTAACAGCGCAACAACTAAACATAGCACCTGAAAACATAGCTGTAAAAGTTCGCAAAAAGCAAAAAGGTGAAGAGCAATACACCCCTATGGCTAAGCAAAATAGAACGATGGTTGTTGAAGAATTTGGTGCTAAGTTTAAAGTAAATTTATTTGATTATTTAGACACGGGGTTATTTTTAGATCATCGTTTAGTTCGTCGCTACATTCAAGAAAATGCCAAGGACAAACGTTTTTTAAATTTATTTGCCTACACAGGAAGTGCATCAGTTCATGCAGCTATTGGTGGAGCAAAGGCTATAACCACAGTTGATTTATCCAAGACCTATTTGAAATGGGGCCAAGATAATTTTGATTTAAATAATATTAGCAATACGCGTTATCGTTTTGAGCAAGCAGATTGCCTTAAATGGCTAGAGCATGCGACTGCGCAATATGATTTAATCTTTCTTGATCCGCCAACATTTTCAAATTCAAAGCGAATGAAAGATGCTTTTGATGTTCAGAGCGATCACATTAAGTTACTTACTTGGGTTAAAAAAATTCTTAGCCCGTCTGGAACATTGATTTTTTCTAACAACAAACGTGGCTTTGTTATGGATGAAGTTGGATTGATTGGTTTAGGTTTAAAAGCTGTTAATATTTCTGAGAAAACACTCTCACCAGACTTTAAGCGTAATAAAAAAATTCATAACAGCTGGTTAATTACCCATGGCTAAGTGGACTTTATACCATACGGATGGGTGTCATTTATGTGAACAAGCCCACGCACTAATAACACCGTTATTAATGAGCGAAGGCAGTTTATTGTTAACAGACATAATGACTGACAAACAGCTTATTGCGCAATATCAGGTAAGTATTCCTGTTTTAAAAAATGAACATGGCCAACAATTGTTTTGGCCTTTTACTGCAGAACAAGTGCAAATATTTTTAGCACTGGCAGATTAAGAGCATTGTAGAATTATGGATTTAATAAGAATTTCGAAAGCACAGCTTGCCTTTGGTACACATGCGTTACTTAACAACGCAGATGCTGTTATTGAAAGTGGTGAGCGAGTTTGTATTGTGGGGCGTAACGGCGCAGGTAAATCAACGCTGTTAAAAGTATTAGACGGCCAAGTAATATTGGATGATGGTGAAATAAACCAGCTCGGTGGTTTAAAAATCTCTCGTCTTGAACAAGATCCACCTAAAGGGGCCAGCGGTACCGTATTTGATTATGTTGCCCAAGGTATGCCAGAAATTGCTAATTTACTTATCGATTATCACCATGTGAGTAATGAACTGCAAACTGAATGTACCGATCAATTATTAAATAAACTTGAGCGCTTATCTAATAAGCTAGAAGCCGCTGATGGCTGGCGCTTCGATAGCCGTATTCAATTAGTATTAACTAAGCTTGAGCTGTCACCTGATGCGAAACTTGAATCGCTTTCAGGTGGATGGTTACGTAAGGTTGCACTGGCACGTGCATTAGTTAGTGAGCCAGACTTGTTGCTATTAGATGAACCAACAAACCACTTAGATATGACAAGTGTGATGTGGTTAGAGCAGTTCTTAAAAGACTTTAAAGGTGGGATTGTATTTATATCTCACGATCGTGCGTTTATTCGTGCAATTGCTACACGTATTTTGGATTTAGACCGCGGCAAACTTATTTCATATCCAGGTGACTACGCCACTTATCTAGAACAAAAAGCGCATGACTTAAAAGTAGAAGAAAGTCAAAATGCACTCTTTGATAAACGATTAGCTGAAGAAGAAGCGTGGATCCGTCAGGGAGTAAAAGCCCGGAGAACTCGTAATGAAGGCCGTGTTCGTGAATTAAAACAATTACGTAATGAGCGCAAGCAACGAGTTGATCAAGTTGGTAAAACAGATTTCAATATTGAAACCGCAGACCGCTCAGGTAAATTAGTTTTTGAAGCTAAGCATTTATCTCATGCTTTTAAAGAGAAAACGATTGTAAGCGATTTTTCTACTTTAGTTATGCGTGGCGACCGTATCGGTTTAGTCGGTCCTAATGGTGTGGGTAAAACAACTCTATTAAAACTAATGTTTGGTGACTTAGCACCTGACAGCGGTGAAACTAAGCAGGGTGTTAATCTAGAATTTGCTTACTTTGATCAATACCGTGAAAAGTTAGACGAAGAAGCAACAGTACAAGACAATGTTGCAGAAGGCAAGCAAGAAGTCATGATGGGTGGGCGCTCTCGTCATGTATTAGGTTATTTACAAGACTTTTTGTTTCCACCTGCGCGCGCTAGAACACCAGTTAAGGCCTTATCTGGCGGAGAAAAAAACCGATTATTACTTGCTAAGCTATTTTTAAAACCATCGAATATCCTGGTATTGGATGAGCCAACCAATGATTTAGATATTGAAACACTTGAGCTGTTAGAAGACATTATTAATCAGTATCAAGGTACCGTGATTATTGTAAGCCATGACCGTGAATTTATCGATAATACATGCTCTAGTGTATGGGCATTTGAAGGTAACGGAAAAGTAACGGATATAGTCGGCGGTTATAGTGACTATGAAGCTTATGTAAGTTATTTAGCAGAACAAGAAAAACAAGCTGTTCAACCAGCTGCAAAAAAAGTAGAGAAGCAACCGACCCCTGCTGCAAAGCCAGCCGCTAAAACGAATAAGCTTTCTTACAAATTAAAACTTGAATTAGAGCAGTTGCCTAATAAAATGGAGCAACTTGAAGCTGACGTAGAAGCCCAGCAAAATGTGGTAGGCGATCCTGACTTTTTTAAACAAGACAGTGACATAACAACCAAAGCATTGAACCATTTAGCACAACTTGAGTCTGACCTTGAAGCCGCTTTTGAGCGATGGGAAGAACTTGAAGAATTACAGAATCAGTAGTAAGGACTAAAATGAAATATAAATTACTCGCTGCCAGTATCCTAGCGACATTGAGTACATCAGCTATTAGTGCAACATACCAATTAAGTGAATTAGGCACACTCGATAATGCAAAATTTTCTTACGTTACTGATGCAAGTGAAAGCGGGCACATAATTGGTTTAGCAAATGGATTATATAACTTACCCATAGATACCAGTTATATTGATTTTACAGATAATACAATCGAGAATGCTTATGACAGCGAAGTTTCAATTTTCGAACTAAGTGATAAGGTAATTACTTTTACACTTGATGATATAGAGAATAATGATGCAGCTTTGACTAATCCTGATGCGCATAACTTTATGGTTAGATTTTTATCTGGTTTATCGACTAATTTTGAATATCAAAAACTAAATTCGTTTACCGGTATTAGATTTAACGAAAATGAAGTTGTTGAACAGTCTCTTTATGATGTTTCTTCAGTAGACTATGATGGTTTAACTCGTTCCACTTTTAACGTCTACAACGCCGTGAGCGAAGACGGAGTCTCAGTTGGTTGGGGTAGTGCACCCTATGACAAAGTTTCTTTCACACCAGAAGATGAAGATGAGGCTGAAACTTGGTTTACTCATGACTTTATCGAGCGAGGAATTGTAATAGGTGCTGATGGCGCAGAAGTACCTCTTGTTCCTGAGTTTAATGAATACGGGGGTACAAGCCGTGCCAATGATATTGTTAAAACTAATACTGGTTATATTGTCGTAGGTAATGTGTCAACGGATATTAACTTTGAAAGATTAGAAGATATTGATGAAAATTGCGATGGCGAAGATGAACCCGTTTCTTCTTGTATTAATCTATTAAATAGCAATTTTCTTGGCGGAATTTTTAACAAGCGAGCTGTCAAGTGGCAGTTGGATGACTCCCTTAATATTACTTCTGTAGAAGAACTTGGGTTAGCTTTAACTCCAGATGAAGATGAAGTGGAAGAAGACACATTTACCAGTACTGCTTTTGCAGTAAATGCAAATGGTGTTGCAGTAGGCTCCTCACATACACGTTATAAAAATAATGATAATACATTTGTTACAATGCCTGTGTACTTCAAAGATGGCGAAGTTGTTACTTATATTGACCAAGAAAATGACTCTAATCAGACAGGGATTTCTTCAGCAATAAATGATGAAAATATTATTGCTGGTTATGTAACTCGAATAGTTGAAAACACTCGGGTAAGAAAATTCTTTTATCATGATATTGCTACTGGTAACACTGTTTACCCTACAAACTTCTTTTTAGCAGCAAACTCGACTGCTAACGATATCAATAATCAAGGTTATATTGTTGGTGAGAGTGAATTAGGTGGATCGGACAGTTCACGAGATAAAGCCGCATTTATTTATAAAATTGGTGAAGATAAAATAACTAACATCAATGACTTTTTACCATGTTATGAATCAGATGGTGAAACCGATTACCCATACACAGTTGTTGAAGCTAATGTTATTAATGAGAATAACGAAGTGTTTGGTGTAGCCACCAAAACAGTAGAAAAGCGTGACACACTTGGTGGTGTAGTGACCGATATTAACGGTAATATTGAATTTGAAACCGTCGCTGTTGCAGTTAAATTAACACCTCTGGAGAATGGTGAAATTGAAGATTGTGCACCGCCAGAGGCCGAATTTTTTGAAAGAAGTTCAGCCAGTACCTCTTGGTTAGCGTTATTTCTATTACCATTAATTGGTATTCGACGCGTATTTCGTTTTTAATTATTTTTAAATAAAAAACCCAGCTTTCTAGCTGGGTTTTTTTTCGTCTATACTATTAAAAGGATCGATATTATTTGCGTGCAGCTCTTGCCTTTACAACAGAGCGGCGCCATAAAATATCAATGCCAAAATAGCCTATGATTGATGCTATAGAGGCGCATACAAGCGAGCCAACTAAGAATGCAGGGCCAATGGTTTCGATACTCTGCTCAAACCAAGCCCAGTTAAGCTCAAAAGCAAAGTGTTGTTCTGGTTGATTTAAAACAAGAGTACCAACGAGGTAAGACCCATAAAAAATAGGTGGCATGGTTAACGGATTAGTAAGCCAAACAAGTGTTGCTGAGATAGGTAAGTTAACTCTAAATAAAATAGCAGTCGCTGCGGCTAATACCATTTGAAAGGGAACAGGGATGAAAGCAAAAAATAAACCAACCGCAAAGGCTCCTCGAGCAGAACGTCTGTTTAAGTGCCAAAGATTTGCATCTTGCAAAAGCTTACCAAAAATTTTTAACGATTTGTGATGTCTAATTTTATTCGGATCGGGTAAAAATCTTTGGATAGTTTTCTTAGCCATTTAAAGCAACCATTTACATCAGTGTGGATCAGTCTTGGTTTTGTAATTGGCTGTATTTCAACCGTGTTTTATTACGAAACTCTCGAATTTATTATTATTACAGTGTCCATTGTAATAATAGGCGCTTATTTTAAGCCGTTTTTGTCTTTATTGTTAGGCTTTATTTGTGGAATTTGTATCGTTATAGCGCATTATCATATTTTTTATAACTTTGAGCACATAATTAATGATGAAAAGTACGCATATCCAGTCGAAGTTGTAATACAAGAAGTCATCTCAAACAAAGCTCCCCAATATGTCAAAGCAAAATTAGTGCGTATTAATGGAAAATACTATTCTAATTTGAGTGCACCTAGCGCGATGTTAAGCGTTAATTTAGATCACCCATTGCGTGCTAATGATCGTTTTGTGGCAAGTGTTAATTTAAAAAAATTTAGAAGTAATAAGAACTTTAATGTATTTGATAACGAACTGTATGCATTTAAGCAGCGAATTTTCTTTAAAGGAAAAGTTCTTAATAAAGAATTAAAAATCAAAAGCACTTCAGAACAAAATAGTGTTCAAAGTTATAAAAGCTTCATTAAAAATACTTACGAAAATACAACACTAAATTGGCTTTACTATGCTTTATTAGCAGGGGATAAGACGTTAATGACACCGAGTGATAAGCAGCTGATGCAATCACTGGGTTTAAGCCATTTACTTGCTATTTCAGGCTTACACATTGGGTTGGTGTTCGGGTTTGGTTTCTTCATTACAAAGTGGGTATTTTTTCACGTTAAATTGTTTAATAATCAAACGATGAATTTTTCAATTGCTTACAGTGTGATTGGCTTTGTATCAGCGTTTGTTTATGTCTATTTAAGTAATTTTTTGGTTTCAGCGACTCGTGCACTAATAATGCTTGGCTGTTATTTACTTCTATATTATTTTCAAAGGCAGCCAATGAGATGGCGCAGTATTTTGTTTGCGCTTGTTATTGTACTCGTTGTTAATCCGTTCAATACCCTTAATCCTGGATTATATTTTTCATTTTTTGCAGTCGTGGTTATTTTTTTAGTTATTAAAAATATACCTCCCTCTACCAATTCATTTCTAAAGGTACTTTTTGCATTAATTACTATTCAGGCTGCACTATTTATTGGTTTACTGCCTCTGTCTTTTTACTTTTTTAATGGCGTGAGTGTTGCTGGCTTAGTCATAAACTTAGTCGCAATTCCATTTCTTTCATTTATTTTAATGCCTTGTTTAATTTTATTAACGGCTATAAGTGCCGTATTTGATATTAGTATGGTGATTATTTTTATCGATAGCGGTCTAGCTTTTATTTTTACCTGTTTAAATAAATTACCAGCAGGTTTTGGTTGGCTAAACATAGGAATTATTGGTCTAAGTGTCATTATTTATGCTTATCTTGCTCTTTTAATTTTTTATTTTTCGCCATATAGGCGGCTCGCTTTTTTACCTTTAGTCATGCTCTATATTGATTATTTACTTGCTGATAAGCCTACATGGAAATTACATGTCTTCGATGTTGGGCACGGTCTTATGGCGCTTATTGACAAAGATGATAAAGGGTTTATTTATGATTTTGGGCCTAGTTACTTTAATCGTTTTAGCCGTGCTAAAAGTATTTTGTTACCTTTTATTGATATAAATAATATTGCAGTGACTCATTCTGTAGTTAGTCACCTTGATAATGACCATTCCGGTGGTTTATCTCATTTTATCAGCGCAGGTTTAAAGTTTTCATTTAATGAATTTCACCCTAATGGACCCTCAAAGGGGTGTATTCCAAACGAAGTAAACATGGCTGGGCTAATAATTAAAAGCTTTCCATCCCCCTTATATAGTAATGAAAATGATGAGTCTTGTGTAATAAAGGTTTCATATAAAGAGCACAGCGTTCTATTTACAGGCGATATTTCAAAAAATAGAGAGTCGCAACTGATAAACTCTAGCGATAGTTTAAAAAGTACAGTGTTACTTAGCCCTCATCACGGTAGTAGTACGTCATCAAGTAATAAATTTATTAATGCAGTTATGCCACAGGTTGTTATTCATTCAAGTGCTTACAAAGGGCAGTGGCAATTTCCTAAAACTGAGGTTGTTGAGCGTTATAGAAACATTAATGCCTTGCAGTATGTTACTGGGCAACACGGGCAAATTACGGTGGAGTTTTACGAAGAGACTGTGACTGTTATTACAGCACGAGACTATCAAAGCTACTGGTTTATAAAAGATTGACGTTTTGTTTTAGTTCTAGCAAGGATACAATAGGGTCTGTAATTGAATAAAGAGAGTATTATGGATCAAAGTACTACACAAATTTACAAGCGTTTAATTTCTTACGTAGGTGCTTACAAAAGCGTGGCAATAGTTGCTATTGTTGGCATGATTGGCTATTCCGGTATGGATGCTTTATTTATTCAATTAATGAAGCCTTTTATTGATGAAGGTTTAAATCAACGAAATAACGAAGTATTAAAATACGCCCCTTTTGTAGTGATAGCTTTGGTTATTGGTCGTGGTATTTTTAATTTTATGTCATCTTATTGCCTAAGCTATGTAGGCTCGCAAGTTGTTCGTTCACTCCGTCAGGAATTATTTGAACATATATTACATCTACCTGTTTCATTTCACGATAAAAACTCAACAGGTGACCTAATTTCTAAAATCACGTTTGATACAGAACAAGTTCAACAAGCAATAACCAAAGCATTACTGATTGTAGTGCGAGAAGGGGCATTTGTTGTGTTTCTGCTTGGTGTAATGTTCTATACAAGCTGGCAATTATCTCTGATATTTTTAGTTATTATTCCTTTAGTTGCGCTGATCGTTGCAATAGTATCTAAGCGTTTTCGTCATATTTCTAAAAATATACAATCAGCTATGGGGCAAGTAACAAGAAGCTCAGAGCAAATGCTCAGTGGCCATAAAGTGATTCATGGTTTTGGCGGTCAAGAGAGAGAAATTAATCAATTTTCTAAAATTAACAATCATAACCGACAACAACGTATAAAAATGGATGCTACAAAGGCATTAAGTGTTTCAGTTATTCAAATACTTGCAGCGAGTGCTATGGCCGTCATTTTATGGGTGGTATCAATGCCCTCAATGATAGACAGCATTAGCTCAGGCGACTTTGTTGTGCTTATTTCATCGATGATGATGTTACTTCGTCCGCTAAAACAGTTAGCTAACGTTAATAGTGATATGCAGCGCGGTATTTCTGCAGCGCAAAGTATATTTTTAATACTTGACGAAAATATAGAAAAAGATACAGGCACAGTATCTGTAACAAAAGCCAAAGGTTTAATTGAGGTCAAAAATGTGACTTTCAAATATCCCACAAAAGATGAACCTGTATTAAATAACTTAACGCTTACAATTCAAGCCGGCGAAAGTATTGCGTTAGTTGGGCGTTCGGGTTCAGGTAAATCAACAATTTCTAATTTATTACCACGTTACTATGATTTAGACTTACCAAGTCAAATACTGTTAGATGGTATTCCTTTAAATGATTATAAGCTTACAGATCTGCGACGCCAATTTGCGCTAGTATCGCAACAGGTTGTGCTGTTTAACGACACTATAGCTAACAATATATGTTATGGAATTCAGCGAGATATTTCAGATGCCGAGTTATTACAGGTAGCTAAGCAGGCCCACGTGTGGGAGTTTGTAAAAGACTTACCTGAAAAGCTAAATACGATGGTAGGTGAAAACGGAGTGATGCTCTCTGGTGGTCAACGTCAACGCATTGCTATAGCCAGAGCTATTTTAAAAGATGCCCCTATTTTAATATTAGATGAGGCAACATCCGCTTTAGATACAGAGTCCGAAAAACTGATTCAACATGCGCTTGATGACTTAATGAAAGATAAAACATCAATTGTCATTGCACATCGATTATCTACAATTGAAAATAGCGATAAAATTTACGTTATCGATAATGGCCGTGTTATTGAAAGTGGCGATCACACCAGCTTACTTTCAAACGATGGAACTTATTCAGCGTTGTGTAAAATGCAGTTTGGCGAGTAACCGTGAATAAAATCGAAAAAAGCTGGTATGAACCAGTTGGACTTATTACATTACTTTTTTTGCCATTGTCAGCTTTATTTTGGCTAATTTCGATTACCAGAAAGCAGATGTATCGTTTTGGAATATTTAAGCAATTTAAAAGCGACATACCTATTATTGTTGTTGGTAACATTAGTGTGGGTGGAAATGGTAAAACACCATTTGTATTATGGCTTTATGACTTTTTAACAAAACAAGGGTTGTCAGTTGGAATCATTAGCCGAGGTTATGGTGGTAAGGCGAGTAATTATCCTTTAATTGTTAAAGATAATACGGCAGCTGCTGAGGCGGGTGATGAGCCTAAACTTCTGTTTCATCGTCTAAAATGCCCAATTGCGATAGGGCCAAACCGACAACGCAATATTGAGTTACTAGCCCGTGATTATAATTTAGATATCATTATCTCTGACGATGGTATGCAGCATTACAAAATGGCACGGACTATTGAATGCTGTATTGTCGATAGTGAACGCCAATTTGGAAATGGGTTACTAATGCCTGCAGGACCATTAAGAGAAACTCCTGCACGTTTGAAGTCGGTAGATTTGATTGTTGAAAACGGTGGGCAGAATAGTCATAACTACACATTAGAGCCCGCAGCGCTCAGGTCAGTAAAAAGTTCTTTTCCTGTTAGTGAATCGATTACAAATGGCCATGCAGTTAGCGCAATAGGTAATCCTAAGCGTTTTGAAAACACCTTAAAAAAACAGGGGATAGCTTTATTATCTTCAAATCATTTTAGGGATCATCATTCATACACTGCCGAAGATTTTACCCGATTTGGTAACGACAATATTCTAATGACCGAAAAAGACGCCGTAAAATGCAGCGAGTTTGCCAAAGATAATTGGTATTATTTACCAGTAAATGCAAAGCCAACACAGGCTGTAATAAATAAATTAACTTTAATATTAAAAGAAAAAGGGATCCTAAATGGCCTTTGATACTAAATTACTCGACATAATTGCATGCCCTGTATGCAAAGGAAAATTACGATTTGATAAAGACAACAGTGAACTAATTAGTACTGCTGCAAAACTTGCATACCCTGTTAAAGATGATATTCCGGTATTACTTGAAAATGAAGCAAGAGAGTTATCGTTAGAAGAGGTTGAAAAGTGGAATTCGTAGTCGTTATACCTGCGCGCTATGCTTCAACAAGATTACCAGGAAAACCGCTAGCAGATATTTGTGGTAAACCTATGATTCAACATGTTTATGAGAAAGCATGTTTATCAGGTGCAAGCCAAGTGATAATTGCAACCGATCATCAAAAAGTATTTGATGAGGTTAGTAAGTTTACTAATGATGTTGTGATGACGCGTGAAGATCACCAGTCAGGCACCGAGCGCTTAGCGGAGGTAGTTGCTTTATTAAATTTAGATAGCAATACCATAGTTGTAAATGTTCAAGGTGATGAACCATTACTAGCTCCCGATAACGTTTTACAAGTAGCTAAGTTGTTAAATGAATCATCAGCACCCATGGCCACATTAAGCGTTGCCATTGAAGATAAAGACGACATATTTAATCCTAATGCAGTCAAGGTTGTTAGCGATATAAATAAAAACGCGTTGTATTTTTCGCGTGCAAGTATTCCGTTTGATCGACATGCGATGTTAGACGAAAAAAGAGATTTAGAGCTTTCATCATTTCAACGCCACGTGGGTATTTACGCTTACAGAGCAGGGTTTATTAATCAATATATTGCACTTAGTGTTTCACCTTTAGAGTTATTAGAGTCATTAGAGCAGCTGCGTGTTTTATATCACGGTTATAGTATTAAAATAGAGCAGGCAAAAGTAGCTCCGCATGCAGGTGTTGATACCGCTGAAGATTTAGCAAAAGTAATTGCGTTTTTACAAAATAAAAACGCGTGACCTTTGAATGAACTTAATATTAAACGTGGTATATGAGCATTCTGATTTTTATGTTGTCGAAAAACCAGCAGAACTCAGCTTTCATTCAGAAGATGGACCTGGCTTTGTTGTGCTAGCTGAGCGACAATTTAATGAGAAACTTTACGCAGTTCATAGACTAGATAAAGTAACTTCGGGTCTAATTATTTTAGCAAGAAATAAAAGCGCTGCAGCAACGTTTACGGAGCTTTTTGCACAACATTTTATTGATAAATTTTATCTTGCTATTACAGACTCTAAACCTAAAAAAAAGCAAGGTTGGGTTAAAGGAGACATGGCCAAGTCGCGCCGTGGTACCTATAAGCTTTTGGCATCTAATTTAAATCCTGCAATTACCCGTTTTTATTCAATTAGTTTTAAAGCGGGTTTTAGAGCGTTTATTTTAAAACCTTTCTCGGGTAAAACACACCAGCTAAGAGTTGCCTTAAAAAGTATAGGATCCCCAATATTGGGTGATATTGCTTACTCAGGCACGGCTTCAGATAGAACATATTTGCATGCTTATGCATTGAGCTTTACTTGGCAGGGTGAGAACTTACAATTTACGCTTTTACCTAGTAACGGTGATGCGTTTTTAACCCTATTACAACATGATAATTTTCAAGCATGGCGTTCGCCATGGGAACTGGACTGGTAAATGAGTGAAAAAATAACTGACATCCGCTTTGGTGGCATTAAACGTTTATATGGTCATCAGCAATTTGATTGGCTTCAAGAGGCTCACTTTTGTGTTGTTGGCATTGGTGGAGTGGGGAGTTGGGCAGCTGAGGCGCTTGCGCGCACCGGTTTAGGTAGAATAACGCTCATAGATCTTGATGATATTTGTGCGACCAATGTAAACCGTCAAATCCATGCCTTATCTGGAACGATTGGTCATGCTAAAGTCGACGCAATGAAAGCGCGTTGTGAACTTATAAATCCAGAATGCAACATTGATGTCATTGATGACTTTATAACACTCGAAAACATTAAAGAGCACATTCTCAGCTTTGACTATGTGATCGATTGCATTGATGCGGTTAAAGAAAAAGCAGCACTCATTGCCCATTGCAAGCGAAATAAAATGCCTATAATTACCACTGGTGGTGCTGGTGGTCAAACCGACCCCGGTCAAATTACATTTGGTGATGTAGCTAAAACAACGCAAGATCCTTTACTTGCAAAGGTGCGTTACATATTACGTAAACAGTATAACTTTAGTAATAACCCCAAACGAAAATTTAATGTTGATTGCGTTTACTCAACAGAGCAATTAGTTTATCCAGGGAGTGATGGTAGTGTTTGCCATGCAAAGCAAAGTGCAGATGGCAGCATGAATATGGATTGTAATAATGGTTTTGGCTCTGCAACGATGATTACAGGAAGTTTCGGCTTTTTTGTAGCAGCCAGAGCTATTCGCAAATACCTAGATAGAAAGCAGCGTTTGCAGGTTTAGCACTATTTAGCTTATTTTTTGCTGTGCCATGGTTTGGATTCTATCAACCATGGCTTTAATTCCGTTACCACGTGATGTACTTAAGTGGCTAATAAGACCTAGCTTATCAAATTCCTCATATGCATCTATTTTCACTACTTGCTCTGGTGTCACTCCGTTATATAAAGATAAAATAATTGCTAGCAACCCTTTTACGATACGTGTATCTGAATCACCAATGACTACTAACGTATTTTCTTTTAAATCAAATTCAACGAACATCCATACCATGCTTTCACAGCCGGGAACTAGTGAACCTTCTGTTTTTAAAGCATCAGGTAAAGCGGGTAAAGTTTTGCCTAAAAGCATTATTTCACGATACTTTTGCTGCCAAGAAGACGCTTTTTCAATTGACTCAGTGGTTTTTTTAAACGTATTTGTCATGAGTTATCCTAATAAAATATATAAAAACGACGTTTAATCTAATAAGGCGATACATTCTTTGAGTGAGTTGATGAATATGTCAACATCTTCATGGGTATTGTAAAAACAAAAGCTGGCTCTTAAGGTGCCATTTATTCCTAAATGAGTCATAAGCGGTTGCGTACAATGGTGGCCTGCTCTGACTGCAACGCCATAACCGTCAAGTAATGTTGCCAAATCGTAAGGATGCTCATCTTTAAAATTAAAACTTAGCGTGCCAATATTGTCAGATAGATTGCTATAAATTGTAATACCTTGAATGGTTACCAGTTTTTCAGCCGCATAATTAAATAGTTTTTGCTCATACTTTTGTAATTGTTCGTTTTGTAAGGCGTTTAAATAATCCAAAGCCGCAGAAAAACCTACTACGCCAGAAATATTAGGAGTACCTGTTTCAAATTTTGCAGGCGCAGGGCGATAAGTACTATGTGTAAGGTACACCTTATCTATCATTTCCCCGCCAGTTTGATACACATCTAAAGAATTAAGTTCTTGATATTTTCCATAAAGTACACCTAAACCTGTGGGGCCAAGCATCTTGTGGCTTGAGCACACGTAAAAATCACAGTTTAAGTTATGTAAATCAGGCTTTAAGTGCATTGCGCCTTGAGCGCCATCTATCAAAACGAGTGAATTTACTTCTTTTGCAGCAGTAATAAGGGGCTTTAAATTTGTGATATTACCAAGCATGTTAGATGCTTGTGTAATTGCAAACAAACTAGGTTTAGACTGCTTAATAAAATCACAGCATTGTTTAATATTTAATGTTCCATCATCATTAACTGGTAGTGCTAATAATTTTGCGCCTGTTTGCTCACTAAGCACTTGCCAAGGCACAATGTTAGCATGATGTTCTAATACTGAGATGATAATAGTATCGTTTTGGTTAAATCGGCTTCGTAAACCATTACTTACTAAATTTATCGCCTCTGTAGCACCCTTAGTCCAAACAATTTCTTTACTTGATACATTAAAATACTTGGCTGTTTTGTCACGAGCTTGCTCGTATAAGCTTGTGGCACGCTCGCTCAATGTGTGACGGCCGCGATGTACATTTGCATTTTGGCTGGTATAAAATTCGTTTATAGCGTCTATGACTGATTGGGGTTTTTGAGTGGTTGCTGCAGAGTCTAAATAAACAAGTGGGTTAGCATTTATCTGCTGCTTTAAAGTAGGAAAGTCACTTCTAATTTTATTAATATTAAATTCTAAAGCAGGCATAGCTCTTCAACATGGTCATTTTGAGGCGCAAATTGTAATGGGTTTATAATAATTCTCAAGTATTGAACACAAAAAAGGCCGCAAAAGCGGCCTTTTATAGCTAAATAATATTAGCGCTTGTCGGCAGATACATAGTCACGGGCAGTGTAACCAGTATACATTTGACGAGGACGGCTGATCTTATGACCAGGCTGAGAAAGCATTTCATCCCAGTGAGTGATCCAACCAACAGTACGTGCCATTGCAAAAATTACAGTGAACATGCTTGTTGGAATACCAATTGCTTTTAAGATAATACCTGAGTAGAAATCTACGTTAGGGTATAGTTTCTTCTCAACAAAGTATGGGTCTTCAAGGGCAATTTGCTCAAGCTTCATTGCAATATCAAGAAGAGGATCTTGAATGTTTAGCTCTTCTAATACTTCGTGACACGTTTGACGCATTACTGTTGCTCGTGGGTCAAAGTTCTTGTAAACACGGTGTCCAAAGCCCATTAGACGGAACGGGTCTGACTTATCTTTTGCTTTGGCTACGTATTCATCGATACGATCAACTGAGCCAATTTCTTCTAACATGTTTAAACATGCTTCATTAGCACCGCCGTGAGCAGGGCCCCATAAAGAAGCGATACCAGCTGAAATACATGCATATGGGTTCGCACCTGAAGAACCAGCAAGGCGAACTGTAGATGTAGAAGCATTTTGTTCGTGGTCTGCGTGAAGCATGAATATTTTGTCCATTGCTTTAGCAGTAATCGGGTTTACTTTGTATTCTTCGGCTGGAACAGAGAACATCATGTGTAAGAAGTTTTCTGCATAGCTTAGGTCATTTCGTGGGTACACAAAAGGCTGGCCAATGTTTGTTTTATAAGCCATTGCAGCAATTGTAGGTAATTTAGCAACTAATCTAATAGCACTTGTTTTGCGTTGCTCTGCATCAGTAATATCTAAATCTTCATGATAAAAAGAAGATAGAGCACCCACAACACCACAAAGCATTGCCATTGGATGTGCATCAAAGCGGAAACCTTGGAAGAAATTAGCAATTTTTTGATCTAGCATTGTGCTGCGAGTAATTTTCTCTGCGAATGCATCATATTGCTCTTTAGATGGTAACTCACCATTAAGAAGTAAGTAGCAAAGTTCAATATAGTCTGATTCTTCAGCAAGTTGCTCAATTGGGTAACCGCGGTGAAGTAAAACACCTTTACCACCATCAATGTAGGTGATTGCAGATTCACAAGAACCAGTCGACATGAAACCTGGGTCATAGGTAAAGTGGCCATGTGAACCTAACGTACGTACGTCGATTACATCTTGGCCAGCAGTGCCTTGATAAATTGGAAGTTCGATTGGATCAAGTCCATCAATATGAACTGTGGCTTTTTTATCTGCCATCGCTATGTATCTCCTATTAAGATATCTATTCTGATTTTTAGATTTTTAAAGTTCTGAAATCTGTTTTAAGCACATCTACGCATTTTAACGTGAAAGAGGGGGTTAAAGTCAATTTTTATAAACATTATGCACATTTGTATAATAAATATTCTGTATCATATATGTATTATACTATTGGCTAATTCGCAAACATCTCTAAATAAACAAGAATTGTAAAAAGCCTTATGGGTATATATACTAACGGAGGTTTTAAAACCGTATTGTATTTGGGTAAAGATATTTTTACATTCAAAAAATTTACATTAATGTGAACTTTTAATGTTTTAATTCGTTTATCTTGATAGTTCCACCAGAAACATTTGGTGGGTTTTTAGAAAAGCAAGTAGATGAGCTCCAATGTGAGCAAGATGGGCAAGTAACTGTGAAAAAGCAAAGACCTGTAAATCTAGATCTAACAACTATATCTATGCCGGCAACGGCTAAAGCATCAATTTTTCATCGCGTCACCGGTGTTGCATTATTTTTTGCTTTAACGTTTGTCATTTGGGCTTGGTCTGAGTCTCTCTCGTCAGCTGAAAGTTTTGAATTCGTCAAGGGTCTGTTTAACGGATTCATTGCCAAATTTATAGCTTGGGGCACTATTTCAGTACTAGGCTATCACCTTATTGGTGGTATCCGTCACATGGTAATGGATATGGGACACTGGGAAGAACTTGAATCAGGTAACCTAAGCGCTAAAATTGCAATGGCTCTTGGCGTTGTATTCGCTGTATTAGCGGGAGTGTGGATATGGTCTTAAATCAAGCAACTCTTAAACGTGATGGTGTACAAGATTATGTATCTTTACGTACCACGGCATTAATAATTAGCGCATATGCTATTTTTATTATCGGCTATTTTTTAGCGACGCCGGAAGTCACTTTCGAAGCCTGGACAGGCCTCTTCTCTAACCTAGCTATGAAAGGGTTTACGCTAGTAACCCTAGTATGCATTATGGTTCATACCCGCATTGGCCTTTGGCAGGTTTTAACAGACTATGTTAAAAACTCAAAGTTACGCGCATTTTTAGGGTTTGTTCTAAACCTAATGGCCGTTGCTTACGTAGCTATTGGTCTAATTGTATTATGGGGTGTTTAAGTGAAATATTCTGTTCGTGAATTTGACGCCGTAGTAATCGGTGCAGGTGGTGCAGGTATGCGCGCTGCCTTGGCTATTACTGAATCTGGCAAAACGTGTGCACTAATATCGAAAGTATTCCCAACGCGTTCACATACCGTATCCGCTCAAGGTGGTATTACAGTAGCGCTTGGTAATTCACACGAAGATAACTGGGAATGGCATATGTACGATACCGTTAAAGGTTCCGATTTTATCGGTGACCAAGACGCTATCGAGTATATGTGTCAAACCGGGCCAGAAGCAATTACTGAATTAGAAAACATGGGTTTACCATTTTCACGTTTTGAAAATGGCCGTGTATACCAGCGTCCTTTTGGTGGCCAATCAAAGAATTTTGGTGGCGAACAAGCAGCACGTACTGCAGCAGCAGCTGACCGTACTGGCCATGCTTTATTACATCTTCTTTATCAACAAAACGTTAAAAATAAAACAAATGTATTCTCTGAGTGGTATGCACTTGATTTAGTTAAAAATGATAACGGCGATGTTGTTGGTTGTACTGCAATTGAGATTGAAACAGGTGAAATCACTTACTTCAAATCAAAGGCGGTTGTACTAGCTACTGGTGGTGCTGGTCGTATATACGCTTCAACCACAAATGCTCACATTAACACTGGTGACGGTGTTGGTATGGCTACACGTGCTGGTATTTCTATGCAAGACATGGAAATGTGGCAGTTCCACCCGACAGGTATTGCAGGAGCAGGTACACTTGTAACTGAAGGTTGTCGTGGTGAAGGTGGTTATCTTTTAAATAAAGATGGCGAGCGTTTCATGGAACGTTATGCACCTAACGCAAAAGACTTAGCTTCTCGAGATGTTGTTGCACGTTCAATGATGACAGAAATTCGTGAAGGCCGTGGTTGTGATGGTCCTTGGGGTCCTCATATCAAGCTTAAGCTTGACCACTTAGGTGAAGAGACACTTAACCTACGCCTTCCTGGTGTTTGTGACCTTGCAAAAACATTTGCTCACGTAGACCCAGCTAAAGAACCAATTCCAGTTATACCAACATGTCATTATATGATGGGTGGTGTACCTACTAACGTGAATGGTCAAGTGCTTCAAATCAACGCTCAAGGCGATGAAAAAGTAGTTGAAGGTTTATTTGCTGTAGGCGAAATTGCATGTGTATCTGTGCACGGTGCAAACCGTCTTGGTGGTAACTCATTACTTGATTTAGTAGTGTTTGGTCGTGCTGCAGGTAATTTCTTAGGTACATACCTCAGAGATGTTGAAGTATCAAAAGCTGCCTCTGAATCAGACTTAGAAGCGTCTCTTGCACGTTATAACCGTTGGGAAAACTCAACAGCTGGTCAAGGTGAAGATCCTGTTCAAATTAAGAAAGATCTTCAACAATGTATGCAGCTTAACTTCTCGGTATTCCGTGAAGGTGATTCAATGGCGACTGGTCTTCAAGAACTTAAAGAAATTCGCGAGCGTTTACAACATGCTCGTCTTGACGATAAATCGTCGGACTTCAACACGCAGCGTATCGAATGTCTTGAACTTGATAACTTAATGGAAACAGCTTACTCAACAGCAGTAGCTGCAAACTTCCGTACAGAAAGCCGTGGTGCACACTCTCGTTTCGACTTCCCAGATCGTGATGACACGAACTGGTTATGTCACTCAGTATACAATCCTGTTACGGATGAAATGAGTAAGCGTGACGTAAACTACGCGCCTAAGACGCGTGAAGCATTTCCACCTAAAGCACGTACATACTAGGAGCGAGACGATGGCACAAGTACAATTTTCAGTTTATCGTTACAATCCAGATGTTGACAACGCACCGCGTATGCAAGATTACACCTTGCAAATTGACGATGGTCACGACATGATGGTTCTGGATGCACTTTTATTATTAAAAGAGCAAGATCCTTCACTTTCATTCCGTCGTTCATGCCGTGAAGGCGTGTGTGGTTCTGACGGTGTTAACATGAATGGTAAGAATGGTTTAGCATGTATTACTCCTTTATCTACGTTACAAAATAACGGTAAAGGTACAATAGTAGTTCGTCCTCTTCCAGGATTACCAGTGGTACGTGACCTTGTTATTGACATGAGTCAGTTCTACACTCAATACGAAAAAGTTAAACCTTATCTAATTAATGACACACCTGCTGCAGGTGAACGTCTTCAGTCTATTGAAGAACGTGATAAATTAGATGGCTTATATGAGTGTATTTTATGTGCATGTTGTTCAACATCGTGTCCTTCGTTCTGGTGGAATCCAGACAAGTTCATTGGTCCAGCAGGCCTTCTTCATGCTTACCGTTTCTTAGCTGATAGCCGAGATACAGCAACAGAAGAGCGTTTAGCAGACCTAGACGATGCGTTCAGTGTGTTCCGTTGTCACAGTATCATGAACTGTGTTAGCGTTTGTCCTAAAGGTCTTAATCCGACCAAAGCGATTGGGCAAATCAAATCTATGTTATTAAACCGTTCGGTTTAACTACATAGAAACGTAAGATGGCTAGTTTTCATTACTAGCCATCTTGTTATTATAACTATTAATTTCTGCGCTAAAGAAAAGGGCTTATAAATGCACGAAGGTGTGATGAAGGCATGGTTAGAATCTTCACATTTAAACGGCGGTAACGTTGCTTATGTAGAAGAGCTTTATGAAGCGTATTTAGATGATGCGACTTCTGTGCCAGATGAATGGCGAGAAGTGTTCGAACAATTACCAAAAGTTAATGGTGTGGATGTTGAAGTTAAGCATTCAGAAGTTCGTGCACAGTTTGCACAGCTTGCAAAAAACAAGCATAGAGAAGTAGTGGTAGCAGAGGGTAGCGGCGGTGACCTTAAACAGGTTAAAGTTCTGCAACTTATTAATGCTTTCCGTTTTCGTGGACACCAAAATGCAAACCTAGATCCATTAGGTATTTGGGAACGAGAGCGTGTTCGAGATTTAGAGCTAGATTACCACGACTTGTCAGAAGCTGATTTTGAGCGAGAGTTTAATGTAGGGTCTTTTGCAGTTGGTTCAGACTCTATGCCTTTAGGTGAATTATACCAAGCACTTAAAACTACATATTGTGGTTCTATCGGTGCAGAGTATATGCACATCACATCTACAGAAGAAAAGCGTTGGTTACAACAACGTTTAGAATCTGTTCAATCTAGGCCTAAATTCGAAAAAGAAGAAAAGCTACGTATCCTCAAGGGGTTAACTGCAGCTGATGGTCTTGAAAAATATTTGGGTGCTAAGTTCCCTGGTGCAAAACGGTTCTCACTAGAAGGTGGGGATGCATTAGTACCTATGCTTAAAGAGCTAATTCACCGAGCTGGTGAAAGTGGCCAACAAGAAGCCGTAATTGGTATGGCTCACCGCGGACGCTTGAACGTTTTAGTGAACGTTTTAGGTAAAAATCCATCAGAGCTTTTTGATGAATTCGCTGGCAAGCATAAAGATACATTAAGTTCTGGTGATGTTAAGTACCACATGGGTTATTCATCGGACTTTGCCACTAAAGGCGGCAACGTTCATATGGCACTTGCTTTTAATCCTTCTCACCTTGAGATAGTTAACCCTGTAGTTATGGGTTCTGTACGCGCTCGTTTAGATCGTTTAGGTGACACTACGGGAATAAAAGCATTACCGATCACAATTCATGGTGATTCTGCTGTAACAGGTCAAGGTGTAGTACAAGAAACGTTTAACTTGTCTCAAACTAATGCGTTTAGTTGTGGTGGCAGTATTCGAATTGTTGTTAATAACCAAGTTGGTTTTACTACTTCTAAACAAGACGATGTTCGTTCTACAGATTACTGTACTGATATCGCCAAAATGGTTCAGTCACCAATTTTCCACGTTAACTCAGATGATCCTGAAGCGGTTGCATTTGTTACACAAATAGCACTTGATTTTAGAAACAAATTTAAGCGTGACGTAGTTATTGACTTAGTTTGTTATCGTCGACATGGCCACAATGAAGCTGATGAGCCAAATGCTACTCAGCCTCTGATGTACCAAAAAATCAAAAAACACCCAGTTCCGCGCCTTATTTATGCAGATCAACTAATCGCTGAAGGCTCTTTTTCAGAACAAGAAATTAAAGCACTTGCCGATGAATACCGTAATGGGTTAGATGACGGTAATTGCGTTGTATCTGAAATTCAACCAGAAACCTCTCATTCTTCAGATTGGGCTAAATACGTGGGCCACGATTGGGATGTTGATTACGACGCAAGTGTTTCGGTTGAAAAGCTCAAAGAACTTGGTGAAAAGGTTGCGAGCTACCCTGAAGAATATAAAGCTCAGTCGCGCGTTAAAAAGATTTACGATGATCGTAAGTTAATGGCCACTGGTGAAAAACCGCTTGATTGGGGAATGGCAGAAACACTTGCTTATGCAACTATCGCAACCGAAGGCACTGACATTAGAATGACAGGCCAAGATTCTGGTCGCGGTACCTTCTTCCATAGACATGCCGTTGTTCACAGTCAAAAAGATGGTGCGACTTATCTTCCTTTACAACACTTAAGTGAAGATCAAGGCGCTTTCCAAGTTTTCGACTCTGTACTTTCTGAAGAAGCAGTAGTTGCATTTGAGTATGGTTATGCGACTGCCGAACCAACTTCTCTTGTACTTTGGGAAGCTCAGTTTGGTGACTTTGCAAATGGTGCGCAAGTTGTATTTGACCAATTTTTGAGTTCAGGTGAGCAAAAGTGGGGTCGCTTATGTGGTCTTACTATTTTGTTACCACACGGTTATGAAGGCCAAGGTCCAGAGCATAGCTCTGCACGTTTAGAGCGTTTTTTACAGCTTTGTGCTGATCACAACATGCAAGTTTGTGTTCCGTCTACACCTGCGCAAGTATATGCAATGTTACGACGTCAGTCAGTAAGACCTTTACGTCGTCCATTGATTGTTATGACGCCTAAATCGTTACTACGTCATCCTCTTGCAGTTTCATCACTTGAAGAACTTTCAAACGGTGTATTCCATAATATGATCGACGAAGTTGATGATATTAAACCTGAGAACGTTGAACGCGTTGTTTTCTGTAGTGGTAAAGTTTATTACGAGTTACTACAAGAGCGTCGTAAGCTGGAACAAAATAATATTGCCATCGTTCGTGTAGAGCAATTATACCCGTTCCCACATGACGAAATGAAAACTATTATGGAACGTTACCAACACGTTACTGATTTTGTATGGTGTCAAGAAGAGCCACAAAACCAAGGTGCATGGTACTGTTCTCAACACCATTTTGTTGACGCAATTCCACAAGGTGCTAAGTTGAAATACGCTGGTCGTAAAGCATCTGCATCACCAGCGTGTGGTTACATGTCAGTACATACTAAAGAACAACAAGCGCTCGTTGCTGACGCGCTTACTATAGAAAATAAAGGATAAGCGATGAGCACAGAAATTAAAGTTCCTGTTCTTCCTGAGTCGGTTGCAGATGCTACCGTTGCTACATGGCATGTAAGTGTTGGCGACAAGGTAACTCGTGATCAGAACTTAGTAGATATTGAGACAGACAAAGTAGTGTTAGAAGTAGTTGCACAACATGACGGTGTAATTACAGAAATCTCTCAAGAAGAGGGTGCTACCGTACTTGGTGACCAAGTTATGGGTTTACTTGGCGATGCTGATGCAGCGCCTTCAAGCGAAAGCACATCTTCAAGTGAAGCAGAAAAATCAGAAGACGCGCCATCGGCGCCATCAGCACCAGCATCAGAAGGTAAAGAAGTGGACATCAAAGTACCTGTACTCCCAGAATCAGTTGCAGACGCAACAATTGCTACATGGCATGTTCAACCAGGAGACGCAGTAACGCGCGATCAAAACCTGGTAGATATCGAAACAGATAAAGTTGTTCTTGAAGTAGTAGCTCAAGAAGACGGTATCATGGGCGACATCATTAACGCTGAAGGCGATACTGTTCTTGGTGAGCAAGTAATCGGTTCAGTAAAAGCAGGTGGTGCACCTGCAGCTCCTGCTGCTAAAGAAGAGGCGGCTCCTGCTGCAGATTCAACTGATAGCTCAGATGTATTAACTCCATCTGTTCGTCGTTTAATTGCTGAAAAAGGACTAGATGCTTCTAAAATCAAAGGAACTGGCAAAAATGGTCGTGTAACTAAAGAAGACGTTGATACGTTCTTGAAAACACCGGCACCATCAGCGAAGAAAGCAGAAGCTGCTGCTCCAGTTGCGCCAATGGGTGATCGTACTCAAAAGCGTGTTCCTATGACACGTTTACGTAAAACGATTGCTAACCGTCTTCTAGAAGCTAAAAACTCTACTGCAATGTTAACTACGTTTAACGAAGTTAACATGAAGCCAATCATGGACCTTCGAAAGCAGTACCAAGAAGTATTCGAAAAACGTCACGGTATTCGCTTAGGCTTTATGTCTTTCTACGTGAAGGCAGTTACTGAAGCACTTAAACGTTTCCCTGATGTAAATGCGTCAATTGATGGGGACGACATTGTCTACCACAATTACTTTGATATCAGCATTGCTGTTTCTACACCTCGTGGTCTAGTAACACCAGTTCTTAAAGACTGTGATAAGTTATCAGTTGCTGAAATTGAAAAAGGCATTCGTGAATTAGCACTTAAAGGCCGTGACGGAAAGCTAACGCTTGACGACATGACAGGTGGTAACTTCACTATTACAAATGGTGGTGTATTCGGTTCATTACTATCTACACCTATCATTAACTTGCCACAGTCTTCAATTTTGGGAATGCACAAAATTCAAGACCGTCCAATGGCAGTAAATGGTAAAGTTGAAATTCTTCCTATGATGTATTTGGCACTTTCTTACGATCACCGCCAAATAGATGGTAAAGAATCTGTTGGTTTCTTAGTAACTATTAAAGAGTTACTTGAAGATCCAACTCGCTTATTACTGGATGTTTAATCAAGTAGTATGAAATATAAGCTGTGAACCACAATTCACAGCTTTTTTTTTGCGCCTTTGGTCGTACTGGGGTTTTCATGTTAAGCCTTGGCAACTATACTAGGTGCGCAATTTGGGATAGTTGTTTATTGAATAAATATTCAGCTCTTTTAGTATAAAAAATTGGATAAAGCATCATGAATTTGCATGAGTATCAGGCAAAACAACTTTTTGCCGAATATGGTTTACCAGTTTCTCAAGGTTTCGCTTGCGATACACCTGAAGAAGCTGCAGCAGCTGCTGAAAAAATCGGCGGTGATATGTGGGTTGTTAAAACTCAGGTTCACGCAGGTGGACGTGGTAAAGCTGGCGGTGTAAAGCTAGTTAAAACTATCGATGAAGTTAAAGCGTTTGCAGCTAACTGGTTAGGTAAAAACCTAGTTACTTACCAAACAGACGAAAATGGTCAGCCAGTTGCTAAAATTTTAGTAGAAAGCTGTACAGATATCGCCAACGAACTGTACTTAGGTGCAGTAGTTGATCGTGCTTCTCGCAAAGTTGTTTTCATGGCGTCTACTGAAGGCGGTGTTGAAATTGAAACTGTTGCTGAAGAAACACCAGAACTTATCCACAAAGCTGAGATCGATCCACTAGTAGGTCCTCAAGCTTACCAAGCACGTGAACTTGGTTTCAAATTGGGTCTTAACCCAACACAAATGAAACAGTTCGTTAAGATCTTCATGGGTCTTGGTAAAATGTTTAACGATTTCGATTTCGCATTACTTGAAATCAACCCGTTAGTAATCACAGACGAAGGTAACCTTCACTGTCTTGACGGCAAAATCGGTATCGATGGTAATGCACTTTACCGTCAACCAAAAATCCGTGAGTTCCACGATCCATCTCAAGAAGATGCGCGTGAAGCACATGCAGCAAGCTTTGAGCTTAACTATGTAGCACTAGATGGCAACGTAGGTTGTATGGTTAACGGTGCAGGCCTAGCAATGGGTACTATGGACATCGTAAACCTACACGGTGGCAAGCCAGCTAACTTCCTAGATGTTGGTGGCGGCGCGACTAAAGAACGTGTTTCTGAAGCATTCAAAATCATCCTTTCTGACGACAATGTTAAAGCTGTTTTAGTTAACATCTTTGGCGGTATCGTACGTTGTGACATGATTGCTGAAGGTATCATTGGCGCAGTTAAAGAAGTTGGCGTAAACGTACCTGTAGTTGTACGTTTAGAAGGTACTAATGCTGAATTAGGTCGTGAAGTTCTTAAGAGCTCTGACTTAGACATCATCGCTGCTGAATCATTAACAGACGCTGCTGAAAAAGTTGTTGCTGCTGCGGAGGGCAAATAATGTCTGTATTAATCAATAAAGATACAAAAGTTATCTGTCAGGGTTTCACTGGTGGCCAAGGTACTTTCCACTCAGAGCAAGCGCTTGAGTACGGTACACAAATGGTTGGTGGTGTTAGCCCAGGTAAAGGCGGTCAAACGCACCTTGGTCTTCCTGTATTCAACACAGTACGTGATGCAGTACAAGAAACTGGCGCAACTGCTTCAGTTATCTACGTACCAGCACCTTTCTGTAAAGATGCAATCTTAGAAGCAATCGATGCTGGCATCGAGCTAATTGTTTGTATCACTGAAGGTATCCCTACACTTGATATGGTTGACGTTAAAGTTAAACTAGATCAAACAGGTACTCGTATGATCGGTCCTAACTGTCCAGGTGTTATCACTCCTGGTGAGACTAAGATTGGTATCATGCCTGGTCACATCCACAAGCCTGGTAAAGTAGGTATTGTTTCTCGCTCTGGTACTTTAACGTACGAAGCGGTTAAGCAAACTACAGATGCTGGTTTTGGTCAGTCTACGTGTGTTGGTATTGGTGGTGATCCAATCCCAGGTACTAACTTTATCGACGTTTTAGAAATGTTCGAAAAAGATCCACAAACTGAAGCAATCGTAATGATTGGTGAAATTGGTGGTACTGCAGAAGAAGAAGCTGCAGAGTACATCAAAGCTAACGTAACTAAACCTGTTGTATCTTACATTGCTGGTGTTACTGCACCAGAAGGTAAGCGTATGGGTCACGCTGGCGCAATCATCGCAGGCGGTAAAGGTACTGCAGATGAGAAATTTGCTGCATTAGAAGCTGCTGGCGTACAAACTGTGCGTTCACTTGCTGATATCGGTAAAGCACTTAAAGAGAAAACAGGCTGGTAATCAGTTTATTTAATCTTTGAAAAGGCTCGCATTTGCGAGCCTTTTTGTTTTGAGCAGTTAACTAAAACGGATAACTAATATGTTGAAAAAATCTGATGGTTAGATCTTGTCTTTCTTTACTTATATCTAGCTCATTACAAAGTTGAAAAATCGTTTTTTCAACCTGATTCATAAATTTGCCATAACCAATTTCTTGCTTGTTATGATTGGCAGCTGCAATAACAAAATGAATTGTTTCAACTAATCTTTGTTCATCGTAAAAGCACTTTAGCTGTGTTTTATTTGAGTCTATGTCAAAGCTTAGCTTTTGAAGCTCTTCGTTTCCTTCGTTAATATCCACTTTACTATTTCTAACAATAGGTTTGGCACCATTAGCTATTAATGCTCCATGTGTTAGCTTATTAAGCTCGCAGCACCGTTTGAAGCTATCTAAAAAGTAATTATAAAATTGATTATAATCGCCATTATTAATTAAAGTTTGAAATTGAGTTTTAATAGCCCTTGATACAGGAATAGAAAATGTGGCGTATGTCATCTCGGCATGGTTTATAGGTATTTCACATTGGCGATTTTGATATCTTGGGTACAAACTTCTTAATTTGTAGCCGTAGGTTTCTTTGTTTCCTTTATTTTTAGCAAATAAGTCGTAAGTTAAATGTTGATGATCACGCACTTTAAATTGGGGTTGATCAATAAATAATTGTTCTTGCATTACCGTTAATACTTTTTGGACTTTTTTGTGAAATACAGCGGAGTTAGCTCGTATATCTTCGCCCGTAGCTAAAAAGAGTAAGCGTACCTTTTTACTTTGCGTGTCGGTTGAATAATAGAGTTTATGCGCTTCGTGATAACGTGGGTTATAAAATATGAGCATTTGCTTATTAGTTTCTAACTGATAAGACTCATCATGGAATCTCACAACAGGAAGTTTGTCGTTTGCTAAAATATGCACATTATGGAGCTCATATTCATCGCATGCTGCAAATAATTGACGTGCTATTCTTTCGTAACAACAGTTTATTGAGTTAAAGCTCGAGTAAAAACTATCGTTAGGGGTAATTTCTGCAAGTAAGTAATGATTAGCACGTGCATTACTGGGTATATATACACGGTGCTGGTTAAGTGTAGCCATCTCTTAATCCTTATAAAGTACGGTATTGACGCACTATAAAGCGCTTCTATGAATTAAATATTGCGCTAAAACAAACTTTATTCGTTAAAAACAGATTAGATGAATTAAAGTTAATCAATAAGTAAGATAAAGCGTAATCTATTGCTGTATGTTAGTGACTGTTTTTGTAATAATGCATTAGTTTTGTAATTAAGTAATATTTAGAGGATCGTACTCCTATGGCGGAAATTGAGAATCGCCCAAGTAACTTTATTAGAACCCGAATTGATGAAGACTTAGCAAGTAAAAAGCATGCAGCAACGCACACGCGCTTTCCACCTGAGCCCAATGGTTTTTTACACATAGGCCATGCAAAATCAATTTGCTTAAATTTCGGTATTGCAAAAGATTATAACGGTTTATGTAACTTACGATTTGACGATACAAACCCAGAAAAAGAAGACATTAACTACGTTAATTCTATAAAAGAAGACGTTCAATGGTTAGGTTTTAGCTGGGATGGTGATATAAAGTATTCTTCTAATTATTTTGATATTTTATATGGCTATGCTGTTGAGCTTATAAACAAAGGGTTAGCTTATGTTTGTTTTTTAACAGCAGACCAAGCACGTGAATACCGCGGAACTTTAACGGAGCCAGGTAAAAATAGCCCATACAGAGATACATCTCCTGAAGAAAACTTAGCATTATTTGAAAAAATGCGTGCAGGTGGTTTCAAAGAAGGCGAATGTGTTCTTCGTGCAAAAATTGATATGGCAAGCTCGTTTATGGTGCTTCGCGATCCAATTATTTATCGTGTTCGTTTTGCTCATCACCATCAAACTGCTGATAAATGGTGTATTTACCCAATGTACGATTTCACGCATTGTATTTCTGATGCAATCGAGGGTATTACGCACTCACTATGTACATTAGAGTTCCAAGATAATCGTCGTTTATATGACTGGGTACTTGATAACATCAGCATTGAATGTCATCCACAGCAAATTGAGTTTTCTCGCTTAAACCTTGAATACACAATTATGTCCAAACGTAAGTTAAATGACCTTGTTGTAAATAACTACGTTGAAGGTTGGGACGATCCACGTATGCCTACTATTGCAGGTTTACGTCGCCGTGGTTATACTCCGGCTTCAATTCGTGAATTTTGTTTACGAATAGGGGTTACTAAGCAAGAGAACATGGTTGAAATGGGTATGCTAGAAGCGTGTATTCGTGATGACTTAAATGAAAATGCTCCTCGCGCCATGGCTGTACTCGATCCGGTTAAAGTGATCATCGAAAACTACGATGCAGACACCACAGAAACCTTATCGGTGGCTAATCACCCGAATAAGGAAGAGATGGGTCGCCGCGATGTGCCATTTACGCGTGAAATATTCATTGAACGAGAAGACTTTAAAGAGCAAGCAAATAATAAGTTTAAACGTTTAGTGCTCGATAAAGAGGTTCGTTTACGTGGCGCTTATGTAATTAAAGCTAATCGTGTAGAAAAAGACGACAACGGTGAAATAACCACTATTTATTGTACTTACGATAATGAAACACTAGGCAAAAATCCAAGTGATGGTCGTAAAGTTAAAGGCGTTATTCACTGGGTATCAGCTTCAGAGTCTATTTCAGCTGAAGTTCGTTTGTACGATCGTTTATTTAATGTGCCAAACCCAGCTGCAGCTGATGAGTTTGAAACAACATTAAATCCAGAATCATTAGTTGTTTTAACTAATGCTAAACTTGAGCCTTCGCTTGCTAATTCACAAGCAGAGCAGGGGTTCCAGTTTGAACGTACCGGTTACTTTTCAAGAGATTCTAAGTCAGAAAATGTTGTGTTTAACCAAACAGTAGGTCTTCGTGACTCATGGTCTAAAACACAATAAGCTTATTTTTACTACGCCCGCTCACTTGTGGGTGTAGTAATACTTTTAATAATAGGCACAAAAAAACCTGCAAATAGCAGGTTTTTTATAGCTAGGATATACTAACTATTTGCATCACTAAACGCTTTACATGCAGCTTTATCATCACACTCTCCATAAAGGTATAAAGAGTGGTTTGTTAAAGTAATACCGTTTTCTTGAGCTATTTCAAGCTGACGACGTTCAATCATCTCATCTTCAAACTCAACAACTTTTCCACACTTTAAACATACTAAGTGATCGTGGTGAGTACTGCCCGATAATTCAAATACCGACTTCCCGCCTTCAAAGTGATGACGGCTTACAATGCCTGCATCATCAAATTGGTTGAGTACGCGATATACAGTTGCAAGGCCAATTTCTTCACCTAAATCCAAAAGAATTTTGTAAACATCTTCAGCACTGATGTGTTGGTTATCTGGAGACTGTAAAATCTCTAAAATTTTAATACGCGGTAAAGTCACTTTTAAACCGGCTTTTTTAAGTTCCAAGTTATGATCAGTCATTAAATCTGTCTCAATTTTATTTGGTTATACTAGACATCTTGCAAAGATGCTCACGATACATAAGCAACAAATAGGATAACGTGCCTAGGCCTCAAGTGCAAAGAAGAAATGATTTATATTGCAGTAAATAAAGAAAACGCTAACTGTTTGATAACTATTTAAACAGTTAGCGGTATATCGGATGGATTAGTCAGCAAGCTCGCTTAAACACATTTCATCAAATACTTGAGCAGACCATGCTTTTACGCGTTGCTCTGTGAGTTCAGGTTGACGATCTTCATCAATACCTAAACCGACAAAGTGGTTGTCGTCTGCCATACCTTTTGAGGCTTCGAAATCGTAGCCTTCAGTAGGCCAGTGACCTACAACAATAGCACCACGTTCAGTAACAATATCGTTGATCATGCCCATAGCGTCTAAGAAGTATTCAGCATAATCTTCTTGATCACCACAACCGAAAATAGCAACAAGTTTGCCTTCAAAGTCTACTTCTTCAAGCTCAGGGAAAAAATCATCCCAATCACATTGTGCTTCGCCGTAGTACCACGTTGGAATACCAAATAAGATTAAATCAAAATCTGCAATCTCTTCTTTAGAGCTTTTTGCAATATCATGCACAGCCACAAGCTTTTTACCCAATTCTTTTTGGATCATTTTTGCTACGTGTTCTGTGTTACCTGTGTCACTTCCGAAAAAAATGCCTACACTTGCCATGGATTTATAACCTTTTATGTATCAATAGCCAATCTTTCTTGTAAAATCGTTTCAATCAGCGCACTGCGGCTAATATTTTGTGCATCTGCCATATCACTTAACGCTTGATACAACTGCGATGAAACTTTAAATTCAACACGTTTTAAACCACGTGCTTTGTCTCTTTTTATTTGATTACGTTTATTAACCTTTAACTGCATATCCCGCGAAAGAGGATTGGTCTTAGGTCGGCCTGGACGCTTTTCGTATTCAAATAAATCGAGTGTTGTTCTATCTGTTTCTGACTTCGCCATGCCTAACCTACACCTGCGCCTTGCCAAAATACTTGAATAAGTCCTTTAGCAATAAAGCCTGAACAGCCTAAAAAGAGTACAGTCCATACTATATAGCGACCAAACTTAGGCACATTTCCACTTTTAAGTACGTCTTTAATTGCCAAGCCGATGAATATCAAAATACCGGCTAAGCCAAAATACAACCCTAGGGTATCAAATTCGTTAATTAACTGACTGACCATCAACGTATAACCTTTAAATTAAACGGCGCGTACTATAGCACAAAAATATTCATATATTTAGTACGTGCAATCAAAAACAAGCGATTAAAATTACTTTAATTTTGAATTAAAAAGTCACTTATTGCCTTATT
Organism: Pseudoalteromonas sp. ECSMB14103; assembly: GCF_000813065.1. Lineage (NCBI taxonomy): Bacteria > Pseudomonadati > Pseudomonadota > Gammaproteobacteria > Alteromonadales > Pseudoalteromonadaceae > Pseudoalteromonas > Pseudoalteromonas sp. ECSMB14103. The sequence goes on along the minus strand of NZ_JWGY01000002.1, from coordinate 396,183 downwards.
TACAGCCATAGGTTTTTGCGCATGTAACCAATGACCAGCACCGTGAATGATTTTTGCTTTCGTATTCTTGAAACGCGTGACAATTGCAGTGCGGTACTCGGGTAAAATATAATCTGAATCGTTACCTTTGATAAAAAGAGTATCGCACAAACAAGAATTGTTTTCATTAACGTTTGAAAGTATATTTGAATATTTCTTATCTAGAACAGGTAAGTTGAATCGCCACGTTAATTTTCCTGCTTCATTTTTAGCTAGGCTTTTTAATAAAAACTGACGAACGCCAAGTTCGTCAATATAAGGCTGCATTAAATCATCAGCATGCTTTCTGTCTTCTATATGCTCAAATGCAACTGCGTTAAGCGCCTGCAATATTTTAGTATGCCGCGGTGGGTAGGTAACGGGTGCTATATCAAGCACAATTAATTTTTCAATTAACTCGGGTTGAGTTAATGCAAGCTCCATAGCAACCTTGCCACCCATAGAATGACCAATTATATGTGCTTTTTTTATATTCAAGTGTCGAAGTAACTCAACAATGTCTTTTGCCATAGCAGGATAACTCATCTCATCACTGTGAGGGGAGAGGCCATGGTTTCGCAAATCTACATTGGTAACTGTAAAATGCTCACTTAACGGCTTAGCAATTACGTTCAGGTTTTCTAATGAACCAAATAGTCCATGTATTAAAATAACATCAGGACCTTGTCCCAGTTGCTTATAATTTAGCTGCATACGTTGCTCCTAAAAATTTCGCCTTAGTTTGCCGAGCAATACTTAAAAAAGCAAAAAATAGTGTCTAATTAACCATTTTATTAAATGATATTCGAAAATTAGAGAAATTGATTGACTAAAAATTTACCTAACTAGTTATAGATTTTCGAAATGCCTGCGAGTGCTTGTTGTAACTCGCATTTATTATTGGATTGGGTATAATCAGGCGTGAGAAAAAAATGTGACCCGTAATGACAGGAAGACCATGAAACAAATCGACATAGACGACGAGTTATATCAATACATTGCCAGCAACACGCAAAGTATTGGTGAAAGTGCATCCACAATTTTGCGTCGTTTATTAAACATGAGCGGCGAAAAACAATTAACCGCTGACGTAGAAATAACACAAAATCAACAAACAACAACTACATCTGCGCCATCTACTGCGCCAGAATTAAAGCACGCTGTAGCAGAAGCTGAAGTTCCAAAAACTGTCACACCAGTGAAGCAAAAAAATGCTAACGTTTTTAATGTATTAAATAAAGAAGAACTAGCAATGCAAAAAGGCGTGGTGGGTCGCTTCTTATTTATTTTAAGTGCTTTTTATCGCACTCATAAATCTGATTTTTCTGCTGTGTTGGATATTAAAGGCCGTGACCGTGTTTATTTTGCAACGAGCAAAGAAGATTTAGTAAATAGTGGAAGTAGCATGAACCCTAAAAATATCACCGACAGTGAATATTGGGTAATGACTAATTCTAATACAACACGTAAAAAAATGATGCTTCATGAAGTAGCTCTTTGCCTAGGTTACAGTGCAGAGCAAGCTGAAAAAATTCGCGATTACCTGTAAGGAAATATAATGGCTATTCACTCAGGCGCAGGCAAAACTGCTCCACAATCAGCACTTGTTAATGTTCCTAAATTAGTTTCGGCTTATTATTTAAATGAGCCAGACTTAGAGCAAAACCCAGAGCATGGCGTTGCCTTTGGTACATCTGGACACCGCGGCTGCTCTTATGATGTAAAATTTAATGAATCCCATATTTTAGCAATTACACAAGCCATTTGTGATTACCGTAAACAAAACGATATTTTTGGACCATTATTTTTAGGTAAAGATACCCATGCGCTTAGTGAGGCTGCCTTTAACTCTGCAATAGAAGTGCTTGTTGCTAACGAAGTACAAGTAATTACTCAGCAAGATGGCGACTTTACTCCAACTCCTGTTATTAGCCATGCAATTGTTTGTCACAATAAACGCAATCCTAATGAGCTTGCAGATGGCATTGTTGTTACGCCTTCACATAACCCTCCTGAAGATGGCGGCTTTAAATATAACCCACCTAACGGCGGGCCTGCTGATACAGACGTAACTAACTGGATTGAAGACAGGGCTAACAAGTTATTACTTGAAGATTTAGTAGAGGTTGAGCTTTTCCCATTCGCTAAAGCTTCTCGCTCAGGGTTTATCCGCTACGAAGATTTAATGACTCCATATATTAACGATTTAGAGAATATCGTTAACTTAAAAGCCATTAGTGATGCGGGCGTTAAAATAGGCATTGATCCATTAGGTGGTTCAGGTATAAATTTTTGGCCAGTCATTGCGCAAAAATATAATTTAGATCTAACCGTAGTAAACGACAGTGTTGATCCGCGTTTTGCATTTATGCCACTTGATAAAGATGGCAAAATACGTATGGATTGTTCATCGCCTTACTCGATGGCTAATTTAATTAAATTAAAAGACGATTTTGATATAGCGATTGGTAACGACCCTGATTACGACCGTCACGGCATTGTTACACCCGATGGCCTGATGAATCCGAATCATTTTTTAGCTGTTGCTATTGATTACCTATTAAACCACCGCGAGTGGAATAGTAGCGTAGAGATTGGTAAAACGCTTGTTTCGAGTTCGATGATTGATCGTGTTGTTGCGCGTAATGAGCGAAAGGTAAAAGAGGTACCGGTAGGCTTTAAATGGTTTGTTGAAGGCCTAAACAAAGGTAATCTTGCTTTTGGTGGCGAAGAAAGTGCAGGCGCTGCGTTTTTACGCTTTGATGGCAGCGTATGGTGTACTGACAAAGACGGCTTTATTATGGGTTTACTTGCAGCTGAAATACTTGCAGTAACGGGTAAAACACCATCAGCGCTTTATAAAGAGCTAGAACAAGAATTTGGATCGCCACTTTATAAGCGCCTAGATGCGCCAGCAAGTAGTGCACAAAAATCGCGTTTAAAAGCTTTAAGTGCAGACGACGTGAAAGCCGAAACGTTAGCTGGAGAGCCAATTTTACAAAAATTAACTCATGCTCCTGGTAACAATGCAGCGATTGGCGGCTTAAAAGTTGTTACAGAAAATGGCTGGTTTGCTGCTCGCCCATCAGGTACTGAAGATATTTATAAAATATACCTAGAATCATTTAAAGGCGAAGCACATTTAGCTCTTTTAGAAAAAGAAGCTAAACAATTAGTTGATTCAGTTATTAGCTAAACCTGCTTAAACTATTTAAAAACGGCTGAATTATTCAGCCGTTTTTTTGTATCTCTCACACTATAAAGGGCTTTTATTATGTCAGCCACACCTGATTATTTAAATTTATTGCAATCAACCGGTGATTTTCTAGCCATTAGCCGAGATAACGAATGGCACTTAGCACCGAGCCAGTTTACGCTCAACAATGGAACCCAAGTTAATGTACACGATACTGGGGTTATTGAGTTTCAGCCAGCGGTTACTACCTCAAAAGATATTGTGTTATCAAGTGCTGTACACGGTAACGAAACAGCGCCTATTGAAATTTGTGATGAGCTAATAAAGCAAATTATTTCGCAAAGCCTTGAGCTTAATCAGCGAGTCCTGTTTATATACGGTAACCCTAAATCAATTAATATTGGTTTGCGCTTTGTTGAAGAAAACCTTAATCGTTTATTTAATGGACACCACACTGTTGATGGTGTTGAAATGAATGACGAGCGCGTTCGAGCGGCAAAACTTGAACGCTACGTAACTGACTTTTTTGCCAGAGGCGAAAAGGGCAGTGAGCGCAGTCATTACGATTTGCACACGGCCATTCGTGGTTCAAAAAATGAAAAATTTGCCGTGTATCCATTTTTGCACGGTAAACCATGGAAAAAATCACAGCTACAATTTTTACTAAGTTGTGGTGTAAATACTGTATTAATGATGAAGTCGCCAGCGACAACGTTTAGTTATTACTCATCCTTTGTTCATGGTGCAGATTCGTTTACAGTTGAGCTTGGGCAAGTAAAACCATTTGGCCAAAACGATATGACACGTTTTGAAAAAACAAAACAAACGTTAACTGCATTAATTAGTCAAAAAGATGTTGAATACCCACAATTTAATGCAAGCGACTTTGAGCTGTTCGCTGTTCATCGTACAATTAATCGTACTCAAGAGGATTTTAGTTTTCCATTTTCTGATGATGCAGAGAACTTTACTGGCTTTGCAAAAGGAGAACTGCTCGCAACCGATGGTAATACTCCTTATTATGCGGACGTTGAAGGAGAAGCAATCATATTCCCAAATGCAAAAGTAGCCTTAGGGCAACGTGCATTACTCACCGTTGTTCCAATGGCAATAGACAGTAACTTTGTATAATTCAACTCATTAGACCTCTTTGTCCTGCGGGTTAACTAACTGATTACTAATAATTTAAGTAGCTGTATTGTTAACTTGCCACTTATTTAACCAATATTTACTTTTGTTTCGTCACAGATTTGTTGAATAACACTTTACGTTAACGTAAAGTGTTGGCAGCTTTAATTAAATATAGTGCAGATATTGCAAAGTTTATTCAGCAATGATCACCCATAATAATAATGTAGAAGGGGCACTATGTTACTGACAACAACAGAAGGTAGGTTATGAGTAATCCAAATAACGTATCGCTGAATATTAACCATGCGCTAGAATTTATTGACGGCAATGCGCTTAATATTCCAACCCTTAGTATTTTAACTGAGGATGGCGACATTCACCCAAGTGCGACAGCACCCGCTATTTCAAAACATACCGCAATTAAACTTTATGAGACTATGCGTTTTATACGTTTATTAGATGAACGTATGCAAGGTGCTCAGCGCCAAGGCCGAGTAAGCTTTTATATGCAATGTTTAGGTGAAGAAGCAGCCGTTACGGCATCCGCTGCTGCGCTTGACCAAGAAGACATGATAATGGCGCAATACCGTGAGCAAGCTGCACTGCATTACCGTGGTTTTACGCTAGACCAATTTATGAACCAAATGTTTTCAAATGAATTAGATTTAGGCAAAGGTCGTCAAATGCCAATTCATTATGGTTCGAACGAATTAAACTATATGACTATTTCTTCTCCTCTTGGCACACAAATACCACAAGCTACAGGGTATGCATATGGACAAAAAGTAAAGCATATAGATGCGAAAACAGGCGAGCTTGCAAGCACTATTGATAACGTTACTATTTGTTACTTTGGCGAAGGCGCTGCATCTGAAGGTGACTTTCATGCAGGGTTAAACATGGCTGCAGTGCATAAAGCACCCGTGATATTTTTTGCACGTAACAACGGCTATGCGATTTCGACCCCGGCAGATGAGCAATTTAAAGGTGATGGTATTGCTTCACGTGGTGTGGGTTATGGCATTAAAACAATTAGGGTCGATGGCACAGACGCACTTGCTGTGTTTGCGGCAACGCAAAAAGCACGTGAAATTGCCTCAACACAAGGCGAACCTGTTTTAATTGAATCAATAGCTTACCGCTTAGGCGCTCACTCTACGTCTGATGACCCAAGTGGTTACCGTTCAAAAGACGAAGAGGCTAATTACAAAACATGCCCAATAGAAAAATTTAAAAAGTGGCTAGTAAAACAGCAATGGCTCAACGAAGAAGACGATTTAAAAGCAAAAGAGTCTATACGTGAAGATATATTAGCGGCATTAAAGCGTGCAGAAGTAGTGCAAAAGCCTGCTTTAGAAGAGCTAGTATCAGATGTTTACGATACGCCAATCCCTTCACTTGTTCGTCAATACAATGAACTAAAAGAACATATACAAAAGCACCCAGATGCTTACCCAGTTACTGCAGGGAGAATTAAGTAATGGCTAAAATGAACATGCTACATGCAATTAATTCTGCTCTAGATATAACCATGAATGAACACCCGCAAGCGTGTATATTTGGCGAAGATGTTGGGTATTTTGGTGGTGTATTTAGAGCGACCTCAGGTTTACAAGAAAAATACGGAAAACACCGTGTATTTAATACACCTTTAACTGAGCAAGGTATTTTAGGTTTTGCAAATGGTTTAGCGGCATTTGGTGCACCCGCGTTAGCTGAAATTCAATTTGCAGATTATATATTCCCGGCCTTTGACCAAATAGTAAATGAATCAGCAAAATTCAGATACCGTAGTGGTAATGAGTTTAATGTAGGTAACTTAACTGTACGTACACCATATGGTGGTGGTATTGCTGGTGGTTTATATCATTCGCAATCACCAGAAGCTTACTTTGCACATACGCCAGGTTTAAAAATAGTGGTGCCACGTAATCCATATCAAGCTAAAGGCTTACTGCGTGCAAGTATTAAAGATGACAATCCTGTTATATTTTTTGAGCCCAAACGTTTGTACCGCGCATCAACGGGTGAAGTACCTGAAGAAGATTATTCAATAGAGTTAGGTAAAGCTGAAGTCGTACAAGAAGGCAGTGACATTACAGTTCTTGCTTGGGGCGCTCAAATGGAAATTATTGAAGATGCTGCAAAACAAGCAAGTGAGAAAGGCATACATTGTGAGGTTATAGATTTACGTAGTATTTTGCCGTGGGATATAGACACGATTGCTAAATCAGTCACTAAAACAGGCCGTTTAGTAATAAGCCATGAAGCACCTATTACAAATGGATTTGGTGCAGAAATTGCTGCCTCAATTCAACAAGCGTGTTTCCTCCATTTAGAATCACCTATTTTACGTGTGTGTGGTTTAGATACACCTTACCCACTGGCACTTGAGAAAGAGTATGTGCCTGATGCGCTCAAAGTATTAGCTGCAATTAAACAATCAATGGATTTTTAGGGGTTCCCATGGCTAAAGATTTTATATTACCCGATATTGGTGAAGGCATTGTTGAGTGCGAAGTGGTTGAATGGCTAGTAAAAGAAGGTGATAGCGTTTGTGAAGATCAACCCATCTGTGACGTGATGACCGATAAAGCCCTAGTACAAATACCTGCTGTGCACGATGGAGTAATTACAAAGCTCTACCATCAAAAAGGCGAAATAGCTAAAGTGCATGCACCCCTGTTTGCAATGGATGTAGCAGGCGAAGCGGCTGACGTTGAAACGCAAGAGCATAACAGTGCACCCCAAAACAACAATACAGCTGAACAATTAGAAGATTTTATTTTACCAGATATTGGCGAAGGGATTGTTGAGTGCGAAATAGTCGACTGGTTAGTCGCCGAAGGCGATGAAATTGAAGAAGATCAAGCTGTTTGTGATGTAATGACTGATAAAGCCCTTGTGCAAATACCGGCCAAGTACACCGGTACCGTACAAAAGCTGTATTATCAGAAAGGCGAAATAGCTAAAGTACATAGCCCACTGTTTCAAATGACTATTGCTGGAAGTGCACCTAAACAAAACATAGATGTAAACCAAGCTGTAGTAAAAGCGCAAACAAATGCAGCAGAGCAAGCAGCACCAGTAAAAGTTAATCAAACAGCAAAAGTGGTTAACACAAAAGCCGTTGCATCACCGGCTGTTAGACGAAAAGCACGCGAGCTTGATGTTGATTTAACACAAGTGCCGGGTAGTGGTAAAAATGGACGTATCTATAAGCAAGATATAGAAGAGTTTATTAAAGGTGAAGTACCTAACAGTATTGATACATCACCGCTTAATAGCAATGTAGCCAACACACAAAGTAAAACGCAGAGCTCTGGCGTGCGTGTAGAGCCAATTAAAGGCATAAAAGCGGCGATGGCAAAACAAATGGTTGCTTCTGTTTCAACCATTCCACATTTTACATTTTGTGATGAAATAGATTTAACAGACCTCATTGCGCTAAGAGCTTCAATGAAAGAGCAATACAAAGCACAAGGCGTTAAGCTCACTATGATGCCTTTCTTTGTTAAAGCACTGTCGCTTGCGATGAAAGAATTCCCGGTTCTTAATTCTAAGGTAAATGAAGATTGCTCTGAGCTCACTTATTTTGACGATCATAATATTGGTATAGCAGTCGATTCTAAAATTGGCTTATTGGTACCAAATATTAAGTCGTGCCAAAGTAAAAATATTGTTGATGTGGCTAATGAACTTACACGCCTTACTGAGTCCGCTCGCGAAGGGCGAGTACCACCTGAAGACTTAAAAGGCGGTACTATTAGCATTTCAAACATAGGTGCAATTGGCGGCACAATTGCCACACCAATTATTAATAAACCTGAAGTTGCTATTGTAGCGCTAGGTAAATTGCAGCATTTACCACGCTTTGATGAAAACGGCCATGTTGTGAGTAAGGCCATTATGCAAGTTAGTTGGTCTGGTGATCACCGTGTTATTGATGGCGGAACAATTGCTCGCTTTAATAACTTATGGAAATCGTACTTAGAAAATCCATCGGCAATGATGATGGCAATGAGTTAAAAATATAATTTTTTAACCTAGGGCGTGTTGAACTTTGATGGTTGAATTTGCAGCAGCATGTTTGGTTTTTAGGCAAGGCAGAGCCTATGAAGTGTGGTTATTCCCCATAAATAGGCGATAACGCAGCATAAATGCCAAACATGCGCTGCCCTTCGGGTTCTGCCTAGGGGCGATAAACTCTTTGTTACTCGGTTTTTACTTAGCCCACTAGGTTACAAACCTCGCGCCGCGATTTAATCGACCCTAGATTGAACAAATTTCAATCCGCAAAGGTCAGCACGCCCTAATAAATAACCAGCAATTTGCTGGTTTTTTGTTTTAAAGCAAACCGTTTTTAATTAAGATACAAATGTTACTAATAAGTAATTTAAAGACCCCGTTAGGGAATATAAAAAATAACACTAAGGAAATATTATGGAACATTATATGAACGCACTGCGTAGCTACGCAGATTTTTCAGGACGTAATCGCCGCAAAGCATTTTGGATGTTTATGCTAATTAATATTATTTTTTCACTATTAACAAGTGTTGTAGATGGTATTACAAACACGATGTTTGTTAGCACAATATATAGCTTAGCTTTATTGATCCCTCAATTAAGCGCAGGTGCACGCCGTTTACACGATACAGGCCGCTCTGGCTGGTGGCAGTTACTTTGGTTAGTGCCAATTATTGGTTGGATTGTTTTAATTGTGTTCCTTGCACAAGACTCGCATGAAGGCGAGAACGATTTTGGTCCTAATCCAAAAGAGTTAGCAGCAGAACCTGCTGCTGTCTAAAGTAAAGTTTTAACCTAAAAAGCTCAGTGTTCGCTGAGCTTTTTTATGCCTAAAATTTAATACGAAATAAAATACAAGCCATAGCCAACTCCGAGTGCAGGAAGTGCGGTATATAAAGTAGCTATTATTGCGGCTTTGGGGGCTAACGCAATTGCAGGGAATAACGCATCTCCGTCGTTTGAAATTGCATTGGCTGTTAAAGCGCTAAATGGAATAATACCCTGTATATAAAGCGTGGTGACTATTATTTGCGGTCCACAACCGGGTAAAAAACCAATGATCACAGCAATCAGCGGTGCTAAATAAGCGTAGTGGGCAAACCATGTTTTTAAATCAAGTCCGGCTACATTCACGAGTATTTCAAATAACATAAACGACGCCACTACCCATGCAGTCACAAAGTGTGTGTCTTGGAGCACTTTAATTACTTTAGAGGGTGGATTGCATTCATCCTCTTCACTGGTAATTTGTTTATATGTTTCGCCCTTAGACGAGTAAGCCCATACCGTTACGATAAATAGAGCCATGCCCGCACCAAATAAATGTATTCCAGTGTTTGTGTACTCTCCAAATTGGTTAAAGTCCACGTTAAATGCGATTAAAACAGCGATAATTAAACTTGGAAAAATCGCTAACATCCAAACAGGTTTACTGACTCTAATAATGCGGGTAGGCAATATTTTAACTTGGTGCGTTTGTTCTTTTAAAGAAGGGCGTAAAAAGTCGTGTTTATGAACTGTATTTACAAAAGCACCACATATAGTTCCAACAACTAATCCTATAGCCATTATTACAGCTCCCTCAGTAGGGCGTGTAGCTAAAAGTAAAAATGCAGCATCGCCCATTGTTGCTGTCAGTACGGCAACAATAGCACCAAAGCTTGCTTGGCCTTTGGTAAATTGTGTAACCACTATTATAGCGCCCCCGCAGCCGGGTAAGGCACCTAGTAAAGCCGCAAAAAAGACCTCTAAAGCCGGTGACTTGGCACTTAGATAACTAAGCTCCAACTGAGGTAAACGCTCAATAGCGTAGTAATAAATCAGTAACGTAGCAGCAACAAATACACTGACTTGAAAAAACGCGTCGCTTAGTGCGGTAATTGCAATATCACGAAGTGATGGCACAGCAAAGCATACCAACAAAAAAAGAGGGAGTAATAAGCGTTTATTTTGGCTAACAAAGCGTTTTGAAGCGGGCGTAATTAGTCCTATTTGTGTAATTGAGTTCATACAGTGTTACCAAATTAATAAACAGGGCAACACTGTATAATTTTGGTAAATGATAATCAATATCATTTACTTGTATTTAAACCGATTACTCACATTGAGTTTTTCGATATTAAAACCTTGGCTATTTGCGTTGAAATTCTGAGTTTGCATTCCAAGTAGGCCATTGCTCTTGCTCAGAAATATCAAAACCTACTTTATAAAATAATTGTAAGTCTTGAACAGCGCCCGATAAATCCCACTCATCGCGGTAACGGTCACAAGGCTGGTGGTAACAACCGCGTAATACTAGGCTCATTCGCTTGCGATAATTGGCTGTTTCTTCATCCGCTGCTTGAGTACCACCACCAGCGTACATTGCAGGTATGCCCATATTGGCAAACGCAAAATGATCAGAACGGTAATAACCACCCGACGATGGTTTAGGATCGCCTGATAAAGTTCTACCTTGATCTTTTGCTGCATTAGCTAAAAACTCATCCATTTGAGATTTACCAATGCCTACCACACTCATATCTTTTACTTTGCCTAATAAATTTAAGCTATCCATGTTGATATTAGCAACCGTCTTGTTAGCTGCAATAACAGGGTTTGCGGCGTAATACTTAGAGCCAAGTAACCCTTGCTCTTCAGCGGTTACTGCTAAAAATGTCATTGAGCGGCTAGGGTGCTTTGGCAATTTAGTAAATGCCTCTGCAACTTCTATTAAGCCTGCAGTACCCGTTGCGTTATCGTGAGCACCGTTATAAATTTGGTCACCTTTGCGGCTTGTATCTGTGCCTAAGTGATCCCAATGCGCTGAATATACAACATGTTCGTCCGGCGATTCGCTGCCCGGTAATGTCGCAATAAAGTTGTAAGACACTGACGTTTTAATTGTATTACTCACATTAACAGAGGCGGTTAAATCACCCATATCGACATGATAAGCACCTTTTGCGGCATTTTCTTTAACGGTATCGAAATCTATACCAGCTTTGCTGAAAAGCTCTTTAGCCACATCACTAGTAACCCAGCCTTCTACAGCAACACGGTCCATATTGTTGTTTTCTTTTTGAAAACCAAATTGCTCGCCACTCCACGAATTTTCAACAACCGACCAAGGATACGAAGCGGGTGCTGTTTCGTGAATAATTATAGCGCCTGCAGCACCTTGGCGACTTGCCTCTTCATATTTGTAGGTCCAACGACCGTAATACGTCATTGCATCGCCGGTAAATAAAGCAGGATCTTTAGTTGCAAAACCAGGATCATTTACAAGCATGACCACGGTTTTACCTTTAACATCAATTCCTTCGTAGTCGTTCCAGTTATACTCTGGTGCATTAACGCCGTAGCCTACAAATACGAGCTCAGAGTTTTCAATGCCTTCTTTTTCACTAATGCGGCTACTGCCCATAACCATGTCTTTTTTGTATTGGTAATCTTTGCCACCAATTGATAAAACCATGTTTGAATCAGCTTCTAGTGATACAAGGGGGACTTCTTGTAAAAAGCTATCACCATTGCCAGGCTCAAAACCCAATGCTTTAAATTGGGTTGTTAAATAATCTAATGTTAGCTTTTCGCCAGGTGACGAAGGCGCTCGGCCACCAAATTCGTCAGATGCCAATACTTTTATGTGTTTTGCTAACTCATCGGCTTTAATACTGTTATAGCCATTAGTTACATCTGAAGGAGTTATGCTTGTTGCTGCACAGCCAGCTAAAACAGCGCTGGCAAGAAGTGTGAGAGATAAATTGCGTTTCATATTAACTCGATTATTGTTTTAAGATTAAATAAGTATATTAACTTCTATTAAGTAGGGCTAGCTTTTGCGGTAAACTGTTACAAAATTAAAGGCCTATACAAGTTAGAAATTTATAATAATGAAGCGTTTTACTCCTCCTGAACAATGGCAACCCAATTGCCTAAAAACGGGTGCATTTAATCACCTAAACAGCTTGTTTAAACTTAATGAGCAAACTCAATGGCCTTCACCAAAATGGTTTACTCCATATTTAAATGCAACGAACGAGAATAATTTACCGATACAGTTTGTTGACGATGCACAAATAGACTTTGCGGAGCGCTATTACGAACAAGTAATTTTTGAAACGGGTGAAGTACCCACACGGACAGAAAATTGGCACGATCTATTCGGTGGTTTTATTTGGTGCTTATTTCCTAAAACAAAATCACTTATAAATCATCGGCATGTTCAGGACATTGCCGAATATGGTTTAACTAAGCGCACCAAACACAGAAACGCACTCACACTATTTGATGAATGTGGTGTTGTACTGGCCATTAGTGACAGTAAATGGCAAACCTGGCTGCGCGATCATCAATGGCACAAAGCATTTGTAGAGCACCGCCATGAGTGGGGAGAGTCAATTCAGGCTTTTATGTTTGGTCATGCCAATTACGAAATGTTGACTCGCCCCTATATAGGGCTAACAGGAAAAGCATTATTCATAAATGTGCCCGATGAAATATTTTGTAAAGATTTAGCAATGCAATACCAGTACCTTGATCAAGTACTTTATGAGAAGATTAAAATAGAACATTGCTTAGCCGATAACTCACACCTTTCGCCTTTACCATTATTAGGTGTGCCTGGGTGGCATGAAGATAATAAAAACGACACATTTTACAATAATACGGATTACTTTAGACCCAAACGAAGGATATGCGCATGATAGAAGTTGCCGGGCTTAAAAAACGTTTTAAGCTGACGAAAGACCATAAAAAAAATAAAGTAGACGATATCGACCCGCGTGAAGATAAAGACTACTTTCATTCAGTACGAGATGTCAGTTTTCGCTGCGCTGAAGGCGAAGTATTAGGGTTGTTAGGCCCAAATGGCGCAGGTAAAACAACCACCTTAAGAATGATCTCAACAGCCTTAAAGCCTGATGAAGGCTCTATTACAATTGATGGCAACGATATTGTTAAAAAACCTCTTTTAGGGCGAAAGTCTATTGGGTTTTTATCAGGCTCTACTGGCTTGTATGGTCGTCTGACCGTTAAAGAAAACATAGAGTACTTTGCAAAACTTCACGGGATGAAAAAAAGCGATATAGCATCACGTTGTGATGAGCTTTTTACATTACTCGATATGCATAAATTTATAGATAAACGCGCTGAAAATTTATCAACTGGTATGAAACAAAAAGCAAATATAGCCCGTGCAGTTGTACATCGCCCAAAAGTAGTTGTGCTCGATGAGCCTACAACAGGCCTTGATATCATGACCACACAAACAGTAATCGAATTTATCAAAGGTTTAAAAGCACAAGGCACACCGGTTATTTTTTCTACCCATCATTTAGATGAAGTCGCATTGTTATGTGACCGTGTAGCGGTAATTAACGAAGGTATAAGCTGCTTTGATGGCACAGTTGAAGAGTTTATACAAGCCGGAAACAGTGAAGAGTTAAACCAAGCGTTTATGAACATATTAACGGAGAAGCATAATGTTTGAAGTATATAAAAAGGAATTAAAAGAGCTCCTTCGCGACAAAAAAACGCTTATGTTTGTTGTGGCGCTGCCAGTACTTATTTTCCCAATAATTTTTGCCGTTATGGCTTTTATTAGTTCGCAAGCGGCACTTGAAGCTGACCAAAAAGTTAATACTTACGTAATTATTAATGGTGAATACGCACCAGAATTTACCAACAAAGTGTTTTACCACAAAAGCTTTGAACTTTATAAGGGCAGTAAAACCTTTAATACAATAGAAGAGCTCAAAGCTGGTGTTACTGCCGGCGATATAGATATGGGTATTTATTTGCCAAGTAACGCAGAAGATACACTCGACAGTGGTGAACAAAGCAAATGGGAAGTGGTATTTAACGACGCAAAATCAATAAATTTTTTATTTGATCGGGTCAAAGAACTAGCTCAAGAATACAGCGACGTATTGCAAGCCAAAAAATTAAAAAGCTTTGGGATAGAAGAGTCTACGCACAAAGCTATCCTTACCCCTATTGAAGTTGTTAAAGTAGATACGGCCGATAAACGTGAAAACTTAGGTGAAAAAATAGGTGGCTTTTTACCATATTTACTTATTCCATTGGTATTAATGGGCGCTACATATCCTGCAATTGACTTAGGGGCCGGTGAAAAAGAGCGCGGCACACTAGAAACACTCTTACTTACACCCATAACACGCACAGAGCTGGTATTAGGTAAATTTATAACATTACTGACCACCTCTATTGCATCAACCACTATTACGGTTGTGAGTATGGGGTGTTGGGTTGCTGTTGCACTGGCGTTCGCAGACTTAGACTTTATAAAAACGGCATTTAGTACTTTGGCGGTTACCGATTTGCTGATGATTTTTGTATTATTACTGCCATTGGCTGCCATATTTTCTTCTTTAGCGTTAGCTATATCTATTTATGCGCGTACGTTTAAAGAAGCACAAAACTACATGGCTCCTTTAAGTATGGGGGTGTTTTTCCCTATTATTATTTCAATAATGCCAAATATGGAATTGACTGCTAAAACCGCGTTTATTCCGGTAACCAACGTTGCATTAGCCATTAAAGACATAATTAAAGGCACTGTAGATTACACGTTTGTAGGGCTCATATTTTTAGCAACCGCTCTTATTGCGGGTGCGTTACTCGCATTTTGCGTTAAATGGTTTAACCGAGAAGATGTACTATTTAGATAGTGTGCTACTCATCTTTAAAAAGCATCACTTAAGTGATGCTTTTTTGTTTGAGACCGTCAACAAGGATTAAAATTTATGACTTGGTTTAAAGTCAGCAATTACGCTGCCGACTTTTTAGGTTTCGCATCGTCATTACTCATTAGTGGCGATGAAATGTTAGATATGTCGGCGCTGTCTAAAACTGTGTGTGTATCTGACCAGTGAAGCAGTTCTATTTTTCCATCGGCTTGTTCCACTAAGGCGGTGCAGTTTTCTATCCAGTCGCCGTCGTTACAATACACTATGCCGTCGCACACTTTTATTTTAGGGTGGTGTATATGCCCACAAATAATCCCATCTACTTTTTGTTTTTTTGCTTCATGAATAGCAGCGTCTTCAAATGCATTTATTGCTTCGCGTGCCTTATGAACTCGTGCTTTTATCCACGACGCTAACGACCAGTAATTACCCCCAAACAACTTTCTTATTTTATTGCTCCAACGATTTAAAAATAAAAGCAAATCGTAGCCTGCATCGCCTGCAATGCTAATAATTTTGTTATAACGAGTTGCGCTATCAAAGTCATCGCCGTGAACGAGCAAAAAGCGTTTATTGGCTTGAGTTACATGAATATACTGCTGGTGGACCTCTATGCCAAACAGGGTTTGATTTATATAGTTTCTAAAGGTTTCGTCATGGTTTCCTGGTATATAAATTACGCGTGTTCCGTTGGCCGCTTTTTGTTGAATGCAATTAAGTACTTGATAGTGAGAGGGGTGCCAATAAAATTGGCGCTTCATAGACCATAAATCAATAATGTCGCCAACTAAATATAAAACGTCAGTCTCAACAGCGCTTAGAAAATCGAGTAAATAATCAGCTCTACAATCTTTATAGCCTAGGTGAACATCTGATATCCATATAGCAGGGTATTTAGCCTTTTGTTCAGCACTTTTCATATTGTCCCTCGTTAGTTTTGTTAGCTATAAATTACTTTAGAGAGAAAAAATGACAGTGATACGACATTTTTAGTAAAGCTATATGACACAAAATTTAGGCATAAAAAAACCGCTTAAAAAAGCGGTTTTTGCATTCACGTTATTGAATAACGAATAAGTGTTTAGGCTTGCATAGCTGCTTTAATGCTTTCAATAGCGGTATCTATGTCAATCATTAGCTTTTCACCTGTGCGACGATTTTTAAGCTCTACTTTATTTTCGTCTAGGTTACGTTCGCCAATTACAAGTGTGAAAGGCACACCTACAAGCTCCATATCATTAAACATGACACCTGGGCGCTCTTTTCTATCGTCAAATAACACATCCACACCTGCATCTTTTAAACCTTGGTAAAGGCTGTTTGCAATATCAGGAATGCGATGCGACTTGTGCATGTTCATTGGTACAATAGCAAGGTCGAACGGAGCAATAGATTGTGGCCAAATAATACCGTATTTATCGTTGTTTTGCTCAATAGCAGCAGCCACAATACGCGATACACCTACACCGTAACAACCCATGGTCATTACTTGGTTTTTGCCATCTTCGTTTAATACGCCTGCTTTCATGGCTTCTGAGTATTTTGTGCCAAGTTGGAATATATGTCCTACTTCAACACCACGTTTAATTTGTAATGTGCCTTGGCCGCAAGGGCTAGGATCGCCTTCTACAATGTTACGAATATCAGCAACGTCGTAGTTAGTTACATCACGGTCCCAGTTTATGCCGCTAAAGTGTTCGTCGTCTTTATTAGCACCGGCTACAAAGTCAGCCATTACGTTGGCTGTGCGGTCAACAATAATTGGCATTGTTAATCCTACAGGACCTAGTGAGCCAGGTTTTGCTCCGATTGCAGCAATGATGTCTGCTTCTTTTGCCATTTCAAGCGGTGAGTCAACCAGAGGGTGCTTTTCCGCTTTCAATTCGTTTAATTCGTGATCGCCACGAATAACAAGGGCAACTAAACCACGTTGTTCGTTTTCATCTGGGGCACCATAAACGATTAACGTTTTAACACTACGGTGCGGTTTAACACCGTAATGCTTTTTAAGTTCTTCAATTGTTTTAGCATCTGGAGTCGGGAACGCTTTTAATTCTTTTGTAGCATCAGCACGAGGCTCTGTTGGGGCAAGGGCTTCGGCTTTTTCAATATTAGCGGCGTAATCACTACCATCGCTAAATGCGATAGCGTCTTCACCTGATTCGGCTAAAACATGGAATTCATGAGACACGCTACCACCAATAGACCCTGTATCGGCAATTACTGGGCGATAATCTAGGCCTAAACGTTCAAAAATATTACAGTATGCTTTGTGCATTGCTTGATACGTATTATTTAAACATTCTTCACTCAAATGAAATGAATAAGCGTCTTTCATGGTGAATTCACGTGCGCGCATAACACCAAAACGAGGGCGTCTTTCGTCACGTACTTTAGTTTGTACTTGATATAAAGTAAGTGGTAACTGTTTATAGCTATTCACTTCTTTGCGAACAAAATCGGTGATTACTTCTTCATGTGTTGGACCAAGTGCAAATTCACGATTATGACGGTCTGTAAAGCGCATTAGCTCTGGACCAAACTCGCTCCAACGGCCTGACTCTTCCCATAAATCAGCAGGCTGTATCACAGGCATCAGCATTTCTATTGCGCCTGCTTTGTCCATTTCTTCACGAACAATGTTTTCAACTTTACGCAAAACGCGTAAACCAGAGGGTAACCAAGTGTATAAACCCGAAGCGACGCGACGGATCATACCGGCTCTAAGCATTAACTGATGCGATACAATTTCAGCATCTGAAGGCGTTTCTTTAAGTGTTGCGAGTATATATTGGCTGGTACGCATTATTTTTCCGAAATAGAGTAATATGTTCTTTTAATAGAGCTTAAGTTTACCAGCGGTTGCTTTTACACAAAAGCGCTAAGTGAGTTATTTAGCTTTTTTCTATACTTGTTACTAGGTTGTGCTCGCCATTAACTTGCCAGCGTATATTGTAATCATACAATGTCATTCCATAGCTCTGCTCGCCGTCTTTTTGTTTTTTGTAAGCAGGGCGTGGATCTTGTTTTAAAACATTACTAATAAAGTTTAATAAATCAGGGTATTGAGTTTGTTGCTCAATGAATAAAGTCACCTCGGGGGTAAACTCTACACTCATTTGTGTTTCTGGGCGTGTATCTGCAAAACCAGCACTTGCGTCAAGCATAGCATCTGAGTAAGGCAAGTAGGGTTTTATGTCAATGATGGGCGTGCCATCAAGCAGGTCGATTCCGGCAAGTAATAAACTGAGTTGGCCATTTTTATATTCTATACCCTCAAGCTTTACTGCACTCATACCAATGGCATTTGGTCTAAAAGTAGCACGAGTAGCAAATACACCTTTGCGTTCATTACCGCCTAAGCGAGGAGGGCGTACCATGGGCGAGTAGCCTTTATCTGCGGTTTCATGAAAGCGGAACAATAACCAAATGTGGGTAAATTCATCAATACCGCGTACAAATTCTTCGCGGTTAAAATCAGGCGCAAAAATAAGTTTTGCTTTGGCTTCAGGTACTAAACGAGGTTGTCTTGGTATGGCAAACTTTTGTTTATAAGGAGATTGTATGTGGCCAACGGCCGAAATGCTGTAGTCGCTCATGTCACTCAAGTACAAATAGAATAGGCTGACATTCTACCTTTATTTGCAGGCCATGGCATCACAGCAGAGCAATTTATTTAATTAGACTGATAGGTTTAAAATTGCTTTTAGACTGAGTGGTTTATATAAAGCAGAAAAAGGTAAGCCTAAGCTTACCTTTGTTAAACAACCTGTTATAGTTTAAAACATGTATTGCAGTGACACTGATGCTACATCCATATCAGGATCAATATCGTCGTCTAGTTTGTAACGCTCGTACTCTAAACGCATTTGCACATTGCTAGAAAAAGCAAATTCTAAACCAGCACCATAAAATGCATCACCGCCGTCTTGTGAAGTAGAAACGCTTCCAACAGGGAGTTCTTGTTTTATATCTGCATCCCATTCTAACCAACCACCTTTGGCATAAACCGAAAAGCTCTCAGTTAATGGGATACCTAAACGCGCGGCCAATGACACACCGTCAATTTCAGCTTTGCTATCAATATCGCTAACTTCATCAAAGTTTTGATAAGCCAGCTCTACACTTAAATATTCATTAAATTGCGTACCTACATACCCTTTGAGCATTTGTGCGTCATCATCAAAATCAGTATCGTTTTCACTGTCTTCAAACTCAAAAGAGTACTGTCCGTAACCTATACCGGTATAAATACGTGGAGAATCAAAATCGGAAATATCTGCCTGCGCCGCAGAATTAAAACCAAGTGTTGCTAGCGCTAGTGCTGAAAGTGAAAGTGATTTAATCATTAAATAGCTCCTTTAAAAAATAAAATGGTTTGATTTTTCAAACTTCAATTACTTATTTGCAGTGAACATGCCAATGATTAAATTGATTACTAAAACAGCTGAACTAGTATTTTTGGATTAGTTATTTGGGTTGTTTAGGTTTTTTATTAAACAAATCGCTAACTGCTAAGATTTAGCGATTTTAAATAAATTGTATTTTTTACAAAGCATTAGGTGATTTTTACAGTACAAAAATTAGCTAATGTCTAATTACACTTGATGAAGTAAGTTTTCGGTTTCAATCGCAATTTCTTTCATTTTAATTGCGTAGTTTTCTAATTTTATATCTTCATTGGAGACTGCTTTAAACTCTGGCACTGCAACGGGGTAACCCGTTTCATCCATGGCAACAAAGCTTATTACACAGTGATTTGTTTCAACCATGTTCTGTGTTTTAGGGTCGCCACACCGAACTTGTATAAATATTTGCATACTTGTTTTACCGGTATGTGCAATTTTAGCTTCCACTTCTACTATTTGACCAACCAGAATAGGGCGTCTAAATTTAACACCTGCCACCGATACGGTTACACAATAATGACCACTCCAGCCTGCAGCACAGGCATAGCCAGCTTGGTCAATCCACTTCATAACCACACCACCATGTACCTTCCCACCAAAATTAACGTCGGTAGGTTCTGCTAAAAAACGAAAAACAACATTTGACGACGGCATAAGCTTTACTCTTTTTATTAGTTATACAATCAGCATAGCGCAAAAAAGGGGCCGAAGCCCCTGCAATTTAGGATATGTTTATAATTTATATGTAAAAGATATTACATATTGGGGTAATTAGGGCCGCCAGCGCCCTCTGGGGTAACCCACGTGATGTTTTGGCTCGGATCTTTAATGTCACAGGTTTTACAGTGAACACAGTTTTGTGCATTTATTACAAACTCGTTGTTACCTTCTATTTCTTGCACCTCATAAACACCTGCTGGGCAATAGCGCTGCGCAGGTTCATCAAATTTCACAAGATTAACTTTTATTGGTATTGCTGTGTTTTTAAGTTTTAGGTGACAAGGTTGAGACTCTTCATGGTTAGTGTTTGATAAAAACACACTTGAAAGTTTATCAAAACTAAGTGAACCATCAGGCTTAGGGTAAGCTATTTTTTCAGCAATGTTAGCATCAACCAGCGTAGAGTAATCTGGTACATCATCTTTAAAGGTAAATGGTAAAGCACCGTTGAATACATTTTGATCGAGCGTGTTATATGCACCCCCTAAAAATTTACCTAGCTTATGCATAACCGGACCAAAATTACGAGATTGATAAAGCTCTTTATAAGCCCAAGATTGTTCAAACTGCGTGTGGTAATTTACTAAATCAGTATTAGCTTGTTCATTTTCTAATGCTTCAAAAATGACTTCAGCGGCTATCATGCCCGATTTCATTGCTGTGTGATTTCCCTTAATTTTTGCAAAATTTAATGTGCCTGCATCACAGCCTACTAATAATCCGCCAGGAAAATGCATTTTAGGTAAAGAGTGTAATCCACCTTTTGCAATAGCACGCGCGCCATACGCAATACGCTCACCGCCTTCAAGTACGTGTTTAAAAACAGGATGATGTTTCATTCGCTGGAATTCATCAAACGGGCTTAAATGCGGGTTTGTGTAATTTAAATCAACAATTAAGCCAACAACGACCTGATTATTTTCGCTATGATACATAAATGCACCACCGCTCGTATCACCACTTAACGGCCAACCTGTGCCATGAACTACTTTACCTTGTTGATGCTTAGACTCATCTACTTGCCATATTTCTTTAAAGCCTAAGCCATAATGTTGAGGCGATGAGTCAGCATCAAGTGCAAACTGGTTTATAAGTTGTTTGCCTAAATGGCCCCGGCAGCCCTCAGCAAAAATAGTATATTTAGCTCTTAGCTCCATGCCTGGCATGTAGCCATCTTTTTCATTACCATCTTTATCAACGCCCATGTCACCCGTAACAATACCTTTTACTGCGTCGTCTTCAATAATAAGTGAATGTGCGCTAAAGCCTGGAAATATTTCTACGCCTAAACTTTCAGCTTGCTCTGCTAGCCAGCGGCATACGTTACCCATTGAAACAATGTAGTTACCATTATTATGAAATGTTTTAGGCGTAGCAAAGTGGGGGATTGATGTTGCTTTTTCTTCGTTATTAAACCAATAAATTTCATCCTTTGTAACTTTCGTAGTTACTGGCGCACCTTGCTCTTGCCAATTTGGTAGTAATTCATCTAACGCTTTTGTTTCAAATACAGCGCCCGATAGAACATGCGCGCCAACTTCTGAGCCTTTTTCTACAACACAAATCATGCACTCTTGTTGTTTTTCTTGTGCAAGTTGTGCGAGTTTTATTGCACTAGCAAGTCCCGCAGGTCCAGCGCCTACAACAACTACATCAAATTCCATGGTTTCACGTTCGACCATAATAACCTCTTTATTTATGACGGACTCACTCAATACTGCCTCAGTATTTGAATAAGGTATTCAGCCTATTTACTACAATGCCAATTTTTCGTTACAGGCTGTGAATAGTTAAAGGTTATTTTAGGTTGACGTTTACGTCAACAGGAAGTAGTCTGATTTCATAAAATAAATAGGTTGACGTACACGTTAGGTTGTAGGTTTAAATAATTATGGAGTTCCTATGAAAGTTCTTGTACCAATAAAACGCGTTATAGATTACAACGTAAAAGCGCGTGTCAAAAGTGACAACAGCGATGTAGATTTAACGAACGTTAAAATGGCGATGAACCCATTTTGTGAAATTGCAATTGAAGAAGCTATTCGCTTAAAAGAAGCCGGTACAGCCACTGAAGTTGTAGCTGTTACTATTGGCGCTAAAACATCGCAAGAACAATTACGCACAGCGCTTGCACTGGGTGCAGATAAAGCAATCCACATCGAAACCGATGAAAAATTAGAGTCATTACACATTGCAAAATTACTCGCAAAAATTGTACAGCAAGAAGCGCCAGAACTTGTTATTTTAGGAAAGCAGTCGATTGATTCAGACAATAACCAAACGGGTCAAATGCTTGCAGCATTAACTAATCGTGGGCAAGGTACGTTTGCGTCTAAAGTGGTCGTCGCTGATGGAAAAGTAAACGTTACGCGTGAAGTAGACGGCGGTTTGCAAACGGTCGCGCTTTCATTGCCAGCCATTATCACTACAGATTTACGTTTGAACGAACCACGTTATGCATCACTACCCAATATAATGAAAGCAAAACGCAAGCCGCTTGATGTAATAGCTGCAGACTCTTTAGGTGTAGATTTAACACCTCGTATTCAGCTTGTTAGCGTAGAAGAACCGGCTAAACGTAGTGGTGGCATTATTGTAGAAGACGTTGCACAACTTGTAGAAAAATTAAAAACAGAGGCAAAGGTGATTTAAATGAAAACACTTGTAATTGCAGAGCACGACAACGGTGCCTTAAAACCAGAAACCTCAAAAACAATTAATGCGGCTATTCAAATGGGTTTTCCTGTTGATGTATTAGTGGCCGGTGAAAACATCGCCAATATGAGCGAGACTATTTCAAGTATAGAAGGCGTTGCGAGTGTGCTTGTTGCAGATAATGCAGCTTATGCACACCAACTAGCAGAAAGCATGACCGATTTAGTTATGTCGTTAACTGACAACTACAGTCATATTGTGGCAAGTGCAACTACCACAGGCAAAAATTTTATGCCACGTGTTGCTGCCCTTTTAGATGTAGCACAAATATCTGAAATTATTGATGTAATAGATGCTGATACGTTTAAACGCCCAATTTATGCCGGTAACGCTATTGCGACTGTTAAATCACTTGATGCTAAAAAGGTGATTACCGTACGCGCAAGTAGTTTTGATTTACAAGGCGAGCAAGCCGCTGTAAGCATTAATACTTTAGATACAGTATCGGACTCACAGTTAAGTACGTTTGTAAGCGTTGAGCAAACTGAGTCAGAGCGCCCAGAGCTTACCGCTGCTGAGGTGGTTATATCTGGTGGTCGTGGTATGCAAAATGGCGAAAATTTTGCGTTATTAAATGGCGTTGCCGATAAACTAGGTGCCGCAATTGGTGCATCGCGCGCTGCGGTAGACGCAGGCTTTGTACCTAATGATATGCAAGTAGGACAAACAGGTAAAATTGTAGCGCCTAACTTATACATCGCAGTGGGTATTAGCGGAGCCATTCAACACTTAGCGGGTATGAAAGACTCAAAAGTGATTGTTGCAATTAATAAAGACCCCGAAGCACCTATTTTTCAGGTTGCAGATTACGGACTCGTAGCCGATTTATTTGATGTGTTACCGCAATTAGAAAGCGCACTATAACCATTTATTAAAACTTATTCTGGTTGAAAGTCGTGGTGCTTGATGGGTGCTGCGGCTTTTTTTATACGTTAAATTTTAGCCATAAAAAAACCAGCCAATTGGCTGGTTTTTAATTTTTAACAATTTACTAAATACTAATTTAGTAAGTTGCGCTGCCTTTCGTTCGAGGGAAGGCGATTACGTCACGTACATTGCCCATACCTGTTACATATGCAACTAAGCGTTCAAAACCTAAACCAAAGCCTGAATGTGGCACACTACCGTATTTACGTAGGTCGCGGTACCAGCTGTAATCTTCTTTGTTTAAGCCCATTTCTTCAAGGCGCGCATCAAGTACGTCAAGTCGCTCTTCACGTTGAGAACCACCAATGATTTCACCAATACCCGGTGCAACTACGTCCATAGCAGCAACGGTTTTGCCGTCTTCGTTTTGGCGCATGTAAAATGCTTTAATATCACGTGGGTAGTTTTTAATTACTACCGGTGCTTTAAAGTGTTCTTCTGCTAGGTAACGTTCGTGCTCAGACTGTAGATCTACACCCCATTCAACATCAAACTCAAATTTCTTACCGCAGTTTTTAAGAATTTCTACTGCATCTGTGTAATCAACTTGTGCAAAGTCTTTTTCAACAAATTCTTCTAAACGGCTAATAGCAGTTTTTTCGATACGTTGAGCAAAAAACTCCATGTCGTCACGGCGCTCTTCAAGTACCGCTTTAAATACGTACTTAAGCATGTTTTCAGCAAGCTTTGCAATATCTTCTAAATCTGCAAACGCTACTTCAGGTTCAACCATCCAAAACTCAGCCAAGTGACGTGAAGTATTTGAGTTTTCTGCACGGAAAGTAGGGCCAAACGTATAAATTTTTGACATTGCAGACGCGTAAGTTTCGCCGTTTAACTGGCCAGATACAGTTAAGAATGCTTCTTTTCCAAAAAAGTCTTCACTGTAATCAACATCGCCTTTATCTGTACGCGGTAAGTTTTGCATATCAAGTGTAGATACACGGAACATTTCGCCAGCGCCTTCACAGTCACTTGCTGTGATAATAGGTGTGCTGATCCAGTAGTAACCTTGCTCGTGATAAAAACGGTGAATGGCTTGTGCTAAACAGTTACGTACACGTGTTACTGCGCCAATCATGTTAGTACGTGGGCGAAGGTGAGCGTGTTCACGTAAGTATTCAATGCTGTGGCGTTTTGCCGACATTGGGTATGAATCTGGGTTTTCTACCCAACCTAATACAGTGACCGTATTCGCTTGAATTTCAAACGATTGGCCTTTACCCGCAGATTGAACTAAAACACCAGTAACCGATACAGAACAACCGGCTGTTAAGCTAGTAACTTCATCATAATTATTTAGTGAATTAGGAACTACCGCTTGAATAGGATCAAAACACGAACCGTCATGAACGGCTAAAAATGATATTCCTGCTTTTGAATCGCGGCGAGTACGGATCCAGCCTTTAATTGTTACTTGGCTGTCTACCGCAACATTGCCTTTTAATAGCTCTGAAATCGCTAAATGGCTCATCTTCACTCCAATGATATAAGTTGCCTAACTTTATTTATTTAAATATGTACAGTATATAAACCATATTTTATTTATAGATGGTGCTGTACTAGAACCCTGTATCTTACCTAGTAAAGTAAAATAAAAAAACTATTGCGGGCAACTCTTTATAAGTTTTTATCAATGCGGTTTATTTTTAGTCGATTTTTAGGCACAAATGACTAAGTTTGTAATTTGCTGCTCTGAAGTTTAGCGATTTTGTGGCATTATATATTTTTTGATTACTCAATACTGACCATTACTTTAGAAATGGATGCTATGAAACAAGTTTTTATTTTACGTGGACTACCTGGAAGCGGTAAGTCGTATTATGCACAAAATTTAGCAGACGAATTAGCGACTGCAGATGAAAGCCAATACTTAATTTGCTCAACAGACGATTATTTTTTAAATGAGCAGGGCGAATATCATTTTGATAAATTTAAATTACCGCAATACCATAATTTAAATTTAGCGCGTTTTATTCAAGCGCTCGCACAAGATATTCCGCTCGTGATTGTAGACAACACCAATATAAAAAAATGGGAGTTTGTTGCATACACTCAAGCAGCTGTTGCCTTAGGTTACCAAGTTAAAGAAGTGATAGTGGGTGAAGTAAAAGATAAATCTATGCAGCACTTATACGCTAAACGCAATTCGCATAACGTGCCGCTTAAAACCATTAGTAAAATGGCGTATATGTTTGAATGGTAGTGTTATAGTTTAGACAGTAAGTCTAAATTATTTTGAGTTATAGCATCTAAATGAGCAGTGATTTTGTCACTGCTCCAATCCCACCATGCAATAGATAGCAGTGCATTAATCGTTTTATCGTCAAAACGCTGTTTGATTATTTTTGCTGGATTACCACCAACGACAGCATAAGCTGGTACATCGTTGGTCACTACCGATTTACTAGCAATGATAGCGCCACTTCCTATTTTTACCCCTGGCATAATAGTGGCGTTATAGCCAATCCACACATCATTGCCAATTTCTGTATTTCCTTTGAATGGTAAGTCACCTGGTTGAGGTGCAGACTTTTCCCATCAGTTACCAAATATAAAAAATGGGTAGGTAGAAAAACCAGTACTTTGATGATTAGCCCCATTCATTATAAAAGTTACATCTTTTGCTATGGCGCAAAACTTCCCAATAATAAGTTTGTCGCCAATAAAATCGAAATGATAAAGTACGTTTTTTTCGAAGTGTTCAGGCCCATTAGGGTCGTCGTAATACGTATAATCACCGACTTCTATATTAGGCGACGTAATAAAATTTTTTAAATAACCTACTTGAGGAAACCCTTGCATTGGAGATGGGTTATTTGGATTTGGTCCGTTCATAGTTCCCTCTAAAGTAAAATATTTAATGCGCTAGTTTTTAAAAGCAGCCAGCGGATGAGAGGTACTTAGCGAAACATGTACGTTGTCACCAGGGTGTACAACCAGTTCATGACTCACGCGGCTAGTGACTACTGTACCACAGGCAAGTTTTATAGCGCATAATCGACTACCGCCTTCAAAGCGTACCCAAATAACCTCGCCATTATTACCTATACTGCTTTGTACTAATAATACATCGTCGGGTCGAAGCAATACATCAACATTGCCTTGAGCGCAGTCAACACCATGCGCGGGCACATTACCAATATCGGTAAGTGCTTGGCCGTTATTTAATGTGCCTTTTATAAAGCTAGCTTCACCTAAAAAACGCGCAACAAAGCGGTTTTCTGGGGTACTAAAGCATTTTTCGGGAGTGTCAATTTGTTGTATTTGCCCACCTTTTAAAACACCAACACGATCCCCAACCGATAGTGCCTCTTCTTGGTCGTGGGTAACCCAAATAGCAGGTACACCTGCATTTTTTAGTGCGTTTCGGATATCCCAACGCAGCATGTCTTTTAACGCCGCATCTAGATTCGACAGCGGCTCATCAAGTAATACAAAGTCAGGCTGGTGAGCAAGAGTACGTGCTAATGCAACACGTTGCTTTTGACCGCCAGACAGGGTCGCAGGTTTCTTAGTTCTAAACTCTTCAAGACCAAGTAGGTTAATCCATTGATCTGCAACGCTGTGATCTTTTAATTTAAAACAAATATTTTGCTCAACCGTTAAATGCGGAAATAACGCAAAGTCTTGAAAAACCATACCTACACTGCGCTTCTCAGGAGGCACTGATTTATTACGGGTTGCACGCCATTTATCTGCGTTTATTTCACCTTCAGAAATAGGTATTAAGCCTGCGAGTGCTTGTAATATTGTACTTTTACCGCAACCGGTGGGGCCTACAAGCATTAGGATTTCGTTTTCACCAAGCGTTAAATTCAAATCGCTCACAACGCGATTACTGCCATAATCTATAGACAACTGACTTACAGATAGCATTTACTTCAAATCCTTAATGTTCAAACTGATTACGTTTTTCGCCAGACATCATAATAGCTAAACCACAAGCAGAGATCACCACTAATAACAGCCCAGGTATAGCGGCACGGCCAAAATAGCCAGCTTCGTAAACACGCCATAAATAAGTAGACAGGGTTTCAAACCCAGTAGGGCCTAGTAATAAAGTTGCCTCAAGTTCACGCATTGACTCTAAAAACACCAATGCACCACCAGCGACGATACCACGCATGGTTAAAGGCAAAGTAATACGTGTGAAGGCTTCGCGCGGGCTTGCACCAAGCACTCGAGCAGATTTTACCAAGCTAGGGTCTAAATGTTCGGTACTAGTACGAATTGAACCGACCGCGAGAGGCAAAAAACGTAGCATGTAGGCAATAATAAGTAATCCCAAAGTTTGATACAAAAAAGGTAATTGCAACCCGCCATATACCAGCGCTGTACCCATTACAATACCGGGTATACCAAAGCCAAAGTAAGTAACGCGCTCCATAATTCTGCCTGCTTTGCCACTGAGAGCCGCGTGCGCAACAGGGACCGCTACTATTACTGCAACAATAGCAGCAAGTGCAGACGCATAGGTTGAATGCCACGCAATGGTAAAATCAAAATTACTTAAGCCATCTCGTGCAAGCCATATAAAAAATATTGCCAAGGGTAAGCCGATCGCTAGCAACAGCACAGGAGCGAACAGAGCAAATAACGCACTCAATTGAAGTTTACTTGGGAATAAAATAAGGGGGCGGCCATGACGCTCACTCGCTGTTTTTATTTGCGACTCTACAAGTAATAAAAAACCTACAATAACCATTAATTGAAGCGACAGCATCGCTGCGCGACCCAATTCAAACGCATTGTATTCAACATAAATAACACGGGTGAACGTATCAAGTCTCATCATGGCTGGGGTGCCAAAGTCAGATAAAGTATAAAGTGCCACTAATAACGACCCAGCAGCAATGCCATTTACCACGCGGGGTAGAATAACTTTGAATACACTTTGCGTCATCGACATACCCAATGTGCGAGCTGCGTTTACCATGCTGGGGTCTAAACTGAGTAAAGATGATCGGGTAGTCATCATCACAAATGGAAATGTATACAGGGTCATAACTATTGCAGCGCCGGATAGCCCATACATAGACGGTGTTTCAAATCCGAGTAAATTATTTATTTCACCCCCAGGGCCAAATGCAGCATAAAGCGTAAACGCACCAATATAACTGGGTATAGCAAGGGGAGCGGCAAATAATACAAGCCATGCTTTTTTAAATGGTAAGTGTACATAGGCGCTCATAAACGCAAGTGGTACGCCGATTAAAATTGAGCCTAAAACAGTTAAGCCCATTAAGGCCAGTGTATTACCTAATATGGTTAAATTATGGCTATCAAAATAGGAACTTGAGTCACTAGCAAGCACCATTAATATACAAATAGGGGTAAGCGTAATGAGCGCTGCAAGCAGCGCCATTGGGTAAGATGGGGGTAATCGCATTATAAAACGCCGTTGCTGCGCATTAAGTCAATAGTGGGTCGCAAATCTGCAAGCTGTGTTAAATCAATTTTAGGTGGTGAAACACTCGAAAGCGAAGGTAAACCATCAGGCTGAGCAATACCGTTTACAAGGGGAATTTCGTAGGCTTCACGTGATAAATAACCTTGTACTTCTTTGCTGAGTAAATAGCGCATAAAGTTAGTTGCAAGCGGATCACTGTTAAGCGTTAATATACCCGAGGCGTTTACTAAACAGCCTGCATCGTTTTGGGTAAAGGCTAAATCAAGTTTTGCATCCGGCTTGCCTGATTTTAAACGTAAAGTGTAATAATGATTAGCAAAGCCAATATCAACTTCACCCCGTTCCACACCCATTACAACGCCTAATTCACCTGCGTATGTTTTTGCACGTTTTTTAACTTTTTTGAGCCATTTAGCCGTTTTATCGTCGCCTTGTAAAATACGCATTGCTGTAACAAACGATTGAAAAGACGCATAAGCAGGGGCCCAACCAATACTCAAGTCGCTGTCAGCAATTTCCATAATGCTGGTTGGAATTTGCTCTTTAATTAAACGCGACGTATTAAAAGGCAATGTGCGAATACGTCCCGTTACTGGCGCCCAGTCTTTATATTTAAATTGCGGCTGCAGTTGAGCCGATAAATCGTCTGGCAGTGGTTTCGCGAGGCCTGCATCGGTTACTAAACCAATTGCACCTGAGTCCACAGCCCAAAATAAATCAGCACGTTTAACACCCGCTTTGGCTTCTGCAACAATTGTGTTGGCAAGTGCAGCTGTTGGTCCGCGGCGAATAGCTAAATTAAAATCAGGGTTATTTTTTTGGATAGCTTGTAATACGTTTTCGTATAAACCACCTTCACCTCGGCCTAAATATAAGGTTAAATCACCTTTAAGCTTAGGTAAATCGTCAACCGAGACGGGGTTGGTTACTGTATTAGCAAAAGCTTGCGATAGAGGTAATGGCAATGAACCAATTACCCCTAATGCAGCTAACCCTTGTATAAAGGTTCTGCGTTCCACTAAAAAACGTCCTTACGGTTTTTTTCTGCTTTTTCAATTAAACGTTTGGCGCGGTCTAATTTTGTTTGCATGCTGGTAACTACATCGCGTACTTCATCAACACTTTTGTTATCTGCGATTGCTTTTGGAAGCGTGACGTTAAAATCTTTTTCAAGTGCCTCGACTAAGTTTGCATCTTGCTCGATAAGTGTTCCTTCAACGCCTTCGAATAAGTGTAGGTAAGTATCGTGAACAATTTCAGTGGCTTCGTCTTGAAGGCGTTCAGCAAGTTTTGCGATGACGCGGTCTAGTTTGTGCTTTATTTCGTCTATTGTTGCACTTTGTGTCATTTCTTTACTTGCTGTAGCTGTAACAGACTCTAACAACCCTTTTTGTTGAAATTTAGCCGCTAATTTAACAGCACCTAAACCTTGCCATAAAGCATTATTCATTGCGGTTTGTTGTACACGAACCTCAGCGGCTGCTTTACCACCGTCAATTGCCATTTTTACACCGTACAAACCCTGCCAAATAGAGGCATAAACAGGCACTAAATTAGTTTCAATTGCACTGTGAAATTTTACCGATTCCCAATATTCAATTAAATCGTCGGTATTTACGGCCTTAGCGCCTTTATTTTCGTAGGTGCTAACAAGCGTGTCTACTTTGCCTACCATCCACTCAACTTCTTCGTTATAGCTTTTAAGGTTAGCTTGAAGATGATTTACATGTTCACCAATAGGACCGTTAGCAAATACAGGTTGCGCAATAAACGCAGACGCTATTAATAAAGAGGCACCTAATGTTTTGGCTGGTTTAAAAAATAAGTTCATGAAAGAAGTCCAAAAAGGTAATTGTAAATGATAGGTATTATCATATCCGTAAATATTACGAAGAGCAATATACTAAAACTGCTAAACACGTATTTGAAGGCATGAGGACGAATTTAATTAATACAAATGATCTATATCAAGTTAAATTCGCTTTTTGCTTAAAATTAATGAAGCGATTAACTAATTAATACCACTATTAAACTTTAAAAAATCACTATGCTTTAGCGTAATGTTTGCCTTTAATTGCACTATAAATAGCATCGCAAAGCGTTTTAATGCTGTTTTCGTCACTTATATACGGTGGCATAAGGTAAATTAGTTTACCGAAAGGGCGGATCCATACACCTTGTTTTACAAAAAAGGCCTGAATAGTCGCAACATCGATATTACTAACCTCTTTATTAAGCTCTACAACACCTATTGCGCCGAGCACTCTTACATCAGCTACGTCTTCAAGTTCTATACATTTGTGTAATTGCTGAAGTTGATTATTTATTTCTTCTATGCGTTGTTGCCAGTTTTGCTCTAGTAATAAGTCTATGCTGGCACATGCAGCTGCGCACGCTAGCGGATTACCCATAAAGGTAGGTCCGTGCATTAAAACTCCGGCTTCACCTTCACTAATGCCTGTGGCAATTTTATCGCTCGTAAGCGTTGCCGATAAAGTCATTGAGCCACCGGTAAGTGCTTTACCTATACATAAAATATCGGGTTCGATATTAGCGTGTTCAACCGCAAATAACTTACCCGTACGGCCAAAGCCTGTGGCTATTTCGTCGCAAATTAAAAGTACATTGTATTGATTGCATAGCTGCCTTACGCAGGCTAAATAATCGGGATGATAAAAATTCATACCTCCCGCATTTTGTACTATGGGTTCAATAATAAAAGCAGCTACGTGTTGGTGGTTATTTTTAAAATACTGTTCAAGTTCAAGCGCTTCACTTTGCTCAAAAGTGCTTGAAAACTTACTGGTAGGGGCTGGTACAAATACGTGCTCAGGTAAAAAGCCCTTATATAGGCTATGCATAGAGTTAACAGGATCGCATACGCTCATTGCAGCAAACGTATCGCCATGATAACCCTTATAAGGGGTCATTAATTTTTGTTTTGTTTTAATACCTTGGCTTAACCAGTATTGCAGAGCCATTTTAATAGCTACTTCAACACTTACTGAGCCACTGTCAGCTAAAAATACTTTAGTTAAGCTTGGGGGGGTGATATCTACAAGTTTTTTACACAGCTCAACTGCACTTGAATGTGTGATACCTCCAAACATAATGTGGCTCATGTTATTAATTTGATTAACCATTGCTTTGTTAATAGCAGGGTGGTTGTAACCATGAATAGCGCTCCACCACGAAGCCATGCCATCTATAAGTTCCTCGCCTGTTTCGAGGTAAATTATATTGTGTTTAGCGTGGGTTACAGGGTAAACGGGAATAGGCTTTGTCATTGATGTGTATGGATGCCAAATGTGTTCACGATCAAAATTTAAGTCAATTGGGTGTTTATTGTACATATGTAAACTTTAACTGGGTGGGCTTCGTTGACAATGGTACTTGAAGTTTTAGACTAATCCAACATCACCGATATGAAAAAAATAAAGAGAGAATTATGGAACTTGCACCTGTTCGCCACAATTGGACCCATAGCGAAGTTAAAGCATTATTTGAAATGCCGTTTAACGATTTACTTTTTAAGGCGGCGTCGGTTCACCGTGCTAACTTCAACCCAAATGAAGTGCAAATTTCTACCCTGTTATCAATTAAAACAGGGGCATGCCCAGAAGATTGCAAGTATTGCCCACAGTCAGGGCACTATAAAACCGACCTAGAGCGCGAGCGACTTATTGAAGTAGAAAAAGTAGTAGAACAAGCGCGTTTAGCTAAACAAAAAGGCGCAACACGTTTTTGTATGGGTGCTGCGTGGTCAGATCCAAAAGACAGAGACATGCCTTACATTTCGAAAATGGTAAAAGAAGTAAAAGAGCTTGGCCTTGAAACCTGCATGACGCTGGGCAAACTCACAAACGAAAAAGCGCACGAACTCAGCAGTGCAGGTTTAGATTACTACAACCATAATCTAGATACATCACCTGAATACTACGAGCAAATTATATCAACCCGTACCTTTGAAGACCGATTAAACACCATAGATCATGTACGCGATGCCGGGATGAAAGTCTGTTCAGGCGGTATTGTCGGTATGGGCGAGCAAGCAGCCGATCGTTATGGGTTACTTATGCAATTGGCTAACTTGCCACAACAGCCAGAAAGTGTACCTATTAATATGCTAGTTAAAGTAAAAGGTACCCCACTTGAAAACGTTGACGATTTAGACCATTTTGA
Organism: Pseudoalteromonas sp. ECSMB14103; assembly: GCF_000813065.1. Taxonomy (NCBI): domain Bacteria; kingdom Pseudomonadati; phylum Pseudomonadota; class Gammaproteobacteria; order Alteromonadales; family Pseudoalteromonadaceae; genus Pseudoalteromonas; species Pseudoalteromonas sp. ECSMB14103. The sequence continues at coordinate 362,752 of NZ_JWGY01000002.1, read as the reverse complement.
GTTTATACGCACTATTGCTACTGCACGAATAATGATGCCACACAGCTATGTACGTTTGTCGGCAGGGCGTAACGCCATGAACGAGCAAATGCAATCAATGTGTTTTTTTGCAGGTGCTAACTCTATATTTTATGGTGACAAGCTGCTTACCACAGAAAACCCAGAAGCGGATGCCGATATGAACCTAATTAAAAAGCTAGGAATGAACCCAGAAACGCGTGAAGATTATTCAGATGAAGCTGTAGCAGCGTCGCTTTCATCACAAGTTGCAGATAAAGCAACGTCTGAATTATTTTACGAAGCCTAATTAAGCGTTACTCATGCCATTTGAATTTATTAGCACACACCTTAATGAACGGGCAGAGCAATTGCTTTTACGCAAACGCCACGTGGTACAAAGCGCCACAGCACGAACAATTATGGTAAATGATAAAACCTACCTAAATTTTGCCAGTAATGATTACTTGGGCTTTGGTGATTTAACTATTGAGAACGAAAATATTAATACGTTAGGTAGCCATAGCTCTGCATTAGTAACAGGTTATCAATTACAGCAACAAGCGTTAGAGCAGTACTTATGCACTCAGTTAGGTTATCAAGCTGGGTTGCTTTTTAATTCTGGGTTTAGTGCTAATAGCAGTGTAATTAAAGCGTTGTTTCAGGATAAAGCAGCAGCGCAAAACAGCGCTATTTTTCAAGATAAGTTAAACCACGCTAGCTTAATAGATGGGGCACTTCATTCAAATGCGGCTTTAATACGGTTTAACCACAACGATTTAAATCACTTACGATCTCGGCTCGAAAAGTCAAAAGCACAAAATAAGTTAATTATTAGCGAAGGTGTTTTTTCGATGGATGGCGATACGGCCCCTATCAAAGACCTATTGCTCCTTGCAAAACAACACAATGCATGGCTGATGATAGACGACGCACATGGCTTTGGCGCGTTAGGTAATACAGGGCTGGGTAGTTGCGAAACACTTATTGGCGATATTTTACCCGATATACTCGTCATCACATTTGGTAAAGCTGTTGCTAGTAGTGGCGCGTGTGTATTGGGTTCACACGCATTTATAGACTACATGCTGCAATATAACCGAGACTACACATACTCAACGGCTATGTCGCCATTATTGGCAGATAATACATTTGTGCGCTTAAAGCACATTAAAAAAGCTAACACGCAACGAGTAATGTTAAATAAAAACATTGCTACTTTTAAGCACCTTGCACAACAGCACAACATAGCGGTAATGGAGTCCGATACGGCTATTCAACCTATTGTGTTAGGGTGTGCAGAGCAAACATTAAAAGCGGCTAATAAACTCAAGCAGCAAGGAATTTGGCTAACCGCTATTCGCCCACCTACGGTTGCGTACAATACTGCACGCTTAAGAGTGACGTTAACGGCAGCGCACACCCTTGATGATATTACTTATCTAGTTAAACATTTAGCAGAGGCACTATTATGATAGCCCATGCACTTGATAGTAAGCCGGTTACAAAGCCCGCAACACTGTGCCATTTAAAAAGGTTTAACCCAGCACTTAAAAAAGGAGCACAGGTTAACTTTTCAAAAGCGGCGGGTGATTACAATACGCATGCACATGTTCAAAAAAAAGCAGCGGATGATTTGTTCAAATTAATAACGCCTTCAGTATGTAATAAAAATAAGGTGTGTGTTGATTTAGGTGCAGGCCCACTTGTAAACACCCATCAGCTTAAAAGCCTTTATGGTAATGTGCTTTCCATGGATTTAAGTTTTAATATGCTCAATAGTTGTAATAAAGGCGATTACAAAGTATGCGCAGATATGGACAATTTACCATTACAATCAAACAGTGTAGATATTATTTTTAGTAACTTTGCGGTGCAATGGTCAGCTAACTTTAAGGTGCTTTTAAAGTCACTTTATGAGGTATTAAAACCGGGCGGGCAAGCTTTTATTAGCACTGTAGTTGAAGGCTCACTAAACGAAATAAAAACAGCGTTTGCTGCGGTAGATAGCCACAGCCATATTAATACATTTAATTCGGTTGATTATATAAACCAATCGGTCCAAAGCTCTGGTTTTAATGTTACAAACACTATAAGCACAATGTATACAGATAAATATTCGACACCGCTGCAAGCAATTCGCTCAATAAAAGCAATTGGCGCAACCACTCAGAATACAGGAAAAACACGCCCAGGGTTATTAACAAAATCGGCGCTTAAAACGGCGTGTGCAGCGTATCCGTTAATAAACCAAAAAGCGTGTGTTTCTTATCATGTAGTATTGTTATCATTAACTAAAGCGTAAACATCGTTTGTTACAAGGCAAAGCTATGAAAGAATTTTTTATTACTGGTACCGACACCGATGCGGGAAAAACACATGTAACCAGTTTATTGTTAAAACTGCTTGCCCAACATAAAAAAAAGGCAATAGGGTATAAACCACTAGCTGCTGGGTCTGAAATGGCGTTTGACCAACTTGTTAATGCTGATGCACTTATGCTAATGGAAAGTGCAACAGTAAGCGCAAAGTATGACGTGGTAAATCCCTTTACTTTTGCACCACCCATAGCCCCCCACATAGCCGCAGAGCAGGCGGGTGTAACTATTAATGTAAACAAACTTACTGCAGCCTATAAAACGGTAAAACAGCAAGGCGCTGACTACCTGCTTACAGAAGGTGCTGGTGGTTGGGCTTTGCCAATAAATAATACCGAGTATTTATACGATTGGGTAAAAGCTGAGAAACTACCGGTTATATTAGTGGTTGGTATGAAGTTGGGCTGCTTAAATCATGCACTTTTAACCGCAGCACACATACAAAGCTTAGGTATTAACTGTATAGGTTGGATAGCCAACCAGGTTGATGAACACATGGATGAATACCAAGCAAACCTTGATAGTTTAAAGGCACGCTTACCGTTTCCCATTCTTGCTATTAGCCCGTACAGCGAACAAACACCAAAATTACAAATCTATAAAACACTTCTTGAAAATTTATCAATAAATCCATAAATAGTACTTGCGCTGTGACATAGTTTGTCACAGAATAACACTATCGAAATGACATAGTGTGTCATTGCGATAGTGTTGCTTACAGCCGATCAAATTTTAGTAAATCGCTCAGCAATGAATGTTATTTTTGGAGAACGCGAATGAAACGTGTATTTTTGTTTTTATTAACTAACCTTGCGGTTATGTTGGTATTAGGTGTGGTGCTTTCAATTATAATGAGCGCGCTAGGCTTAAGCCATCGTAGCCTAGGTGGTATATTACTTATTGCGGCCGTATTTGGTTTTGGTGGGTCGTTTATTTCACTTTATATGTCTAAATGGATTGCTAAAAAATCAACGGGTGCGCAGGTTATTACTCAACCAAGTAACCAAACCGAACAATGGCTTGTAAACACTGTGGCAGTACAAGCTAAAAAAGCTGGCATTGCAATGCCTGAAGTGGCAATTTACGACAGCCCTGAAATGAATGCCTTTGCAACAGGCCCAAGTAAAAACAATTCACTAGTTGCTGTAAGTACAGGCTTAATGCAAAGTATGACCCAAGATCAAGCCGAAGCAGTGCTTGCTCATGAGGTGTCACACATTGCTAGTGGCGATATGGTAACGCTTACGCTTATTCAAGGTGTGGTAAATACCTTTGTTATATTTGCTGCAAAAGTGTTGGCAAATATTGTAGATAATTTTCTTAATGGCGATGAAGAAGAGGGCGGAATAAGCTGGACCTACATTTTGTTCGATATGTTATTCCAAGTCCTGTTTGGTGTGTTGGCAAGTATAGTTGTAGCGCATTACAGCAGACAGCGTGAATTTGCAGCCGACAGCGGTGCCGCTAAATTAGTTGGTGCAGATAAAATGCGTTCTGCCCTAGAAAGGTTAAAGCAAAACCATCCTTCACAATTGCAAGGTTCAATGATGGCATTTGGTATTGCGGGTGGTAAAAGCATGGCTGAGCTGTTCTCATCTCACCCGCCGCTAGATGCGCGTATAGACGCTCTGCATAAGTAATTACGTAAATTAGTACATATACAAAGCCAGCTTAACCGCTGGTTTTTTGTTTATACTTGCAATTTAGTACCTTTTATGCAAACTTAAAGTGGAGTATAAAAAACACTCATCTTTTATTTGTAATAAGTTCTCCAATATAAGGAAATAAATATGAAGTTACTTAAAGTATTAGCCGTTGTTGCAATTGCTTTACCAAGTGTTGTTTTAGCTAATCAGCATGTAATTACAGCAAACAAACAAATCTACTCTTTAGATAGCAAAACCCAAACTTATATAGGTGACGTACACCTTTCTTTTGACGATAAAAATAAATTTCAGACTACATCAAACAATGTAAGCTTTAATAATGGCGATACAGTAATGGAAGGTGAAGTAGTTATAACCTTTAATAATATTACCGCAGTAACGGATAAAGTTACTTTTTCTAAGTCTGATTCAAGTGTTTTAGCTAAAATGGATGAAGTTACTTTTACTTATAAGTAATTGTTTATTCAAAAAACACAAAAGCCAGCTTAATAGCTGGCTTTTTAGTATGTAGGCTCTGGTTATTTACCAAAAATAATATCGGTTATACCATCTGGTGAGAGTATTTCTATCCAGTAGCCGTCAGGGTCTTTAATAAATGCTAAGCCTTTCATTGAACCATCGTCTGGCTTTTTTACAAATTCAACATCGTATTTTGCAAAACGCTCACTGGCAGCGTACACATCGGGTACACTTATACCAATATGGCCAAACCCTTTTGGCTCGTCGTTACCGCTGTGGTAGCCTGTAAAACTGTCGTCGTTTTCTGTGCCCCAGTTATGAGTGAGCTCTATAAGAGCAGGGCGACCAAATACCCATTTTGCTTTTGTTTTATCATCACCTTCGGGCTGTGTTGGCTCGTAGCCTAAAAAGTACAGCGTAAACTTCATTTCAGGAAAGTCATACTTACCTAATAGCTTCATACCTAATACATTTTGATAAAATGCCAGCGACGGTTTTGGATCTTTTATACGTAACATAGTTTGCTGCATTACATAGCCTTCAGTGGCCTGTGCAATTTGCTCTGGAGATTCGTCATACTGAGACATGCGGTGATCCTTAATGAAATGAATGAAAAATTTAAATGAATTTATAAAAGCAGACTTTGCATCATCATAATCAACAGCCGCAAAAATTAAAACCACCTAGCTAAATTAACAGCCAGTGAGTTAAGTGTTTTATAAGCAAGAAATGGCATATTAAATGGCCCTGTATATTTATACAGTGGTGTTGTTTTGTCTAATAACATTATTAAAAGTCGTTTTAGCGAATTTAAAAAAGGGTGGGTTATAGCCTAGGTAATTAGCTGTTTACATTAAAGTTATTTAGTGGAACTATTAAAAAATTAATTTACGGCGTTACATGGTGTTATAAAGCCCAAATGATGTTCACTTAGCTAGGAGATTTTGGTGCAAGAAATTATAGAAGTAATAAAATCTAAAAACTTTAAGGAGGTATTCTTCGGCTCCAATGGGTTTAGCATTGTGGATGAAGCTAGTATCAATAACCTCCAACTGGGTTACAGTGTGCACCCAGATGGCAGTGATTTAAGTGGGTCAAATGAAGGCGATTGGCAAAAGAGCTGGATTGTCATCGGAACTGATACCGAAGTAGGAGATCCTTTTTTCGTAGATATAAATGATCCATTGCTGCCTGTATATACGGCAATGCATGGTATGGGTGAGTGGGGCGAAGAGCTAGTATCTAAATCGCTGTTATCTTTCCTTGAATTGCTCTCCTATTTAAATGGCATTAGTAAACAGGATTACGCGCAAATAGATCCAGATGAAAATACAATCACAGACCCTAAACAGCTTGCTTCAATCAAGAGTAAGTTGCAGGAGATCTCTGGTGAAAAAGATTACTGGGAAAACTTTATTGAACAGTACCAAGAATGGGTTGAGGAGTTCGGCAGTTAACGAGTCAATGCATCCGGACATGGAAAAGAGGTCACCTTTTGTTCCAAAAAAACAACAACTTCAACATGCCGTTGTTTAGGCGTTGAGGCTGTAAAGTTGCTCTTTTTAGGATATGTTTCTACACTTTTTTCCCTGCTCTATTCTTAACCTTTATTCATCTTATTCCCTCTGATCTTATAGATATTATTTACAACAGGGTAAACCGTTTTGGCCAACTACAAGCCAGGCTTATCCTGTCAAAATAAATTCATTCAAATCAATTTTGCTGAGTGAATATTGCCAGGCACATTTAAATATGCCCTTTGATATATTGCTGAAAATAAAATCGATTTAAAGGGTGCGCGTGGTATTGCAACGACAAAACGGGGGCTGCAGCGTATCCGTCATCGGTGATGCTAAAGATTATTATAATGGGTTATAAAGATGGTTTGATCAGTGTTCGTCGAATTGATATAGCGTGTGAACCAGCATTTTATTTATGAGTGTGTCGGGTGATATTCAGTCGCATTCGTGGACAAAATGCATGAGCATATTGAATTGCTGTTCACGCAAATGCTGATGATATGTAATGAGAAAGGTTTGATTGGCAGTAACATGTTTGCCATTGATGGATGTAAATTAAAATCAAATACGATAACTGATTGAACCAAAATAGGAACTCGACTATGGTTATTTCATTGATAAAAATAAATTTTAAACGCGTTACTCTACAGGTTCGTTTTAGCAGATAAGGGATAACTACGGGTAAATGAAATAAATCAGGTAAAATTAAAAGTCCTGTTCTATTTGGTATTTCAATAGGAGTTGCTTTGGGAGCAAGTCTAGGTGCTGCATTAAACGGTGCTGTTTTGGCATAACAATTGTTATTTCAATGTTAGTAGCATTTTGGGCTTCTGCCAAAAATACAACTAAATAGTCACAGGAATTATTACGCTTCGGACAAGTAAATAAGCGTTGGTTGCTCTGCTCACGTTTTAAATTTTAGTCAGTAATTTTTAGTGTAGTTGCGAGTGCAATTAAACTTCTTTATAGAGTTAGTGAGCTCGATATAGGGAAATAAATGAAACACAGTTTTTCGAATGTATTTGAAACAGACTCTGTACTAAAGACTCTCGTATTATGTGTCCTAACTTTAGGAGCGTATTTGATTTATAAGCTGTATCGTTTTACAAGTAGAATAAATCAACATACTCACCTAAAAATATCATGCTTATTTATCACTACAGCAATCATTTTGTTTGTTATTTCTTTAAGTAGCTTAATTTACGGTTTAGTTAACTATCACGACCTTAGTATCTTAAAAAGCACAATTGGCGTTCATGTAATATCGAGTGCTTTCGATATTACTTGGATTGTCATGGTTCGAAAACGTATTAATTTAATAGCAGGCACCCATAAAGGTGACAATCTTTGGTTAAATCCTTTTATGACATCAATTTTCCATGTTATTTATATGCAATATAAAATTAACAAAGGTTTAGCTAATAAAACAATTTAACAAGAAAGGGCGGCCCATTTTCGCTGATAATTACCAAGGTCCCATGAAGATAGTTATACTTTTTATTTTTCTTTTTCCCCCTTCTGTTTTTGCAGGTGATTGCTCTTTTGAACACCTACGTAATGACTTTATTACTGAAAGTGCAGAGATTGATGCAAAACAAAGTTTTGAGACTAAAGGAGTGTCTTTTATCGCCGTCGCTAATGGTTTAGGTCCTGCTCGCCCTGGGTTTGAGCATATTCAAATGACAGCATGTATTATATTGAAAACTAGATGGGATGTTTTGTGGGATGGTGCAGACAGCAGTAATTGTTCTGCACAAATTGAGCTGGAAAAACACGCCATAGCTTATTCACGTATTTTTAACGAGGAAATGCTAGAACTCGCTAAGCATAGTAAAAACTATAATTGTGCTAATGATTTTCAAAATTTACTTAATTAGAACGAGTACGACTTTTTATATTCTTTTAGACACGCACTCTTCAAAACAATTACAGGAAAGCAAATCACGTCATTCTGTTTACAATAAATGTAAGCCAGCCAAAAAAGAGCAAATAAGTCATTTGCTTTAAGCCAAATATTAATATTAACTAATAAATAGTTACAAATTAAAGTTGGTTTTATTACCGTAAGTCATTTAGTTTATTGATTAAAGTTTTATGTAAAAAGGATTTTTATGAGTAATTCATCTACGAGAGAAAAAGTAGTGTTCACGTTGTGTGTTAGTTTTGCTTTTTTATTATTAATTAGCGGTATTTACGATTTTTGGATTATCGAATTTAAAGCACAAGATTTATTAATGAGTATTGGGGCATTTTTAATGCTGCTTAGTTTCGCGTTAATGCCGAAAATATTTTTCTTACGAATTGCTGATATTTTTAAATCAGAAGAATCACCAACTATAGGTATTCCCAAAGTACAGCAATGGATTATGTATTCAGGTGTATTACTATGCGCATTTGGATTTGCATTGAGGTTGTTTTTTTAATAAATGTGAAACTTAAATTTACTGTATAAGTTAAATGCTTAGTGATTATACAAAGTTTACTGCTAGATATAATAGTATGTGCTTTAGCTTATGCTTGATTACTCGTCGTTAATTACTAAATAGAGGGTGTAGCTATAAACATATTACATGTAGATGGCGCCGCTGGTTTTAGCGTGGGTGTATTGTTATTTGCTTTATTAGAGTGGGTTTCGGTTTTGTATAACCTACCAGTAAATATTGTAATTTTATTTGCCAGTGCCAATGTTATCTATGGGATTTACGCTTTAACCCTTGCTTTTTTAGTCACTAAGCCTGTTTACTCAATCACTGTATTAGCAATAGCTAACGCGGTTTGGGTATGTATATGCATTTTTATTGCTTTATATTATGTACAAACAGCAAGTTTACTTGGCGTTGTGTTTATTATATTAGAAGCTGTGTTTGTGTGTATTTTGGCATATTACGAATTTAAATTTAGGTTTGTATTAACAAACGCACAATTATAAGTATTGAATAGGAATGAAATGGATTTTCCAATATTAAACACCCCACGCATTGTGCTTGACCAAGTAACAGCAGCAGATTCTATGGCCCTGTTTGAGCTTTTTTCAAACCAGTCGGTTATAAAATATTACGATTTAGAAGCTATGACTGATTTAACCCAAGCGAGCAATTTAATCACGTTATTTAATGATCGTTTTAATGAAAATTTAGGAATACGCTGGGCTATTCGGTTAAAAAAATCTAATAAACTAATTGGTACCTGTGGGTTTAACTCATGGAACGCCAAAATGCAAAGTGCTGTTATTGGTTATGATTTACACCCCGATTATTGGGGGAAAGGGTATGTAACAGACGCAGTAAATTGTATTGTAAAAGTAGCTTTTGAAGGTAAATTACCGTGTAGCATACATCGAGTACAAGCCGATACTGTTTTAGGTAATGCTGCGTCTGAGGCGGTATTATTAAAAGTAGGTTTTAAAGAAGAGGGTATAAGGCGTCAAAGTGGCTATTGGAAAAACCAATTTCACGATCTTAAATGCTTTGGGTTATTAAAAACAGAGTACATATAAATGTTTAGGGACCTAATAAAAGCTCAGTAAGGAACTAATATTAAGATTTTTTTAAAGCTATCGTCATTGCTGCTTATTGTATATTAATACGTTAGAGACTTTGTTCGTGCTCAAAAACGAGTAGCCTTTTAAAATACAGACAGCCTACAAGCTAATTTATTTTTAAGTTAAATTTAAAGGAATACAAAGGAAATTTTTATGAAAGACATTAAACGTATTTGGTTTTGGTTTACGCTAGTTGTGTGCCCATTATTAATAATTTTAGGTGTAGCGACTTTTGCACAGTTATTAGGGGAGTATTCGTATTCGCCTCAATATAGCTTTTCTTCGTTATTTAGCTTTCAAATTGTGTTTATGGCTGGTGGAATTTGTGCATTTTCTATATTTTTAACCACAATAAAAGAAGCCAAAATACGCTTTTATACAAAATGAGTTCGTTAACATTAGTAATTGCGGATGTTAAGCAGACCCGGCAAAGTTAATTTGGTTTAATCCTCTTTTAATTACTTGGATTAAACGCCACTTATCATTGAGGTTATTATGTTTAAAATAATAATTGGATGTGCTATTACATTTTCATTCGTTTGCATGTTACTCGCCGTTGCACCATTTACGCCTGCGATTTTAGGTTCATTTATTATGTTGTTGTTTGCAGGGGCTATAGGCTACAAAGGCTACCTTCAATCAAGTTTAATATTGCTACTAATTAATACGCTGGCAGTTATTGGCAGCCCAGCTATAAACATTGGTAACAACAATACATTACTGTTTTTACCGATATTATTTTTAATATCATTTGGTGGTGCTTTTTTGGGGGTAAGAAAGTTAACTTGTAAACACGGTTTATAAACCGAGTTTTGCCAACGATAATAGTTAAACTATAAAATGAGGTAGCTCTTATTTTTCTGTTTGAAGAGTTTTTAAATAATAAATTTTCACAAACAAAGACTCAAGAGGAAGTTCACGCAAACACATAGCCTTACACGTTTTTACTTCCTCTAAAAGCAAAGTGTTTTTTTGCTCTATGTGAATACAGCTTTTTATTAAACTAACTAAAGCGCTTCAAAAATTTAAAGCGCTTCAAAAATGGCTGCTATGCCTTGCCCACCGCCAATGCACATAGTAACTAGCCCATATTTACCGTCAATGCGTTTTAGTTCGTATAAGCATTTTGTTGATAAAATAGCGCCTGTTGCACCAACCGGGTGACCTAGTGCTATGGCGCCGCCATTCGGGTTCACCTTATGTGCAGGAAAGTTTAATTCGTTTGCTACGCATAAGGCTTGCGCTGCAAAGGCCTCATTAGACTCAATTATATCAATGTCGTCGATTGTTAAGCCCGTTTTTTCAAATACTTGCTGTACAGCGAGAATAGGTCCAGTTCCCATTAATGAGGGTTCAACACCAGCACGAGAATAGCCAATAAGTCGTCCAATAGGTTGAAGCCCTTGTTCGTGGGCTTTTTGTTCAGACATAAGTACAAGCATAGCTGCGCCATCGTTTATACCTGAAGATGAAGCAGCTGTTACTGTGCCATTTTCTTTAAAGTAGGGCTTAAGTGTGGCAAGTTTGTCAGTTGATGTGTCTGCACGAACATGTTCATCTGTATCAAATATTTGGCTCCCTTTACGCGATTTAATTTCGATTGGCACTATTTGAGACTTAAAAAGACCTTTTTCAATTGCTTTAGCTGCTTTATCGTGACTTTGCGCTGCGTAATTATCTTGTTCTTCGCGGCTGATTTTATATTTTTCTGCGACATTTTCTGCGGTGATCCCCATAGGATTGTTATCCCACGGATCTTGTAATGTTGTTGTGAGCTCGTCTAACATTACGCTGTTGCCCATTTTTTGTCCCCAGCGGTTACTTTGAAGTGTATAAGCTGATGTGCTCATACTTTCTGAACCACCAGCAAGGGCTGCGTCCACATCACCCAATTGAATTTGTTGTGCTGCTTGTATTATTGCCTCTAGACCCGAGCCACATAAGCGATTAAGTGTAACTGCATGGCTGCTGATAGGTAGCCCGGCATTTAAACCGATAACACGAGATAGGTAGGCATCTTTTGGACCATTATGTATTACCTTACCAATTACGGATGAACCTATTTGGTTTAAGGGAATATGTGCTCTTTTAATGGCTTCTTTTGCGCAAAGTGTACCAAGCTCTGCAGGGGTAAAGTTTTTAAGGGTTCCGCCAAAACTGCCAATTGCTGTTCTTACGGCACTTAATACAACAACACCGGTATTAGATTTTGTCATTTTTTCTCTTTATTATTAATCTATTAGCGAAGTAGGGTATGCTAAATAATTAAATTTAGCTTGTATTGGCACTTTAGCATACTAATGAGGTGGGTAAAAAAGCAAAGTTATAAATAATAAATAGTGCTACCAATTTAAAGCCTACAGAAATATAGCTTTGTTTACGTGCAATTTTTATTTAATAGATTCAAGGTCTCTTTTACAGGCGATTTAAATAAACATGAGGGCTGGTATATTTTGTTTTTTAGTCAATTGGATAAATAGGTTTAGAGATAAACAATTTGGAATACGTTGGGCGAGTGGGTTAAAGGTAAAACATCGGCCTATATAAAATATTAGCCGATGTTTATAACCTATAAAATATATACCTTGCTTGTAAGGTATTAGGCCTTAGTCTGCTTTGCGGTAAAGGCTTATTAAGCATATTGATAAAAGTAATGTTGCAATCATACCTGAAGCGCCAGCAACGCCTGATGGAAGGAATTCATCACGGCCAAAAATAATTAATAAAGCATTGGCAAGCATTGCAACACCGCCTGCAAGGGCTGTAAGGCTACCAATGGCTTTGCCACCTTTAGCAATAAAAGATAGGCCAAATACAAGGGCTGCTAAGCCTAATAATAATTTAGCTGCATAGTAAATCATGAATGATAAAGACACTACACCACCAATTAATGGTTGTGCGCCTTCTACTGCGCCCGCTACTTTTCCAAATGTTGAAAATAAAGTTAGGCCAATACTTACTTGTATTATGTTAAGAACAGCGCTAAATGTGATTGCCGACCAGCCTAGTTGAGAATTTTTTGCTTGCAGCATAGCTGCACCTGCAAATGCAACAAGTACTGTGAACAGCACCGCTTCTAGACCCCATGCGTACTGCCTTGAAAAGCTAATTCCGCCACTGTAAAGCGCTGTAAAAATAGCCTGTGTTATCGCTAACGCCAACAATAAAGATGCTGCAATTAGGGTGGTGCGTTTATTCGTAAATTCCATTAAGGACCTCTTATAATTTATATTTGACGCTTTAAATGATGCAAAAGCTTTCGAACTTGCAGGTATAAGACAGGTGAAACTATTTAATTATTTCGTTTAAAATTATAAAAATATTTTGTATCAAATAGTGGCAACTAATTTAGCAATGTTATAACTAGTTAAAGTTAATAACATTGCAAACTGCCTTAATACTAAACTAACTAGATAAAAGCCTAAAATGAGACCAGTCACTCAAGGCCGATATAGTTTGCGCTGTAGGTGGGGCCACATAGATTAAACATGTAATAGCTATAATCGAAGCCAATGTAATTAATTTATTATCAAATTCAGCTACTTTTAGAGCCGATCCAAATGACCGTTTTATTTCCACATTACTTAAATCTACGCTGTAAATTTCATCGAGCAATAAATGGATGAAGCCGCCGAGTAAAATAAACCCACCTGTTAACCAGGCAAAAGTTGCCGAATAAAGGGTTGATTGGTCATTCAATTGCCATGTTACTTGTGTTGTTAACAACGCGCAAAACAGTATAAATAATAAAGAGTGGCAACTACCTCTATGTACTGTGATCCATTCAAAAATGGGCCTGACAATATATTTCATAAATCCATACACTAACAAAGGCACTACAATTAACTCGACAAAACTAATTTGAATAGTTAGCTCCGTGGTAATGTAATGCATTACTATTAATACTGTACTTAGCGCAAATAAGTTAAAAATAGTATCGAGTGATGTGGAGTTATCAGAGTCTATGTCGGGTAATAAGCCGCCAATGGAGCCTAAAAACCACAACCAAAGTGCGCCGTTTAAATCAATGTGATCTGCAGATAATAATGTGGCTGAGCTTAAGCCGGTGATGATAACAGCAGTATTTAGATGAGTATTGAAGTTTGCCATTGTATATCTTGATAGGAAAATAGGTTTGCATTTTAGCAATTGAAAACTTAATTGTTCAATATACTTAAGAGCATCTTATTCTTTTAACTCGTCATAAAATGCAACATTTCCGCGGCCTGTTTCTTTTACGTGATAAAGGGTTTTATCACCGTTGTGCATTAATTCGTGTAGTTCATTGCCATCGTTAGGGGCCACTGCAATACCTATGCTTGCTCCTACTGTGCATTTTTTAGTTTGGGATATACTAATGTCCTGCTGTAGCTCATCAATCAGAGCTATGGCTTGGTTCTGTGTTGCGGTTTTATCGTAAGTATTAATTTGCTGCGCAATAATGAATTCGTCACCGCCTAGGCGGATACATATGTCAGTATTGTTATTAAATCGCTTTTTAAAGCGGTTTGCTATCTCTATTAATACTTTATCACCGGCTTCGTGACCATAGGTATCATTAATGGGTTTAAATTTGTCTAAATCAATCATCATAAGCACAAGATGTTGGCCGTGTTTAGCGCATTCGCGCAGTGCTTTTTTTAGGCGCTTTTCGCCGGCACGGCGATTAAATAGGTCAGTGAGTGGATCGTGATCGGCTTCAAATTGGGTTTGAAATTCACGCTCTGCTCGTTCGGTCACGTCATGTAAAATCACTTCTACTAATTGTTCTTGCTGGGGACTTCGGTTGTTTTGTCTTTGGTCTGTTAACCTTACAAATAAGCAATGGAACCAAACCGTTTTGTAGCCTACTTTACACTCAACATCTAATGTTGTTTGAGGTGGATTTATATCACTGCGAATATCTAACAGTAGACTTTGTAATTTTTCAACGTTATTTAATAATTCAGGGAAGTGCAAGGTTGATAACTTTTCTTCACCGGGTAGGGTAAAGTAATGTTTAAACGCAGGGTTAAAGGTAGTGATAGTATTTTTATCATCCAGTAAACAAATGCCAGCACTGGCTTGTTCAAATATAAGTCTAAATTTTGCTTCCAGTTCTTGTGTTTTTTTTCGTAGGGTTTGTTCATTGCTAATAGTTAAATGCAGCTCGTGCATTAAAGCATTTATATTTTGTGTTAATCGGCTTATTTCATCTCGTTTACCCTGTTTAAAGCTTAACATTTTAAGGGTTTCAGGTTTAGTTGGATTAATTTTAGCAAAGCTATCAGTAAGGTTTTGAATAGGTTTCGTAAGCCACCTTTGTACAACAAGCGACACAAAAAAAGCAATGACGATAGATTGTATTAGCATTAATATGAATTCTTTTTTTAGTGCGGCTTGTGCTTGTTGCTGTATAAATTTATCGTCGGGGTATATTGATAAAACGCCTATAAAAGTGTCATCTAGAAAAGGGTGAACAAGCTTAACTAATACTGCTTCTTTTTGTTTATTAATAGTTCCATTTGCAATAAATAACTCCATTTCTCCTTTTGTGTTTGATTTACCCTCTATGCTTGCGCCTTGCACAATATCGTTACTTAGCAAGCCGTTAATTATTTCTTGGCTTAATTCCTGATCGTTTAAATAAGCAGCTATAGTCGCTGCTTTTTCAACGGTATGGGCTAACTGCTGGACAAGTAGATAGTTGGTGTTTTTCTTTTCTTTAAGGTCTGAGTAATACGACAGCATTGACGACACTATTGATACAACAATAGCAACTAAGGCAATAGATAAAGCGACTCGTAAGTAGAGTTTTTGGCTAATAATTTTAATCAAACGTGTATACCACTTTTACTGTATCTGTAACGTGCGACAAGGGGATATAGCCAATTGCATATTGCGATGATGCAATTGTTTTTAATGCATCTTCCAAAGAGGCTGATGGTGTGGGGGGCTTTCCTCTGCCCGAAAATAATAACCTGGCCCAATACGCATTTATTTGCTGCTCATCTTTATTAACCAATTTTAAGTAAAAATCGTTTTTGAATGCTGATTTCGCGGGCAGATCGAGTGGCTTTGATATTTCACCATCAGGGAAAGTTGAATATCGGCCCATATAAATATCTATTACTTCCCGTTTCGATAAGGCATTAATAGTATTATTTTTGTTTACCACTACAACAAATTCAGTAGACTCGGCATACATGCTAACAACTAGCAGAAACATGGAAAGTATTAAATTAAAGCAAAGGTTACGAGCGATTATCATAACTAAAAAACCATGCTAGCATTTAAGCTGAGTACATGTACTTTGTGACCTTTATCGACATCTGCAGGATTACTTAAGCTCCATAATCCCGCACCAACTGGTTTTATATCAAAGCGATCTAGTTGAGCTTTTATAGCTAACCGTTCTGACAGTTGCCATTTTACACCTATGTTTATCGAATGCTGATGTACATAGGGAATCTTAATTGAAGCTTGAGCAGCTAAAGCCAGTTGTTGTATTGGTTTTGATATTTGTTCGGGTGTACCTGGTGAAAAAACAGGGTTAATTACTTTAATTACATTGTGGCGGTTTTTTGCTGCAGAAAAGCTAGTGTAAAATATTGCATTGTTTACTCGGTAACCTGCGCTAATGTAACTGTTGAGTACTGATGGTGCAATTATCCAATCGGACTCTGAAATACCCATTTCAGATTGAATAAGCCAATTATCATAATCGTAAGTAAGCCCAAATGCAGCGTACTTTATACTATTTCCTTCGGTATTAAATTTGTTCGATATTGTTTGTGCTTGTGGCCATATACTTTGCGGCACAGAGTCTAGTGAAGATATAAACTCATCCAATGCGGTTAGTTTGTAATCGCCAAAACCGGACCTTGATAATGAAAAACGCATTGTCCATGCATCTAAAGAGTATGTTGCACTAAGGGTTGTTAAGTTATCAAAATCAATAAAAAAATCGTCATTATAGGCCTGTATTTTTGCTGTAGAGCCACCATAAGCGAGTTTTAAGCGTAAGAAGCCATCGTTAATGGCTTTACTGTATTCAACGTCTATTCCATCAAAATTACCTGCAATGTTTGCAAACGAGTAATACGAATGAGGCGGGCGCACCCACAAGTAAGCGTATCCAACGTAAGGGTACTCAGAGAGTAAGTAAAGGTCGCTGTTTAACCTACCTGCGCGGATGGCCCAGTTACGTGATGGTCGGTAACGTACAAATGCAAGTTCTAAAAAATTATCAAAGCTTTTGAATGCATGATCTTTTATCACTATTTGAACTACAGAATCCCAGTTATTTGACAAAGATATATTTGCCTGGCCACCTAAAATTGAATCACGCGTAGCTGAAAAACCAGACTTGTTTACATTTGAATAATTAGATGCAAAGCCAATATCTGAGTCGTCAGTGTAACTAAGGGCAAAAGATGCAAATCCGCTAAATTGAACATCAATGTCATTTGCATAGCTTTTATCAGTTGCAGATATTGCCATTAATACGATGATAATGAAGCCTATGATCCGCATGTTATCCGGTATTTATTTAATTAAACATAATAAAAAGATAGCACAATATCTTAAATTACCAACTCGCCAGAATGCTAGGGTTGACGGACTGTGATCACGCTTTTAGTGCCATATTATTTTACACGCTCAGCTGCTTGAAATATTGATTAAAAATACAATGTTATATTGTTGCAATTAAGAGTTGTTATAGTATAACATCCTAAGCATTGAATTTTTCTTTAATAGAGTGTGAATGTGACAACACCTACTGTAATTAATCAAACATCACAAATAGAACCTCAACGAGCTGAAAATACCAGCAATTCTTTATTAAATAGTACTCATAAAAATAAAGGTGAAGCCATTATTGAAGTGGACTCGCTAAGTTTTAGTATTAAAAATAACGCCATTTTAAAAAACTTAAATTTTACTGTGGGCTCAGGCGAAATTTATGCACTACTTGGCGGTAACGGTGCGGGTAAATCAACCACCTTAAAAACGTTACTAGGTTTTAATAAACCAACGCAAGGGTCGGTAAAAGTAGCGGGTAAAGAGGTGAGCAAAGCACTTGATTTTGTTCGCGGCAAAACGGCGTACTTACCTGAGTCTGCAACGTTATACCCGCATTTAACCGCCCGCGAAAACGTAGAATATTTTTTATCACTTGCTGATATTAATAAAACAGATGAGCAAATTAATGCCGCGTTTAACCGTGTAGCGCTGCAACAAGCTGCATGGGAGCGTCCTATGCAAACGTATTCTAAAGGTATGAGGCAAAAAACCGCGATTGCACTGGCTATTTTACGTGAAGCCCCGATATTTTTACTTGATGAACCTACATCGGGCCTTGACCCTGTTGCCATAGATGAGTTTAACCAGTTAGTGCGCGAGCTTGCATTAGCGGGTGCCACTATTTTTATGGTGACTCATGATGTATATGGCGCCTGCCAAGTAGCTAACCGTATTGGGTTACTAAGAGCGGGCGAGCTGGTGGGCGAATTTGACGCGCCAGAAAACGGCCGCATTGATACCGAACAAGTGCACGCAGCCTTTGCGCAAAGAGGCGCGTAATGAGTATAAATAACTTTTCAAAGGTGGTTATAGTTGCCAAAGATGAATGGCGCTATTGGCTTCGCTCAAAACTAGCAATGACCGTTTTAGCCATTGGCTTACTGCTTACGCTTTCATCGGTTGTGGTGACCGCAATGACTATGCTTGAACTTAGCCATGATCGCCATGAACTTCAATCAAATGCCGAGCAAAGCTTTGTTGAACAGCCCGATCGTCACCCACACAGAATGGTGCACTATGGGCACTATGCCTTTAGAACGCCTTCACCACTGAGCACCCTCGACCCAGGTATTGACGCATACACAGGTAACTCAATATTTTTAGAAGGGCATAGGCAAAATAGTGCAATGTTTGCCGATCAACGCCAAGGTACAGCGCTTACTAAATTAGGTAGCTTAACGCCAGCTTTTATAGTGCAAACACTAGCGCCGTTACTGCTTATATTAATTGGCTACAGCTCTATTAGTCGTGAGCGTGAATCGCAAACGCTGTCGTACTTATTAGCGCAAGGCACGTCGGGTATTACGCTTATTGCCGGTAAAGGTTTAGCACTGCTTTCGGTTGTGGGCTTAGTTATTGCGCCATTAGCGGTATCGGCTTTGTTTACGGTATCTGCGGGTGAAAGCTTATTAGCAGTTGCCAGTTTTGTTGTAGGTTACGCTTTATATTTAACTGTGTGGGTATTACTCATTTTACTCGCATCGAGTGTTTTTAGTAAAAACAGTGGTAGTTTTACGGCGCTTGCGTTTGTATGGATTTTACTGTGTATTGTTATGCCGCGCTTAGCAAGTACTACTGCCTCAACGGCTGTGCCATCTGCCGGTAAAATTGAAACCGATTTTGCAGTTAAAGCCGAGCTTAGAAAACTAGGCGATGGCCATAACACGAACGACCCTGCATTTAAGCAATTTAAACAATCACTCCTTAAAAAGTACAACGTAAATAGTATTGATGAGCTGCCGGTAAACTTTAGAGGTTTAGTAGCCAGTGAATCAGAGGCTAAACAAGCCAACGTACTAAACCAATTTGCTGAGCAACGTATGCAAAGTGAACTTAAGCAAACGCAGGTATCGCGTTATTTTGGTTGGGTATCCCCTATGGTGGCTATTCGCTCGCTCTCTATGATTGTAGTGGGGACCAGCATAGAAACCCATCATCGTTTTTTACGTGAAACCGAACAGCTGCGTTTTGATTTTGTGCAAGGGCTTAACAAAGTTCATATTGAAGAGCTTGATTACCAAGACGACATGAACCGTAACGCCGATGCCGCAGCCACTAAAAAAGCACGTGTAAGTGCCCAAAACTGGCAAATACTACAAGACTTTAATTTTAATGTAGACAGTGCATATGTTCGAGCACAAAGAAGTGTACCTGCGTTTTTACAGTTATTACTGTGGATTGTAGTACTTGTGGGCGGTATTAAATTGGTAGGAAAACGTTTGTTATGAGCTATTTAATTACACAACTTATGCGTGAATGGGGCTTTTTACTGCGCCAAAAATACGTAGTGGTATTACTACTGTGTAGCCTTGTTTTATCGGGTTTTGCTATTTACAGCGGGTTAAGCGAAGTAAGCGCACAGCAGCAAACAATAGAGCGCTTAAAAGCAGCAGATCAAAGCGACCGCGCCAAAGTACAGAAAAAGCAAAGCGATGCAGGCATGTTGGCTTATTACAGCTTTCATTTAACGTACTCGCAGCCATCTAACCTGGCATTTGCTGCTTTAGGCGAGCGCGATATATTCCCGTGGAAACACCGCATTAATTTATTAGCGCTTGAGGGGCAAATTTACGAAAGCGATGCACAAAATGCTGAGCTGGCTCAAGCCGGTAAAATAGATTTTGTGTTTGTAATTAGTGCGCTAGCGCCACTGGTTATTATTTTGTTGTTTCATGATTTATTTGCAAGCGAGCGTACCAGCGGTAGGCACGATTTATTAGTCACTACAGCTAAGTCTTACTTTGCTTTGTGGGGCGCTCGTATAACCGTAAGATTTGTAGCAGTAATAGTGTGTTTAATGCTGCCATTTTTTGTGGGTGCATTTATAGCTGGGGCAAGCGGGTTTGAAGTGGCGTATGTATCGCTGTTGTGTATTGCCTACCTTGCATTTTGGACTGCGCTTAGTGTGTGGTGGGGTAAAAATGCAACCAGTGCGCCGCGTGTTGCCTCTAGCTTAATTGGTTTGTGGGTGTTGTTTGCTTTTATTATTCCTATTTTAGGCGACCTTGCTATAAACAAGTCAGTGCATTCGCCTAAAGGGGGCGACATTATGCTTACTCAACGCGAGGCTGTAAACGATGCGTGGGATTTACCAAAATCTGCCACTATGCAGCCTTTTATTAAAGAGTATCCAGCGCTTGCACCATATATAGATATGAACAGCGAATTTGAATGGAAATGGTATTACGCATTTCAACAAATGGGCGATTTAAAAGCGGCAGAGCTTTCAGAGGCCTATCGCGACGCAGCCGTTAAAAAATACGAGTTAGCCGGTTTTGTATCTTGGATTTCGCCACCGCTGTTATTGCAGCGCAGCTTAACCCGCGCAGCCAATACCGATTCAATTGCCGCGTATGCTTATGAGCAGCAAATTAGAGATTATCATCAACAATTACGCGAGTTTTATTACCCGTGGTTATTTTACAAAGGCGACCCAACTAAAGCAGCACTTGAAAACATGCCACGCTTTGAAAACACCACGCAAAGCGGCAACTAAAAATACAGCGCTAAACGTACCTGTTTAGCGCGATTAAAATTACTACATAACTATAAAATACTTACATTTCTCACAAGGTTCACAATGAAAACCAATACAAAAGGGCTGAAGCTCACCTATTTAAGTACTTGCTTAGTAAGCTTATTTAGCAGCCACGTTATGGCCGCTGAGCAAAACCAGCAAAGTAAAAGCGTAAAGGATGACGCAATTGAAAAAGTAACCGTTGTTGCATCTCGCCAGGCTTATCAAGGTAACTTTAGCCCTTTAGAAACACCTCAGTCAGAGCTTAAAATTGATTTAGAAGCCCTTGAAAACGCAGGCGCAGTAAGCCTTGATCAAGCGCTTGATTTATCAGCCTCTGTTTCGCGACAAAACAACTTTGGTGGGCTGTGGAATAGTTTTTCGTTACGTGGCTTTGTAGGTGACGAAAACCTGCCAAGTAACTACTTAGTAAATGGCTTTAATGCAGGACGTGGCTTTGGAGGCTCGCGTGATTTGTCGGGTATTGAGTCGGTAGAGGTTTTAAAAGGCCCGCGCGCTGCTTCATTTGGCCGTGGTGAACCAGGCGGCACAGTAAACCTAGTTACTAAACGCCCAACGTTTGACACCGCAGGCGAAATTAAGCTCTCTGTAGGTAGTTTTGATACTTACCGCGCCGATGTTGATTACACCACAGCGCTTAACGACGACGTAGCCATTAGATTGGTTGGTTTTTACGAAGACGCCGAAAGCTTTAGAGATACCATCGAAACCACTAAGCAAGGCTTTAGCCCGTCAATAGTGTGGAATATTAATAATAACAGCCAACTAATATACGAGCTTGAATATAGCGACCAAGAAGTACCGTTTGATAGAGGTGTATTAGCCATAGATGGCGAACTTGGCCTTATACCTGAAAGTCGCTTTTTAGGTGAGCCGGGCGATGGCCCAATTGAAGCCGATGTACTAGGGCACCAGTTAGAGTATATTCATGACTTTGATGATAACTGGAGCATTTTATTTGGTGCAAACTACCGTGATACCTCTATGGAAGGCTTTGCAACCGAAACAGGTTTTGGTGGTGTAGTAAATGGCGAAGTAAACCGCTTTAGACGCTATCGGGATTACGATTCTACTTATCAAGTACTGAGAGCTGAAGTGAGCGGTAACGTTAACGTAGCAGGCTTTGAAAATCGTTTAATAATCGGAATAGATGCCGATAAATTTGAAAATGATCAATTTGCACTGCGTGTACGTGGCGATCAATACATTAATGTATTTAACCCTGTATACGGCGCGTACACATTACCAACACCCACATCAAATACTGACCGCGTAGAAATTCAAGAATCGGTAGGGGTATTCATTCAAGACCAAATAAGCCTAACCGATAAGTTAGATATACGTATTGGTGCACGTTTTGATGATTACGAGCAGCGCTTAAATAACCGCCTAGCTAACACTAACACTAAACAAACGCAGTCACGCGTGAGCCCGCAGTTTGGTGTGGTTTATGAAGCAAGCGATTATGTATCTGTTTATGGTGCTTACGGTGAGAACTTCCGTCCGCTTTCGGGGGCCGATGCTAATGGCGATGGTTTTGAGCCAAACCAATCTACATCTACAGAGGTGGGAGTTAAATTTACATTAAACGATGGCGCATTATTTGGTACTGTTGCCGTGTTTAAAGTACAGCAAGACAACATGCTAGTAGTAGACGATGCAACAGCGTTTACCTATGCAGCCATTGGCGAAGCGCAAAGTAAAGGCATAGAAATAGACCTAACGGGTGAGCTTACCGATACGCTTGAAGTTTGGGCGTCGTATGCCTATGTTGATGCAACAATCGAAAACTCATTTTTTGATGCTAACTTTGGTTACACAGTAGAAGCGGGCTCATCACTATTAAACGTGCCTGAGCAACAGCTTAGTTTACAGTTAGTGCAATCTGCTGTTCTTTACGGTAAAGCCATTAAGTTTGGTGGTGGTTTATTACATGTGGGCAAGCGTAACGGCTTTTTTGGTACCGACTTTGAATTACCAAGCTACACAACAGCCCGTGTTTTTGTAAATTACGATGTAACAGACGCCATTGGTATTACGGCTGAGATAAATAACCTGTTTGATGAAACGTATTACACAAACTCGTTTGCCGATGCATGGGTACAACCTGGTACACCAAGAAACGTTAAGTTTTCTGCATCCTATAAGTTTTAAACGTATCCATTAAAACGATATAAAAAAATAGGCTGCTTATATAGGCAGCCTATTTGTTTTTAAATTAATTATTTTAAGTATCCATCAAAAATTTGCTTGTACTTGCCGGATTCTTTGAGTTTTTGCAGTTGTAAATTAAAGTCATTGCGTACTTTTTTAGACTTAAATAAATATCCATTAGGGCTTTTTCCAAATAAAGGGAACCTATCAATTTTTTGTGTTGTATCAATATCTTTTATATTTGCGCGAAAGTAGTCAAAGCTTTGTTTATCCATTTGTATAACATCTACCTTGTCTAAGTACAAAAATTTAACTTGAAGCGATTGGTCGTGTATTTCGTTATACAATGGATTAGCTTTAGCCATATTTGTATACTCATCTCCTAAGTGAATGGCAGCACTTGGCCATGACAATAGACTATAATTTTTCAAATCAGCTATTTCACTCAATTTAAAGTTGTTTTTACTTAAAGCAAAAGCAAGATTTTCGTATGTATAAGACGCATATGATAAATAACCTTTTAGGATGTTTCCGTTTGCAGTATTTAAATTAATATCTGCTACTACATCGATATTTCCTTTTTTATACTCTTTTACACGCCGAGTGTAAGGATAATATCGAGACTCAATTGTGTAGCCTAAAGGTGTTAAAGCCGCTGTAATAATATCTACTGTTAGACCACTATTTGAATCAGGGAATACGAAAGGGGGAAGTTTTTCACCAAAACCTACTACGAGCGTTTGCTCAGTGATTGATGCATTAACGATGGGTGATAATAACAATGCGGCTATTAAAATGCTGTTTAACGTCATTTCTACTGCAATAAATTAACTATTAATGTTTAAAAGATAGTTATTAACATGTAAAGCAACAAGTAAAAAGCCCATTAAACTAATTATTAATTAGCTTTAATGGGCTGATTGATATCAGTTTTATACAGGGGTATTTAAAATGGTGCGTAGCCATCGGGTGTTGTTACTGGCGTAGTCCAGCGCTTTGTAGCATCTATTACTGGGCGTTGTGCGCCTTGAGCTGGTAAACGCCCGCGGTCGCCAAACAACCACAGTACAAAGTTGGTTCTATCGCCACTCGTTATGGGTTTAGCAGCATGTGCCACACTTCCTCTGTGGATCATCGCGATACCTGGCTTAAAACTAAGTTGAGTTACTTTACCTGTAACTAGGTCGTAAAAATCAAGCTCAGAACCGGTAAACTCCTCACCCGGTAAATTTAAATTAATATTTAACGTTACCGCTGATGCATCAGTATGTGGGCGAATAGACGCATCTGTACTTGGGTCGTAGTAAATAGAAAAACCAAATGTTTGCGTGTCGTAACCTGTAATTTCAGGAAATAATAAACGCGCTATAGGGCGCATATAGGTGTTTAGCATTTCGTTATAAAATGTTTGAAAACTAGGGGCTGCTAAATAGCCTTCTGATCGTTTATCGAGCATAACGCCGCGGCGGTTTAATACAATACCGTACGGTGGGCGCATTGGGATGTTAGAGTCCCATACTTGATCAAGGTAGCCACGTAAAACGGTTAGGCGCTCAGGATCA
Organism: Pseudoalteromonas sp. ECSMB14103; assembly: GCF_000813065.1. Lineage (NCBI taxonomy): Bacteria > Pseudomonadati > Pseudomonadota > Gammaproteobacteria > Alteromonadales > Pseudoalteromonadaceae > Pseudoalteromonas > Pseudoalteromonas sp. ECSMB14103. The sequence continues at coordinate 338,151 of NZ_JWGY01000002.1, read as the reverse complement.
AAAAATTGAAACTGAAACACATCAGGTGCTACTTCCTCTAAAAGCGCTTTTACTAAATGCTCTTTAGATGGATTTTCCCATGCTTGTTGTATGGCTTCGCGTAAATTTTTATCGAGTAACGAATCGTCTAGCGTAAAGGTAGACGCGTCAACTTCGCTTGCTTCCCATTCTTTCCACGCGTCTGAAATTAGGTCGTCGTTGCTTGCCCAAAACTGCTTTACCGAGTGATCACGGTTTAACATTTCTTGGCGTGTTGGTAAATCAAGTGCTCTAGCTAGTTGTAATTGATTAGTTTTCATATTGTGTCACTCCAGTTATTTAATACAGGTTTAACAATCTAGGAGTCTATTTTATTGGTATAATTAAAATTAATAAATATCACTTTAAAGTAAACAGTATATATAAAAAATTAATAATAGAGGGGCGTAAAATTTAAAGGCTACACAAAATGCAGCCTGATTTAAAAAGCAGTTATTAATGGGTGACTCTGTCGCCCCATATATCTTCAAGACGGCTGTCACGACCACATCGCCAACGATATGTGTTGTAGCGAATAGGATTATTTTTATAATAATCCTGATGGTAGCTTTCTTTTCCTTTAATGGGATAAAAGGTGGAGGCGTTTAGTATAGGCGTTACTACTGTTTGATTAGGAAACTCATTCACAACGGCCTGTTTGGTTTGTTCAGCTATTTTACGTTCTTGCTCGTTAGCTACAAAAATTGCGCTTAAATAGCTAGGGCCTTTATCACAAAATTGGCCTTTTGCATCAAAGGGATCAATATTCACCCAATAGTGATCAAGTATGCCTTTATAGCTGACTACTTGCGGGTCGTAAGTAATTTGTACTGCCTCGTAATGGCCTTTGTGGTTACCACTGTAGGTTGGGTTTTTAAGCTTACCGCCTGTAAAGCCTGATATTACATCTTTTACACCTTCAAGCTTTTCAAAGTCGCTTTCCATACACCAAAAACACCCACCGGCTAAAACCGCTTTTTCGGTTTTTGCAGCATGAGTAAAAGTGCTAAACAAAATTGCGGCAGATGTTAATGCAAGCGTAAGTGATTTTTTCATATAATAATCTACCTCTAGTATGAGTTTAAATACATATTCTTTATAGCTAGACCTACTAAATGTTATTACTATTTCATTGTTTTAGTAGGCTAGGTGCTAAGTAATGTACGTAATACTTTTTAATTAAAGCCACATTTTGAATAAGTAACCCACATAACACTATGTTGTATTATTAAAGCGTGTTTATTAAAGTTAAAACATTGATGAATAAATTAGCAGGTGTTAAATGAACCAGTTAACCGAAAAATCGATAAACTGCCCGTATTGCGGCGAAAGCATTGAAGTATTACTTGATGCGGCTGATATTGATGAACAATATATAGAAGACTGCCAAGTATGCTGTAAGCCAATTACATTTGTCGTATTTGAACATGATGATGATTTGAACGTAAATGTTTACGATGAAGACGATACATTTTAAATTGGCGCAAATAATAAAAAAGGCTGCATAACTGCAGCCTTTTTTATTAATGGAGCGTTAGCTATTTTGTTCTCGAGCTAGCTGGTTAGGGAGTAGCTCTTCAATAATTTCACGTGCTGGTAATGTGTAACGTGTGCCATCAAACATAACCGAGGTAAATTCGTTAATGTTAGTGATTCCGGTTAAGGTCCAACCTTCACCACGTTTAGGGCAGTAAACTGTAGTTGTTGGTTGTATCACTTTAAAGTCGTCACTCATGCTTGGCTGCTCTCAATTTAATGCTTGTTAATACGTTATGGTAAGTTAATAATAAGCGTTCATAAAGTGCTATTTAATTTTGTATTACAACATGTATAAAAATTTGGCTACACCTCGTGTCACGCTTAGCTTAATATCCCATAAAGATGCTGCCAGTATGCATGCTATTTTAAATAATCCTCTTGTTAGCCAGTTTAATGACTACACAACACCCCTTAGCAAAAGTGAAATTAAACAATTAATACAAAATGATATAAGCGGCTATTATGAGGGAGAAGTTATACGCTTTACGATTAAACAGAATACCCTCAATAAAGTAATTGGTAGTTGTGGTCTGTATAAAATTAATAAAGAAGCAAGAACCGCATTTTTAGGTTTTGAATTAGATCCTGAATTTTGGCAACAAGGCTACATGAAAGAAACGCTGCAAACTTTAATCCCAAAACTTGTTATGCATTACGAGTTAATAATGCTTTACGCAGAGGTTAACAAAGCTAATACGGCTTCGTGCAAGTTGCTTGAGGGACTAGGGTTTACTAATAACGAAAATATTTGGGTTTGTAGTCTTAAAAATAATTAGTAAAAAGAGAGATACATGTCGTTAAAAATTAATAAAAGCTATCTAATTAACCTTGGATTAGCAGTCATTACGTTAAGCTTACTTATTTTAGGCGGCCGCTACTACAATCATTATGTATCGGCTTATACAGACATTACACTTGATTCAAAAATTTTAAATGAATCGCGTAAGGTATTTATTAGGCTACCCGTTAACTACGATACCAATAAAGTTTATTCGTTAATAATAAAAACCGATGGTAACTTTAACCTAGATACGTGGAATGAAACATTAGCGTCATTCTCAAACAAAGCACAGGCCGAGCAAGCTATATTGGTATCAATCCCTAACTTGTTTTTTACGGCTACTCGAAATCGTGATTTGGTACCTCCTTATGCTCGCCAAGACGTTAATACCCAAGCGCCTGCAACAAACAATATAGAACCCAACGGAGAAGCAGATAAGTTTTTACAGTTTATAGAGTTAGAATTATTATCTTATTTGACTAATCGATTTAAATTAAGCAATAACCGTATTTTAAGTGGGTTTTCTGCTGGTGGCAGTTTTGTGTTTTATACACTTCATACTAAACCGGATCTGTTTAATGGCTATTTCGCGTTTAGTCCTGCCGCATGGTATGACGATATGACGGTAGTAAACAAAGTTGACTCGTTTTTAAAGGCGTCGAATAAAATGTTTAAAAAGCCAACGTATTTGTTTTTATCGGTAGGTGAGGAAGAGCATCCGCTTATGTTAGAGGCGTATAGTAATTTAGAGCAAGCATTAAAGGCCAGCCCTAACGAGCACTTAAAGTGGGAATCTATTATTAATCCCAATGCGGAACATAACGATAATCCAAGACTAAGTGTTGCAGATGCGTTAGGTGGATATCAAAAGTTTTTAAATGAAAGGCCTTAATATGTTGCTAAACCAAGCATTGTAAACAGCCTAAAAAATATATATAGGTTTGCTTTAAGTAAGTTTATGAAAACCCCGTAAAGAACACATCATACAATGTATGGTAAAAGCTAATCTTAGCAGGTGATTGTATATGAGAAATAATAAGCAAGAGTGAGGTTAGGGCAGAGCGCCCTAAGTCACTAGAGCGCAAAAGGGTAACTGCTTTCTACAATTGATATCTAAATCCAAATGCGATGCCGTCATCTTCTGACTGCTCCATTTGTGCTTGCTGATCTTTATCATTGCTTTCAAAGTCACTAAAATCTTTACGTGCTTCTATATACGCAATTGTGTCTTCGTCAATTAAATAATGAACACCAATAACAGCAAATTGACGTTTAAATAAATCGTTCGGATCGGTATTAAAGTTTGGCTGAATTACGTAATCATCGCCTGCATCAAATACGTTGTAGGCAATAAAAGGGCGAACATCGTTATCAAAGCGGTACGATGCAAATGTTTCTATACCTATTGCGTCTTTAATTAAGCGACCCAGATTATCGGTGTCATGATTTTTGTTTTTATTAATATTAGCTGCAACATAAAGACCTTTTTGATTTACGTGACCCCACATAATGCCTGCACCATATATTAGGTCTTCAACATTTTGTGTGGTGCCATCACCGTAAGTTAAATCAAACTCGCCTCGGTTTACACCAGCTGTAAGCGTTATCATGTCAGTAGGGGTATAAGTAACCGAAGCACCAAAGGTGTAGTTAAATTCTACTTGTTGGGCAGCTGTATCGCCTGCATTCCAAAGCGTTTCGCATTCTTGTTCTGTAATGTCACTAACGTCACAGGTATAAAACTCGCTGTTTTTGAGCTGTGCTTGCAGTGTAAAACTTAAGTTATTGTAGCTATTACGATATTGAATAAGTTTATCGCCTCGGCCCGTACCGTTTACTGCGCCATCGTCTTTGTTATAGGTATAAACACCCGCTGCATTACCATCCCATACAAAGCTGTTATTTGTGCCATAAACAACGTCGTACCATGCACCCCATTGCTTACCAATTGTAATTTGCCCGTATTTATCATGCGAGAGGCCGGCATAGCCTAAACGGTTATATAAAAATTCATCCTGGATTGATTCAAAGCGATTGTTATAAATAATATCGCTACTACCTACAGGGTTTACACCCCACTCAACTAGTCCTAAGGCTTTCCAGCCGTGCTTAAGTTTTCGATCAATTTTAAAATTTATACGGGATGTACCGTTCACGACTTCAGTTTGGTTTTGCGTATTTATAACTCTTACGTCTAAAAAACCACCCACACTCATTGAATTGCGCTCGTCCATGTATATGTTTACTTCAGAGAATACTGAAGGGCTAACTATTATTGCTACTAGCATTGATGTTAGTTTCAATTTCATTGTGTGTTTCCTTGTGTGCGATGTGGTCAATCATAAGTGCAGGGCACACTAGCAAACACCTTTGTTTGTCAAAAGTGAAAAAACATCATCGAAATTTTATACATAATAGGTAGACATTCACGCTGGGTTAATTGTGTTTTTAAGTTGTTATGAATGTGTATTTTTATAGTAAATACACAAGTAGTTTGAAAATTTACAACCTTAAAAACATTTAATTATTGTGATGTTTTTTCAAGTTAGCTATTAATTAGGTTTCTAGTATAAAAACTCTAATTCTTATGTTTTTCAATTAAATAGCATAACTTTACTTAATTTTTAAAAATTTATATGAGCATGACTATTTAGCCTTAAATTTAATATTAACCATAAGGTAAATACCAAAATAAAATAAGAAATCTATACTCTTAATCATTAAGTTTTGGTGCTTGGTAAGTTTGATTTGTGATAGAAAAATAGGCCATTTTGGTTTAAACTGCGCGCAATTTAAATACATCCTGTCTCCCTTGGAGGGTAGCGCTATTATTAGTACAGCTAACATCACCATGCAATTTGGTGCTAAACCGTTATTTGAAAATATCTCAGCAAAATTTGGCGAAGGAAACCGTTACGGTTTAATTGGTGCAAATGGTTGTGGTAAATCAACATTTATGAAAATACTCAGTGGTGAACTAGAGCCATCTTCGGGTAACGTAAGCACTGATCCAAATGAGCGTGTTGCTAAACTAAATCAAGACCAGTTTGCTTACGAAGAATACTCTGTAATTGATACTGTGATCATGGGTCACAAAGAGTTATGGGCTATTAAACAAGAACGTGATCGTATTTATTCTTTACCTGAAATGAGTGAAGAAGACGGTATGAAAGTAGCCGATCTTGAAACTGAATTTGCTGAAATGGATGGTTACTCAGCCGAGTCTAAAGCGGGTGAGCTTTTGTTAGGTGTTGGTATTGCTACTGAGCAGCACTATGGTCCTATGTCAGAAATTGCACCGGGTTTTAAACTGCGAGTGTTACTTGCACAGGTTCTGTTTTCTGACCCTGATATTATGCTACTTGATGAGCCTACCAATAACTTGGACATTTACACTATCAAGTGGTTAGAAGATGTATTGAATCAGCGCGATTGTACTATGATCATCATCTCGCATGACCGTCACTTCTTAAACTCTGTGTGTACACACATGGCCGACATAGATTACGGTGAGCTCCGAATTTATCCTGGTAACTACGACGAATACATGTTTGCAGCAACGCAAGCACGTGAACGCCTATTAAGTGAAAATGCAAAGAAGAAAAGTCAAATTGCCGAGCTCCAGCAGTTTGTATCACGCTTCTCGGCTAATGCTTCAAAAGCTAAGCAAGCCACATCGCGTGCTAAGCGTATCGATAAAATTCAGTTAGACGAAGTAAAAGCATCATCTCGTCAAACACCGTTTATTCGTTTTGACCAAGAAAAACAACTGTTCCGCAACGCACTAGAAATGACAAGTATTAGTCAAGGTTTTGAAGACAATACTCTATTCTCAGGCCTTGAAGGTTTAGTAGAAGTTGGCGAGCGTATTGCCATAATTGGTGAAAACGGCGTAGGTAAAACAACGTTACTTAACACGTTAGCAGGTAAACTTACACCAAAGGCAGGTGAATTTAAGTGGTCTGAAAACGCTAACATTGGCTACTATGCGCAAGACCACGCTGACGAATTCGAAAAAGACATGAACTTGTTTGAGTGGATGGAGCAATGGCAGCAAGAAGGCGACGACGAGCAAGTTGTTCGCAGCTTTTTAGGTCGTATGTTGTTCTCACAGAACGATATTAAAAAGTCGGTAAAAGTAATATCAGGTGGTGAGCAGGGCCGTATGTTGTTTGGCAAAATTATGATGCATAAACCAAACATACTTTTAATGGATGAGCCAACCAACCACATGGATATGGAATCGATTGAAGCACTAAACTTAGCGCTTGAAGCATACGAAGGCACTTTACTTTTTGTATCGCATGACCGCCAGTTTGTCTCTTCTGTTGCAACCCGTATATGGGAAATTAAAGACGGTAAAATAATCGACTTTAGAGGTAATTACTCTGAGTACCTAGCAAGTAAAGAAGCGTAATTACGTTGCAATTTCAGATTTACAAAAAGCCATGTTTAACATGGCTTTTTTTGTTTTTGTTGTGTGTTAATTATTTATAAAAAATTAGCCTTTAATCTTCATTTAATACCATTCGAACCTCGCAAATTAAACGTGTTTGGGTATAATACCCGCCTAAAACCGGACATAAGTCCGCTATTTTAAAATACATTACTGAGGAGTATTTATGACTGTTGGCATTATTATGGGTTCTAAGTCAGATTGGCCAACCATGGAACACGCTGCACTGATGCTAGAGCAGTTTGGTATTAAGTACGAAACCAAAGTTGTATCTGCACACCGCACTCCTCAATTACTTGCTGATTATGCAAGCTCTGCTGCAGAACGTGGAATTAAAGTTATTATTGCCGGCGCAGGTGGCGCAGCCCATTTACCGGGTATGGCAGCGGCTTTTACATCTGTTCCTGTTTTAGGCGTTCCTGTGAAATCAAAGGCATTAAATGGTGTTGATTCTCTATTGTCAATTTGCCAAATGCCAAAAGGGGTAGCAGTAGGTACCTTAGCAATTGGTGAACCAGGCGCTGCAAACGCAGGCTTATTAGCCGCACAAATTTTAGGGTGCCATAGCCCCGACATTTTTGAAAAAATCGAAGCGTTTCGTAAAAATCAAACAGACACAATATTAGCCAACCCAAACCCTGCAGAGTAACAATGAATATTTTAATTTTAGGTGCCGGACAACTTGCACGTATGATGAGCCTTGCAGGCGCACCGCTTAATTTGAATGTAGTTGCCTACGATGTGGGAACTAAACAAATTAAGCACCCGCTAACGGGTGAAATTTACACAACTTCACTTGAACAAGCTATTAGTGACGCTGATGCAATCACGGCAGAATTTGAACATATTCCTGATGATGTATTAACGCTATGCTGCAACAGTAATAAGTTTTATCCGGGTAAAGCTGCAATTAAAACGGGTGGCGATAGAGCACTAGAAAAAGCGTTACTTAACAAAACCGGTGTTGAATGCGCGCCTTATCAGTTAATTACAGAAAAAGTACATTTGGAGTTGGCCGCTAAAAACCTGGGTAAGCCACTTGTTATAAAAACCTGCCAAGCAGGCTATGACGGTAAAGGGCAGTGGCGTTTAAAATCTGATGATCAAATTGATGAAATTTGGACTGAAATGGCTGAGTTTATAGCATCGGGAACACAAGATGCACCGCATACTATTATTGCTGAAAAAATGATCCCTTTTGACCGAGAAGTATCGATTATTGGCGCAAGAGATAAGCACGGTAAAGTTGCAATTTATCCATTAACAGAAAACGAGCACACCAACGGTGTGTTAACACTGTCGGTTGCGGGTAAAAATAACCAAAATGTTGAAGCTCAAGCAAACGATGCATTTACAAAAATTGCTAACGAACTTAACTATGTAGGTGTATTGGCCATTGAGTTTTTTGATGTAATGGGCACACTATTAGTTAATGAAATTGCACCGCGTGTACATAACTCAGGTCATTGGACTCAGCAAGGTTGCCATTGTTCGCAATTTGAAAATCATATGCGCGCCGTTGCAGGTTTACCACTTGGTAATACTGAGCTTAAACATATTACGGCTATGATCAATGTACTTGGACAAGCAAGTATCCCTGCTGAGGTACTTACATTACCCGACGTGACAAGTCATTGGTACGGTAAAACGGCTAAACCAGGTCGTAAAATGGGTCATATAAATGTATCGGCTCATAATATGAATGACCTGTCAGATAAGTTAAGCCAATTAACTGATTATTTACCAGAGCACGATTACCCGGGAATTTTAAAAACGGCAGAAAAACTCATTCTAGGTTAGGGTATTTTTTTGTATGGCTAAAGCTATATGGTCCATTAGGTGATGATTAGGGAAGCCTTATTACTGTTTTGCATATGGATGTTATTTAGGGATTGAGCAGGTCTTAGAAGCAGTTACTGTCCGACTAGTTCAAAACTTAGCGAATACAAACAATGAAATAATAAAAGCCGAGTAAACTCGGCTTTTTTTTGTCTGAAAAAACAAAAACAGGTTACATTATTAAATAATCAAAATTACTTTTTTATAAGTAGGATAATTAAATGAAATTTGATCTAACTTTTGGTGCGTTGCTAACAGCTGCTTCATTGAGTCTCAATGCGACCGCAAGCGATACAATTCGTGTTGCAACGTTTAATGTAAGTATGGATGCCACAAATTACACCGCTAAAGGCGAGCCTATTAAAAGTGATGCCTTAGTCAAAGCGCTTACCTCAAACACACAACAGATAAAAAATATTGCAGAAATTATTCAGCGCGTTCGCCCTGATATTATTTTACTGAACGAATTTGATTTTGTTCCTAAAGAACAAGGTATTGATTACTTTAAAACGCATTACTTAGCCGTAAGCCAAAACAAGCAAAAAGCCATAGATTATCCTTATTCTTATATAGCCCCCGTCAATACTGGCCTTGCGACAGAGTTTGACCTAGATAACGATGGTAAAAAAAGTAAAGTAATGGGTGATGCCCAAGGCTTTGGCTTTTTTGAAGGGCATTATGGTATGGCCATATTATCGAAATACCCAATTGATTTTGACAAAATCAGAACGCTTCAAACCTTTAAATACAAAGATATGCCCAATGCAAAAATGCCGTTAATGCCAAAAACAGGCGAGAATTGGTATAACGCTCAAGAGTGGCAAGCGCTTAGGTTAAGTTCTAAATCGTTTTGGGATGTCCCCGTTGTAATTGATAATAAAGCAGTGCATATATTGGCGTCTCACCCTACGCCTCCAGTATTTGACGGCGAAGAAGATAGAAATGGTAAACGTAACCATGACGAAATTAGATTAATTGCCGACTATGTAGCCAATGTAGACTACCTATATGATGATAATGGCACAAAAGGAGGGCTAGAGGCTCAGTCGCGTTTTGTTATTTTAGGGGATTTAAACGCAGCACCAGAAGGTGATAAAGCGCGTTTAGAAACAACAGATCAATTGCTAAAAAATCCATTAATTAATGCACGGTTTGTACCTAAAAGTGCAGGCGCTAAACAGCAATATGAACTTGCCTATGCACAACACTTTACTGCCAATTGGCAAGCAAGAGTAGACTATGTATTGCCATCAACTTACGGTTTAGATATTAAAGAAGGTGGGGTATTTTGGCCAGTTGAATCAAACGAACAGTATCGCTTAATTAAAGATAGAAGTGCATCAAGCGATCATCGCCTAGTTTGGCTAGATTTAGTGATTAAATAATTAAGGCTTAAGTAAACTGAGCTTTACCCTGTTAAATGGCTATTTATCTTAAAAAATTGCATTAACTTTAGTGCTTCTGCTTAAATACCCGTTAATTATAATAACGGTATAGAAGCACTATGGTTTTTAATTTTTCTTCATCTAAAACGTTAGTAGCATTAGCTGTTGCCTCAAGCGTAATGCTTGCGGGTTGTAGTGCAACTGCAAACACAGCCTCAACAAATAATGCTTTGGAAAACAACAAAGTTGAATCGGTGGTGAGTACACCTGCCGATGTTGGTTCAGAAAAAATAACTTTAAAACAAGCAATGGCCGATCCTGATTGGATAGGCAACCAACCACAAAATGCCTTTTGGGCTGCTGATTCGGCAACAATTATTTATTCTCAAAAGCAACAAGGTAGCACATTACGTGACTTATTTAGCCAGTCTGTAACGTCACAAACTGCAGAACAAATAGCATTAAATAAACTACATACACTGGGTGCTAGAAACGCGGTTTATTCAAACGACAAAGCTCTGCAAGCCTACGTCTTTAAAGGCAATGTGTTTGTAAAAAATATTAAAACTAACACACTGCGCCAAATAACCCATAGCACAGCTAACGAATCTAACCCGCAGTTTTTAAACGATGGTACATTGGCTTATCGCCAAGGTAATATGTTTTTTAAGGTTGATTTAGTAACGGGGTTAACACAAGAAATTGCTAACCTCAAACTTGCTGATAAACCAAAAGGAATTAGCGAGCCAAGTTCGTACATTGCAAAAGAGCAGCATAAGCTTATTGAATACATTGCTCTTGAACACAAAAATAAAAAAGACCAACACGCACGTAACGCGCAAATAAACGAACAAAATACTTCTGTAGCAAATACAAGTTACTATTTAGGCAAAGGTAATAAAGTTGATAACGTAGAACTTTCACCCAATGGAGATGCGTTACTAGTTGTCGTAAAAAAACAATCAAGTTGGCGAAGTGACACCGATATAATGCCACATTATGTGACTGACGACGCCACCATAGCACCTAAAAAAGTTCGCCGTCGCATAGCTGATGCAAAAGAAGAAGCATCACAAGTTATATACATTAATTTAAATGATAAAACACAAAACACACTAGCGTTTGATTCGCTGCCAGGTTTTGATGAAGATGTATTAGCAAGTGTAAAACAAGAAAATTATGCACGATTAGGTAAAACCTACGAATCAAAGAACTCACCACGCGCTATTAACTTGATCACAAATTGGGGATTAGGACAAAGCCCAATAGTTTGGAATAACGATGGTTCGCAAGTTGCTATTATGCTTGAAGCGTGGGACAACAAAGATCGCTGGATTGCGACCGTAGATTTTGAAAACAATAAACTGGTGTCGCAGCATCGTTTACATGACGACGCATGGATCGCTTATGCATTTAATAATTTTGGCTGGTTGAATAACGCAAACACGCTTTATTACCTTTCAGAAGAGTCTGGGTACAGCCAGCTTTATAAAAAACCATTAAACGGTAACGCCGTTGCGTTAACTCAGGGTGAGTTTGAGGTATCAAACCCAACAGTTACAAGCGATGATTCTGCTATTTATTACAAAGCTAATGTTGAACACCCTGGTCTATACGAAATTTTCCGTGTAGATCCACAAACAGCTAAAAGTGAAAAAATTACTGATCTAAATGGCATGACCGACTACACGTTGAGTCCAGATGAAGAAAAATTACTGCTTGTTCATTCAAAAATCACCATGCCTAGCGAGTTATATATTGCGGATGCTAAAGCAAATGCAACGCCAACACGTTTAACTAATACAGTATCAAGCACTTTTTTATCTAAAAAGTTAACTGCACCGAAAATAGTTGCAGTGCCGTCTAGCCATACTGATACGCCAATATATGCCAAGGTATACTACCCAGCTGATTACGTAGAAGGCGAAGGTGGTAAAACACGTAAAGCGGTTATTTTTAATCACGGTGCAGGTTATTTACAAAACTCACATATGGGTTGGTCTGTGTACTTTAGAGAGTTTATGTTTCATTCATTATTGGCTGATGAAGGTTACGTGGTAATGGATATGGACTACCGTGCATCTAAAGGGTATGGCCGCGACTGGCGTACAGCTATTTATCGTCAAATGGGCACACCAGAAACGCAAGATTTAGCTGATGGTGTTAAATGGATGGCTGAAAATGCTAACGTCGACACGCAAGCAGTAGGCACCTACGGTGGTTCTTATGGTGGCTTTATGACCTTTATGGCATTATTTACTGCACCAGAGTTGTTTCAATCAGGTGCAGCACTTCGCCCGGTAACTGATTGGGCACACTACAATACGGCCTATACGGGCAATATTTTAAACCATCCAGATGTAGATCCCATTGCATACGAGCGTAGCTCACCTATTTACTTTGCAGAAGGTTTAAATAAGCCATTATTGATAAATGCACCAATGGTAGACGATAACGTATTTTTTCAAGACTCAGTACGCTTAGTCCAGCGCTTAATTGAGCTTGAAAAAGAAAACTTTGAAACGGCTATCTTCCCAGTTGAACCACATGGTTTTGTGCAACCGTCAAGTTGGTTAGATGAATACCGCCGTATTTATAAACTATTTAAAGACACCCTTTAAATAAACAATGTAAAACGCCACTTTGGTTAAAGTGGCGTTTTTATTTAACCTTTTGCTCTATTTTTATAATATTTAATAACAAGCTCGATGCCTAACAATGATCCACCAATAGCGCCAATTAAATGAGCATCTATTGCAACGGTCGAATTAATAAGCTCACCAATATCAGCACTTGGACCACTCAATTGCTCATATGCTATTTTTACCCAAACACCGATGAATAATAAATACCCCGATTTAAGCCCTTGTGTAATATCTTTTACTGCGCCCCAAATAATAACACCGTGTAACAGCGCGCTTAAACCTGTATAGATATGTATGTCTGGACAATAAAAATACACGCCTAAACCGCACCAAAGCGCTAAAGTGATTGTATTTAGAAAGTACCGGGTAGGGGTAGTATACTCACCATGTAATAACCAAATTAAAAAAATCCCGCTTATATTTAACCCCAAATGGGCCCAATTTGCGTGTACAAATTGGCTAGTAAAAATACGCCAAAGCTCACCTTTGTTAACTAATGTTCGGTTAAATTCTAGTAAACTATTTAAATCAAATGCAGCAAAAATAGTGCTAAAAAGTATCAATAATAAAGGTGGTAAAATATAACGAGGCTGTATAGGTAAATTAAGCATTTTATTGTATTTTTTTAGTATTAATTTTTGCATATTGTGCCCGTTTAACTTTAAGATGCCAATTACCTATTGTAATTAAGTGTTTTTAGTATTTTTTATGCATTTTAAACTTAACTCATTATTTGCTATCGGCTTAGGTGTACTGTCTTTGCCGGTGCTGTCAAAAGAACCCACAAAAGTAGAAGTTCGCGAACCAGAAGCTACCACATCAATTAGTTCTAAGCAGATTGTTGTAGGTGACAAATACATGGTTGCCGCGGCAAATCCGTATGCATCTCAAGCGGGACAGCAAATATTAGCAAAAGGCGGCAGTGCAGTTGATGCAGCAATAGCCACTCAACTTGTTTTAACACTTGTTGAGCCTCAGTCATCGGGTATTGGTGGCGGTACATTTATGATGTACTACAACAAAGCAAATAATAAGTTAACCAGCTTTGATGGAAGAGAAACGGCCCCTAAAAATGCGAATGAAAATTTATTTTTAAATAAGCATGGCAAAGCGGTCAAATGGATTGAAGCCGTTGTAGGCGGTCGTTCTGTAGGTGTACCTGGTGTTCTACATGCCTTTGCAAATGCGCATAAGCACTATGGTTTATTACCTTGGGAACAGCTATTTAAACCGGCTATTGAACTTGCTGAACAAGGGTTTGTTGTATCGCCTCGATTACATGGTTTGTTAGCTCGCCAGCTAAATCCAGGTGTTATGAGTATGCCAGTTATAAATGAATACTTTTACCCAAATGGTAAACTCATTGAGGCCGGTACCGTTAAAAAAAACCAGCCGCTTGCTGATTTATACAAAGCCATAGCTAATGAAGGCATTGATGCGTTTTATAAAGGTGAAAACGCAAAAAAAATGGTAAGTGCGGTACAAAATTCAAAAATTGCACCCGGTAAATTATCTCAGCAAGACCTTGCACAATACAAAAGCAAAGAACGCGATGCTGTTTGTATAAAATACCGTGTTTATAACGTATGTTCTATGGCACCACCAAGTAGTGGCGGTGTGGCTGTTTTACAAATACTAGGGTTACTAGAGCATACAAATATTTCTGCCTTAAACCCTAACAGCGAACAAGCAATTCACTACTTCAGCCAAGCGTCGCGTATTGCCTTTGCCGATAGAAATGTATACATGGGTGACCCAGATTTTACTGAGGTACCAACTCAAGCGCTATTAAACAAAAGCTACATTAAATCACGCGCAACACTCATAACCGAAAAAGATCAGCATGCAGTTGCCGGCGACCCCGTTAACTACTTAAGTTATGCACAAGATGATTCGTATGAACTCCCTTCAACATCGCATGTCTCTATTGTTGATAGCTTTGGTAATGCAGTATCAATGACCAGCTCAATAGAAATGGCATTTGGTTCTACAGTTATGGTTAATGGTTATATTTTAAATAATCAGTTAACCGATTTCTCACTTTCTCCTCGTAAAAACGGTAAGTTAGTTGCTAATCGTGTAGAGCCAGGAAAACGCCCGCGCAGTTCTATGTCACCGGTTATGGTTTTTAATGAAGATGGTAGCTTACGTTTAGTTGTAGGATCTCCTGGTGGTAGCCGCATTATTGACTACGTCGCTCAAGTAGTTGTTGGCGTTTTAGATTGGAATTTATCGATGCAAGAAGCTATTAACCTGCCGCGTACTACTAATCGTAATGATTACACCAGCCTTGAAAAAGGCACCGTTATTGAATCACTTGCACCAGCACTCACTTCACGTGGTCATAAAGTGCGTGTGTTAGACCTAAATTCAGGTTTACATGGCGTTGAAGTGAAAAATAATAAGCTGTATGGCGCAGCCGATCCGCGCCGTGAAGGTGTTGCGTTGTCTGATTTAACTAACAATAACGCCACTTTCAAATTTTAAATTATGTATAATACAAATACGACCTATGTGCGTGTTTGTATTCTCAATGGTCTGACAAGTACTATGTTCATTGCATTTAAATTCTGAGCATTGATAATGACAGATCATAACTTAAGACTCCATTAAAGCCTGGAAATATGACAACAAATACTGATCCTAATTACTTATATATTCATCACTCTGGCCCTGGCCTTATCGAAACGCCATTACTAAACAAGGGCAGTGCGTTTAGTAAAAAAGAGCGCGAAAATTTTAACCTTGCAGGTTTACTTCCTCCACGCTTTGAAACCATCGAAGAGCAAGTTGAACGTTGTTATCAACAATACTCAAGTTTTACCGACAATTTAAATAAGCACATTTATTTACGTGCCATTCAAGATAACAACGAAACGCTTTATTATCGCTTAGTGCGCGATCATCTTGAAGAAATGATGCCAATTATTTACACCCCTACGGTGGGTGATGCCTGTGAAAAGTTTTCGGATATTTACCGCAGCGCACGTGGCTTGTTTATTTCATACGAAGACCGTTACCAAATTGACGACATTTTACGAAATGCCACAAAGGGTAAAGTAAAAGTCATTGTTGTGACCGACGGTGAACGTATATTAGGACTAGGCGACCAAGGTATTGGCGGCATGGGTATTCCTATTGGTAAATTGTCATTGTACACCGCGTGTGGTGGCATAAGCCCAGCATATACTTTGCCAGTCATGCTTGACGTAGGAACCAACAACGAAAAGCTTTTAAATGATCCTATGTATATGGGCGCACGCCATAAACGTATAGCACAAGACGAGTACGATGAGTTTTTAGATCTATTTATTAAAGCGGTAAAACGCCGTTGGCCAAATGTATTGCTTCAATTTGAAGACTTTGCACAACCTAATGCTATGCCGCTTCTTAAGCGCTATCGTGAAGAAATTTGTAGCTTTAACGATGACATTCAAGGCACTGCATCAGTAACAGTTGGCTCTTTATTAGCTGCGTGTCGTGTTAAAGGCTCAACTCTTAGTCAACAAAAAGTTGTATTTGTTGGTGCAGGCTCTGCGGGTTGTGGTATTGCTGAGCAAATTATTAGCCAAATGGTATTTGAAGGTATCTCTGAAGAGCAAGCACGTAGCCAAGTATTTATGGTTGATCGTTTTGGTCTGTTAACTAATGGCATGGAAGGTCTACGCGACTTCCAACAAGCTTTAGCGCAACCAACAGACGCGCTAAATGATTGGACTTACAGTGGTGAATACGCGTCATTGTTAGATGTAATGCATTGTGCAAAACCAGACATACTTATTGGTGTATCGGGTCAGCCAGGTTTGTTTACAGAGCAAGTTATTCGTGCAATGCATTCAACGTGTGAACAACCTATAATTTTCCCGTTAAGTAACCCGTCTAAACAGGTAGAAGCACACCCAGAAGACGTTATTAAGTGGACTGATGGTAAAGCATTAGTTGCAACAGGTAGCCCGTTTGATCCCGTTGAATATAATGGTGAAACTTTCCCAATTCCACAGTGTAACAACAGTTATATTTTCCCTGGTATTGGTTTAGGCGTTATTGCAGCTAAGGCTACACGCATTACAGATGCCATGCTTAGCGTGTCGAGTGAAATGCTTGCTGAGTCTTCACCGCGAGCAAACAGCGGTAAAGGCAGTTTATTACCAGCATTAACAGAAATTGAAACGCTTAGTAAACGCATTGCATTTGCTATTGCTAAAAAAGCGATAGAAGAGGGTGTTGCATTGGAAATTTCTGACGATGCTCTGTGGGCAGCCATTGATAAAAATTATTGGTTACCAAAATACCGTAACTACAAACGTTGCAGCGTTTAAGTAGTATAAGTAATTTTATGTAACCCTGCGTTACAACACATAACAAAAAACAGGCGCTAGCCTGTTTTTTTATGCTTGTTCATTTATTGTTAACCCATTAGGCTCTTTAATAGAGCTAATGCAAATCCGCGATCATACTTAATTAAGCAAATTAGTATAAAACAAAAAGGATTCTATGATGAACACACTAAAACTTTTTCTCGGCAGCACCATAGCATTAAGCACACTTAGTTTTAATGCACTTGCCAGCCCAACACCCGATGCACCACACATATATGTGAAAGGGCAAGCGACACTTACCACCATGCCTGATTATGTACAAATGAGTGTGGGTATCACTGAGGTAAATAAAGACCTAATAGCTGCAAAAAACAAAGCCGATATCACTATGGCAAAAGCCATCAAATTAGTAAAAACGTTAGGCGTTAAAGACACTGACATTAACGCAGGGCAAATAAATATACACCGCGATACTCAATACAATCGCCAAACTGGACAGCAAGAATTTATCGGTTTCAAAATTACCCGAACACTAACGGTCAAACTTACTGATATAAGTAAATACCCTACGTTATTACAAAGTTTGGTTAATAACGGCATAAACCAAATTAACAATACCCAATTTTTAGCTAGCAACTATAACGAGCTTCATAAAAAAGCTCAAAAAATGGCAATACAAGATGCTAAAAAAGCGGCTGAAGAATTAAGCGATGACTTTGATGTGTCGTTAAAAGGACTATATAACGCATCGTTGAGCCCACTTAATGTTCAAACTCAGCCCTATATGCGTGCAAAAGAAATGGTAATGGCGGATAGTGCACCCGGTAATTATGTCCCGGATGCTTATCACAGTGGAGAAATTAAGGTAACGGCATCTAGTTACGCTATTTATTATATTGAGTAGGAATTATTTTGGTGGTGCTCAAAGCGTGCCACCAATTGACTACCTTGTTGCTCATTGATGCGTGTTATAGAATTTAGCATATTACAAATTTCGCGCCTGTCGTACTCGTTAGTCACATTCATGTTTATGTCATCAACAATAGCGAATAAATAATTAAATAAGCTTTCGCGTGCTTTTTCATTATCGTGCGCCACAAATAAAATATTTTTAAATGCTTCTAATACATTTGTCATTACGTAGGCGTCACCTTTTGCATAATGACGAAGCGGCGAAAAGTTATCATGCAGTAACTCATCAAAACTGGTTTCATGTAAATATAAAAGCGGTTTTTTTTCACTGTGCTTAAACGAATAATTTATATCGTTAAGGGATAGGCGCTCAATCAGTAAAATACTCAGCATATCAATTGATTTAACAGCGGTACCTGGATCGTTAATGCCAGGGCTCATAGCTTTTACTGCTATTTCAGATATTTGTGTTAAACCATAGCGGTAGTGGTCGCTAATGTACTCTTCTATATAAAAAATAAAGCAATCTAATATTTTTTCTAAGAGCTCTTCATCGTGGGTTATATCGACATTACATTTTAAAAATGGATAACCTTTTACTGTAAAATATCCTTGGTTAACAGAAATATATAAGTTTATATCGTGCTCTTTTAAAATTGCACACAGTTTATCTGTTTGCACACCCTTATAGTAACCCTCTGTTTTACTGCTTATGGAGTGCCATGTTGAAAAATCAGGAAACTCACTAACAGGGGCCTCTTTTTGTCTTTTGATGATCGCTTTAATTTCTTTTTTAGTCTGGCTAAACAAACCATTGAGGACATTATCGACTTGGATAGCGCGTGAAATAGAATGAATAAAAAATACAAATAACCCTAATGAAATCAAGCCAAAAATTAAAGCAAATAAAACACCTATAGACGGAATTGCAGTGCTGCCGCCTTCTAACTTATTAATATTTATAAGCATGATAATAGAGTAAATGATACTGCCTAAGTAAAAGCCGAGCACCATTTGATGAGACTTTCTAGTAATTAAACCGGGCACAACGCGAGGCGATAGACTCGCACTAGCAGAGTTTAAAACCACCATAACCATAGAAAAACTAAATACAGTCAATGAGATAATACTACCTGCAAGCGTACTTAAAATTGTTCGCGCATTTTCTGCGCTATCAACCAAAACCACTGAGATAAAAGACTTCAACTGCTCAACAGGGGCTAAATATTCAACCGACATTGTAATGATGGCAAAAAACAAAAAACCAACAGAAAGCACAGAAGGGTAAAAGCCAATGCTGTTTATCATTTCACGATAACTATCGGCCACTTTGCGAGGAACAAACATATAATCCCTATGATTGCGTATAAAATATGGCTATCACCTTATCATAGTTGAACTTTAAACTTGTGATAAAGCCGTTAATTTATATGTTATTATCTGCACAGCTTAACACTGCGCTTACTTAATGCGTTTAAAAAAACTAATAGGAACACACTGTGATTATTTCAACATATGCTGCATTACTCGCTTTTTTTTATATTTATTTAAGCTTTAATGTCATAAAAGTTCGCAGAGCAGAGCAAATATCATTAGGTGATAACGGTAATTCAGTTTTACAACGTGCAATTAGAGCACATGCAAACTTTATGGAATATGTACCTTTTGCCGTTATTTTATTATTTTTAGCTGAATACCAAGGTCTAGCCAGTCATTATTGTCACCTTTTAGGCGCATCTTTGTTAATTGGTCGATTTTTTCACAACCTAGGTATAGTAGAAAAAAACTTAAAGTATCGTCAAATAGGGACTGTAGCTACTTTTCTGGTTATGATAATAAGTGCGTTTGTTTTATTACTCACTCGTAATAGCTAATTAAAGTACAGTACATGACTAAAATATTTGTAATAGGCTTACCGAGAACAGGCACAACTAGTGTGTGCCACGCACTACTAGAATTAGGTTTAGCCACCGCACACACAGCATACACAAAAGCTAGCTTTGACCATGCAAAAGCTATTGCCGACACCCCCATATTTACTGATTATGAAATGCTTGATAAGCATTACCCTGGGTCTAAGTTTATATATTTGGAAAGAGAAATTGATGTTTGGTTGCCATCCATTAGGCAATTACTCACACGTATGCATACTAATTTAACACGTGCAGATGGCGGTTTTAATATTCATATAAAACGGTGTTACTTTGATGTTTTTTCTAATTTATCTCTCGAAAACATTAGTGATGATAGTTACTTAGCAGACTGTTACAAGCGCCACCTAAATGCTGCACAGTATTATTTTGAAAAAAGACAAGCTGACTTTTTATCGATTGATATTGCAAAGGCGGGGAGTTATCAAAAAGTATGTGATTTTTTGAACATACAAAGTGATAAAACTGATTTTGATAAAATGAATATGGGCGGAAAAGTCACCGCATGGAACGATATTAAACACCCGTTAAAAATAGAGTCGACAGCAAAAGGGCGCATAGATAAACATTTACCTTACATCTCCCAACTGTAATTATCTAAATTAAGCCTTAAGAGCATTGCTTTACTAAAACCTATTGCGAGATTTTTATTTTCAAATACGTTAAAATTCCCGCATTATTTTTTAAGTAGTATTAATTATGTTTGAATTAAAATACCAAACGCCATTTGAATGGACCGAGGCTGTACTTGCCGACTTTAACACCTTTTTGCAAGATCATGCGGCTGCTGAAAAAAAAGCATCAGGCATGGCTATTTCAATGCTTTCGCATTACCCAGACAAGCGTAAACTTGTAAAAGCAATGACCGATTTAGCACTTGAAGAGCTTATTCATTTTAAACAAGTACTCAAGCTATTAACTGAACGCGACACAACACTGGGTGATGACCAAAAAGATCCGTACATAAAGCAAATTCGTGCTTTATTTAGGCACGGACGTGATGGCTTTTTAATGGATAGGTTATTAGTTGGCGGTGTAATTGAAGCTCGCGGACATGAACGTTTTTCATTAGTTGCGCAAGCATTACCTGAAGGTAAAGAAAAAGAGTTTTATGTAGCCATTGCTAAATCAGAAGAAAAGCACAAAAACTTATTTGTAGAGCTAGCCTACGAATACTTTGACAAAGAAGAAGTAGACGTGCGTTTAGAAGAGTTATTAGTTGCTGAGGCTGAGATTTGTAAAAGCATTCCATTTACAGCGGCACTTCATTAATATTATTTTATTAAATTATAAAACGCAGGCATTTGCCTGCGTTTTTTTATGCCTAGGGTTTATTTAAAATGCATAAATAACTATTGGTAGGGTGCTTATTACCTTTTTATTAACCGATTAACTAGAACGAATAAATTAACAATTAAACACAATACTTAAGTGCTAAATTTACATGTATGCAATTAACTTGTTGAATATATTTATAAAATTAAATATATCTGTAACATAAACTTGTTAGGTTTTTATCCTCATTTATACAGGATAAAACAACAATGAAATCATTTATAAATATATCACTAACCTTAACAAGCTTATTATTAGCTTCAACTGCCAATGCTGCCAATTGCTTAGAAGGTTGTCCAACAGGTTTAAACAACGGTAAAACAATTGAACGTAGTATTTATACTTTAAAAAATAACCGTTACACAAAATTTGCAGATTGGGCAGCATACCAAGTAACGCCCAATACAATGAGCGGGCCATCAAGATCAAGAAGTTGGAAATCAGACCCTGATTTATATTCCCATTATACGCTTGAACCCAGTGACTATACCGATGCATATGCAACAATTAATACTGACCGAGGACATCAGGTTCCATTGGCATCTTTTAGTAATACAGCTGATTGGCGTTTAACAAATTTGCTTTCTAATATTACACCGCAATCTTCAGCATTAAACCAAGGGCCATGGGTTAGACTTGAAACAGCGGTAAGAAATCATGTTGATGATGGAAATAACTTATACGTAGTTACTGGTCCAATGTACGAATATTACTTTGCAGATTTACCACGAGCAAATGAAAACCATACTATACCAAGTGGTTATTTTAAAATTGTAATGAAGCAATCTGGTAACACCATTAAAGCATCAGCATTTATTATGCAGCAAAGTGCTGGGCGCAGAGACAATTTTTGTAATACCCAAGTAAGTATTGATGAAGTTGAAAGTAGAACTGGCATTAATGTTTTACCTAATTTAACGAGTAATCAAGCACAAACAATAGAATCATCCGTATTTGGTTTAGCTAGTGAGTTAGGCTGTAATTAAAATATCTACATTATTAGCGGTATAAATTTATGCCGCTAATCATGATTTAAAATAAATAATAGTGAAATAGTGTAAGCCGCCGTTGGAATTTAGAAAAATATACGCTAGAAATTAGAATGATTAAAATTATGTTAAATAGGATGTTATTATATTTCTCAGTACAATCACTGTGTTTGAGGAATAGGGTATAAATCTTGTTTAACCCTATTAGTATTTATTAAGATGACCAAATCTGAGATTGCTTGGCTCCGGCCAAACGTAGTGCTTGAGTTAACACCTCTTTAGTCACCATTACTTGGTTGTTGTTAGCGAGTACCCAGCCTATTTGCTCCCCTTGCTCCATAGTGAACGCCGCGCGGGCCATACGGCCTTGACTGACTTCATCACCATCGAACACCATGCCGTCCACTTCTACGGTTAATTTATCGAGTAACTTTTGACGATTTAACTTAAAAATAGTACGGGCATAAGGCGCAAGTATTTCCTCAACAGTTTTAACGGCTGGCTGCGCCGGTGCTATGGGTAATGGTTGGGGGTCAACCTCAACTAATGTGCCATCTTCGTGAGCTACAGGCTCCGGCAAGTTTGCGTTGTATTGCTCAACCTCAAGCTTAGCCACTAGGTAATCATAATAGCTTTGCGCCCAATTCCACTGATAGCCCAAGCACACAAGCTCCGCAAATTTATTAATTACCTCTACCGGTTTATTGAGCGCAATTAAGCGCTCAATATCCTGTGTGGTTTTAGTTGCTGGTCGTGGCAATAGCTGTGGTAAGCCTTGCTCGTTTAAAACTGGCTCGTTGTTTTCGTCTAAGACGATAAAGTTTAAAATTTTATTTGTCATTTTTAATCCATCCTAAAGGCTCGATAACTTGGGCATGACCTGACAAAAACAAGTCTCCATTATCATTTACACTAAGGCTATTTCCAGTTCCAGCAACCAAGTGGCCGCTATCTCCCCAAGAATCCCCGTTATGTATTAATTCGTTGAATGTGAAGTTTATAAACACTTGACCGGCTTCTACAAATACTTGAGGTAACAGTTTAGTCGCTCGGCTATTGTTTGATGGAAATTGCAAATTAATATCTTCATGAGTAATGGGTAAAGAAGATTCCGCAAACCTCAAAGAGCCATGCCCCCAAGATAATGATCTTAACGAAATGTCTTTGACCCCACCATAGGCTCCTAGTTGGTTATCTTTAGCAATATTTCCTGATAATGAAAAATGAAGAATTGACCCGTTTTCTTTTAAGTTATTAATAAGTAACTTAATAACTCCAACACCAAAATTTAAAGCATAACTGTTTGACTTTGTAATCTCTTTAGTTAGCTTAGCTTGTGTTGTGTAACTGTAAATCTCTATCCCTGTACCTTGAGCAACTACAGCACTGAACATTTTAGAGTTAACAAAATCTGGTGCCGCACTTACTAAAGTCCAGTTAACGCTGGAGTTTTCTAAATACAAGCGAGGCTTTTCATAGCTCTTAACAAGGGGTTTACTTAGAAATACCTGGTTATTTTGCTCCGTGGAAGAAGGGCAAATATATTCACCATACCAACCATTCTTAAGATCGTCTGATAGTAATATTTCATCGGGTTCCGCTAGAACATCGACACCCAAATACTCTCCAGAAACATTTATACCCGACTTTCGAGTAACAGCAATATATACATCATTACCTGTACCATATAAATTGCTTGAAAATTCGAGATACTCACTATTACCGTTAACCACTTCGCGAGAGGATGAACTTGAACAGGATGTAAATCCTGAGCCTTGAGTACCCTGTGAGTTCACAGTTCCTTTAAATACGCGGCCCAATGTCTTATCTATGACTGTAATATGATCCCCCGCACTAAGTGATAACTCACTAGGATCTACATATACAGCTATTGAGTCAGTCTCTTGAAATATGGCATATTGCCTTGACGCATCCGAGCTACTACCCCCGCCCAACCAAGGAGCGGTTTTAATAAATGTTTGGGGTAAATTTTCGACCCCGCGATACTGGCCAGAAAATATACTAGCTAGCTTTTTTTCAATCTCCGACTTTCCTATTGGCTTTGCGGAGTAACGCATATCACGACAAAAACCACCCGCGCCACTGCTGTAAATACAGTCGAAATAGCGCCCATCAGGACGACCAGATTGCTTTGTATCTATCTTAGCGTAACCCCACACTCGACTGGGGTGCCCCCCAATCTCAAAACAACCTGAGCGGGTTGTAAACGTATAGGAATCAACCTCATACCAGTTGAAGGCCGCACCACTAACGCCGTTGTTATGTCGAGACTTGCCTGACCCCATCGGATTTAGTGATGGATGGTATAGACCTTGATTCAGCCTATTTACTGTGCCAATAACGAACATGTAGCATTGCCCATCTTCAGCTACATTATCTTGTACTGAGTTCCAGCCCGATGATGTTGCAATATACACCCCCTTGTGAGCGTGTCTTTCTCCTAATACTTTATAAGAAGGTGAAAAGTTAGTTGCTTGGGAGCCATTAGATTGATAAAAACCTCCGTTGCTTTGCCCTCCCGTTGGATTTTCGTTTTTAATTCCTTGGGGCATTATTTGAGAAGTGTAGGGAGCAACCACACCATCAAAAGCTAGCGCACCCGACACGCCTCCGCTATGATAAACCTCACTGTTAATTGATTTCCAAGAGCCGTTACCCACACCAGCAAAGATAAGAAAACGTAAACACCATTGATAAAAATAGCCATCAGCATCATTAAACCAAATTTTGTTGTCTGGATCTGAGGCTAAAATTCGCTTAGTAGACAAGCTTGCTTCATCCCAATTAACACCTCTGCCACAGGTTAAATTATCACCTTTGTGCATTGCAAAGTAAGACTGAGGTCTTACATTATCTTGAGTAGTTCCAACGCCGCTCATATTTGTAGCTACACTTTGAATAGCACCATCAGGGTAAACAAAAGGATCATCATTCGTTATTTTCCGTAAGAACACTTCGCATGTAATTAAATCCTCGCGGTCAGTTACAACTTTATTGGTGTCGGTTTCACTAGCAAAAGCAATTTCCGCCGTTGCGTGAGTAACCGACACTTTAGAGGTTGAGTCATAAGTTCTTACTCCTGCTTCGGCCTCGGGAAATTTAAAGCACACACGCTCTACTGCGCTTTCAGACCCGATAGATCGTAACTTGAACCTATTACCAATTATGTTTATCTCAGGATTTGCCGAGTCACTATTGCCAACCTCATCGCCAAAATTACGCCCCCAACCTAACGTATTCGGCGTTGTCTCCATAGTGTAAAGACCCTCGGAAATTAGTTCTTCCGTTGGGCTTGATAATAGATTTCCCTTACCGTAAGTTATAACGCCGCTTGCAGAAAAAATGGATCTAGTCGCTAGCTGATTGGCAATATATTGACCTTTACGCATGGCCCATGGGTAGGGATGGTAAGCGTCTAGTTGAGCTTGTGCTTCACTTTCAATTTGCTTAAGTGTTTTTACTGTGGTGGTTGTGCCATCAATATTTACAAAATTGACCGTCCCGGTTTTGGTTTGCCAATCTTGCATGGCGGCAAAGTTATCATTAACCAGCAAGTTAGCATTTTTAAGTGCATCGGCCACGGCTTTGTATTCTGCCGTACTGGGTAGCACAATCGCCGGTTGGTTGTTTTTGTTACCTTGGCCCCAGTCTTTGGTTAGCTCAATAACATGTTTGTCGTTGTCGTTAATATAGGTTCGTTTAATCGCTACGGGGTCACTCCCTGTAACAAATAAAAAGTCACCTTGGCGGACGTTTTCAGGGCTTTCGCCGCTTTCGATAACCACGGATTTTTTGCCGTTGGCTATTGTGATTTGTGAGGCAGAATACTCAGCCATAATTAATCCTCTAAATGTTTAACCATTACTCACTTGCCGCTAACGACAGGTAGTGACCGGTTTTAGTTGTTGAAAAAAAGTTAGTTAATGAAGCGCGAACTCGGTATTGCTGATATCCCGAGCCTGGGGTTTCTATTTCAGTAAATGACACATTTGAATTGGTTGTAGAGCGATAAGGTATATTACGTTCACCCCTAGATTCTAAATCGTAGTGCCCGTTCTGACAGTTGTAGGTACCGCTAAACGTTTTACTTCTAACACTTGTCCAAGAACCATTTACGTTTCTTTCTAAATAAACAGTCCCACTAACGGCGGTCATAGTGGGTGCTACTGGACACTCAACGGTTTCAGGCTCACCTCTTTGTGGCCCCTCTATTTGTCTGAAATGGGTGTAACTAACTGCAAAATTAATGTTGTTGCCGTTACTCGTGAAAGCCAACTCTACAGTTGGGGAGCTTGTATGCTGCGAGGTTGATACGCTATTAGAGATAGCCCCTGATATAAACGTGCCTACCGTAAAGCTATTGGCGTTTCGGTCTTTCCACTCTTTTGCGTTAGCTTTAGTTAAGCTATCAAGGTCAGGGAGGCTATTTTTATAAATTTTTGGGCCCATCCAGTACCATAAGTCATCAGGACCAAAACCACTGGCTAGCTCTATTTTCATAAAGTTATCACCAATTAAGTCAATACGGGGTGACTCAATACGCGTTCCGGCACGCAATACGTTACCATCTAGCGTGTCTTCAATCATGGCACTACCATGTACGTAAAGTGTGTAGTTTTCCCAACTTGAACCGTTAAAGCGTTTAGTGGTTTGTACCTTTGGGTCGCTGGTTTTATAAATGGTTACGAGGTCGTGCATTACGGGGGCACTGGGTAAAGCTGCATTGGCGGTTGAGTCGTACCAAATACCGTTGGCAGTGGCCACTTGAACAGATACGGAGCCACGCGTTCCATCGACCCCATTGTTACCATCTTGGCCATCGTTACCGTCGTTACCGTCGTTACCGTCGTTACCGTCGTTACCATCGGCGCCTTTAAAGCGCGACCATGTGTAATCGGCAGGGTTTGTTGACTCCGTTGCGGTGGTTTTATTAACCGCAATGCCAATGTACTGTGTATTTTCGTTAGGTGTTTGGTACATTCCTGTGCCACTGAGGTTGTTGCTATAAGCAATCCATGTGTACGTTGTTTGACCATCGGCCCCTTTTGCACCTGGTATGCCGTCGGTACCATCCTCACCTTTAATTTTTGACCACTGGTAATCGGCTGGGTTTGTTGATTCCGTTGCGGTGGTTTTATTGTAAGCAAACCCGATATACTCTTTATTTGTAGGGGTGTTACTAAGCCCTGAACCGCTGGTGTTGTCGGCGTACTTTATCCATGTGTAAGTTGTTTGGCCATCAGCCCCTTTTGCCCCTGGTATGCCGTCGGTACCATCTTTGCCATCCTTACCGTCCTTACCATCAGCACCATCTTGAGCGCGTATATCTTCAAGGCTTTCAACGGTGTGACCATCACCCAAAACCATGCGGCCTTTAAAAGTATGCACGGGATTTGCGGGGTCGGTGTTGTCAATGTATGACGTAGGCACAAACACATCGTTAACCATAACACCGTGGCGGATCACATCGGCTACTAAGTCTAAGTTGCCTGTTTCGCCATCGTTGTAACCGGCTACACTCACGGCACGGCCGTTATTGTCGAGCACCCACCCACCGCGGGCTACAAGCTCACCATTTACTTTTTTAAAGACTTGCTTAAGTTCTTTAATGCTTGCAGTGCTGTCACCATCACTAATTTGTAAATTAGATATGTATTCAGCTAAGGGACCTTGCACCCATGATCCACCATCGGCCACACAGGCAATAGAATCACTTTCATTGGTAATATTGCCCTCAGCGTCAACACAATAACCCACCGCTGTACGGGTGAACTCTTGCGCCGTGGCGATAGCTTCACTTTTTGCCGCCTCCGTGTCGGTGTTAATTTTGCTGGTAAGCGTTTGCTCAAGCGTGGTAAACGCTTGGTTTTGGCTTGCAAAGGTTTCGGCTACGTCATCAAAGCTCGATATTGTATCGGCAACAAACGATTCAAACTCTTGGTCGCGTAGGGTGTTGGCTTCATCAATAGTTGCAATGGCCGTGGTTACGTCGCTAAAGCGGGCTGTTACGGCTTCAAATGTTGCAAGGTAGCGTTCATCACGCACTACGGTTGCTTGCTTTTCATTAGCCACAATTTGATTTAGTACGGTTATTTGGCCGCTGGCGTGGTTAAATAACGCGGCAAGTTCTAGTGTTTGGCTTGCTTGGGCTTCAAGTTCTGTTGTTTTAGCTTGTAATTCGCTTTGGGCAACAGCTAGTTTTACACCCGCTTGGGTTAACTCGTTATTTTTTAGTAGCTGATTAACTGAGCTAATAACGTCGTTTAAATTTGCCTCTTGCAAGTCAAGTTCCAACCCTTGAACTTGCACTATGTTTTGGCTAATGGTGCCGTTAAGTGCGTCGAGTGTTTGTTCAACGTTCGCAAATTTAGCGTCTACGCCATCTTCGGCGGCATTAAAGGCGGTGATCTGACTTGCAATGTACGCCTCGGCACCATTAATAAACTGTTGCGCGTTGTTGGCTTTTTCAAGCGTACCGTTTTCATCAAACGTTTGAAGCGTTGCGCTTACTTGGTAAGTGGTATCAAATGTGTTAACGATGGCATTAACGTTTGATTGCGTTTGATAGCCAAGCTGGTTTACCCATGTTGTGGTGGCATACTGCGCCATGATACCCGCTGCCGCATTAATGTCGTTTTCAAGTTCAGTTGTACGGGCGGTTATATCGTTTAGTGCTAAATCGTTAGCGCCGCGTTTACCCACTTCAATAAAATCAATATCACAGAACCCTAAATTTAGCTCAAGCGATGTAATCTCACCGGTGTAACCGCTTGTGCCTGTGGCATCGACTTGTAAGGTTTGCCATTCATTATTGTTAGGGGCTGGTACGTTAATGACCGCCGCGCCATTATTTGTTTTTATTTCACCTATCCATTGCTGGGCGCTGTGTAAGCGTACACGCAACCTAAACATGGGGTTTTCGTCTGCGATGTAGTTAATTGAAGGCGAATTAATAGCAGCGGTTGCTACAATATACCCTTGGGCGTTGTGGCTATCTACATTACTAAACCCCTCGTCATTGCTATTAAACTGCCAACTATAAGCGGGTCTTAATGATTCTATAGCACCCGCTATCTCGCTTTGCATTTCACTAAATGTGGCTCGCTGTGTTATTTGCCCAGCTTGTACTAATAGCGCGGCCTCAGCTTTACTTAAGCGGGTGTTGCTTTGAGAAATGCGGTTAGCCTGCAGTTCAATGCTTGCGTTTACACCGTCAATTAATACGTTAGCCTCAGTAAATGCCTCGTCTGTGTATGCAAAGGCGCGGTTTACAATGGTGCCGCTTTCAGGGTCTATATACACGGCCGCGTCGATTAATCGCTCGTTACCTAATTGGCGCCGCTCGTAGTTTTGACGCCAGTTGGTGTAATTGGCTGATAAATCAAACACGCCTTGCTCTATGTCGGTGCGGGCTTGGCGCTCTAAATTTAGCTCGTTTACGGTGCGGGCCAGTACGTCGGGTATATTGTTTTCGGTATCAGGGCGCAGGCGATCAACTTGCTGATTCATATCCTCAATGAGTGTTTGTGCATCTTCGCTTAGCTGGGTTAATTCAACATTGTTAATGTACTTGGTTAAATCAACAGTGGTTGTGGTGGCTGTTACATCAACCCAATCACTTGCGCCCAGGTGATTTACACTGCGCACTCTAAATTTATATTCAGTCTCACTTTTTAAGCCAATGCGGTTATAAATCTGTGCCTGCACACGTTCGCCGCTTTGCGGTTGTTCAGCTGCTCCCAAAAACTCCCATTCAAACGCGGTACCAATGCCTGCAGCGGCAATGTTAGCGGTTAAGGTAATTTGGTTATAATCAGCCGTTATATACACAGTCGGCAAAGTAGGAGCCAGCACACTAAATTGTACAGTAACAAGCAATGAGCGTTGGCCGAATATGTTTTTTGCACTAATGCGAGCTGTGTATTCACCCAATTGTAAGTCAGGAATGGTTACTTGGGTGTAGGTAACAGAGGTTTTAAATACCTGCTCATCAGCCACAGTATTAATAAACTCAACATCGTATTCGTTTACTGCAAGCGGGGTTGGGTGATTCCACTTTATTGTACCATTGCCGTCGCCATCTACCGTTACCCGTACATCAAAAATGGGCTGCGGTTTACCCACTAAATAGTCGCTATTTGGTGTTAAATCTTGCGCGCCTGGTACAAGGTTATCGGCCCATAAATCGGGACCATCCTCAACACACATTAAGGTCACACCACCATCTAATCTAAAGCGGCGCTCTGTTACACGGTAAACCTTATTATTTATAGATTCGCCAGGTAAGTTTAAGAACACAGTTCGGCCAACAGCTGCAACTAAGCCTTTGTGTTTTAGGGGTAACTCTATTTCACCTAAACGTGTTTGTTCTAAGTGTATTGTCGCTAGGCGTTGTGCTGTAGTACTACTACGTACAAAGGGGAGAGATATAGACTTTTCTAAAATTTGATTATCAATAGCCTGATACCCAGCAGACACAACAGGTGGTGCATCTGTACGGTCATAGTTTTGTTCGGGGTCGGTAAACGTAGCACGCACAACATTGGCACGCTCTCGTAAATCAGCATGCCATTTAATTTTAATATTACCGTGAACATCATAAGCATCAATGGTGTAGGTTGGTTCGCCATACCAAGCACCAACACGTACATACCACTGACCCATTTGCCTAAATATTTTACCTGCAAAACACGCTTCAAGCTGGCCTAAAACTTCAAGTGGCTTTGAGCTAAATGTAAAGCTACCATTGGTGGTGTAGCGCGGCTCGGTGGTAACAACGCCCTCAACGTCAGTAAATTCGGCATCTTCATCACACACGTTAATGGCAGCAATCCACCACTGTAACGGTAAACGTTCAAAAGGAACCTCATGGGCTCCATAAAAACGCACATAGTGCAGGGCGCACAGTACGGCGTTTTGGCTCCATTGCCAGGTACTTTCATCGTCAGGGTTTTGACTTGTATCGCGCGGGTCCCACACCCGGGCACCCCGTATCAAAAAGCCCATATCGTTTATGCCATCTTCAAACACTTCACGATTATTTTCCATTTCAATAAACACATAACTTTGGCCAAATCCAACATGTTCACTCGTCCATCCCGCCATTTTAGCCACCGCTTTCGCGTTAGCTGTGGTTTGGCGGCCATCGCTTAAAGAGTAATCCCAACTTTCTCGTGGGTAATCAGTGAGCTTTTTATCAGCAATGTAAATCTCTTCAAGGGCATCAATAGGGGCACCATTAATCAATACAATTAACTGCATCCATTTTTTACCACCTTTTTCAACTTCCGCTTGGTGGGCAATAACACCGCCAACACGGTCACGGCCAAAGGTAATGCGGCGGGGTTGGTCTATGCCTTTCTGTAAACCTTGGCCAAGCGTGGCTAACTCTTTTTCAGGCACATCAGGTGATAGTGAGTCCCAAAGCGCACCCAGCCCTGTTACTTCAAATATGCTGTCTACAACATTTACAACCGTATCAACTACCTTAGACATTTCGCGGCTCCAATGGGTAAGCCGCTTTTACCGTGTCCATTGGTAACGTCACTAAGCCATTTTCGCCAACACATACCACCGAGTTAACGGTTACAATGCCGCCTACATGCTCGTCTTTAAACTCAACTAAAGCCAAGTCACCACGTCGCGCATAGTTAATAGGTATAGCGGGGTTTAAACGGTCTTTAAACACGCTTTCAACATCATTTAAACCACGTTTAAATAGTTGTTTAAATGCACCTCTTTTAGTGCAGTATTTACCCCTAAAATCGTCAGCTACATCATTGCCGGTTGCAAATAGCACCCAATCGGCTACCAATAAGCAGCAATCGTTTTCACCCCATTTAAAGGGTTCACAATTGCGGCTACTTATAAAGGCAGAAAGTTTAGCGGCGGTTGCGCTCATCGCGAGGGCCTCCTATGTAATTACCTGGTTGTGTGTCTGGGAGGTTCTGTTTATTGGCATTAGCTTGCTCACTAAAAAATACATCGCCTGGGTAAAGGGCTTTTTGGGTCGCATCATTCCAACGTTGGTGTAACCGTGCGTCTTTCCAGCGCTCACTTTCACCCGCAACACTCAGTTGTACTTGCGATACATCGCCGCGCTCTACATCACACGCCACAATGTAGCCGCTTTCAAGCAACTGGCTTTGGCTAACACGGTAATATTCATCAACGGTAACAAGGTAAATTTCGCAGGCCTGGCTTATCGGGTCGTTCTCGGCCACTTCGGCTAAAATTGCCTGATCTTGAGTGTGCAAGGTTAAACGAATGCGGGCGCTGTCGTTATTATCATTAGCGGGTATTTCACTCACAGTGCCAAGCATGCCCACACCATGCCAAGTTAAATTAGCAAAGCGGCGCTCGCCGACACCTGTGTGAAGCAATACATCGCCACTTTTAAGCGCGAGTCGCACAAAAAAGCGAGCGCGGCCACTGGTGGCTAAATCCGCAAGTAACTCTGAGTTTAAACTCTCCATTAAAACGCCTCACGCCCTTTAATTTTCCAGCTTGTAACTAGGCCATTTTTATACTGGGCACTGGCAAGCCCTTGTTTGTTATCAGCCAAACGGAATAAGCCAACCGGTTTTTTAAAGGTAATTAGGGTATTGTCTGCAGGTATTTTACGCAGTGGGGATTCAAATATTACTGTGGCACGGCCAAGTGAGTCAGTTACTAAATCTTGGGTTAATACTTTAAGTTCGGTGTTTTGGCCACCACCCACTTGCATACGTTCTCCAACAACATGCAAGGTTTGGTTAGCGGGTAGGCCATCAATGTTTAAAATATTGCCGTCTTGGTTTGCACCACGCACATAGCCCACAAAATCTTTATCTAGCTGTTCACGACGGTAATCAATTAACGTAAACGTGCCCACTTGGCCGCGTAAGCTAGCAATAAAGCCATCAAGAGCGAGGGCATCGCGCTCAGGCACATTGGCAAGTTCAATTTCAAATTCCCAGTAAGCACCCTCCAGGTCGTAAACCTCAGTTGCATTATTGGCTTTGTTTAAATGTATTTGGCTATTGGGCACTAACGTAAAGTTAGAAAGTTTAGGCCGTTTGGGTAGGGGGAGTGGTTGCATCGTTACCAAGTTTCATAATAAAACACTGGTAACGAGTATAAAATTTAAGGGGCAATCTCTCGGCTGGAAAGGTGTTTACACTGAGTAATTAAGGTATTTTTTTATGAATTTATCATCAAAGAGCTCTTCACCCAAACCTTTATCTTTGTAAGAAATTGAAATAGTCTCAACTAATAGCTTTATAACTTTATCCTGATTTTCTAAGTCATATTTATCAAGTTCTTTAACTAACCTTTGTATTCTAACTTGAATAATTAAAAAACCAATTAAAAAGTCTATACTAAATAAGCTGTATAAGTTTACTTTGAAAGCATTTTTATGTTCTTCATTACCCAACATCAAATATAGTTGATTTAATACACTCCCAAAACCATTAATTTGGGTTGTACTTGTTCTGATGATATCAATATATTGAACTCTACTTTTCAAAGAAATTTCTAAACTGTTGTTTTCATGTTTTTTTATCCTTTCACTTAAGAAATGTCGACCTAAAAACTCAATAGAACTCTTTACTTCTTCATTATCTAATTTCTTAATTTTGCAATTCTGAAGTTCTTTTTTTAATTCATTTGATGACCGTTCAAGTGTTGCAATAATCGATGTATATAATGCGTCACTTCTTTGAAGATCTAAACCTCGCTTAGTGTCCTGCCAAGTCCAATAGAGTAATAAAACAGTCGCGAATAATAAAACAGGACTTAAAAGGTTATTAAAATAAACAGCTGTATCAATCCAGTTTTGGATGGGGACATCTAAATTGTACTTAAATCTATCGAAAAAAACATCAAGGCTAAACCAAGTTAAAACTAAAACTATTAGTACGACATGTAGCCCTTTTGTGGTATGAATGCGATTTAATATATCACTAATGAAATTTATAAAAGGTTTTATTACTATCATCAACATTCCCTCGCTTTTTAAAACTCCTTTTTACACCAATCTCAATCACTTAACAACTAAGCAGTCCCCCGAACTGCACGAATAATTGCACCGTTACTTTGTATATTAGCCACAACAACCCCAACCACCTGTCGAGCTATGTCTTGGCCAACCACTTGCGATGTTTGCTCATTAGTACCACCTTGCACGGTAATTTGGTTGGTTATATTTAACGTAACGCCAACCGAGCCGCCATCATTAGCTGCGGCGCCCGCGTTGTAACGCCGCGCCATTTGGCTAATTTCAGTATTTTGTTTAGGGCTTAGTACACGCTCGCCACGTTGTAATACATAGGTAGATTCATTCGGCACATAATCTAAACCACCGTGCGCAATACCAGCCGGTTGCTGGGCTTTTATTTGTCGAACTTGTTGTAAACCCATCATAACCGCTGCAGCAGCTGCAACACCGCCCAGTACTGGGCCAACAATCGGAATAGGAGCCAAAGACGTATAAGCCGCGGTTGCACCCTGGTAGGTATTAATAACAGCTTGCGCAATAGCAAACGCTTTATAGGCTTTAAATGCTGTTTTACTTTGTCCAGCCATTGCTTTAAAAGTAGTGGCACCTAAGCCAACAATGGCGTTAGATTTTTCAGCTTCTGTTTTTTTCTCAAAGTTAGCAAACGCTAAAATGTTGCTTTGTAAAGCACCTGTGTGGCGTGTTTTAATTTGCATCAACCGTTCTTGGTGTGCGGCTTCACTCGCTTCACGTTGGCTATGGTAGCCATTTGCAGCATTAAGTTCAGATTGGCGCTCTAACTCACGAATTTGGTTATCTGCGTTATATTTAAGCTCGCCACTTTCATCATTGGCCGCTAAACCTAATTGTGAGCGTCGCATAGCATCAACCCGTGCTTGTTGGCGTGCTTGCTCTACACTTAGTTCGTTATTATATGCAGCAAGTGCTTCACGCCCAGCAAAGCCTTTAACGGTAGCAATACGGTTTTCTAAATCGCGTTGTAAATCGTTTTTACGTTTTTCTTCAGCTTGGTTTTGTATACGAGTTTTTTCGGTTTCACGTTTTTGTGCAATTGCTTTTAGGTCTTCACCGTATTTAACATCAAGCTGCTTTAAAATGGCGTTGTATTTAACTTTATTAGCTGCATCGTTCTCACGGGCAACAATTACCATTTGTTTACGTTTTTCGTAGCTGTCTTTTAAGCGGGCTTCTTCGCCCATTAAGCTTACTTCTAAACGCTTAATGTTATCGGGCAGGGCGCTTGAGCTAACAGGCGATGGTTTGGGCTTTTCTGTTTCTTTAATGGCAAGCACTTGTTGTAGCGCCACAATTTCATTTTTTAAATCAGTAACGCGTTGTTGTGCAGCTTCAACGTCAGAAAACTTGCCTTTTAAAAACGGGTTATTAAAACGTTCTCGCGCTTCATCGGCCATTTGAATCGCATTTTTAATGCGGCCCTGTGCCATTAGTAGTAAACCTTGTGCCTGGCTACTGGTTAAATTGGCATACGGGTTTAGGTCTTTACTGGCTTCTTTTAGTTTATTAACTGAGTCGGTAGCGTCATCGCCCAGGCTTGCAAAATAAGCAAGGCCAAGCCCAGCCGTTACCAGTAATCCAACGGGTCCACCTAACAAGCCCATTACAGTACTAAGGCCCCGCGCTGCGAGGGTGGCTCGCCCAGCAGCGGCAGTATAAATATTTGTAGCAGTAGTAGCGGCTGCTTGAGTTGCTGTATAGCGCGTATTCGCAGCAGCCAAGCGGGCTACTGCTGCAGTTCGTAAATTGGTTGTATTAGCCACAGCAAGCGTGTGCTGTGCATATACTTTCATTTCTGCGGCACGTTGTAGCTCTAAAACAGCATTAGCCTGGTTTTGTTTTGCAAGCGCTGCATCAGCAATTAACGCGCGGTTCTTAGCGGCCACATTAGCAACATAGCCTGCCGCACTGGCACTTAAACCAGCTACTAAATGCCCCGTCAATACCGTAGCCAAAGCACCAGTTGCAAATACTAAATTATCTACAGCGTCTTCATTTTGGCGTAAATACGCCATCGTGTCGGTGATAGAGTCAACAACACTAGTAACAGCAAAGTTTACTGGCTCTTCGTATTTACGTATTAAGCGTTGGTATTCATTCCCCATTTCCGCAAAGCTGGCATTTATTTTACCCTCAGTGGCCTCAGCAGCACCGGCATAATCGTTAAGCGCTTTAATAAGGTAATTTTTAAACATCTGGCTGGTTACTTGGCCATCGTTCACCATTTGCCTAAAACCGCCGGCGGCTTTACCCGCTGCTTTATCGAGTTTTTGTAAAAGCCCTGGCATAGGTTCGGTTACTTGGTTTAACTCTTCTGCACGTAAAACGCCGGCAGTCATCCCTTGCGTCATACCAAATAAGCTTTGTGCAAGCTGAACATTGCTCGCACCTGTTATAGCGGCTGCGTTAGCCATGCCCTCTAAAATCGCTTTACCTTGGGTTTGAGTAACAACGCCAACCTCTTGGAGGGTTAAAATTTTACTGTAAGAGTCGGCAAGGGTGGTGTAACCGGTATTTAAGCGATCAGATGTAGCAAATAAATACTCTTGTACTTTGGCGTAATTTTCAGCTGAGCCCGTTAATCCTTTTAAGCGAGTATCAAGTAATTGTGCAGCGCCGGTATCACGCACAAACATGGTGGCAGTGCCAATACCTACTAAGGTGGTGAGTGTCGCACCAATTTGCCCATAAGCGGTATTCATTAGCCCCAACTGGCGGGTCATTGCGCCTTGCTGTTGCATAATACGGGCTTGGCTGGCACCTAACTGCTGGTTAGCGGCAACTTGGCGTTGTACAGCTTGAGGTATGCGGTTTAGTTCGTTTACGTTTTGGCGCGCACCGGTGGTAACTGCTTTACCGTCATAACTTAAGCGTAACGCCAAATTCAAGTTGTTGCTCATCGGGTCGCCTTATTAGTCCAATTATGGTGCGCTCTAGGGTCTGCAGTTTTGCAAAGTCATCGGTGTTAAGGGTTATATTTGCATAGCGCCAGGCTATATCAGCCCTGGCATAATCAAGGGCAATTTCTACCCCGTCGTTATCCCGTTGCCACTGGCTACTGGCGGTAGTTAATGCCAATACCGCTGTGTGGTTTTGGGGCAATACAAACAATGTTCCCTCATCGTGTGGCACAATCTGTTTAGGTGCGCCAAAATGGGCTTCGTCGTCATCAAGGGTTTTACTGGCTGCTGCTAGGTCGCCCAAAAACCACCTAGCAACATCGGCTAGTTTTTTTCAGTGATACGGTATTGGGCGTTAATACACTCAACACTTAAGCGGGCAGTTAGTCCACTATAAACAAGCAACTCTTCAAGGGTACTTTTATCAAAGGGCACGTCTTTACCGTCATCAATAAAGTCACCCCAGCCCACTAACAGCTCGCGTACTATTTCGCCATCACTAGCGCCTTGCTTTTCAGTAAGTGTTTTAAGCTCACTTTCAGGCACCAGTTTAATGTATGCCGTAAATTTAAAAATCACTTCACCAAACTCAAAATTGAGAGGCGCTTTTATAGCTGCTTTATTTAACTCGTGTAATAATTTTAATTTCATTTAAAAGTTCACTTATATGCTTTTGTTAGTCGTTTAGCCTCGTCTTTAGCGGCTTTAAGACTATTGAATTTAAGTATGCCGTTACTGTCTTTGCAGTAACTTGGCGCTTTCCCTTTTGGCTTTGCAATGACCGTGTAAAATTCAACGTTCCCAGTATCAACATTTGTCATATTGATTGCTTGAAATCGCATAGCCATTACTCAAACACAATCGTTAGTTCGTCATAGCCTGCGCCACTGGGCACGAGCTTGCCGTCAAACTCATAACCGGTTAATTCAGAGTCCAGGCTTGTGTACTTAGGCCACGGCATTTGGTAGCGGCCAATAATAGTTACTTTTTTACCTGCAGCAGTGCCGTGGGTAAATTCAAACATTTGTACCTTGCCCACATCAGCAAACGGGTTAAAGGTGGCCAGTTCTTCTGCAGTAAGCGTAAAGTTAGCGCTGCTTTCGTGACCGGTTATCATTATTTCTTCATGATTAATAGCACGGTCAAACACCACGTTATTACCTAAGTCGACCGTAAGCTTGTGCAGAGTGCGTTTAACGTCGTTAAGCTTAAAGTCACTGCTATTACTTACGCCAAGCACTTCGGGGCGCACCCAACGGTCCCAATCAACAGCAGGGGCGGCAGTACTTGCAACCGGCGCACTAAACAAGCCTTTAAACTGCCAGTTAAGCATGGGCTTACCTTTTTCAAGCGCAAAACTCACGTTGCCTTTCATTTCGCTAATGTTGTGGGTGTTTTTACCAAAGCGTACTTTGCAAGTAACAGCCACCGCAGCGCCTTTTGTAAAAGTAACGCTTGAGGCATCAGCCACTTGCACCATGCCACACGCTAGTAACAGCGGGGCAAACGCAGGCTCATTACCTACCGTGCCACTCATTGCCAGTGGGGTTTTAAAGTTAAGGCTTATATGCTCACCATAAAACGTTTCGAGGCTTGCCCCGCTGTAGCTGGTTTCTAGCTCGTCTTTTTCACTTTCGCTTTCAAGGGCCAGCTCAACGTCACTGGCATAAATAGCGTGTAAGCCCGTTAATGTTGTGCCCAGGGCATCCGCTAAAATGAGTTTGTCTTTAAATCGCCAACTGCTCATGATTTAGTCTCCACTTTAATTAGCTCACCGCTTTTTAAATTAAAAGCGCCGGCGATTTCATCTCTGTTACCTTTAGCACTTGCCAGTACCTGGTTAACGTTTTCGGCAATCGTCATCGCGCGGGACATTTTAGGCTTTATGTTAACGTCAGCCTGTTGTTCAGCGGGTTTACTCGATTGCGGCTCGGTCTGTTTGCTCATGGCATCACCTTCACAGTTACGGTATGTAGGCCAGTAACACTAAACTGGCACTGGTAAATTAAGTTATTAGTTTGCTTGCTAAGCTCAATTGTGCGGCCCTTATCAAGCTTTATAGGGTTCCAACCTGCGAACTGGCAACCTGCTACAGCGGTTTTAACATCACTGCGCAATTGCTTTATTTGCATATCGCTATAGGCATTACCCGCAGAGCAGGGGATCACAATCATCACTGCAAACACATCTTTAACCTGGTATTCGTCAAGGCCGTGTACTTCATTAGTATTGGTGTTGTCATCGGCTAATGGCAATACAAACAGCTGAGCGCTGTGTACAGCATGCTCGCGTACATGGTTAAAATCGCTGGCAAACCCCACAGTTGCATTAAAAACAGTATTGCTTAGCAGGGTTTCTATGTTGTTTAAATCAAAGTTAAATGCCATTTAAATACTCTTTAAACATGTTTAAATTAACCAATCTTCAATGATGTCGTTAATCTCGGTTTCTTGCATAGCAGCTATACCCAGTATGGGCCGAGCTTTTAACGTCACGCTTTTATTGCGGCCAGTTTCACCACCAAAGTGGTGTATGGCTGAGTACTTTTCACCTAAGCCATGCTCAAGCGTATTGCCATTTACATTGTGCGTAACAGAGCCTGCAAGGTTACGTTCATCTGTTAGCGTTAAACCGCCACGGTCTTTTGCTGCTTGCGATTGCTCCCATTTGACGCCCTCAGGTGTTACTTCACGTAAAAATCGGGTGGTAACGTCCATGTCTAAAAATGCACCAATGTCGTCCAATACATCAGCTGGTTTAGCGCTTGTATTTGCAATTTGGGTTAAGCGCGGCAGGGCATTACCCGTTATATTTATAAATACACCCGCCAATTTAATAACCTGGCCAATTAAATTGAGAACCTGCAGGTTTAGTTCGCATCCCAGTTCTTACGCCTACAGGCGCATCTTCCTTAATTTGGATCACACCTTTACTAACCTTATCAAGCTGCGCCATGGCGTTACTTTTTACGGCTTTGAGATGTTCGTCAGCAATGTTAGGGGCTAACTCACAATGCATTAAATCGTTAGCAATGCCTGGCAATACCGAGTTATTAATATCATCCTGGTTTAATGCAAACCGTGCTACATAGCCTGCTATAACCGCATTTACATTTTTTTGTGCTTGTACATACCAGGCATTAATTTGCTCTTGCAACTCGTTGTACGTTTCGCTTAAAAGCGCAGCTTCAACATCGTCGCGCGTTGGGCGGCTACCTACCGCAGCAAACTTAGCAGTCGCAAATTGCAACAGGGTATTAATGCCAACTTTGTCTATAACTGCTTGTTCTGTAGTAAACATGCACACCTCAGTTAGTAAAAAAAAGGCCCGAGCAAGTCGGTACTGGGGCCTTTACACAGGGAACAACAATAATTAATTATGCTGGTGTCAGCACGTTGGTCAGTAAAATACCGCAGTCTTTTGCAATAATTTGCTCTTGTACTGCTTCGCCTACCATAATTTCAACCCCACCATTTAACCCTGCAGCTACGTCACGGTTGCCCGATGTTCGCGAGCCATAACGTGCAGTGAGTGCAAAGGTCATGCGGTTGTTGTTAAACGAGGCAAGTGGGTCGTGATACGTAAACGACAAGGTATCTTGCCAAACCTTTTGTAAGTTAACGGCTTGGCCTTTTTTAGCCGTGTTTAGGCGCGCTTGGCCAACGGTTACATGCTCAAGCTCTAGCACTTCTTTAATGTAGCTCCATGGCACTACGCCCTGGTCGCCACTAGTGCCATTAAACGCTTTAAGTAACTTAGGGTGTGTACGCAGTTTAGTTGCCACGCTTTGCGATACTGTCATTGCATTAGGGCGCATGAGTGGCGCATCTAGCATTTCTAAAAAAAACGGTAAAATATCAAGTGCAGGGTCATCTAAACGCTTGTGGCCTGCTGCAGCTAATGATTGAGTACTCCCAAAGTTAGCCGACTTGTTGTACATAGTGGCAACGCGTATTTCACGGTTAAGCAATACCAAATCAGTTAAGCTCTCAGCCGCATGAGTGCGCGGGTTATAGTTTGCAGGTGCATTGGTTACATCGTCATTCGGTACCACATCAGACAAACCATGATCAACCACTGAACCGGTTTTCTCTTCAACACTAAACTCAACTTGGTTAGGGGATGACTTACGGCCAACTTTATCGTCTACAACGGTAAACTTTTCGCCTTTTTTATATTCGGTCCACTTATAGTTACGTAAACCAACGGGCGAATAAGGGGCAAGCGTGTCTGCAACTAACGCTCTATTACGATAAGCAATGGCTATGGCCGTTTGCTCAACATCGGGTGTAAATGGCATACCATTACTCATGGCAAATCCTCACTATTAATAATTAAGTTAACCCAAGCGCATTAAGCGTTTGGAATTGTTGCTACTACATGCGGGTTTAAAAACACGTCGCCAATCACTCCAGCTTCGCCGTCTTCCATCACCCAACCAGCAACGTATACTTCGGTTTGGCCCACAAAGTTAGCAGGGGCAAACTCAACGGCTTTACCTTCGCTATCAGCAACAATTGGGGTGCCTGCAATTAACGCTTCACCAAACTCAACAGGCGCACTTTGGGTCATTACCACATCAACACGTAAATGCTCGTCAGTGCCTTGCTCGGTAACACCGGCATACATTGCGCTGGCATCAACCGCTAACCCAACATGAAAGTCAGCCGCAGCCGATACAACCACTAAGCGGTTAGTCTGTATAACGTCTTCAGCGCTAAAGTTTCTTATAAATCCTGGTTGTGCCATGGTTTTATGCCTTTTTAATGTGGTCTAACGCGGCGGTAATGCTAATTTCAATGCCTTTGCTAGATTGTGATTGTTGAAATTCCAGCGCTTTTGCTGCCAGTGTTTCTGCACTGTCGTCGGTATTTTCGCCGTCGGTATCGTCTTTATTAAACTCGCTCGTTAAGCCTGTTTGCTCAGGCAAGCCCTTTAAAAAACCTTCAAACCACGCTGCAGGTTTAAGTTCCTGGCTTTTACCGTCTGCGGCTGCAAACTCAAAGGTGGTATCGCCGTCATCCAACTTGGCCATAAACTCAGCCACACCTTCAGTATTGGTTAAGCGCGGTGCAGTGCCGCCGTTCACTTCGTTGTTAATAAAGGTGTTAGCCGCTGCAACACGCTGCGCGTATTCAAGCTTTTCGTTTTTAGCGTTGGCCACATCAATTTGGTCTTGTAGCGCCTTTCTTTCTTCTTTATCCATTGCATTGTCCTCGTGGGGTGGTGGGGCGTTGCTGTTATCAATAGCGTCGCCTTTACTAAATTCGGCACCTTCACCCGTACTGGCTTTAGCACGTTCATGCTCAGCAATAATGGTTTCTTCTTTTAACCATTCGCTTTCGTAGTCGGGCACAACTTTATCAGCCGCTTCACTGCCAAAACGGTCAGTTATAAAGTTGCGTAAATTGCCCATTAGGCGGGTAAGGGTGTTTGATGTGCGCAGCGATATGTTGTCAATATCACCGGCAGCAAATTCTAGGGTTAGGGTATCGGCGTCATCCGCTTGGTTAAACTGCCAGGCTAAACCGTCAACGGCAGGGGGCTTGCCACCTAAGTAACCAATGTGTGCAAGTTGGTAGCCATTAGCCACCTTTTCAAGCTTAACCGAGCGGTTAGGGTAGCGCTTGCTTTGTACCGCTTGGGCAAATTCAGCACACACATCTTCTGCTTTAGCAAACAAAGAGCCACCTTCTGCTTTTAGCTCACTGGCCCAACCCCATGCAGGGTCGTCCATTTTAGGATGGCCAATAACCAGTGGTGCGGTTTTAGGTTTAAAGTTAGCGACTACGCTGTTTAAATCAGCGTCGCTAAACGAATGAGTAACGCCTTTAGCATCGGTTTGGGTGCCTGCTTTAAATACTTCAAACCAATCAAATTGGGTGTTTGGGGTTGTTTTGTCTGCCATATTCCAAGTGCCAATAAACTAACTAAGTGGCACCCAGTGTAGGGGGGAAGTAATTATTGAACCGCTGGAAAAGACTTTACAGCGTTAAGAACAGGGTAACATATATAGGCTAAATTGAGCTTTATGACTAAGCAAGTAATTTATTTTTATTATTTTTTAAAATGAACTAAAAACCAGTTGATATCAACCGAATTTTAGTTCATTATTGGTGTTAGCTTATTATAGCTATTTAGAAACAACGGCGGGGAACTGTAATGAATGTAACTAAATTTGGTCAATTTATAAGGAAATTACGGATCAATAAAGGAGTTAATCTAAAAGAAATGGCAGAGTCTTTAGGTGTAACTTCATCACATTTATCAGCTTTAGAATTAGGTAAAAAAAATATTCCTATTTCAATGCTTGATAGTGTGACTCAATATTTCGGCTTATCTGATGAAGAAGCCGCTAGCCTACAAGACACTATAGAGGAGTCACAGGCAATGATTAAAATAGATTTGAAGAAGAGTACAGCAAAAGATCGAGAGTTAGCCTCATGTTTTGCTAGAACCTATCAAAACCTAGATCCAGCCAAGCGACAGAAGTTGATGGCTATACTAGAGGATTAAAATTTTGTATAAACGTAAATTAGGCCACAAAGTCACACCACTTAAAACTATCGATATTCATACTAAAGCTCATAAGGTTAGAGATATATTGATGGTTTTGATTGAGGAATTAAATATTAAAAAACATAAACTTCCAATAATCGATGTTTATGAACACTTAATGGATAATGGTCTAATGACCTATGAAGTTGTTGAAGATGATGTATTGGGAGAACGCTTGGCAGAGACGTTCCCTGACAAAGAACACATTAGGATTCAACAAAGTGTATTCGATGGTGCATGCGATGGAGTTCCATTTCATCGGTTCACACTTGCTCACGAATTAGGACATCTTTTCCTTCATAAAA
The DNA here is from genome assembly GCF_000813065.1 of Pseudoalteromonas sp. ECSMB14103. Lineage (NCBI taxonomy): Bacteria > Pseudomonadati > Pseudomonadota > Gammaproteobacteria > Alteromonadales > Pseudoalteromonadaceae > Pseudoalteromonas > Pseudoalteromonas sp. ECSMB14103. Next base: position 294,202 of record NZ_JWGY01000002.1, on the reverse strand, counting down.
ATCAAGCTCCGAAGTCATATGCGCGCGGTGAAGTAAAAAAACATCAAGTGTATGAAGACAGTGAGTGGCAGGCTGATGAATTTGCGTCAGAATTATTAATTGATTCTAGAGATCACACTGGTGATGAATCAGCTGTAGACCTAACTGCAAAGTATGGTATTAGCTTACAAGCAGCTGAAACAAAGTTAAGAAAATTAAAGAAAATTAGAAATTAAAAAAGGCGGGTGGCAGCCCGCCTTTTTATGTATTTTTACGAAAGTCACTACGTAAAAAACACTAATAGCAAATACATTTCAGTACGTACATGCTACGTAATTAGACAGCTGGAGTATATTCGTTATTTGGTGAGATGTCAATTAGTGGCGTTTTAATAGGAGACATTAATAATGTCTAAGCAAACCAAAGAAGACGTAGTAGTTATATATCGCCCGTTTATTACCAAAAAAGGTAAACGTATTTTTAGAAAAGATGGTGGAATGTGGAGACTAGAAATACCAGCCTCTAAATACAAGGAATAGTAATCATCAAAAGAGGGACTAATTTTAGTTCCTCTTTTGACAAATGGTATCAAATAGTCTTTATTTGAATGATATGAGTCACCAAGGAACGGTTATGATCAAACAAACACCTCTTTACAAATTCAACATACTCCTTTGGCTTATCGCAGCAGTCTTAGTTTTATACTGTATCGGTACGGCTGCCTATATATACTACAACAACCCAGATCAATATCTATCATCAAACCCAGATGAGGCAATGCCGCAATTATATGCTGCACTGTCTAATAAATTAGAATCAAATCCAAGCAAAGACTTTTTAATTGCCGTCAACCAAGCTTATGTAGATCAAATCATAACTGAGCAATAATACATTCACTTAACGCTTAATTACAATATTACTATGTCTAACGATCTATATTTAGAGTTCAAGCCAATCAAACAACAATTCCATAAAACATGGCTTAACCACCAAAACACTAAACCTTAACTTTAAATACAAGTTAAACCATGTTTAAACTGCATTTAAATTCGACTGTGTGTGTTTAACTGGTTTTTAACAAAGGTAATATGACACTTAAAATGAAAAGGCCTTAAATTCAATTGAGAGAGATATGAGTTCTTATAAGGATAAATTAGAAAAATTATGTGAAAACAACAAAAGACTCAAAGTTGACCAAGTTCAAAAAACTATCGAGTTGCATCCGTTTTTTGATGGCCAATCCATGAGTGTAAGATTTATTAGTAGTCCTACCTCATCATTTAGACTTTCTTCAATGGAGTTGAGCCAATCATTTTTGAAGAACTATTCTGATAAAGGCTTTCAATATGCCATCGATTTACTTAATTCTATATTAGATATTAAAGAGATTAACTTTAAACTAATAGCGATCATCTGTGGCGTTGAATTAAAAGATGAGATTGTTATTAATGATAAGCTATCTTTAAAGCCATTTACTGAATTAACAAAAGCAGGTGGCATTAAATATTTGATGAATGAGATAAACTCAGCAAGAGAAAATCCATATCCAATAATGGGAGTTTCTCCCTATAAGTTAGATGACCACAAATTCCCTTATTTGAAAAGATCTGCTCTGGTGTATCAATATGGAGAGTATGATACCAATCGCAAACATACATTCTATAGCACATCAGAGCGATCGAATTTAGATTTGTATCTAGAAGAAATTATTAATTTTTTACCCGTTATAATACCTGAGTGCAATACTTTCATAGAATTAATTGATCTTGTACCTGAACACCAAGGACTAAACCAATTGCATTCAGGGTTCGGAATGTCGATAAAATATTCTCCTATAATCCCAACAGAACAATCTACGACAACAATTTCTTCAGAAAGTTTTGACCTACCGCTATTGTTAAATTTCATGGCTCTTGAAGGTAGCTTAAAAGATAAATTAAATTTAGCTTTAAAGCACTACGTAGAATCTCTTTGGGTTTTAGATTCAGACCGACAGGTTTTAGGCTGTGCAATTGCGTTAGAATGCATTTTACTAAATAGAAATAGCAAATATAAAACGAGGACTCTTTCAAATAAAGCTGCAAGTTTACTAGCAACATCTAAGAGCAGGAAAAAATACTATAGTAATTTATTTACAGGCTTTTATAACCTGAGATCCGAAATTGTACATGCTGGAAAAGCGAATTACAGTAGGAAAATAACTTTAAATGGTTCAAGAGTAATCAGCGGGGGTGACTCGTTGAGAGAAATTAAAAGCTTAATACCTTTAATTATTAAGGCTTTAATTAACCGGGATCAAAGCCAAAGCTGAAATAGCTTTTTTATTGTTGTCTAGCAGTATTGTTTGCTTTTCTTTTAGTTATTAAAGCAGGGAAATTAGCGCGGGCTTTCATCAACTTTGTTGGCTTGCTTTTGAAATTATTATGTATAACTTTTCATCTATTTAAATCTAACATTAAATTCAAACTTATCGCCAAGATCCTTCAATACATCTTTCTGAATACTCTGATATTTAATACCTTCAAGTAAAAATATAACTGCAATAAGCCAAATTAAAGCATCAAGAAACCAAAAAATTACTAAATTTTTTGTACTTAAGCTTGCAGCCATATCACTAACGAGCCAATTCATGGCAATTGATGCTGGGAAACCCAATAAAGTATAAGTAATCGCACCTTTAGTTAGCACCCTAGGGATTCTTATATTACCCAATGGAAAAAACCAATACGGTCTCTTATTATTCCTATATCTAAATTTTGTTTTTTTTTCATTAAATTCAAGTGCAGGTCTATATCTTAAGTATGTTCTAAAAGCTGCATTTGGAGTTTCTGAATAAATAAGTATTTTGATTTCTTGAAAGGTCAAAGGTTTTGAATATAGTTGTTCGAAGGTCTCTTCAACTACAAGCCTGTTTTCTCGTTTTTTCCACTCTCTATCGTTAATCACCTTATCGATTAATTCAACGCTAGATGATCTTATTTTCATCTTTTCGCCGTTTCTAGTTAGTAAATTATAGATAAAGCGAATTAGTACAGTGACTGCAGCAACAGCTATAGAGGTAACGAACTTAGATATTTCAAGATACTCCATCATGTTCCCTCAATTTAATCAACTAAAAAAGCCATACTAGTATAAACATGTAAACTCTATGACGTCATTGCTTTCCATAATTGTAAATAATCAGAAGTTTTTAATTTTAGAAAAGTAAGTATTAAAGCGCTTGTAGATAAAACATATGGTCCTAATAAGTCTAACTCTTCTCTATATTTTGTAAGTGATTCAATCATAAATTTCATTTCGAAACAGTGTAACCTTATTAGATCTTTGATCTTCCATTCATTATTGAATTTATTTAGTGATATTGTTTCTTCTAACATTACAGGACCATCATGGTCGTAGTATTCATTTAGAAAAACTATTTTCCTGCGGTATAGTCCGTCAGTGTAATACTTAGCATCTCTGATACCTGGATTATCTTCACCCGACAAACTAATAGCTTTGCCTAGTAGCCCCGTAACTTTTTCTTGGCCATGCATGTATCGAAATATTTTAGGATCCTTTAACATCCGTTCTGCTCTTAAATTAAATAATTCTTCATGGAATTCATGTGCGTAGCTGTAATAGCGGATAAGCATGTAGAGAACAGAAATAAATAAAAAGATACTTAAGCCGTTTTGATTCGTAAATTCAATTTTAAAAATGAAAGTATTTGCTTCCTTAAATACAGCGCCTGTGAACTGAATAGCTAATAACAAAATGGATAGTGTAGCTAGTATTTTTCTCTTTGAAACTAGCCCTAAATTTTTATCTAAATTTCTTCTGTATTCTTTTAATTGGTCACTAGCCATTTAAACCTCCTTGAAAAATGAGATAAGCCATTGATTGATTTCTAATATTAAAGATAAGTTAGAGCCTTAGCCCTTCTTTGGTTATAATTTAAAGGTCTCTTCTAATTCTGGGATCTTTACAAATAGAGCTTTATCATTTCTATTTGTATGCGTTTCAAATTTATCTCTGACCGGTTGCCAGTACCTATTATAATTAAAACTAAACAGGCTTTTGAGAAGAGGAACATCAACCTCTCTGTTTTCTATTAAGCCAGCTACCATTTTATAAAAGGCGATCACTCGGTTAAGTGCAATTAGATCTTCTTCAGTAATAGAATTTAGCTCAGGAGGCTTAGATTCAGAATTAAAATGTACTATCAAATCTTCCCAATCATAGTGATTCTTTGGGAGATCTATAAATTTTTCCCACATAAACATGCGGGAGGTTGCAAACGTATGATCTTGATAATAGTCTTTTGCGATTTGTAAAGTGTTATTTATTTTCCTATTTCTCTGATTTACTTTGTAATTTACTAATACTGCTATTGTTCCCACAGAGGTAGCAAAACCTGCTGAAATTAAAATCGCAACATAACTTTCCATTTATTTTATAACCCTGTAGTACTGAGAAAATCTTTATTTATAAATATTACCATTAAAAAAGGCTAATTTGATAAAATTAGTTAAATATCAATGTACTTTTCATCGTTTATATTTTTTAAGTGTGCTAGTGATTTACTAGAAGTTGGTTCTTTGGAGCACACGCTCTACTTTACCCACAACATTAAAGCGCCCATTTTCGATATCAACAGCTTCAACAAAAAAATCGCTATATGCTTTATTATCACTACTTATGTTATAGCCTTTACTTTTAAAATCATACTGAATACGTTTTACAAAAATCTCATCATCAAAGCGCAGTACACAAACACCTTCACGTGCTTCTGATAAATCATCTATCAACGAAACAAGCGTTAAATCACCATCACACAAAGTGTGTTCCATACTATCGCCGCGTACAGGTACCACAGTTAATTTTTTATTATGTAAGTTATTTTGTTGCAGCCAACGCGTTGAAAGCTCAAACCGTGCAATAGGGTGCTCGGCAATAACTAAAGCACCACCTCCCGCACTGGCCGCTAAATCGTATTGCGGCACGGGTGTTAAATCAGCATGACTGGTTTGCAGCGCGGAACTTTGTGATGACTTAGCTGGTAATGGCTCTTCTTTGCAACCTTTAAGGACATAGTTAATGTCAAAGCCAATATCGGATAAGGCAATTAACTTATCAGAAGGAATTGGATTCCCAGCTTCCCAACGGAGAAAAGTTGTCTTTCCTACCCCAATTGCTTTTGATGCCTCAGCTTGAGTGAGTTCTAACCTATTACGTTCATCGCGCAAGAATGTTGTCATTTATTGAAACTTTCATCCATTTTAATTACAAGCAATATCAACAATATGCAAAATATTGAAGTAAATAGTGCCAAATAATGAAATTAACAGTGTTGACAGTTTCAATATATTGAAACTATACTCACCACACATTAACAAAAACATTCTTTTTTAAGTCTCGCTTAAGTACATAAAAGAGAATGTAAACCAAAAGGTACTTTACAATGAAACCCGAGCAAATTAAACAAGCCCTTGACAAAAAAGGCTATTCTCTATCAATTCTTGCCGCTGCATTAGGTTTAAACTTATCTCATGTAAGCAGTGTTGTTTATCAACACACTACCTCATACAAAGTAGCTGCCGCTATTGCCAAAATAATAGATGAACCTGTAGAGGTTATTTTCCCCGATGTTCCTGCCTATGTAAAAAACAAAGACACCCGAAGCCAAAAAGTACAAGCACTACGCGAACTTTTAGCCAGTAACCAATAGCATCGGCAAAAAAGCACACTTAATCAATGTAATTGTGTAAGAGATTTTTACCATGGAAAATTTAACAATGGCACAGCAAAAACAACTCACTAAAAGCATTCTCGATGCCGATGTAGCGCCAGACTGCGATATATATCACCTGTTTATTCACAGTGTATGTTCAGCCATGAAGCGCTCAGGCTTTAGTCGCCCAGTAATAGCAGACCGTATGAACGATGCATTGCGATCGCAAAATAACGAGGTTGATCAATCAAAACTTAATAAATGGCTAGCCCCCAGCCAGGCTCATTATATGCCAATGCATTTCTTACCAGCACTGTGTTATGCAGTGCGCTCAACCGAGCCTGCCAACATATTACTAAAACCTATTTTATTTAAAGCGGTTGATCAGCGTTCGCAACTGTTGCAACAACACGCCGAGCTACAAATGGAAATAGAAGAGCGCACCGCAATGCAGCGCTATATAGCTGAGTCGTTACTGACAAACGACGATAATCAAGAATGACGTCACCATTACACCACTCAATATAAAACCCATTTAAGGCTAAAACAATGACCATCAAAGACCAAGAACCGTCTGAAATTCAGCTTTTTAGTGCCGAAGAGCAACAGCAGCTTAGCGCCAAAATTGAAAAGATGGCAGGGCACATACAGCTTGTTATGCCAAATTCGGTTGATGAAGCATGGCAACTGGTTGTCCGCATGGAAGAGCAAGCGCTAGTTGATACAGCAAAACGCGGGCTGCTTTACCTGAGTATTAAGTCACATATTCAATACGGTGAATTTGATCAAAAGCTAAAAGAATTTGGTATTCCTCGCCGCAACGCATTTAACGCAATGGCTGTATCTAAAATGTTTTTAGCACTGCCTGATTCAAAAGTGCAGACGTCTGCACTTTTAAACATGAACAAAAGCAAGCTGATTGAAATGGCACGCCTGCCCGTTGAAACCGTTGAGTCGCTTGATGATGACGACCTTGAAACACTCAATGACTTATCAGTGCGTGAGTTCCGTAAAGAGATACGCAAGCTAAAAGACAAGCACATCGACCTTGAAGAACAAACAGCCACGCTTATAAACGCCCTAGAAACTGAGCGCTTAACCAAAGCCCCAAAGCAAATGTACGAGCTGCCTATGCTGGTAGCACAGGTGCGCCAAAAATCGTTTGCACACAATGCCGTTGTGAATGAATCGCTCGAAGAGTTTATAGCCATGGTCGAGCAGCTATGTAACACCCGCGACCTTGACCTAAACCACCGCATAGGCGCAGCGCAAACAACCTGGCATTTATGGCTTGGTGTACAGCAACGTATTACTCACATGTTAAACCGCTTAAGCGGTGAGTTTGGCCCGGAGCATTTAGCCGGCGCTGAGTGCATACCGCAATTTGCCGAAGACGAATGGCAAGACGCCCAAGCAAATCGTGAATACATGCTCGCCATGTTTAACGACCGTATTAAAACCCGCGAGTAGGAGAGAGCAATGCATCCTGCAGTTCAAAAATACAATAAGTTACCAAGCACAGGTAACGAACTAAGTTGGCAAAATGCCAGCGAAACAGCCCGTAAAAAAGCCCAAAGTAGGGCGGTAATAGTACGCCATTTATTAACCCAAGAATGCGCGTTACCAAAAGCGTTTGAAGTACTGGTTAATGCCTACCGCACCAATACAGCAATGGCTACACTTTCAACCGCTATTGATGCACTGGGTAGATTACCCGGGCGCGCAACCATTTATAATTGGTGCAACGCCTATAAAGACAACGGCATTAATGGGTTACTACCTAACCATAAAGGCAAAGCACAAACCCAGTACAGCTGGCTTGCTCGCTGCCTTGAGCTTTACCACAGCCCAAACAGCCCTAGCTTTGCACAAGTGGCAGATCAGTTAAACAAAGAGGGCTACAAGGCAGAGCATCACCAAGTACGCCGTTTTATTAATGCACTCCCGCATGAGCTAGGCCCACAAAGCCCTTACCGCATGGGCGCAAAACTGTATCGTGAAAAACATAAAGACCACCTTTTACGTTCTACCGAAAATATGAAGCCTGGCGTTATGTATAACGGCGATGGCCACACGCTCGACGTATACCTAGCTCACCCTAAAACGGGCAAGCCTTACCGCGCAGAGTTAACTGCGTTTCAAGATGTAGCAAGCCGCTGCATTGTTGGTTGGGAACTCGGCTACGCAGAAAGTACGCTCGATACACTCGCAGCTATTAGCCGCGCCATTAAAGTACATAACAACGTGCCTGCCATGTTTTACCTAGATAACGGCTCAGGCTACAAAAACAAACTCATGAACGACGACACCACCGGCTTTTACGCCCAGTTTGAAATAGACGTTATTTTTGCCATACCAGGCAACGCCCGTGTTAAGTGGATTGAGCGGTTCTTTTTACACATGGAAGACCGCGTAGGTAAACGCTTTAGCACCTATTGCGGGCGCGACCACGACGATCGCCATAAGCAACTAGTACTTAAAGAGGCCAAGCAAGGCAAACGTAAACTACCCACAGTAGACGAGTGGATAGCTGAGTTTAAAGCGTTTTTAAACGACTACCACAACAGCGAACACCCCGAGATTAAAGGCAAAACACGCCAACAAGTATGGGACGAAAATATAGAGCGCGTACCACCGGTAGAAGGCGATTTTGTAATGCTACCGCGCGAAACCGTCAATATTCGCCGTGGTCGTTTCCGCTTGCACCAACGTGATTACAGTGCCGACTTTTTACACCAGTTTAATGGCCAAGAGCTTGTTGCCGCCTACGACCTACACGACGACAGCTACACCAAGCTTTATAAGCTAAACGGTGAGTTTTTAATGTTCGCTAACTTAAAAACTAAATCGCATGCAGTGCCTACGTCACGTATTGAGCAAGCCGAAAGCAAACGCCGTACAGGCCGCTTAAAACGCATCGACACCAAGCGCCGTGAAATCGAGGCCCAAGAAACCCAAGACCGCATTATTGATGTTGAGTCTGTAACTAAGTTTGCTGCACCTATTAAGGGTATTGAAGCACAACAAGCACCCGTAAACATTTTTGATTTTGATGTAACGCCAACACAGCCACAACACGAAATCGACCTAAACGAATTACTAGACCAACCTAATTTACGAAAGGAAACAACCTATGAGCTATAGTCAACCACACCCATATACAGAAGAACAATCGCACCGTGTTGAGCTTATAAACCAAGAGCTAAGCACCACAGGCATGACAGCCGAAGAACTTAACTGTGGTTTTGCACTGCAATCAGTTAAAGAAGTGCTAGCAAATAAATGCACCATTAACCCTGAAAAAGTCATTGTGGCTATGTGGCATAAGCTATTTGGTGCAGCCGCTATCACCGACATTGAAAAACGCAACGGCTTTAATAAGTCTTATAACAAAGCCGATCGCGAACTGGCAGCGCGTATTTGCCTGCGCTTACAATCACCTGAAATACGCGATCAAAACATTACTAGCGCAAGCATTGCAGTGAGTATGGGTAAAAGTCCTGCATCTATTAGCCAACTCATTAACGGTAAATACAACGCAAAGCCTACTAAGCACTTGCATGACATTTGGGCACTTATTTGCCCTGCAGAACTTGAACAAGACAAACAAAGCACAGAGCGTAAGCATATAAGTATTGTATACGGTGATGTGCGCTTTATTCCTACCAGTACATCTAAGCTTATTGCTATGGCCTGCGACCAAGCTCGCCAACGTAAACGCTTTAGTGTGTTTGCAGGCCAAGCAGGGTTGGGTAAAACCAAAGGTATTACGGAGTATTGCCGCCAAAACAAAGAAGCTATTTTAATTGCAGGCAGTGAGCAAACCAGCAGTACCCAAGTGCTTGAGCAACTAACTTTAGCCCTGGGCTTATCGCGCTGCCCAAGCGCGTATAAAAACATGCAAAAAATTATTCAAGCGCTGCGCGATACCGACCGTTTAATAATTTTAGACGAAGCCGACAAGTGCAAACCAAACTCGCTCGACCCACTGCGCACCATAAGCGACCAAGCCATTGTAGGCGTAACCCTGGTTGGCAACATTCAGCTGGTAGACAAACTGCAAACCCAAGAGCGCTACGAACTCATTGCAAGCCGCGTGTGCTTTTGGCCTAAACCTATCGGCCAAATAACCGTTGAAGATATTCGGACCCTGTTTTTAGAACTCACCGAAGGCACCGTAAAACTCGCCCAAGACGATGCTAAATGGTGGCAATGGCTACACAAACGCGTTGAGGGTAACGCTCGTGAGCTGGTTGAAAACTTGCTACCGCACTTGCTTAACCACACCAACAAAAACCCAGACACCGCCGTAGACAAATTGTTAGTTAATGGCATTTTTTCATCAGTACTTAATAAACCAGCGGTTTAAACGCCGTTTAAACATAATTTAAATAAGGATTTAATCATGGCATTTTCAATAAAATTAAACACATCACGTTACACCGCGCATTTAGCGTTTAGCTCGTTGGTTACAAACGCAACAATGTTAAGCCTACTTGCTAAAAAAGACCCACAAGGCGAGCTCATAGATAAATGCGATGGCAACATTAAAGCGGCCTTTGCAACCCTTGCCGCCGACAAGTTATTTAGTATTCACCATGTGCATGAAATTAACTCTCATGCCCACACAGCAAGACGTTTTAATAATATCTATCGTGATTTCCCGCTGGTTTATACCAGCGGCATGAAAGACTGGGGCATTAAAATTATTGGCATTGGCCAAGCGCCACACTTCGAAATTGAAGCTCTGGAGGACATAGCGTGAGCAACTTGATCCAACAAATAAAAATTGCACAAAAGGCGGCGGGTATCGACCAATATACCCACCAACTTAATGTGTCGTACATTTGCGATGGCCGTGTTAATACCTGCACAGGACTAACCAAGCTTGAGCAACAGCAACTGCTTGCTCGTTACCGTGCTATGAACCCAAATGCGGGTAAAACACAGTTACCTGCACAACTAAAAATGATTTACAGCCTATGGGGCCAATTAAGCCGCGCAGGGGCGGTAAATATTGATTCAAAGCAAGCGTGTGACTCGTTTTGTGAAAAGTACCTGCAAGGCAAAAAGCTTAGCCAAAGCGCCCAGCAATGGCCACATATTATCGAAGTACTTAAGCAATGGCTTGCACGCCATAAAGCAAAGCAGGGGGCGTAAATGGCTAATTACGAAGAGACCCAAAACTTTACTATTAACCCGAGTAAGGCCGCTTATACAGAGGAAAAACGCTACCGTAATGTAAAAGAAAAAGATAAGCAAAAATGCCGTGTTCGCCGTGATGTAGAAGCCTATCAAGAGCAACGCCGAATTGATCGCGAGCACGGCTTAGATTATTTATTTGAGGAGCAATCATGAGCGAATCAAGCATAGATTTACGGGCATTACCCCACGGCCTGCGTCGCATTGTTAAACACTTAGGGGTTGAACAAACCATTGCCGTGCTTACCGAGCAACAGGGGCAAATGTTTTATATTCCTGAAAAGCCAACCGACGATCACGAAGTAGTCAAGGTGTTTGGAAAAGCCCTGGTACAAGAGCTAATAAATGCCAATGTAGGCTCAAGCTACCAAATACCAATGCTACACAAGGTGCTTATGCAAATTCGCAATCAACAAATTTGTGAGGCGCTAGACACCAAAGCCTGCAACATTCAGCAGCTGGTTAAACAATTTAAGATCACCCGTCAGCAAGTAAGCAGTATTTACAGTGCATACCAAGACGAACAGGCGCACGAAACACAGCTCAACTTGTTATGAAAGATGATAACTTTGTGTTGCTCACAGCTTTACAACTTAGCGGAGGCGCTAAGCCAAAGAAGTGGCAACTTGAGTTTGGATTGAAACTATTAAACCGTTACATCAACCAACGTAAAACTATGGGGTTAAATGTAACGGGTTTAATGGATGAGTATAGGGAGGCATATAAAGTCTTGAAAAGTTATAGGAGTTGACATAGTTTGTATTAAATTAAAAAGGAACTTCATATGCAAGACTACGCTACTCAGATAAATGATCTATTCAACGATGACTCATACCCACCCATGATTATATTTACTGGTAGATGGGGCATTGGTAAAACTTACTATGTTGAAAAAATTTTAACAACTGAACTCAAAACTAAATTCCAATATAAAATCACATATCTATCGGTACTAGGTATTACATCACTAGATGACTTTAAAGATTTATTAATAGCAAAAAGATATTTAGAAGAAAAACATGATACAAAAGGGGTAACCCATCTGACACAATTACTTGCTTCAGCAGAGAAAATGACTGGTGGTTCTAATATCATTAGTAACGTTATTAAAGGCTCTGCAGGTGCAGCAAAACACTACATGCTAAAAAATATTACTGATGAATTATTTATTATTGATGATATTGAGCGTATCGAGTGTTCTTCATTAAAAAAGCATATTATTGGAGAATGTTTGACACTTACACAAAGCAAAAATAAATTTATATTCGTTACTGATGAACAAGAACTCAACCTTAAAAAATCTTTTACTGAAAAAACATTCTCTGAAACCATAATTTATGATCCTAGTAGTACTGATTTATACCTTATTTTAAAGTCAAAATTAAACAAATTAATCAATTCAAAAGCTGATATAGAAAGATTTATAAATATGTACAATCTTTATAACTTACGCATTCTAAATCGAACATTAAACAAACTTGATAAGCTTTTAGAATACTTGAGTAACAAGGATAATGAGGTGAACTTAGATTTGGTAAAAACAATGCTTCTGAGGGATGGTTTGTTGATTTCTAAAAAGTATTACATCGACAATATAAAAATACATGAAATGCTTGATATTACCGATGAAAAGGAAAAATTAAATTTACGTTTAAGGCAATCCCTTCAATTGAATGAGAGCTTTGTTAAATTTGTTGTAGGTAAAAATATAGAGCTAACTGAGGTTTTGAATTTACATGAACTTCCAAGGCATAACTCGCCACTTGATATCTTACTATATAATAACATATCAAGATTAAGTGCTGACGAGTTCACCAAAGGTTTAAAGGAAACTGAAAAGTACATTTTAATTACATATAGAGTTGAAGTTAGTAAGTTTTTTCAATGCTTATATTACTATGATTATCTTGTAAAAAATATGTACATACCTGAGAACGATGAAATTACATTCGAGAAAGCAAAATCGTTAGCTGATAAAAAACAATTTTATTCATCTCGCGGTTACATGAACTTAAATATTGCAGATAGCCCATATGCAGAAATAGAAAAACGATATTTAAAAGATATACAAAAAGAACAAGTTAAGAGTGAGTATGACGAGTTATTCAAATCATTAAAGTCCTCTTTTCAAGAATCACAACTTTATGATAATGCCAATTATAAAATGACACCAATCCTGCAAGAGTTGAATATTGAGCAATGGGAGGAATGCATCAAAAATTGGAACCATAACGATATAGAGTTTTTTTGTGAATACCTTTATCAAAGGTATAAGTTTGTCAGCGCTTATTCTTACCTTTCTAACGAAAGTGATATTTTGACTGAGCTGTATGCATTTGTTTCAGAGTATGGTGAAGGGATGACTCCATCACTAATTACAGGTGCTTTAGGCTCATTAGAAAAAGCAATCAAGAACTCATTGGAAGCACTGAAGCGTTAATCTCTTTCTTTATGGCTTGCAAATGCAAGCCTTTTTAATTTAACCTAACAAGCTAGCTCTAAAGCCCCCAGCAGCAAACAACTTTACAGTGTTACCCAATCCCCTAAATTGATTTACTACCTGCATGACAAATACAGTGCATGCGCCATTTATTGAGTTATTAGCTCAACAAATTATTAAGGCCAGTTCTAAAGCCGAGCAAATTGCGATTTCTCGCCGTTGCCCGTTAAAAGACCTGCCAGCATTGCGTACCCGCGTTAAAGAGCTGCTAAACCCAGCGAATAAAAAGCCGGTACGTAATACCCGCTTACCTGCCTGTTACGTCCTAGTAAAACAACGTTTAACCAACAAAATAAGGACTCAACAGCATGGCTCTTAAACAAAGAGTGGCCGTTCCTACTGCCCCAAGTTTTATATTTCAAGAGTTGGTACCTAAAGCCACGTTTGAACTATTTAACGATACCCCATTATTTTTAATTCATTTATTTGATGACCGCGCATTGCGCATGCTGCAAAAACTACGCGACACGTTTGGCCCATGCTCCGTAAACAACTGGTATTTTGGTGGCGCTAATCAATACCGTGGCTACCGCCCACTTGATTGCACCATAGGTGCTAAACGCAGCCAACATAAGCTAGGCAAAGCATTCGACTGCAGTTTTAAAAACTACACTGCTCAACAAGTACGTGACTACGTATTAGCCCACCCGCAAGAATTCACTTATATCACCGCCATTGAAGGGCAAGTGAGTTGGTTTCATTTTGATGTACGCACGCCTACCTGGACGGGCATTAAAGTATTTAACCCGTAAGGACTACTCATGACCCCAGAGCAAGAAAACCTACTGTTTGAGTCTATTGGTTCAATTAAAGCCAGCCAAGAAGCCATTTTAAACAGTGTTGCAGAGATAAAAGCAGATATTCACCAAAGTATCGAAAAAAGCGAAGCGCGCCAAAAGGTTGTAACCGATGCTTTAAAAGTAGAGCTAAAGGACAGCGAAAAACGCCAAATTGCAGCGATTAATAAGCACGATGATCGTTTAACTAAGGTTGAAGAAAAACTAACAAACCAACGCGTTAAAGTGGCGGCTATGGGGGGTACTGCAGGTTTAGCGGTGTCGCTTATTGCCTATGCCGTAAAAAATGGATTGATGAGCTAATGGCACACCCAGCTGAAAAGAAAAACGCCGTACGCCACAGCTATGTAACCGAGCTGCTTGCGTTAAGTGTTGCCGCTATTAAGCACAGTGTGGCCGATGGCACCGCAAGGCGATGGAAAATGGAAGCCAAAGAAAACGGCGACGATTGGGATTTAGCCCGTGCAGCAAGCCGCCGCAGTGAGGGTAAAGCAGGGGAGTTTACCACCGACTTTATTGAAGAATTTACCGTACAGGTAAACGAAACCTTTGAGCTTTTAAAATCAGCTGAAGGCGCAGCACTGCCACTTGACCAACGCACCAAAATATTGAGCTCACTTACCGATATGATGAGCAAAGTGATGAAAGTATCAGGCGGTAATAAAAAGCTTGAAAAGCGCACCATTGCCACCGAAGTACTTAAAATTTTGGCTAAGTTCGTTTCAACCAAATACCCTGACTTTGCGCCCGAATTTGTTGAAATACTTACCGCGTTTGGTCCTAAGCTCGATACGGAGTTAGACGACTAATGGCCGATATGAATTCACGCGAGTTTTTAGCTGAAATAGAACAAATAACCGGTTCACTACGCCGTGATATTGAAGCCAAAGAGCGCAATATTGATCCAAGCCCTGCTGCAATTAAAGCACGGCGTAAACGTGTACTTGGCGGCGATTTTGAGTTTTTTGTGTATACGTATTTTCCGCATCATATGTGGCTTGACGACGATCAAACAGCCTCTGAATTCCAAAGCTATTTTATGAACTGGTTCCCCGAAGCCCTCAAGCTTAAAAACGGCTGGAAAAACTGGTTTGTAGCCCCGCGTGGTGAGGGCAAAAGTACCCTTGGGGTAAAAATAGCGCCCGTGTATGTCGCCGTGCAAGCACTACTGCAAGACCCTGATATATGCCAAGACCTGGGCCTTGCCAAAATAACCCAATTCATCGACTTTGTTATTCTGTTTGGCGCAGAAACCAAAATGCCAACAAAAACACTCGAGGTGGTTAAAACCGAGTTGCTTAACAATAATAACTTGGCGTTAGACTTTCCTGAAGTATGCCAAAAATCCCCTGTTTGGAAATTAGGCGAGTTTGTAACGGCGCAAGGTGTGCGGTTTGAAAGCCGTGGTGCTGAGCAATCTGTACGTGGTACGTTCCATGGTGCCAGCCGCCCTAAGCTACTACTATCCGATGACATTATTACCGATGCCGAGGCGAAATCGCCCACTGAGCGTGATAACCGCTGGCGCTTCCTAGAAGCCGCCGTGCAATACCTTGGCCCACCTGATGGCACCGTTAAATTTTTAGGTGTAAACACCGTTTTAAATAACGATGACCCAATCAGCCGAGCCGAAGAAGCACCAGGGCACATAGTTCACCGCTTTAAAGCCATTGAGCAAATGCCTGAACGCATGGACCTATGGGAAGAATGCCGCGATTTAATGGTACATGACGACAAACGCTTTGAAAAACGCGCTGCCGCAAAGGGTGAGGCTGTTTCAACCGAGCAAAAACCGTCGTTTAAGTTTTGGTTAAAGCGTAAAAAGCAAATGCTTAAAGGTGCCCAAACCAGTTGGCCAAGTGTGCGTACACTCTACGATTTAATGTGTATGTGGGCGGCTAATAAACGTGAGTTTAACCGCGAAATGCAAGGCATTGCCAAAAGTGACGAAGAAGCCATATTTTACCAGTTTGATTTTTGGGTAGACCGCTTAAACGAATGGATACCTTATGGCGCATGTGACCCAAGTATGGGCAAAACAGAAAAAGCCGATCCCAGCGCTATATTAGTGGGTTTTTATTCCCAAGATTTACAAAAGCTTCACGTTGAATACGAAAGCCGCAAAGTACGTGGTACTAGCCGTTTACTTAGCGACTTAATTCGCGCACAAAAAGAATATAACTGCCGCGTATGGGGCTTTGAAAATAACAATGCTTTTGATTTTATGCGTAGCCAATTTATTACTACAGGATTAGAGCAAGGTATAGCACTGCCTTTACGTGGTGTTACTGCAACCATATCTGCAGAGGAACGTATAGGCTCACTTGAAACTTATGTAACCAATACGCCGGCACAAATTGCCTTTCATTCACGGTGTCGCTTACTGCTCGACGAGCTTGAAAACTGGCCCGAAAAGCAAACAACCCATCACTACGATTTAAGTTGTGCCCTGGCTATTTTATGGATGATAGCCAGCACAGGGGCAGGCGGCGTTCCTCGTGTAAATAGCCGTAAAGTGACAAAACAAATAAGGGGCTATCATGTTTAAAAGCAAACCTCGTATTACATCAAAAGCATACGCTGCGCTTAACCGTATGTTTGACCAAAACCGCTTAGACCCAAGCCTAACAGCGCTTATTACTGAGCTACCAAACCCTGATCCAATCCTGCGCCGCGCAGGTAAAAACACCGCTATTTATGAAGAAATAGCCCGCGATGCACACGTTATTGGAGAATTGCGCTCACTGCGCAGTGGCTTATTTAGCTTTAATACTGAGCTTGTGCCAGGGGGTGACGACGCAGCCAGTTTAAAAAGTTATGAGTTAGCTAAAGCTTTTTTTGCCCGTAAACCATGCCCACATACCGAATGGGCCGATATGGACTGGCACAATTACAGCGCCATTTTAAACGGTTTTAGTGTTACCCACCTTGGCAAGTACATTAAAAACAAAGACCATTGGCAACCCGAATACGTAGAAACATGGCGTAACAGCCGCTTTGCGTTTAATAGTGATCACGAGCTATTAGTAAAAACCAGCGAAAACCCGCAGGGCGAAATAGTCGATTCTCGTCGTTGGTCGTGTGTTCGCCATATGCCAAGCGCCGAAAACCCCTATGGTATTGCATTATTAAGTAGTTGTTTTTGGCCATGGACGTTTAAGCATGGCGGCTTTAAGTTTTTTGTACAGCTGTGCGAGCGCTTTGGTATTCCATTTCCTGTGGGTAAATACCCAATAGGCAGTAAAGATTCAGACATAAATAACTTACTTGATGGGCTAGCTAAGCTTGTTCAAGACGGCATAGCCGCAATACCCGATGACACCAGCATTGAAATAATCGAAAGCAAGCTATCTGGCGAGCCAGTGCCGGAGCGCTTGGTTAACTTTTGTAATGCTGAAATAAGCAAAGCTTTAACCAGTCAAACCTTAGCAACAGAGCAAAAAAATGGCGGCGCACGTGCGGCCAGCGAAACTCATGCAAAACGTGCAGGCGACAACCAACGCTCAGACAGGGCGCTTGTAGCGTCATACCGCAATCAGCTTTTAAATTCGCTTCATACAGTAAATTTTGATGGTGGCGAACCGCCAAAATTCATCTTTAAAGACAAACGCGAAATTAACACCGACACCGTAACTCGCGTGCGCGAAACAGCGCGTATTGTGCCAGTTGGTGAAGACTGGGCTTATCAAGAACTTGGTGTACCAAAGCCAAAAGACGGCGAAGCAATACTTGATGTGCCCGACGAAGGCCATGGCATTGCAACACCTGCTAAAACCGAGTTTGCCAAAAAGCCCACTGAAAGCGTAGAGCTTACCAACGAGTTAGATGTGTTTGATCACGCAACAGACGACACCATTAAACAGCTTTTTCATTTTGCTCAGGCATCAAAAGACCTGAACGAACTTAAACAAAAAATCACCTCACAATTCCCTGATATTTCAGACTCAGCAATGGCAGAAGTTGCCCAAACAGCAATGGAGTATGAGTTTATGGCAGGCATGAACGAGGCTAATTCTAAAACTGTGGAGATAGACAATGAATGATGTTCCTGAAGGTTACTTAAAAGACGGCAAAGGCAATTTAGTCGCCATTGCTAACATCAAACAAACCGATTTAATCAAAGACGAGTTTGTTAAAAAAGCCATTGATAAAGCGATTGAAATGCAAGAAGCACTGGCAGAGTTTAAACAAAGTTTAATGGCTGAGGCCGACGACTTTATAGAGCTATTAGCGCAAGAACATGGCGTTAACTTAGGCGGTAAAAAAGGCAATGTGATGCTACGCACCTTTGACAGCCAATTAAAAGTAACGCTACAAACGCAAGAACGCATTGAACTTGGCCCAGAGCTTACCCTAGCTAAGCAATTAATAGATCAATGCCTAGATGAATGGACCGAAGGCGGCAATCAAAACATTAAGGCTATTGTTAGCAAAACATTCAATACCGATAAGCAAGGCTCGCTTAACCCGCAACGCATTTTAGCTCTACGTAAACTCGAAATTACTGACGATTCAGGCAAATGGGCTAAAGCCATGAACATTATTGCGGAATCCGTTGGCGTGGTCGACTCAACCCGCTTCATCCGCTTTTACAAGCAAGATGATAACGGCATTGAGCAAGCAATTTCACTCGATATAGCAAAACTGTAGCGGGGCGCTTATGGCCATTACAAAAGAGCAGTGGGTAGAGATAGAAAAGCACTTGGCTGGGCTATTTGGAACGGTTATTTTTAAATACGGTGATTTTGAAATAACTGTTACACGTGGTCGTGTATCTGAGTCTAAAACCAGTTTAGTTGTGTACGTCGACGATGTAATAAAAGGTGGTTGGTACTCTAAAGATAACGAACGCCCTTCGTGTATTCCTGATGTGTGGCGTAAACGAACACGCGCTAAATATACGGCTAAATCAATCAAGGATGCAGAAAAAGTGTGGGGTAAACGCCGTGCAAAAAAAGAAATGCCAGAGCTTTACGAAAAAACTGAATACCACACATGCGATTTTACAACCGCTAAAAGCCTCGTTCGTCAATATAAAAAGCTTGAAGGTTTAGAGCTTATTAAAATTGGCGGCAAATCTTACGATGACTATATAAAGGTATAACTATGGACCCAATTACAATAGCACTTGGCCTTGCAAAGCTCACAGGCTTGGATAAAAAAATAGGCGGTTGGATAGGGGGCGACAATGGATCAAAGGTCGCATCTAAAGTTGTTGATATGGCGCAAACCATTACTAATGGAGGCTCTGCACAAGAAGCGATGGACCGTATTCAGCAATCCAGCGCACTACAACAAGAACTTAGGCAAAGCATTTTAAACCGTGAAAAAGAGCTTGATGATTTAGCGTTTAAAAACACCCAAAGCGCCCGAAATATGCAGATACAGGCACTTAATCAAGATGATAAGTTTTCTAAACGCTTCATTTATTACTATGCGTGGTTTTGGTCGGTTGCAACGGTTATATACATAGGCTGTATAACGTTTTTAACCATTCCTGATACCGCCACACGCTTTGCAGACACCATTTTAGGCTTTATTTTAGGCACCGTTGTGGCGTCAATATTGAATTTCTTCTTTGGTAATAGCCGTGATAACTCACGCAGAAATGAAATTCAGGACATTCAACAGTCACTAAAAGAGCAATGATATGGCCTTACCAGCTCCACAATATGGCGACCTTGTAAAATTCAAGGAAGCCATTTCTCACTTTAAAGACAAAATAAAACTAACCAGTGAATCATATAAAGATTTACAAGGCTTAATTCATGCCAAGGCATTTACTGTTGCCGGTGCAACTCAAATCGAGATCATTAACGAGCTATATAAAGCAGTAGATAAAGCGATTAGTGATGGCGAGACCATATCGGACTTTAGAAAACGCTTTGACAAAATAGTGGGTGATCAAGGTTGGTCATACAATGGCAAGCGGGGCTGGCGTTCAAAAGTAATTTATCAAAACAATAAAAACACCGCACGTGCAGCTGGCCGTTGGCAACAACAAGAACGTATAAAACAGCGCAGACCTTATTTATTATATTTAACTGCTGGTGATAGCCGCGTAAGACCTGAACACGGTAAGTGGAATTATATTTTATTGCCTGTGGATCATCCTTTTTGGGATACACATTATCCACCGAATGGTTATAACTGCAGGTGTAAAGTGGTGTCACTTAATGCGCGCGATTTAGCACGTATGAGCTTAACAGTTACAAAGCCTGAAAAAGTAGATAAGTTTATGGAGTCATTTAATGTTGTTGATCCATCTACAGGTGAAGAACTAAGTAAATTACCAGGCATTGATTTAGGTTGGGATTATAATCCAGGGAAAGCATGGTTAGGTGCAGACATTGCAGCGGGTAAGTCAGTCATAAATCTATCAAAAGATTTACAACAACTGGCGGTACCACAATTTAACGAAGCAGTTTTAAAATCTCAGCGGTACTATATAAAGCAGGTAAACTTACAAGCAGCAAAGTTAGCGCTTAAAAAGTCAGTACCAGATAACCAGCAATTTACGTTAGGGCATTTGCCTGTAAATTTACTAAACGAGTTGTCACGTAAAAACGCACCTATATATAGTAGCGCTGTTACAGTTAGCAGTGCTCAAATTGAAAAGTTCTTAACTGGCCAATTAGCAATTGAACAAATACACGAACTAATGAACGCTGTTCAAAATCCAAATACGTTTGCTTATATAAGTAGCCAAGTGAAAATATCGTATCAAGGTTTTATGATCACAATAGAGCTAGGCCCAACGTTCAATAGCATCATAGCTGCCGAAAAAGTTTAAATATCGGCAGCTCAAAATATTTAAACAGCGTTTAAAAGGCGTTTAAAGTCTGTTTAAAGGAAAGTTAAACGATCAAGAATGATCTAATTCTAAACGTACAATGAGCAGGAATGATCGGGTAATGAGTCAGTTTGAACAGGTTTCGTCTAAAAACAAGCGTAATCCGAATTTAGCTAATTTTGCGCTCAGGGTTAGCCAAACCCAGTAATAATGGGCTTTTCCAAAAGACGAGGGCGAAAATCTTCATATCATCATTATTCTAGAAATGAACAACCCCTTACAAATAGAGCGTTTTATACGTTAAATAGATAAGCGCTTTACCTTACTAAGTAATTAAAACATGCTATTTAACATAATATAAATTATAGGTAGTTATATGTTGTTTAATAAGAGCGCATGAATACACTCTTATTATGTCCAATACTAGACGGTATCGGACATTAGGTCGTTTTGTTCGCTATAAAAATTTTGTAATACACAATGCAATGTTCAAATAACTCAATCAATGCTGAGTAAACGTTCTGCGGTATATTCGTTAGTGATTAAACCACTAATCATATTTGATCTTACAGCGCCTAGTATAGCCAACACTTTTTCTTCACCTGCAGCTATTGCATAAATTTGTTTGTTTTCATTTGTTACTAATGGCGTACTCGCAACGCGTTGGTTTACAGTGCAATCAAGCAATTGGCCATTTTTATCGTAAACCCAGCTGATCATTTCACCAACGGCGCCTAAGTCTTGAAGCTCTTTTAATTCATCAGCGTCAACAAAACCATCTATGTGTAATGGTGACTTTTCACCTAAACTACCAATGCCAACAAAAGTTACGTCTGCATTTTTAGCAAGCTTCAGGTTCGCAGTTATATTATGTTGTGCATGAAGTTGGTTTTTTTCTTCAATACTGCGCGGTAAAACTGGTAATGGCATCGGATAATGTTTTGCATTAGTGTGTTCAGCCATTCTAACTACAACATCGTAAGGCGAAGCCGAACCATCTAACGCCATGTTACCTAACATAGCCACTATTTTATGTTGTGGGCAATCAAGTATTGGTAGTTCATCAACAATAGCACGCAAAACTCTCCCTGTTCCCATTGCTAATACTTTTGGCGTTTCTGATTTCAAATGGCGCTGTATCTCAGCGGCACCAGCTTGTGCAAGTCCAACTGTAGATGATGGTTCAGATGGATCGCTTGGTACCACTTCACATGATGCTAAACCAAATCGGCTTTTTAATTTTTCTGCTAAATCCATACATTTGGCAATGGGGTGATCGAGTCTTACTTTTATTAGGCCTTGGCTAACTGATAAAGCAACCATTCGCTGCGCTGACTGACGAGATACATTAAGCTTTTTCGCTATTTCGTCTTGAGTTTGGCCGGCGACATAATATAACCACCCCGCTCTTGCTGCATCATCAAGTTTTCTTATTTCTGTGTTCGATAATTTTGCCACTTAAAC
Source organism: Pseudoalteromonas sp. ECSMB14103 (assembly GCF_000813065.1). NCBI lineage: Bacteria > Pseudomonadati > Pseudomonadota > Gammaproteobacteria > Alteromonadales > Pseudoalteromonadaceae > Pseudoalteromonas > Pseudoalteromonas sp. ECSMB14103. Next base: position 271,754 of record NZ_JWGY01000002.1, on the reverse strand, counting down.
CTCTGTAATTAAGGAGTAACTTGTGTTTGATATTATTAATGGCTTCAAACTTATGCTTTAAGGCAAATATATCATTTATTTATATAATGCCGAAGCCAATAATGAGCTAATAACCAATACCTTAAAGTTAATTATGACTAAATAAGGTATTGGCTCTATTGCTTTCAAACTTAGTTGCTAGCTTTAATTGTTACCCCATTTTTATCAAACTTGTGTACTTTATTTTCTTGCGCAGTTAAAAATACAGAGTCACCGTATTGGAGCGAGCAATCACCATCAGCTTTTACTGTCACTGTGCTGCCATTTGTAAGTGTTACATGTAAAAAACTCTCAGACCCTAAGTGCTCAATTACCCCTACTTTACCTGACCACGTGCCTGTATCTTGCGATATTATAAAGTGCTCTGGACGAACACCTAAGCTTGACGCTCCATTAGTGTCACCATTTGGAATATCGATAAAGTTCATTTTTGGTGAACCAATAAAACCTGCCACAAATTTATTTACTGGGTGTTGATAAAGTTCCAATGGAGTACCTACTTGCTCGATAATACCGCCATTAAATACAGCAATTCTGTCGGCCATTGTCATTGCTTCAACTTGGTCGTGAGTTACATAGATCATTGTAGTGGCTAAACTTTTATGCAGCTCTGAAATTTCAAGACGCATATTTACACGCAATGAAGCATCTAAATTTGATAGTGGCTCATCGAATAAAAATGCAGAGGGTTGTCTAACAATTGCGCGCCCTATTGCTACTCGTTGACGTTGACCACCTGATAGCTGTCCTGGTTTTCGATCTAGATAATCAGTTAAATTAAGAATTTTAGCGGCGTTAGCGATTTTAGTTTCTATTTCTGCAGCGCTTACTTTAGCGCGCTTAAGTGGAAAAGCAATGTTATTGCGAACGCTCATATGTGGGTACAACGCATAAGATTGGAACACCATTGCTAAGCCTCTTTTAGCAGGTGGTGTATGTGTTGCATCTTGCCCATCTATTTCAATATTTCCGCTTGTTGTGTCTTCAAGCCCCGCAATCATGCGTAGTAATGTTGATTTACCACAGCCTGATGGCCCAACAAAAACAATAAATTCACCGTCTTTAATTTCTAAATCTAACGGTTTAATAACGTTTACGTCGTCAAAGTTTTTAGTGACTTGTTTTAGTGTGATGCTGCCCATGTGTGTTCTCCTACTTTACTGCGCCAAAGCTTAAGCCGCGCACTAATTGTTTTTGACTAAACCAACCAAGAATTAAAATTGGCACAATGGCCATGGCAGATGCTGCCGATAATTTGGCGTAAAATAACCCTTCTGGGCTTGAATAACTGGCTATAAATGCAGTTAATGGTGCAGCATTTGCTGCGGTTAATATTAGAGTCCAAAATGCCTCGTTCCAGGCTAAAATTACATTTAACAATAATGTTGAAGCAATGCCAGGTAAGGCTATAGGCAGTAATACATGAAATATTTCTTCGCCAATCGTTGCACCATCCATGCGTGAAGCTTCTAATATTTCACCCGGTATTTCTCTGAAGTAGGTATAAAGCATCCAGATCATAATTGGTAAATTTATAAGGGTCATCACGATAACTAAACCTAGTTTTGTATCGAGTAAACCGAAGTCGCGAAATAATAAGTAAATAGGTATTAGCACCCCTACCGGCGGTAGCATTTTGGTCGAAAGCATCCACATTAGTAAATTTTTTGTTTTTTTACTTTGAACAAAAGCCATTGACCATGCTGCCGGTACAGCGATTAATAAACCTAATAAACTTGACCCTAATGAAATAACAACCGAATTCCAAAAATGCGTAAAGTATGGTGAGCGTGATAATACATCTGAGTAATTTATTAGCGTCCACTCGAATGCAAACAAAGTGGGTGTAGCTGATATAGCCTCAGATTCTGTTTTAAAGCTTGTGATCAACGTCCATAAAATAGGGAAGAAAATCATTGAACTGACTGTCCATGCCGCTATGGTATAAATAAGTGTTGAACGTGTGTTATTTTTAAAACTCATTTTACCCCTCCAAGTTTTTGCCAATTAAGCGCATTAAAAATATTGCTACTATATTTGCAATGATCACGGCAACAATGCCACCTGCCGAACCACCACCTACATCAAATTGCAGTAATGATTGGGTATAAATTAAATAAGTAATATTTGTTGATGAATAACCTGGCCCACCGCTTGTTGTAACCAATATTTCAGCAAATATAGAGAGTAAAAAGATGGTTTCAATTAATATCACCGCAGTCACAGCGCGAGATAAATGAGGTAAAACAATATAGAAAAACTTACTAAATGGGCCTGCGCCATCTAAATCAGCGGCTTCTAATTGTTCTCGGTCTAGTGACTGAATTGCTGTAAGCAAAATCAGTGCTGCAAATGGTAACCACTGCCAAGACACAATTATAATGATTGAAAATAAGGGCATTTGAGCAAAAAAGTCTATTGGCTCAAAACCTAACCAAATTGCAAAGTGAGCAAACAAACCATTTACAGGGTTCATAAGCATGTTTTTCCACACTAAGGCTGAAACCGTTGGCATAACAAAAAATGGCGCAAGTACCATTATACGAACGTAATTACGTCCCCATATTGCTTGGTCTAATAAAATAGCCAAACCTATACCACCACAAATGGTAATGAATAACACGCCAGTAACTAAATAAAGCGTGTTAAAAAAAGATTCAAAAAACGCCGGATCAGTTAAAAAAAACTCATAGTTTAAAAAACCTACAAATTCTTTATCTCCAGGAACCAATAAATTGTAATCAATGAATGAAAAATACAATGTCATACACAGCGGAACAATCATCCAAGCGAGTAACAATGTTACGCTAGGAAGAAGCATGAACCGAGCAAGCGTACGCGAGTTAGTTGTTGCCATAACGGTGACCTTAAAAAAGCCAATTCTATTTACTCACTATTAAGTGAAAATCAGAAACCCTTAATAATATGTAAAATCATAAATAGAACTGACATAAAATACAGGGCAAGTTGAGAGCTTGCCCACCTATAATTGATACTACTTAGGGTAACGCGCTTTGCGCATGGCTCTTTCAACTAAACGTTGAGATGAGCTTAACGCTTGTTTAACGGTCATTTGCCCAGTTAAAGCGGCTGAAAATTGTTGCCCTACTGCTGTTCCTATCCCTTGAAACTCCGGAATAGCAACAAACTGAATACCAACATAAGGAACAGGTTTTACGGTTGGGTTTTTAGGATCTGCGGTTTCGATTGAATCTAATGTTATTTGAGCAAAAGGCGCTGCTTCCATATACTGAGAGTTACTGTATAAAGATTTACGAGTACCCGGTGGCACTTTTGCCCAGCCTTTTTTATCGGCTACAAGTTGAGTATATTCTTTAGATGTTGCCCAGCTGATAAATTTCATTGCAGCATCTTGTTTTTTACTGCTTGAAGGAATGGCTAGTGTCCACGACCACAACCAATTACCACGTTTACCTAGCCCGTTGTCAGGTGCGAGTGCAAAACCAACTTTATCGGCTACTTCAGAATCTGTTTTGTTTGTAACAAATGCGCCAGCTACTGTTGCATCAATCCATATACCACACTTACCGGTTTGAAATAATGCTAGATTTTCGTTAAAGCCATTAGCTGACGAACCCGCAGGACCTGATTCATTCATAACATCAACATAGTACTGAAGAGTTTTTTCCCATTCAGGTGTATTAAACTGAGGCTTCCAGTTTTCGTCAAACCAACGTGCACCGAATGAGTTAGCCATTGATGTAATAAGTGCAATATTTTCTCCCCAACCGGCTTTACCACGCAAACACATACCATAAACGCCATCCTCTTTACTGGTCATCGCTTTTGCTGCTTTTCTAATAAAGTCCCAAGACGGTGCTTTAGGCATGGTTAACCCAGCTTTTGCCATTAAATCAGTACGGTACATAACCATTGAGCTTTCGCCATAGAAAGGAGCGGCGTATAGCTTATCGTTAACGGTAAGGCCGCTTCGAATCGCGGGTAGTAAATCATCTAAATCGTAATTTTTGCCAAGGTTATCTAACTCTGTTAACCAGTTCTGTTTACCCCAAATTGGTACTTCATAAGTACCGATTGTCATAACATCATACTGACCACCTTTTGTGGCCACGTCTGTTGTTACACGTTGGCGTAAAATATTTTCTTCAAGTGTTACCCACTTTAAATCTATATCTGGGTTTTGCCTGGTGAATTCATTGCTTAGTTCTTTCATGGTGATCATGTCACCATTATTAACAGTAGCAATTGTAATTGTTTCTTTTGCGTAAGCGTTGCTCATTGCCATGATGCCACAGGCAAGCATTAATAATTTATTTTTCATTTTAAATACCTTATCTCAAACAATAAAAGGTGTACTTGTACTTAAAAAAGTTAATTAAAATAGCTTTAATTACGTGAATATTAAGTACTAAGTTACTGAATATAAGTTAAAATTTAACTGAAATCTCAGATGTGAAACCATCAAAACCAGCGCCTATTTGGCCTGCAGAGTTAACGCCTTCTTCTTGATTTACATATTCCACTTTTAATAACGTTTTATCGTTAAACCAGTAGCCCGCAGCAACTTGAATACGCTCTACTGTATTGTCTGTTTGCTCAATTAAATCAGATGTATTTTCTGCTTCTGAATAACGAGCTGCTACATATAACTGTTTAGGGATAAGGTATTGTTGTGCTTCAAAAACAAAATATTCTACTGATGTATCACCTTTGATCACACTGTTTGAATCGTACGTTGTGCCATTAGCATCGGCTACTCCATCGGTACCAAAGTATGTAATTCCTGCAACTGCATTGCCCGCAGCATCTGCAAATGTGTAATCATCTGATGATTTACCAACCATGAACACTAAACTTGTTTCGTCAGATGGTTGGTATGCTAGATTTAGTTGTATGATTGACTGCTCTAGTCCGGGCATTGCACCTACGTGCGTGTCACGTTCATTTGATGGTGAGGCAGAAAAGTTATAGTTTTCACCATCGCCAAAACGATAGTTTGTTGTAGTTACTCCGTCTAAACTAGCTACACCATTTTCAAAGTTTAACTGGTCGCCTTGATTGGCCTTGAAAAGATTTAAACCCGCTTTGAAACCACCTTCAAATTCTAATGTGCCTTGTAAACGGTAATTGTAACCACGGTCTTTTTGGAATGCTTCGCCAAAGCTTGAGGTTGTTATATGGCCAGCCACATTGTATGAGCGAAGAAAACCGCTGTCGTAAGTTTTTGTGTAACTAAGTTGCGCGCCATTTTCAGCTGTAGCGTAATCAGTTATTCCGTTACCAATTAATGCATTACCTTGGTTATCTGCTCCATCTTGGAATCCTTTGAATTGAAACGGTGATGCACCAATGTTACCAAGCCTAAGGGTCAGATTCTCATCTTCTTTTGGTGTTCCATAAAGGCCAAATAAATCAAACTCAACACCGGCAAAGTCATTATGAAATGAAAAATCTCGGTCGCCGCCACCAAAATCATTTGGTTCTTCAGCTATATCAATATCAGCTGTAATAAATTCGTTAATATGAAATTTAAGCTGTAAATTTGCTCTTATACGGCCAAATCCAGATTCTTGTACTTCATCTTCAGGACGAAACGCCCCCTCTTTTGCTTGAATAGACTGGAAATTTTGCATTAATAAAAAGTCGACATCAACGCGGTCTAAGTAGTCAGAAACATCAGCTTGAGCTGACATAGAGGTAGCCATTGCAGCTGTTAATAGTGAGATTGCGAATTTTGTATTTTTATTTTTTAACATAATAAGCTCTTCGTGTTGTGTAGTGTTTAGTGTGAGTGTGTAGAAAAGCATTATGAGCATTGTATGTGACTTTATATTAAAATCCACCAATGAGCATTAGCTCAACTGCTGAGCATAATCACAGAATGATTTTAATAGGTCAACGATTTTTTATTACAAAACATTTACAAAATTAGAATTGTTAATTTAAAAGTTTTAATATCAATGACTTGTAAATTTATTAGATGTGGTTGAAAAAACGAGTGTGCGGGTGTTTATAAAATGGATAACTTTTAAATTAATTAGAAAGTAGTAGAATTGAGTGTTGTTTTGATATTTTTTAAGCAGAATACAAAATAAACAAAAGTATGGATGTATTGTGATTTTTTAAGCAACGTTCTTGAGGTTATTAAGGTCATAGCTTAATATTAATGTACTTAAGAAGTATTAAAAGAAGTAACTTACATATGGAATTTGTTCGCCCTTTAGAGCCTATCCTCATCATTGACGATGTTAAAGAAATCCGTGATTACCTAAACCAAATATTAACCGAACTGGGTTATGAAGATATTTTAGAAAGCACGGATTTTAGCTCTGCCAAGCCAGTTATTGATAAAAAATGCCCTAGTGTGATTTTTTTAGATGTAGACTTACCCGACTCTGATGGGACTGATATTTTAGAATTTATTAATATAACCTACCCAAACGCACATGTAGTTATGTGCTCAGGTCATAACAGCTTAGAAAATGTTCAGAATACTTGGGAGCTTGGAGCTAAAGGGTTTATAGCAAAACCTTTTAATGCAAAAAAAGTTGATACCGTAATGAAACGTCTCGAACACATAGAATAATAAAAGGTTAGCATGCAAAGCTCCGTTAAAGCGATTATTGAAGACTTATCAGATGTTATTTTTGGAAAACAAAAACAGATAAAATTAGCACTAACTTGCTTGTTTAGCGAAGGACACTTACTAATTGAAGACTTGCCTGGCATGGGAAAAACCACACTTTCTCATGGTTTAGCGGCAGTACTTGGCTTATCTTACCAACGAATTCAATTTACAAGTGACTTACTACCTGCCGATATACTCGGTACAAATGTATTTAATAGTAACGATCACAGCTTTACGTTTCATAAAGGCCCTATTTTTAGTCAAGTTGTATTAGCTGACGAAATAAACCGTACAGGGCCAAAAACGCAAAGTGCATTACTTGAAGCCATGGAAGAACAACAAGTCACTGTTGATGGCAAAAAGTATAGCCTTCCAGATCCATTTTTTGTTATTGCTACGCAAAATCCTTTATACCAATCGGGTACTTATCCGTTACCGGAATCTCAGTTAGATCGATTTTTAATGCGTATAAGCCTTGGTTTTCCTCAAAAAGAAGCTGAAAAACGTTTAATTTTAAATATGCAAAAACGCGACTACAGCCAACTTCCTAAACGGATAGATAAGCAACAATTAAAACAAATTCAGGCACATATTAGTGAAGTTACACTTAGTACTCCCGTTGTTGATTACATTATAGAGCTTGTTAATTATACAAGAAGCAGCAATGCGTTTGCGTCTTCATTATCACCTCGAGCAAGCATTGCGTTAGCTAAGGCTTCTAAATCATGGGCTTATATTGATGGACGCGATTATGTAGTTCCTGAAGATATACAAGCAGTTTTTACAAGTGTGTGCCAGCACCGCTTAGGTTTGCATAATGAATCGGGTGAAGCTCAAATGAATGACATTTTAAATGCTGTGCCGGTTCCGGTGTAGCTTTTATGCCATCTAAAAAATCAAAACGCTTAAGCATATTTGCATCTTTAAAACGTTCTGTTTTTGATAAATTTTTAAAACATAAACACCAAAAAAATTCAATTACGTTAGAGCACAACACAATCTATGTTTTGCCATCATCCCTTGGGTGGTATTTTATTATTGTGGCTATTTTAAACTTTGTAATGGGTATAAATTATCAAAATAATTTAATTTTGATCATGTCGTATCTGATGTTCGTGGTCATTGTATTAGCAGTTTTTATGGGATACAGCAATGCGAAAGGCTTAACAGTAACTTTTGATAAAGTATTACCGAGTTTTTCTCCACAACAACCCATTTTAAAATTGAACTTACATAGTAATTCAATCTGCCAATCGATTTCTATTACCTATAACAATGATTTAAAAGCAAGTACACATCATGATGAAATTTCAAATAAATCGATTAGTAGCAGTTTACCGCTTCCGTATGAAACACGAGGTTGCTACAAATTAGAACGAATAAAAATAGCCAGTAACTATCCTTTTGGTTTGGTATCTGTATGGAGCTATTTACAAGTACAAACTAAAACTTTTGTTTACCCTGCTCACGAATACGTATTAAGCGATGCACACATTTCTTCACAAGATGAAAATACACAAAATGGAATGACAAAAAAATCGGGAACTGAAGAATTCGACAATCTATTAATTCATCAACCCGAAATGGGCTTAAGCAGAATATCGTGGAAACACTTTGCTAAAACAAAGCAATTATTAGTCAAAGACTTTGTAGATTTTAAAGCGACTGATGCTTTGTTTGATTTTAATTTAATGAGTGGTGCTACAGAGCAACGTCTTAGCCAGTTGTGTTATTTAGTGTGTGAAGCCACTGAGCACAACACCCCTTTCATGTTAAAACTGCCAAGCACTTTAATCAGTATTAATACTGGCCAAACCCATAAGCAACACTGTTTAGAATGCTTAAGTTCATTTGCAGGTGAAAAGCAATGATTGAACTTAAAAATGAAAAAGTAATTAACTTCTCTTTGTGTTTTATTTACGCCTGTTTAGTTCTATTTTTTATAGCACACCTGCCACTCCCATTTATTAGTGTATTAGCTGGCTTATGCCTATGGAATGCAGTTATTACAGCCAAAAATACCGCAAAGCCTAATGCATGGCTTGCAAACATACTTGCCGCTGGTGCTTTGGGTTTAATGATATTTACAATAGGAATGTCCGATACTGTAGTATTGTTTGTGGCCATGCTGTTGTTATCAAGCTTATTTAAACTTTTACAAGCTAAAAATAAAAAGCATTATCAGGTAATTACAACCCTTACTTTTTTTTCATTGTCGTCGGTTTACTTATTTAGCCAAACTATATTTACCACTGCTGTTGTTAGCTTTTTATATGTATTAAATTTTTCAGTAATGGGTTTATTAGAATCTAAACACAACTTAAAAATAAGCGCTAAACAAAGTTCAAAGTTATTATTAATGGCGTTACCACTGGCTGTTTTTTTACTGTTGTTTTTACCAAAAATGCCTGCGTTTTGGCAGTTACCCGGGCCAAAACTTGCTAAAACTGGGCTTTCTGAGCAAGTAGATCCGTTTGATATTGCTAAATTGTCTAACTCAGATGAACTAGTATTTAGAGCTACTTTTAATAATCCCCCGCCTGCTACACCTTACTATTGGCGTGCAATTATTCATGATGAATTTAATGGCAATGCATGGCTTGCGTCTGATTTTTTAAAATACAGTAACCAACAAACAAACCAAAACTTAATATCCGAAAAAAGCATACTTATTGCAAACTATTCAGTCATTGCAGAACCTGCAACGCAAAAATGGCTTTATGGCTTAACTTATTCAACCAGCAATAGTAAAAATGTAAGCGCTAATGCGCTTGGATTATTAAGGAAAAACAGTTACCAAGCAAAAAGCCTGCAATATGATGTGGCAAGTTATCAATTTTCAGTAGATTCACTTAACGAATTTGAAAGAAATAGATATACATTTTTAAGTTTAAAGCAAAATATTAAAACTAATAAGTTTGCTTTACAGTTAAAAGAACAAGTCACCAATGAGCAGGCTTTTTATGACGCATTACTAGCGTACTTTGTAGAGCAAAACTTTACCTATACATTAACGCCGACCCCAATGAGTGGCGATAACACACTTGACCAATTTTTATTTGATAATAAACGAGGCTTTTGCGGGCATTATGCCAGTGCCGCTGCTTATATTTTTAGGGTTGCAGGCATACCTGCACGTGTCGTCAGTGGTTATTTAGGTGGTGAATATAATAGCGACAATAACACGCTCACTGTTCGCCAATACGACGCCCATGCTTGGGTTGAAGTATATTTACAAAATACTGGCTGGACTATTTTTGATGCCACTGCTGTTGTTGCTCCCGAGCGGTTAAATGGATCGCTTTCCCAAAACCAAGAGCTAAACGAAGAATTTAAAAATAATTTAGATTTCGGCTTAGTTAGCTTAAGCAACTTTGCAGCAATAAACTGGTTAAGGCTTGAACTCGAGCAACTAGATTATCAATGGTCTAGTTGGGTGCTTGGCTTTGATCAAGAAAAACAAAATGATTTTTTAAAATCCATCTTTGGTAATAAAAAAAGTTGGCTGGTGCCTTTAGTTGTATTAATAACAGCTGGGTTAAGTTTTGCAATTTACTTTGTCTATTTAAACTGGCCAAAAGCAAAACCAGTTAAACTCCCACCTATAGTTAAAGCCTATAATGAAGTTTTTGATTGGGGAAATAAAAACAAAATTACATTGGCCGACTCTCTTAGTCCGTCACAACAACTTGATCATATGGCACAGCAAAGGCCTAACGCGTCTAAGGAGCTTATAGAATTTAAACATTTATTCGAAAACAGCCGTTATGCTAACAAACCGTTTACCAAAGAGCGCAAAACCAAAGCTAAAGATCTGATAAAATTAATTAAAAGTTCAAAATAGAGAAAACTATGAATGCTGTTGTTGTTGGCGTGATTTTAATGCTTGCGCTCACTTTGGTTCGTGTCAACGTTATTGTAGCTATGACACTGTCTGCTTTAGTTGCTGGGTTAACTGCTGGTTTAGGAATAAAAGAAAGTTTAGATGCATTTAATTCAGGTTTGTCAGCAGGCGCTGAAATTGCCTTAAGTTATGCAATGCTTGGCGCATTCGCAGTTGCAATATCAAAGTCTGGTTTAACCCGCATATTAGCAGATAAATTATTAGCTAAAGTAGATGCTAGAGGGCAAGGCAGCCAAACATTACTTAGTTATTTTATTTTAATGATTATATTAGCGTGCGCTATCTCATCACAAAACTTGGTGCCCGTGCACATAGCGTTCATCCCAATTTTGATCCCGCCTTTGTTGGTTGTATTTAATAAATTAAAACTCGATCGACGTGCCATCGCGTGTATTTTAACATTTGGTTTAGCTTCGTCCTACATGGTACTCCCCTATGGTTTTGGTGGGATATACTTATATTCAATTTTACATAAAAATCTTGTAGATAACGGCCTTCAAATTGTAAATACCGGTGTACCCGTAGCAATGATTATCCCTGCGTTAGGAATGTTTATTGGCCTACTCATTGCTGTATTTTTTACTTATAAAAAACAACGTACCTATAAATCGATCACAGTTACTAACCAGAGCAACCATGAACCTATAAAAAATCCAAAAAAAGTCATGTTAGTTGGCTCTTTTGCAGTTATTACCTCGTTAATTGCGCAAAATATAAGTGGCTCAATGATACTTGGCGGCTTAGTAGGCGTTATGATTTTTAGCCTATTTGGTATAGTTAAATGGGAAGAAAATGGAGACGTATTTAGTAAAGGCGTTGCCATGATGGCCATGATTGGTTTTATCATGATATCAGCACAAGGTTTTGCATCAGTTATGCAAGCGACGGGTGATATACAAAGCTTGGTCAACAGCGGTGCAAGTTTGTTTGATGGAAATAAGCCTATAGCAGCGGCGGTAATTTTATTAGTTGGTTTACTTATCACCATGGGAATTGGAAGCTCTTTTTCAACGGTACCAATTATTGCGACCTTATTTGTTCCTTTATGCCTAGAGCTTGGTTTTTCAGTAATGGCAACAGCTGCTTTAGTCGGTACTGCGGGCGCTCTAGGCGATGCGGGCTCCCCTGCTTCAGACTCAACACTTGGGCCAACATCTGGTTTAAACGCAGATGGTCAGCACGACCATATTTGGGATTCGGTAGTCCCAACCTTTATACACTTTAATATTCCACTATTACTATTTGGCTGGATTGCAGCAATGGTACTTTGAGTATCCTAAAACCTTCAATTTAAGAGGCTTATTATGTAATAAGCCTCTTATTCCCTGTTTAATTTTATTCTACATATAATTTCGATGTTAAGATTAACTTTAACACAATTGAAGTATGATGTGTTCTTATGCAGCTAAAATATAAGCACCTATTCGGGTGCTTATATTTTTATATTAATTTTACTTAAACCCGTTAATCATTTTGGCGCAAACAACAGGTGTTGGCCTATGATTATCATCTACAGCAACAAATGTAAAACTACCGCTTATAGCCGAGTGTTTATCATCTTTGTGCATTGTTTCAAGCAGTATATCAACATCTACTTTTAAGCTAGTGTTACCAACATGCACAACTTTAGCTATTAGTTCAGCAAATGTACCTGCAGGTATTGCTTCTTTAAAGTCTACTCTATCAGAAGAAATAGTTACCAAGGGCTTACGGCAAAAACGCGTTGCAGCAATAAATGCAACCTCGTCCATCCATGCTAATGCATCGCCACCAAATAGTGTATTGTGATGATTGGTACGCCCTGGGAATACCGTTTTTGTAACTGATGTTGTTGAATCTTTTATACGCTGAGCAATAATTGCATCGCTATTTACGTCTGTCATAGTCTCTACTTTTTGTTGGCTAACGTATCTTGCATTAATAAGCCTGGATCAAGGCGTTCGCCTTTCCAGTTAAAGCGCCAATCTAAATGCGGGCCTGTAACTCGGCCGGTTGCACCAATTTCAGCAACTTTATTACCTTGTTTAACTTTATCACCCACGTTTACATCTAACTTACTTAAATGTATGTAAGTAGAGGTAATACCATGGCCATGATCTAAAATAAGTGTTCCGCCAGAATAATATAAATCGGGTTCTGCAAAAACAACAGTGCCACCAATTGGCGCATACACTGGCGAACCAGTTTTGTTAGCTATATCTAAACCAAAATGCGCGCGACGTGGTTCACCATTAAAGTAACGCTGGCTGCCATACACACCCGAAATTCGCCCTTGTGCAGGTTTTAATACTGGGTCTAAAAAGTAAGTAAGGTCTGAATTAACAGCACGGGCATTTCTTACCGCAACCGCTTCTCTGCTTATACGTTCACTTACAGATTTAGGCGGAGAAACGTATTTTTTTGCAACACCCGTTATTTTGTCAATGTTGTAATCACGCTTGGTAATAATAAGATTCTGGGTATGCTTTTTGCCATTCGTATCAACCCAGCTAAGTGTATGATTTGTTTTTGCGTCACGGCCAAAACCAAATACAAAATCACCATTTTTTGAAAGCTTTAACGGTGTGTCGTTTAAACTAACAGACTGCGCATCGCTAAGCTTTCCTGTAACTAAGCCGCCTTGAGTCAGGTGTCCTTTTAGCTCAACAGCTAACGAATTTACACTAAATGTTGCTAAAACCAACGCAGATAAAAGTGACTTAAGCATAACTAATTGCTCCTTTGCCAACCCCTTCATACGCGGTTATTTTAACATTTTGTTCAGGGTGCTTGGCTTTAACTTGCCCTGCAATATACCCCGCAATACATTCAACGGTTGTGTCTATCGGTAAAATATCACAGCGCGTTTCACTAATGGCCATCTCGAAATAACCTTGAGCTGATGTATAAGCAAAACAAACATCATTATCTCTTGCGCTAATATGCTTTAAGTTTTGCGGTTCTATTTGGTCTTCACTTGTTGCTAGGTATATATCTTCCCACTGCATTGCCCATTCTTTTTGTAAGCGTGGCATGGAGATACCGTCTAGGCTTATACCTATTTGAGAACGATGACCATGAATAATGCGCTGGCAATTACCATCATGTTTTTTAAGACCATGACTATAATGATAATAAAAGCTTTGGCTATGTTCTGGTTTTAACGATAACTCTATTTTTTCTATGTTTGAGGGCAACTTAGGTAAAATAGTATCAACTAAAAATGCAGTTACCGACTCCACATTAATTTCATCGGCATCAATCATACAATAGGCTTGATGCGGTGCACTCATTGCCAAGTGGTGGTTGTCGCCAAAAGTGCAATCTAGTGTTTTGTGCTCATCAAATTCAGTCACTGAACCATTTATGCTATTAGGAATAGCTAAACGGTGATCAATACATTCATCAATAATACCTTTAATTTGTTTTTTAACTAATCCAAAGTCTAACACCATAGACTCGTCGTTAAGTTTACCGTGCAAAGTTAAATCAACAATCCAGCTCTCGCCAACGGCGCCGCGTTTGTTACATAAGTAAGAAAAATCTATCACAGTAAGTGAGTTAACAAAAAGGATCATAAACTTCCTTTAGACTAGTTATAAGACAGCGTTAATTATAATGATTTTTGATTGTAATTGCGCGGTTTTATAAAGCAAAAACCTAACGCATTGTTTGATTGATGATTTAATACTCAATATAGTAGGTATTTAACTGCTCCGAGTTGTTTAGCGTACAAGTGTACGCTAAAGTACGGGCAATTTCTAAGCGAAGATAAAGAGTTATGGAACCTAAAAACAGCTATACAAAAGAAGAATTGATCCTATGTGGTCAAGGTGAAATGTTTGGTGAAGGCAACTGTCGTTTACCTAGCGATAACATGTTAATGATGGACCGCATTACCTCTATAAATGCTGATGGTGGAAGCCACGGTAAAGGTGAAATAATTGCTGAGCTTGATATTGACCCGACCCTTTGGTTTTTTGATTGTCACTTTAAAGGTGACCCTGTTATGCCAGGGTGTTTAGGCCTTGATGCAATGTGGCAACTAGTGGGTTTTTATCTTGGTTGGTCAGGTGGCCCTGGTCTTGGCCGCGCTTTAGGTGTAGGTGAAGTTAAATTTACAGGCCAAATACTTCCAACGTCTAAAAAAGTAACCTACCGCCTTGAAATGAAACGCGTAATTAAACGTAAGCTCTTCATGGGTGTTGCAGATGGCACTGTTGAAGTAGACGGCCGCGTAATATATGAAGCCAAAGATTTAAAAGTTGGTTTATTTCAAGACACCACGTCTTTTTAATAGATTTACAATATAAATACAAAAAGGCCTCCAATTTGGAGGACTTTTTGCTTAAATTTGGGTAATAGTTAGGTTTTATACATATTTCGATTTTCAATTGCCTCTCGCCATCCACCTAACCACTCTGACTTTGGATCTATCTGTTGATAAGGGCATAGCTCTTTAGAACGACCTGCTAAACCTGCTTTGAAACCTTGAGAATGAGCTCTTTCTAAACGATCTCTTTTCTGTCTCTTCATCGGTATTATCCTCACCTTTTTTAATTATATATTTTGTAGCATAAGTGAAATCTACAATTAATGAATAGTTAATAAAAATGTAAAGTTCAAATAACAAAAAAAATTAAATTGTTTGACATTAACTAAGCTGCTGATGCAAAAATGAATTAACATTTAAAGAATCAAGCTGGTCATACCACTACAATATACAACTTAAGTATCTATCTAAAACCATTAATTACTAAGTCGCACAATTTGTGTATCAACCATAATTATTGACTAATAAAAATAACTGAAGTTCAAACAAAAATGTAATCCATAAAATATTTTTAAACAGATGAATTTAGTACTTGCACATTAAAAGCCGATCGGTCTAATATGTAGGTATGAACAAAAATAATACAGTATCTCCACGACGTGGCCGTCCTCCTAAAATAGCCAGAGATAACGCCGATACTAAAGCGTTACTTATACGTACGGGTTTAGAAACGTTAACAGAGTTTGGCTTTAGTGCCACAGGACTCGATACAATATTAAAAAAAGCCTCAGTACCCAAAGGCTCTTTTTACCATTACTTTAAAAGCAAAGAAGCCTATGGCATTGCGTTGGTTGACGCCTACGACAGTTACTTTATTGCAAAGCTAAACCATTACCTTGATCAACAAAATATTCCCCCACTGGAACGCATAGTAAACTTTACACAAAGTGCTATTAAAGGCATGGGTAAGTACGATTACAAACGCGGTTGCTTAGTCGGTAATTTAAACCAAGAATTAAATCACTTAAGCGATGAATTTAAAAATCGCTTAATGCAAAGCTACACAGCTTGGCAAGAACAAATTGAAAACTGTTTAAATCAAGCTAAACAGCAAGGCACTATTTCTAAAACTGTAAATACACAATTAATGAGCGAGTACTTTTGGATTGGTTGGGAAGGCGCAGTAATGCGAGCAAAACTTACCAAGTCAAGTACACCCCTTACGCTATACACTGAAATGTTTTTGCGTGCATTACTTACATAATGCATTTTTATTTACCAATTAAAAGACGATCGGTCTAAAAGGATATGATATGAATAACCCAATTAAAGCCATTGTTATTAATAAAGAAGACAATAACTACAGCGCTTCTTTAGCGCAGCTTAACGAAAATGATTTACCTGACGAAAATACCACAATAAATGTGTTGTACAGCACATTAAACTATAAAGACGGTCTAGCCATTACAGGTAAAGGGCCGGTAGTGAGAACCTTTCCGATGGTGCCCGGTATAGATTTAGTAGGCACTGTAACAACGTCCACCAGCGATGAATTTAAAAATGGCGATCATGTTATTTTAAACGGTTTTGGTGTTGGCGAAAAACATTGGGGCGGCCTTGCACAAAAAGCAGCGCTAAATAGTGACTGGTTAATTCCCCTACCCGCTGCTATTAGTCCAAAACAAGCAATGCAAATTGGGACTGCCGGTTATACCGCTATGTTGAGCGTTATAGCACTCGAAAAACAAGGAGTTAAACCTGACGATGGTGAAATTTTAGTTACAGGTGCAAACGGTGGTGTTGGCAGTTTTGCTATTTATTTATTAAGTCAGCTCGGCTATAACGTAACCGCCGCCACAGGACGAGTAGATCAAAGCGAATACTTAAAAGAACTTGGTGCATCTCAAATAATTAACAGAGATGAGTTATCAAACCCGGGGAAGCCACTTCAAAAAGAACGTTTTGCTGCAGCTATAGATTCTGTTGGCAGCCATACGCTTGCAAATATTTGTGCGTCGCTTAAATACGGTGGTGTAGTCACTGCGTGTGGATTAGCTCAAGGCATGGATTTACCCGCATCAGTCGCGCCCTTTATTTTACGAGGTGTTTCACTTATTGGAATCGATAGTGTTATGCGACCAAAAGCAGACAGAATTGAAGCATGGGAAAGGTTAGCTACATTAGTAAAAGCTGACTATTTAGATAAAATTTCAACAGAAATTACACTCGAACAAGTAATTGAAAACGCCGAGCAACTCATGGAAGGTAAAATTCGTGGCCGCGTTGTAGTTAATTGCCAAGGTTAGGCTATTTACACTATTAAAGCCTCGTTATTAAATTTATAATACACTTTGTATTTTAATAACGAGGCAACACCTATGAGCAACCAAGAACTTTTCAGTAATAATCCACTGCAAGGCGTAAAACTAGAACAAGTGGTGGAAGAGCTGGTTGAGCAATATGGGTGGGAACTCCTGCACGCTTACTTACAGCTTAATTGTTTTAAAAATAATCCAGATATTAAATCTGCTGTAAAATTTTTACGTAAAACCCAATGGGCACAAGAAAAAGTAGAAAATTTTTACCTATACCGCCTTAAAAACTTGCCTAAACCAGATGATGTTCAGTACGAGTTACCGCCGCGTGATCGTGTTATACCGGCCGAACATAAACCAGGTGAACCTTGTGAACTAAGCTTTAGTGACGCAAAACGCATTCAAGCTAAAAAAGCCACTAAACAACGTGCGCGAGAACGCAAACAACGGTCTAATCCAAGTAACCCTTGGGGTAATTAAGAGTGAGTTTAAAAAGCCAATTTTTATTGGCTTTTTTTATGCCTTGTTGTAACTAGTTCTTAGCGTTGCAGCACTATAACTATGTAAACCGAATAAGTTAGCTTATTTAAACCTATGTTGCCGTTGTGCCTAGGAACTAGTACCCGCGCTTTTTCCAAAAATCTACTTCTGTTTGTTGCGCTTCTAATGCAACATTAAATGTTTTATCTGCAATTATTTTATTATTAAGCGTTAAAGTCATTCGCCATGGACCTAGCTTATTGCCAATAGGCTCCCACAATGTATCACCAAGATAAAAGTGCCAATCGTTATCTTTAATGTATTCAACGCCTTCAAAAGGCGGCATAACATCCCCCTCTTCGTTAGGTATGTCTGGATGGTAAATACAAAAATGCAGTTTTTCACCTTTGGCTTTTTTTATATTTACTATCAGCCCAAATTCTACGTCTATTTCAGCAACCACATCGGTAGTAAATTGCTCAATTTGTGGAAGAGCCTTGCTACTACTATCCCAAGTTGAATAAATACCATAACTCTGGAGCGTAACGCTGGGTTTTAACTTTGCCATTTATCCAACCTGTACTTACTTATATACCAAAATTTTATAATAAACCGTTGGTTTAGTCTTATATAAAAGTTTACTTACATAATTTTCATTTATATTTGCACATTGCTTGCACAATTACAGAATAATATTTTGATCTCTTTATCAGTGAGTTCAAAGTTATGAGTACATCCCTAGTAAATAGTATTTCTAAAAATTCAGTTGCACAATTTAAACTAATTGTGGGCTTTACTGCAATCTCATCACTTGTTGCATGCGGTGGTTCTGAGCAAAGCACTTCAATAAGCGACGTAATAACTGATAGCACAATAGCTGACGGTTCAAATATTGATGCAAATGGTTCTACATACAATGTTTTATGTGAGTACGCTTACAACGAATACAACAACGCTGACTCTGTGCAAACAACAAGCTCAGCTGACTGGACATGCACAGGCACAACGCGTGACATTATTGCTAATGGAATTCCTGACCACGACGTAGGCACTTTTCCTAATCCGGCTAACCCCAATACCATCTCAGAACAATCAGTAAATGAAAGCTTTACATTAACACCGATTCAATCATCATCCGCTACAATGATGGGCGGCCCTCGCGGTATAACAGGGCTTGTTTTAAATGGCGTTAAAATTGATGCCGGCACAGGTGGTAGCTGTGATGACTCAGGTGAAAATTGCGACCTAGGTGATAATAGCGGCAACTGGAATATAGAAGCTTTAAGCCAAACTACATTTAGTTTTGGCACAGATGCTAACAATGCCCATGTGCAACCAGATGGGACGTATCATTACCATGGAATGCCCGAAGGGTTTATAACAATGCAAGGCGGTAATGAAACAACCATGACATTAATAGGCTGGGCTGCAGATGGCTTTCCTATTTATGCACGTTATGGTTACTCAGATTCAACCGACGCCACTTCTGAACTCGTTGCAATGACAGGAAGTTACCAACACGTTACCACAGTCAGTACAAACAGACCTTCTACCGACATATACCCATTAGGAACATTTGCACAAGACTGGGAATACGTTGCAGGTTCAGGCGATTTAGATGAATGCAATGGCCGTATTGGCGTAACACCGGAATTTCCAGATGGTATTTATCACTACTATGCAACTGACACTTACCCGTTTTTTCAGCGTTGTGTAAAAGGAGAGCTTTAAGTTATGCGCCTTTCAAAATTAATACATAACATTGGGGTAATTATTATCGCTTTTTGTATATCTCAAAAAACACATGCGCACTTAATAGTTGCACAACATGGCACTCTTAATGTTGTTGAAGAGCATGTGTTTGTTGTGCTGTCGCTTCCTGCGTCGTCATTGTTAGGCGTTGACGAAAACAATGATGGGACACTTTCAATCACTGAATTTAATAAATACCGTAATCACATTAGTAAACAGGTTAAAAAGCACGTGTATTTGTCTGATCAGCAATATCGCTTTTCGATTGAAGGGCTGTTATTACACCCAGAAACGGTGCACAGCGGTAACAATACATTTGTTGATCAAATTACCATTACCGGCAGATTCACACCTCTAATGACAAACAATGTAAAATTCAATATTAATTTATTTGCCAATAACCGTAGTAAACAAACTTATAAAATTACCGCTACCAATAAACAGCAACAGCTTATTCATCAATTTGAGCTAGAGCCATTGTCTCCGCATAGTGAGTTATTTTAAAGTATTAGGCTGATTTACCAAGCCAAATAAACCCATTACAAAGGCTGACACGTTATACGCGTTTTGGGTTTTTAGGAAAGAATTGCTCAGCTTGTTGTGCACACAAATCAAACTCTCGTGTATTTTTATAGGGTAGCTTCATAAAGCCCGCAACGCCCACATCGGTAATGTTTACAGCATATTGCATTAGTTTATTTAACAAACGTTTAAATTCGGCCTCTTTTGTCGAGTCGAGTAGCCTGTAGTAGTGGTGAATTTTCATTCTGTCGGGCAAGGCTTCAAAAATAATACAACCGGTATGGTGTATTTGGTTTAGCTCAAATACACATTTAATAACTTTTTTAGGCAGCTGTAATTGCTCATCGGGATCTTTACCATCTTCAAAGTATGAATGTGGTCGGGTTATTTCGTTAGCTTTAACGCTCACAACTTCATAATCTAGCTCAGGAAGACTATCAAACTTAAATGCACCGGTTCCATCTCGCTCTAATTGAATGGTTTTACGTGCATCAAATAAACAACATTTAAATAGCCCTTTTTGGTTAATTGCTTGGGCTAACATCACTGTATTGTTTATTGAATCTGTAAATGCTTTGCCTAGTGACTCATCGTGCATTATTAATGACGACTCAATAAACAACGATTCATCTTTCCAATGAAAACTAAGCCCACCCACGGCTGGGTATTTGGCAAGCCGGCTTATGGAGGCCAAAAATGCTTTTTCGGTGTCGCCAGTATCAAATAAAAATTCTTTGTAGTATCGGTCTAACTGGGCATCATTTACATCTAGTAACTGTTGGTTGTGGTCAGCTTGGCGTAAAAACTGTTTACGCGAGCTATAAACTACAGTATCTGGCGCTTCATCGGTACCGTACCAAAACGGGATGGCGGCTTTTTGCTGTGTTAATTTAAGATCGGGTAAATACGCTTTTGCCATTGTTGGTATATTACGTATAAAGTAATCACCTGCAGCATCACGTACTGTTTTACTTTTACTGAGCATGCCGTCTATAACGTTAGCAAGCTCTTTAGGTAGCCCTAAAGAAATTGCAGGAATAGCCTGCGCACCAAATCGGCAAGACTGTGCAGACGCTAATGCATATAAAGTTGCTGCAACACCTTGTTCATCAAACCGCGGGGATGATTGCTCACCCGACATTTGCGCTTCGCCGATAAAGTACACATCACCCATACGCGCATTAGTCGTACTTAAATCTCCCGACATTAAATCCATAAAGTTACTGGCTACGGGCTCACCGTTACTGTGTAATTGGGCATATACCGAACTCCCCCAATCAACTAAAGATAAAGCGTCTGTTTGCGCATCCCACACCAAATTTGAAGGTTTTATATCTCCATGCACAATTGGTTGAGCACTTAAGCCATTTTTGTGGTTACTTAAATCAAGTAACACATTACGTAATTTAACGGCTAATGCCATTATTTTAGCCGCGCTAAATCGCCCCTCTTTAAGCGACACTTTTTCAAGGTCTTCTCCCATGGCGCGCGCCATCATTAAAATGCCCTGCTTTTTAATGCGCTCAAACGCATAAAATTTAGGCACCAGCGGATTATTAATTTGTGAAAGCATATACGCTTCGTCTTCAAGACGGTCACGTACACTTTGAGCAAGCGTAATCCGTGAAAACTTAAACACCCAAGGCAAGCCTTTGTCGTCTTCACCTGCAAATACAAACCCAAATGCACCTGAGCCAATCATTTCTACATTTTTATAACCAAGCAAAGTAAGTTGTTTAATACAAATATTAAGCCACTGGCGATGTTTTTTAGCATCACGATGCGACAGCAAATATACGGATTGCTCTTCGTTAATGTAAAAATTTCGAATTTCTTTGGCTTTCAATACAGGCTCTCTAATTATGTGATTACTGGTAAGTTTTAACACTCTGATTATTAGTTTTATATAACGACATTACAATAGCACCAATATAGTTTTCAAACTTAAGCCCTATTTGAAAAATAAAACACTCAATGTTGCATCCAAAAGGTTTACTTAGTCGTTTTAATTTAAACAGCACTGAATAGTAAACATAATAGATAGGACTTTAAGGATGAAAACATTAGCAATTTTAACTATCGGCACATTATATAGCGGTTATGTACATGCCAATATAGAAAAGCTCACTGTATATGGGCACCGTGATGGTTTAATTGGCGAATCAATCAGTGCCTCTAGCGGCATTATTGGCCAAGGTGAAATTGAGCAGCGCCCAATGCTAAGAAGCGCTGAAATGTTAGAGCTCATTCCGGGGATGGCGGTTACTCAACACAGTGGCTCAGGTAAAGCAAACCAATACTTTATTAGAGGATTTAACTTAGACCATGGAACCGACTTTGCCACCAGTATCGATGGTATGCCTATCAACATGCGTAGCCACGGACACGGCCAAGGTTACACCGATCTAAACTTTATAATTCCCGAATCTATTTCTACCATTAACTATCAAAAGGGTTCATATAGCGCAAGCCAAGGTGATTTTTCAAGTGCCGGTAGTGCACAGTTTAAACTGCTTGATAATGTTAAGCACCAGCAAATAGAACTAAGTATTGGTGAAGATAACTATAAACACGCGGTAGTACTTGGCTCAACTAACCTTAAAAAAGGTAAACTTATTGCGGCTGCTGAGTGGCAAGGCTACGACGGCCCTTGGGATGACATAAACGAAGACGTGAATAAAAAAAATGCCCTACTACGCTATGTTGGTAAAGCATTTAATGGTGACCTATCAATAAGCGCAATGGCATACGACAACACATGGAACTCAGCCGATCAAATTCCACAGCGTGCTGTTTCGCAAAAATTAATAACACAATTAGGCTCGCTCGACACCACTCTTGGCGGCAGCTCTAGTCGTTATAGTTTATCGGGTAATTGGCAAGGGGAGCATTTGAAAGCCAGCGCTTATGTAATAAATTACGATTTAAACCTATATTCTAATTTCAGTTATTTTTTAAATGACCCAATTAATGGCGATCAGTTTAATCAGCAAGATAACCGCAATATTTATGGCACCACTTTAAGCTATCAGTTTGAAACTAAAACATCAGGCATAAACATGCAACACACTGCAGGGCTTGAGCTTAAACACGACGATATAGATAACGTTGGGCTATATAACACTAAAGCCAGAGAACAGCTAAGCACAGTAAGGCAAGATGCACTGAAGCAAACGAGTTATTCAAGCTTTTGGGAGTCTAAACTTTTATTTACCCCAAAACTAGAAGCAACAGCAGGTGTAAGGTACGACTATTTTGATACAAATGTAACCAGTATTACCGCCGTAAACTCAGGTAAAGCAAGTGATGATTTAATCAGTTTTAAAGCAAGCTTAAATTATCGCTTTACTCAATTGCTAGCTGCCTATACAAATTGGGGGCAATCATTTCACTCTAACGATGCGCGCGGCTCCACAATAAATATCGATCCAGTAACAGGTGATCAAGCCGAACGGGTCGATCTATTAGTAAAAAGTGAAGGCGCTGAAATTGGATTACGATTTGCTGATGAAAAAAAATATAATATGTCAGCTGCGCTTTGGTGGTTAAAACTCGACTCAGAACTATTGTTTGTCGGAGATGCTGGTAATACAGAGCCAAGTGATGCGTCTAAGCGGTATGGGTTAGAAATGAGTGCCTATTACTGGATTAACGACCAATTTAATATTGATTTAGAAGCCTCGTTTACACATTCTCGCTTAGATATAAATGACAATAACAATTACATAGAAGGCGCTGTACCCGTTGTAGCAAGTACAGGTTTAAATTGGCACTTAAGTAAACAATGGCAATCATCGATCAGGGTACGCCATATTGGTAAACGCACATTAACAGACGACGGTGATAAGCGCTCAAACCCGCTAACGGTAGTTAATAGCTCTGTGAGCTATAAGCAAACCCATTGGAAAGTAGACTTTGAATTACTTAACTTGTTTAACAGTACCGACCACGATATAGATTACTATTATGCATCGCGTTTATCCGGTGAGCCCGCTCAAGGCGTTGAAGATAATCATTTTCACCCTATTGAGCCCAGAACTGCACGCCTAACACTTAGTTTATTGTTTTAGTATTTATTAACGCAATAGCTACACTGTATATAAATACAGTGTAGCTGTAAATGGGCACTTATTTGCAAAATTTCGCCTAACCGGTTTCTTTACTTTTTGATGACCCAAACAGTACAAATACATATAATTTAAATTACAGTAACTTAATTAGTAGTTGTTTTAGGCGCATTTCGCTGCGCGGGGCTTGTTTTAAAGCTTGCAATCATATTATGAGGGTTTTTACATTCAGCCTGTATTTTAGCGGCCTCAGCCCACCATATTAATTGATTAAATGTACGAGTAAAATAGTTAAACCACGAGGTCTGATCATCATCAGTAGCACACCCTCCAAGCTCGTTAAACACATCCTGTGCCTTTGGAACATGAATCATCGACGATACTGGTAAACACCCAAGTTCTGATAAAAAAGTGCGCATACTAATAGCTGCACGAACCCCACCCCACTGCCCAGCAGAATAAGAAACAATCGCACTGGGTTTATACGAAAACAGTGAACTACCAAAGTGATTGAGAAGATCAGCTAATGCAGGGCTCATAGAGTGATTATATTCAGGGCTGATCATTATGTAGCCATCAGCAGATTTAATTTTATCGGCCAAATTGTTAAGTTTAGTGGGGGCATTGTGCTGTGTATATGCAAAGTGGGGTTTAAATACAGCGTCGTTTGGGTAATCTAACGCATCAATTATTTCAAATTCATGTTCACTAAAGTGTGACTGCAAACACAATAAACATGCTTTACTAACTCTACTTCCAAGACGTACTGGTTTAGGGGGGGAGCTCTCACGCACAGTGCCTAAAAACAATAAAAACTTCATAATATAACTCCATGTAAATATTTTGTTTTACATTAAGCCTAGTATCACCGACATGCAAATAAATTTATAACGTATTTTTTATGCCGTTATACGTCGCTCTTAATTGCCGTTTCAGCTTATCGCACTTAACTAAGCACTCAAAAATAGGTAAAAAACAGTTTTAAATTAATCTTAGGTGAACGATGAAACACATAATTAAAGCCTCTCTCTTAACGCTAGCAATAAGCGCTAGTTTAAATACACACGCAGCACAGTTTTCGTTTTCTTCTAAAGTAGACAACGATGCACACACATTAATTGTGTTTTATAGCCAAGATGGAAAAAACAATCAATTTAAAAACCTCGACAAACAATTTAATGGACAGCTGCAACGTATAATTGATGTTGAAAACTTTGAAGGTGAATACGCCAAAACAACACAGCTGATTGCCCCACTTAATAGTAACTACAAACGTATATTAGTCGTCGGAACTGGTAAACAAAACGAGTTAAATAAAGCACGCATTGCTAAATTAGGCGGAAACGTGCACGCTCAATTAGTTAAATATAAAGCCGATACCGCCAATGTATTATTTGACGATGTAACGGGTGTTGATGCAAACCATTTACTAGCTGCAAACTTTGCGCATGGCGCAAACCTGCGTGACCATCGTTTTGAAAAATACAAACAAACACCTAGCACGCAAACAGTGACTTACTCGTTTGATGTCGATAGCACAAAAAAGACGAAAGCGACGTATAAACAGCTAGAAAGTATTCAGGCCGGTGTATTTTTAGCACGCGATCTTACCTCTGAAGTAGCCACTGAAATGACGCCAGTTGATTTTGCAAATGCAGCAAAAGAGCTTGAATCGTTAGGCGTGACCATTACAGTTTTAAAGCCTGAACAACTTAAAGAGCTTGGTATGGGCGCATTAGAAGCCGTTGGCCGCGGTAGCGATCAGGGTGCTCGCTTAGTCGTTGCCCATTATAAAGGCTCTAACGACGACCCAATAGCATTAGTAGGTAAAGGTATAACATTCGACTCGGGCGGTTATAGTATTAAAACAGGTGCATCTATCGCGCGTATGAAATCAGACATGGCAGGCGCTGCAGCTGTACTCGGTACGGTTAAAGCAATGGCTATGGCCAAAGCCGACAAAAACGTTGTAGCTGTAATGGGCATGGCGGCAAATATGGTTTCGCAATTTGCAGTAGCGCCTGGCGATGTTGTTCGAACAGCTGAAGGCTTAAGTGTTGAAATACTCAACACCGACGCCGAAGGCCGTTTAGTTTTAAGTGATGCAATGTGGTATGCACGTAAGCACTTCAACCCAAGCATAATGATTGATGTAGCTACGCTTACTGGTTCAAAAATTCGTGCCGTTGGTAACGAGTATGCGGCTGTTTTCTCAAAAGACGACACACTCGTAAATCAGCTAACACTTGCTGGCGAGCAGGTAAACGAAAACCTATGGCGTTTACCATTAGGTTATAAAGATATGCTTAAATCAGACATTGCCGACATAACAAACGTAGGGTCTGGCGGACCTGGCGCAACCACTGCAGCAACGTTTTTAGAGCATTTTGCGGGTGAAACGCGTTGGGTTCATATTGATATTGCAGGTAACGCGTTAGTTAAAAAAGGAAAAGGTGAACTATCACCTGGCGGCACAGGCTATGGTGTACGCTTGTTAAGCGAATGGCTATTGGCTAACTAATTTTATTTTACGCCAAAAGCCCACGCTTTTGGCGTTTACTCCACTAATTAAATATAAAGCGACTCGCTGTTACACCAATAATAATGCCTACCACTAGTACAGCAACCGTATAAAACACCCGTTTACTCTCACCACTATGGCTTACTTCTTGAGGTAGCTGTGCTCCGGTGTCTATTTTAGATTCTGTATGTGGCGTATCATTATGTTTATCAAAGCAAGCCTGTTTGGGATCATCAATCGTTGGCTCTAGATTTATTATTTCATTATGAATGGGTGTTTCAGTGACTGAGCTCTGAATATCATGGGTGTTAATTTGGTCTACGTCGCTGGTGTTATTTTGAAATTCAGGTTTATCACTCAAAGGGGCTTGTATTAGCTCCTCGGTTATTTCGTCATATTCAAACTGCATCACCACTTGGTTTGAGCTAACCTGTTCACCTTCATTTATATTTATCTTGGTGACAACTCCGTTAGCCATGGCAACAATTTCAAGAACAACTTTATCAGTTTCCACATCAAGTAATGTGTCATCTTTTTTTACGTGTTGCCCCTCAGTCACATATATTTTTGTAGCCAAAGCAGACATTGTTGGTTCGGGTAAATGAGGTATTAAAACATCACTGTTCATCGTTCTTCCTTGCTTAATAAATGTAATAAGTTTACTAATACAGCCTATCAAGCCCTTTGATAGTTAACAATAATTTTTTAACACGTACAGTCCCTATTAATTTATTTATGCCTTATCAAATTTTTGTGCAGCTTGTATTAAAGTGTCACCGTAAATTTAGTTAAACCAATTAACTGGCCTGATTCAGTCATAACCTTAACTTGCCACTTTCCTGCCGCGTTTTGTGGAAAATTTACTTTGTGTGTCCATGCTCTATAACCACTTTTACGCCCACCGCTGATATTAAGCGCTATTTTATCTACCTGTTTTTTATTGTGTGTCCATACATGAAATATCTTTTCGTTTAACCCTCGCGGTGCTTTTACCGCTGTCCATGTATAAAGCCCTTTTGCGTGTAACGAGCGTTCATTTAACGAGTTAACATTTCCTATCGGTTTTTTACTTTGCTCATTTACCTCATGCGCTAATGTAATGCTTGTTAGGTGCAGCGCGGCAGGTGGAACAAAGCTTTTTAATTGCCATATGCCTACACTCAAACTGAATAAAATTATTGCTAAAATAGGTAAACGCCACCACGGGGCATTAGGCATTAAATTAGTAAGACTAGGTAATGTTAATACAACGGCTATAACTAATGCAGCAGCTAAACTTTGGCTGGTTGTTAAGCTAAACAAAATAGGCAATGTAACAAGTAAAACTACAAACAAAGCAAAGTTATGAAACACCGTAAATAGCGTTCTATTTTTAGCTAATTTTTTGTAATAGAAGGGATCAATAACCGATGCAACCGCACACAAAATAATAAGTGATGTAAATACTGCTTGAGGATGATCCCACTGGGTTACAACTAAAAAAAATGGTAGCGCAAAAAACAAACTCTCTTGCTGAATCATTTGTAGAGCAAAACGTGTTACATTAGGTGAAACACTCACACCAAATCGTTCTTCAACTTTATCACGAAGCCAATTATCTACAATTAACCACAACCAGCTTATAAGTAAAACTAAAGCAACAACTTGCGCAAACGACTCCTTTCTATCAACTAGCACGTAGCTTGCAATACCAGAGCAAAACGCTAAAACAGCCAATAAGCCCGGTCGTTTTTGCATTGCATTAATAAATTGAGTAATCAACGATTTTATTTTGTTCATTTGTTCGCTTTGTAAGTACCAAATGCACTTTATTATTATGAAGTTAGTTATAACAGATTAGCTAAACAAAAATGAACAGAACATAGATAGCCCAATAATATTTTTAATATTGAGAAACTAAATAAGAGCGCGGGACTATTTTGGTAAATTGTTTATGTGGCTCAATTACAAATTATGTAAATAAAAATCTATTGTACACTCACAAAACCAACACAGTTTATAAGGACGGTACTAATAACAAATATTCAGGATTAATATAAAGCGTTTTAACTAAGGCCTTTGAGCAATTGAACGGTAAATGTTGTTCAAACAAAGGCCCAACTAAAAAAAACCACGTTATTGATTAGTGGTAGAGCTTTTTTTAAATTGAGATAAACCCCAAAATAGTATGCCAGTGCCAGCACATGAAAGAAAAAAGAATAACCCCAAACCTAAAGGGGAACCCCAGTTTAAAATATGATATAAAAATTCCATACTCTAGCCTTCAAAAATTGAATTTAGCAAACATTAACCCAATAATTATAAAAATACTAACTAAAGCTTTTAAAGCTAAAAGAGCAACATTTGGTTCTTTGCTGCTAACGTACTCAAATAGTTTAATTTAAAAAACACAACGTTTAAGGATGTACCAGCTAAATATCAGTCACCAAACATTAAAGGCAAATTTAAAGGTCGGCTCCGTTCATTTTATTATTTCTAGTATTTTGGCAAACGCATTCGCGATACCGTATTATCAGCCAAAACATAATGGTGAAATAAAGCCGCAGCCGCATGTAAACCTATTACGTAATAACCGACTTCCCCTGCGGTTTCATGTATCTCTTTAATACTTTTAGCAAGTTCAAAGTTTTGAGAGGCCAACGCAGGCAACTCTAAACCAAAAAACGGGATGGGTTTACCTGCTAAACTCAAAATTAGCCAACCAGCTATTGGCATAGCAAACATAAACACATACAGCGCAATATGAACAAATGTAGCTAATTTATTTTGCCACTTTGCAGGCTCAGGTTGTATGGCAGGTGCAGCACCACCCACTAAACGAGCAACTAACCTCACACTAACTAAAGCTAGCACAGATAAACCCAACATAAAGTGCCACATTTTAAAGGCATCACGGGTTGCAGTGCCTTTATCAAATAATTCGCGAAGTTCAATACTGCCGTAAACAGTGACAATTAAAATAAACATAAGCCAGTGTAAGGCTATAGAGAATGTATTGTAATGAGTCGTTGTGTTTTTAAAATTCATAATAACTCCTAAAAAACGAATTAAAGTTAAAAGCTCACTTATGCGTATGAGTATATGTTTACAGGCTAACCTTTAATCACTCACTGCTTAATGATCTAAAACATAAAATGAGTTACTAAGTCAGTTCAATGGTTTAATGATTCTGGAATTTAAGTATTAGTTACAATAACTGAGCAAGCTTAAAATAAACTTAAATAGTAGGCAAAAAACGACAACCTTAAGTTACCGTTTTAAATAATTAACGTGTTTTAAAAGTAATAGATAGCAGCAAGAGAAAGAGCATCTAGAACGACGAGTGATTTAGACTAGCCAAAGCTTGCAGAATTGGCTCTTATAATGCCTAAAGTCAAGATTTGACCCCTTTGGCTCACCATGCTTGGAACTTCTCGCGCATTTCATCGGTGACGATGCAAGATGAGGCAAGGCAGCCAAAATTGTCAAACAGAAGTAGTAAAAAAGAGTAGTAAAAAAGTTAACCGCATTTATCAATTCCTTCTGTGACATAACGCTCTGCTAAGCGGAAAATAATGGTTAGCTATTGACGCCATAGTCTCTTGTTAGCAGTACTATTTACACTTACTGTCAGGTTGGATTTTATCTAATCCCCCTGTTTGTAAACTAAAACGTAAGCTACCACCTAAAACATGAGGCACATATAAATAGCCGTAACGTAATTCAGGTTGTAATCCTGTGCAACGCCATTGAATCGAAGATACACTACGGCCAAGTTTATCAAAATCAGCTTTTTTAGGAAAAAGCCCTGTTAACTCATACTCTTTGATTAGCTCTCCGTTAGGAGCGTAAATCACAATAACTTTTCCTGAGCCTGTCGAATACCAATTATCAATGGTAACTAATGTACCATCATTTGCCACTAGCACTCGAATTGGAGCTGCTGGATTTTTTAACGTTATTTCTTGGTAAATGTCATAAGCATTACTCCCATTCCATTTGAAATATTGAGCTTTAGCAAAATCTTTTTCCGAGCTTTTTAAATCGTGATTCAAAAAGCCGTCTCCAGGAGTAACCCTTACTACAATTGACGAATTTTCATTTAAAGCAGAAGTAACTTCCGGACTTCCCCACTTGTCAGCATAGGAAAGATTCGAAAAGATAATAATGAAAAATAATGTTAGATATTTCACTGTACTCCCTTGTACTGCTAACGCTTTAAATAAGCGGTTTTGCCTAGTGGCTCACAGGCAACTTTCCTCAATTGCCTGCCGAATTGATTGACCCCTTCTGGCTCAGCTCGGAGATCAAACGACGCTTTATAGTTTTGGGTTCTCGCATTTGTAAAGCTAACGATATGGGCGATTTCAATAGCTAGCAAGATATGTCCTGAACCATCGGTACGAAAGCCTGAGATTGAAAAGTAAGAGATGCCATCATTTTTTCCTGTTGAAAAGTTAAAAGAATCCGACAGTTTCTGTGGAAAAACCTCTAAAATTTCAGCTAGCTCTAAAATATTTTCACGATTTGTATAACAAGCAGCTTCCCCAGTGAATTTTCCATTTGAGCCAGAAACTTTTACTTCAAATAAAGATTCATCTTCCCAAATCGAAGAAATAACTACATTACTTTCCATGTTACTCCCGCAACATAACGCTTTGAATATGGGGATTTTAGGAGCGCTTTGGCCGAAGGCCAGCGAGTAAAATTCCCAGTGAGTTTACGAACAGCATAATTCATTTGTTAGGTGTTTCCTGCTCAGAGTTTTGACTATTTGAGTACATAATTAAACCAGAGCGTTCTAACTTTTTAAATAATCTAACGCGTTGCTTAATAAGTTTAATCTCTTTTTCCAGATTACTTTTAAGCTTAATTACGACTTCGTTATTAGGGTTTAACTTTAAACTTGATTCAATTTCTTTAAGTTCGGAACTCAACTGAGATATTTGCGTATCAGCTAATTTGTAATATTCATCATTAGGGACAATAGAGTAGGTAAAAAAACTACTTACTAATAACGCTATAAATAAAACTTTTCTCAAATCCATTGAAACACCTAAAGCCTCATTCAGAGGCAATAAAATAGCTGGTTAAAATTAGCGAGGCACGAGCAAAAACCAGCTGTTTTTTGTCCTGCTGAAATGACTTGTTAGGTATTTTTGCCAATTACAGCAACATTTGACAGGAAATTATTCACTTGTTTTGCCACCTCTAATAATGATTTAGATATAGCTTCTAACTCTGCTTTTTTAACAGTTTCAGAGAAGTTGACATCTTCTTTTTGTTTTTTTGCAACAAAGTCCTGTGTACTAACAACAGACTTTGTAATTATACCTGAGCGTACATCTAGTAATATTGCCTCGACAGAGCAATAAGCTTTAGTTTCATTTGGATCAATGAAACGGTACTTATTGTATGAATTACAAGACGTTCTGTAAGCTAATAATAAGTCGGCTTGAAATCTTGCCGCAGCTTCTCTTAATGTTGGAACCGTTCTCTTCTCAGGTACTAGCATTGCTGGTAAAAATGATGCGTCATATACTTTATTAGATGACCTTAATTCAGAAATAAAACCATCAACTAATGAAGTGGTTAGAGATGTGAAGTCGTTAGAATAAAATTTCCAGTGATTATCTTGGCTTAATTTTAAAATTGCGATTCTATTTTTAGGAGGCAATTTTACTTGGTAATAAAGTAATTCATTAATTTTTTGATCGTTTTCACCAAGTAAAGAATCACTAGCGAGTCCTTTAGGTTTTGAATCATTAGCATAGTAACTACTTGAGCGATCATGTGAGCCTACTGTAGAACAAGCTCCTAGTAATATTGATAACGAGATTATTATAATTTTTTTCATCGACAATCCTTGATTATGACTCTAAATACCTAACGCCCTAATAATGGGCAAAATATTGTTGGTTAAAATAAGCGAAGCAGAAGCAAAAACCAACTGTTTTTTGTCCCTTTGAGCGCCTTGTTAGCTGTTTTGTTGGAAACAGTCCGCACTTCTAGCACATGAAGATTTAATACCTAACTCTTCATGATATTCAGCCATGATGTAAAACATACTTAAAAATATAAATGCTGATACAAAAAATAAAGCTAAGTGCTTACTAGAAAAACTTCTTCGCCAAGCTCCATCGACAAACTTAGTGAAATGCTTAAATGCAAAGATAAAAGCAATGATTGCAATAATAAAGGGAATTATTCCCAGAAAACTCATACTCTACCTTAAACAGCTAACGCCCAAATAATGGGCAAAAAATAGTTGGTTAAAATAGCGACGCAGGAGCAAAACCAACTGTTTTTTGTCCTGTTAATTTGCTTGTTAAGTTGCTACTTTGCGAGCCAACACTTTTGGAAAACTAATGTATTACCACTTTCAAAGCGAATATTTTTTACCTTATTATGTTCATGGGTAGTGATTGTTTCATCTACACCCTCCAAGAACCTTACCTGTAGCTTTTTGATTGGTTGATTATTTACTTCAACAAACGCTGACCCTGTAAATAGCGCAATTACAAAAGCTTCCTGAATACCAGCCATAACATGCGATGCAACTTGTTGCTCTTCACTATTCATGTTGCTTGCATTAAGCCATAGTTCTTTCTCGTTTATACTCTCTGTAGTTGATAATTTCTGCAAAGAGGATAAAAGATGCTCTTTTGCCTTTTTTAAATAAGGACGATGGCTCCGCATTTCTTTTTCAATGATGCTTTTAAGCTTTAATACAGTGACAGTTACTTTCGAATTGTCATCTTGTCTATATACAGAAGGAAAACTGTTGTCTGCTAATGTTTTAAACTCTTTAACCGTTGTTACAGGGTAATCAGTTCTTTCACATGGGTCTTCATTTGCCAAAGTTACACTGGAAATAAATAATATTATTACGGGTAGAAATTTCACGTGTATCCTCAGAGCAACTTAACGCCCTAATAAAGGGCAAGTTTCAGTTGGTTATAATAGGCGACGCAGGAGCAAAAACCAACTGTAATTTGTCCTGTTAATTAGCTTGTTATATTACAATTTACGCCGATATTTTAAGTACTTAAATAGTTCGTAACCCAAAATAAATAAGTAACCGCCTAGGCATATTTGACCAATTAAAACCATCCCCGGCCGACCACAAGCGCCACCTGGGCCGATCATCCCATAACTATCAAGGTTAAATAGAATAAATGGAAAGTAGCCAAACCCTAAAACTAATATTGCAGGCACCCACAATCTAGATTTTTGATGGGAGAACCTTATTAACAGAGAAATAACCGCGATAAAGAGAGAAGATAAAACAAGTAAATCAAATTGATTATTATGCTCCTCGATTAACCCTTTAGGTGGAAACATACAAGCTTGAGTTGTGTATGACAGAAAACTTAATGCGAAAAAAACTAGAAACTTCACCACAACTCCTTTTGTAATATAACGCCGCATTAAGCGGTGAGTAATAGTTTGCTAAAATGTGAAGCGTAGCGGAACCGAGCAAACTGTTGCGAGTCCGGCTTTAATGCCTTGTAATAAGAACTAATACGCCGTAAGTTCAATATTATTGAAAAACTCTAGCGCTACATTATCCAAGTTTTGTGGAAACTCCTTATTATCTGAGCGATGTGATACTTCCATTAATAAAGCTGTAGTTTGATTTAAGTTAGTACGACAAATATAACCTTGATTTTTAAAGTATTGGAAGTCTTTTGACTCTAGCCCCTTGTCTCCGTGGTCTTCGGCAACACCACTATACTTTAAGCAAGGACGCCCTTTAAATGTGAGCGTTTCATAATTTAATTCAAGTTGTTTAAAGCGAGCTTTGTTATCAAAGGTTTTTCTACTCTCAATAACTTTGTCAAAGAATTCTTTGTCTGTAGGAAATTCACCAATCCAGTAAAGGTAAGTATTTGCTATAGCAGTTTCAGATTTGTCGGAATATTCTTTACCAAAAACTACACTTGGATCAGTGTGTTTCATCAAATACCAGTTTGGCTCACTAGGCGAAGTAACTTTAGCGCCTACATGATTATAGGTCTGGCTAATGCCAGCTTTGGGCATCGTTGAAACACACCCAACTAAAAAAGCAGAAAATATAGTAATTATTAGATATTTCACCGATACATCCTTGTTCTTATAACAGCTTTATCAGAGGACACTTTCCTCTTTTTATGAGCAATGCATGTCCCCTTAATTGTTTTTTCATATAAATAACAAATCCTGTAACACATTGCCAGCTTTAAACTTTAAGTCAGGCTGCTCTTTTAATTATATGCAGGAAAGAGGAAAACGTCCTCATTTCTTGACTTAGGAGGAAAAACGCCAACACTGTATGTAAATACAGTTAATTGAGATTTAAAATGAAAACTAAATCCCCTTTTCTTAATAGTATTATCAACTATATGTATAGCCATCACTATGCTAAAAAATCTATTGAAACTTATGTATTTTGGATTACTGCCTATATCCATTTTCATAATAAGCGACACCCTACCAGTATGGGCAATAATGAAGTAGAAATATTTTTAAATCACTTAACAGTCACTAAAAAAGTGGCAGCGAGAACACAAGCAACCGCTTTAAATGCACTTGCTTTTTTATATAAACATATTATTAAGAATGAGCTTTCATTAGATTTAAATTTCGTTAAAAGTAACCGCCAACAGAAACTGCCTGTCGTACTTACACAGACTGAGGTATCGCTATTTTTTAGAAATATAAATAAACGACAATATTTGATAGCAAGCCTGCTCTATGGAAGTGGTTTACGGCTGATGGAAGCAGTAAAAATAAGAGTTCATGATATTGATTTCGACTATAAAAATATACGCATTTGGAACGGCAAGGGTAATAAAAATCGTATTGTGACACTTGCTGAAGAATCAATACCAATGCTAAGAAATCAAAAAATTCAAGTTGATGAATATTTACAGTTAGATTTAAAAATGATGCGTACGCCGGTGTATGGATGCCTCATCGAATTAGTAAAAAATACCCAAGCGCTAATAAGTCTTTACAATGGGAGTTTCTGTTCCCATCACATAAATTAAGTACGGACCCTGAAACAGGAGAAATAAGACGTCACCACTTAGATCATTCAGGGGTAAGAAAGGCTGTTAAACTGTCTTCAACAAAAGCACATATTAATAAAAACGTTATCCCACATACTTTGCGACACTCATTTGCTACGCATCTACTGCAAAGCGGCGCTGATATTCGTACAGTACAAACACAACTAGGTCACAACGATGTGCGTACAACACAAATAATACCCGCTGTATTGAATTAGTGAGCAATTATAGCGACAGATAAATAGCTCAGTAACAAGGCAAAAACTTAGTTATATAGTTTATCTACATGAGAAGTTTTTAACGCAGTTAATGAGTTATTTAGAGCGCTAAAATGATTAACGTTTTAATGCAGCGGGTATCCTACTCATGTACTACAACAAGGTGCCAACGGGGTTGTTAGTCCTTTTTCAAGATTATAAATCTCCCAGATTTAAAACAAAAAAGCACAGCCTATAAGCGCCATGCTTTTTAAATTCAAACGTAAAAAACTTAATTTACAAACGAATACCGCCGTCTATTTCAACCACGCGACCGGTGAAAAAGTCGTTTTCGATTATGTACTGTGCGGTATGGGCAATTTCGTCGCTTTCACCTAAGCGCCCTACGGGTGTTACCGCAAGCATACGTTGTTTGGCTTCTGGCTTCATGGCGTCGGTCATGGCGGTGCTTATTACACCTGGTGCAATAGCGCCTACGCGTATACCAAAACGGCCAAGTTCTTTAGCCCATGTGGTGGTAAGTGCCACTACACCCGCTTTTGATGCCGCGTAATTTGTTTGGCCTATGTTACCTGCCCGCGCTACGCTCGACATATTTACTATTACGCCGCCTTTGCCTGATTCTATCATGTGGCTTGCAGCTTCGCGTCCTGATAAAAATACGCCGGAAAGATTAACGTCAATCACTGATTGAAATTGCTCTAGCGACATTTTTTTAACCACTTTTCCGTCTTTAGCTTTTATGAACATGCCGTCACGCAAAATACCAGCGTTGTTAATAAGCACACCAATGTGGCCAAAATCGCTATTAATGGTACTAAATACGTTTTCTACTTCACTTTCAACCGTCACATTAGCAGCGTAGCCTTTAATTATACCTTTTACGCCTTCAAGCTGGTTTAATTGCTCGCATGCGTTGTTTAATAAATCTTGTGCCATGTCAATAAGTGCAATATTTGCGCCCATAGCTGCAAACTTTTGCGCCATAGCGAAACCTAAACCTTGCGCTCCACCTGTGATTACTACCGTATTATTTTTAATTTCCACGGTTTACTCCTACTTCGAAAACAATTTAAATATGGCGCTAAAGTCATCGCTGCCTGCACCTTGATGCTGAAGCATAGTGTACAAGTTTTTTGCCATTGAACCCATTGGCGTTGATGAATTACTTTGCTGAGCTGCTTCCATGGCAAGACCTAAATCTTTTGCCATTAAGTCAACCATAAAACCTGGCTTATAATTATTACTAGCCGGTGCTGTCTCCATTACATCTGGACACGGATTATATAACTCTAATGTCCAATTTCGACCTGAGCTTGCAGTCATAATATCGCTCAGCACTTTTGGATCTAACCCGTTATTAATACCCATTTGAATGGCTTCACTTGTACCTGCCATTAATATGCTAAGCAGCATGTTGTTGCATATTTTTGCAACTTGACCTGCACCAATATCGCCAGCATGAAATATGTTTTTACCCATATCTACTAATACAGTATTTGCTTTTTCGAATGCGGTTTGTTCACCACCTACGATAAACGTAAGCGTTCCTGCCGTTGCCCCGGCTACACCACCTGAAACCGGTGCATCAACAAACCGTATACCTTGCTCGTCAAGTGCATTTCCTACAACGCGTGCCGATTCGGCATCAATTGTAGAGCAGTCAATCACTAAGGTATTTTTGCTTAAAACCTCAATTAGTCCATTGTTATCGTTATTACCTAAGTATAGCGATTTAACATGCTTGCCTGCAGGTAACATGCTGATCAGAACGTCGGCATTGGTGGCACATTGCGCTGCATCAACGCCCGCTTTAGCCCCCTGGCTAGCAAGTTCATTTACGACCGACTGGTTTAAATCAAAAACAGTGACTGTGTGCCCCGCTTTTACTAAATTTGCCGCCATAGGGCCGCCCATGTTTCCTAATCCGATAAAACCAATATTAAGTTTAGTCATCGTCTTTCCTTTATTTTTGTGTTGCCGTGTCTAGGCCATCAAGTGGGTGACTAGTGCCGTAACGATTATCAAAAAAGCTATTAACTACGCTACTTGGCACATCATGGAGTGTTGGGTATTGCCAATTGGGGGCGCCGTCTTTATCGATTAGCAGTGCTCTAACGCCTTCTTGGAACTCACCTACTTCACCGGCTCTTACCGACATGCCTAGTTCCATTTTAAAGCAGTCTAAAAGGGTTTTACCTTTACTTGCTTTAAGCTGCTCACTGACCAATGCACAGCTGAGTGGGCACCCATGTTTTAACGATTTTTGCGCACGTTGCAACCACTTGTCGTCGGTGCTTAAGCTTAATAGGTAATCAACTTGCTCTTGCAATGAGGCAAAACTACCTAGTGTTTGAATTGTTTTTAAATTAGCGCTAACGTTTCCTATTGGCATATCAGCAGACTGCGCGTTTAACTCATTTAGTAAATTAGTTAGCACCGTGTGGTTTTCGCTTGCACTCTTACTCCAGCTTGTAGCTAAAATAGTGTTTAGCATGTCGTTGTATTTACCGCTGTCAATAAAGTGATCGGCAAGTGATACAAAACACGCATCGTCGCAATTAATAGACGCTGACGTTAACCCTAAAAACAAGCCAACACTTTTGGGCATTTTATGCAAAAAATAGCTGCCGCCTACATCGGGGTATAAACCTATTGTTTGTTCTGGCATTGCAATACGTGAGGTTTCGGTAACAACACGGTGGCTTGCGCCAGCCATTAGCCCTAAACCGCCTCCCATTACAATCCCGTTTCCCCAAACAAGAATAGGTTTAACGTAGGTATGTATAAGGTAATCGAGCTTATATTCTTGGGTAAAAAACTCTTCAACTAAACTTGTTGGTTCACCTTGTGCCATTGCATCATGAAGACTTACTACATCGCCACCAGCGCAAAACGCTTTTTCTCCTGCCCCTTTTAAAATAATCATTGCGATGGCATCGTCGTTTGCCCATGCCTTTAGTTGAGGAGTAAGCAATTTGATCATGTTAAAATTAAGCGCATTTAACGATTTAGGTGCGTTTAGTGTAATAAGCCCAATTAAACGGCCGTTGGCTGCGGTTGCCGTCTCAAAAAGTACTGAATCATCCGCTTTATTTAATAAGGTTAAATCACTCATTAGCCATTTACCCATTTTGCTTTGCGCTTTTCTAAAAAGGCATTTACGCCTTCTTTTTGATCATCAGTATCAAATAAACCAACAAATAGTTCGCGCTCTAATGGTAAAACGCTCGCCATGGGTTGGTGGCGCCCTTTTTGAATTAATGTTTTACATGCCGCAACCGAGCTAGGGCTTTGCTCACTTACTTGGTTTGCAAGATTAAGCGCAGCAGCAAAACTCTCACCTTGGCCAACAACCTCTTCGACTAAACCAATGTGTAGTGCTTTATCAGCTTTTAAGCGCTCGCCGCACAAAATCATGCGTTTAGCCCAGCCTTCGCCCACTAACCATGCTAAATTTTGCGTGCCACCTGCACACGGCAATAAACCGACTTTTGCCTCAGGGAGTGCCATTTGTGCTTGTTGTTCAGCAATGCGTATATCACACGCTAATGCAACCTCTAAACCGCCGCCCATCGCATAGCCATTAATAGCAGCAACCGACACGCCTCTAAAATTAGTTAATGCTTCAAACGCTTCACCAAATACACGCGACATGTCTGCAGCAATACCTTTGTCACCACTTGCAAATACATTAAGGTCGGCGCCTGCGCTAAAAAACTTATCGCCTTCACCCGTTAGCACTAAGGCATAAATGTTTTTATTGTTATTAAGCGCGTTAACTTTATTTTTTAAATCAATTAAGGTGTCTTTTGTCCAGGTATTCGCTGGCGGGTTAGACATCGTTAAAATAGCAACATGGCCTTCGGTTGTTAACTCAATGCTTGGTTTTGATTCAGACATACCGTGCTCCTTATAATATTTCGCTTGCTGATTCAGCTAAAATTCGACGCGCAATAATCACACGCATTATTTCGTTTGTGCCTTCAAGTATTTGATGAACGCGCACGTCACGTACATGGCGCTCTAATGGGTATTCTTTTATGTAACCATAACCACCATGTATTTGAAGTGCTTCATTACACACTGTAAAACCAACATCGGTTGCAAAGCGTTTGGCCATAGCACAATAAGTGGTTTTTTCGCTATCGCCAGTATCTAGTTTAAATGCCGCAAGCCTTACCATTTGGCGCGCCGCTACAAGCTCTGTGTTCATATCAGCAATTTTAAATTGTAACGCTTGAAAAGCAGCCAGCGGTTTACCAAATTGTGAGCGCTCTTTGAGGTATTCACGTGCTGTATTTAAGGCCGCTTGTGCAGTACCAATTGAACAGGTGGCAATATTAATTCGCCCGCCATCTAGGCCTTGCATTGCAAACTTAAAACCTTCGCCTTCTGCACCAAGTAAGTTATGTGCAGGAATACGCACATCTTCAAAGCTTATTAGTCGTGTAGGCTGTGCATTCCACCCCATTTTTTCTTCTGCTTTACCGTATTCAACGCCTTTTGCATCGGCCGGTACAACAAACGCAGAAATACCCGCAGCGCCTTCGCCACCAGTACGCGCCATGACCACTAGCACTTCGGTTTCTCCTGCACCCGATATAAACATTTTAGAACCGTTAATAACGTATTCGTCGCCATCGCGTACTGCTTTTGTTTTAAGTGAAGCTGCATCTGAACCAGAACCAGGCTCGGTTAAGCAGTATGAAGCTAATAACTCACCCATAACTAATTGGTCTACATATTGATCTTTTATTGCGTCTGTTCCAAAACTTGCAACCATCCAGGTAGCCATATTATGAATAGTGAGCATGGCAGTGGTTGCCGTACACCCTAGTGCAAGTTGTTCAAAAATAATGCTTGAGTCTAAACGTGATAAACCAAGGCCGCCCGCGTCCTCTGGTGTGTATAAACCACAAAAGCCTAACTCACCGGCTGCTTTTATCGTATCTTTAGGAAAAATATGTTCGCGATCCCATTTAGCCGCATGAGGTGCAAGCTCTGACTCGGCAAATTGGCGAGCAGTTTGTGCAAAGGCTTGTTGGTCTTCTGATAAGTTAAAGTCCATGATAGACCTCTTTAGTTGTGTGTTGTCGGTTTTCCCGTATTGGGATTGTGAGTGAAGAGCGGCGAAGGCATATTTATGTGTGTGAAAAACCTTCGCGCCCGTTTTTGTTATTATTTTTTGTGTGTGTTTATTAATTATTTTAAGTTAATGCTCATGTTAGGGCCTGACGCTATATCGTCTTCAAACCAACGTGAGGTAATGGTTTTGGTTTCGGTGTAAAAACGAATACCTTGCTTACCATACGTATGAGTATCGCCATAAAAAGAGCCTTTCCATCCGGTAAATGAGAAGAACGGCAGTGGCACAGGAATAGGAACATTTATACCTACTTGACCTACTTCTATTTCGTGTTGGAATTTACGTGCAACTGCACCGCTTGAAGTAAATAGCGAGGTGCCATTACCGTAAGGGCTTTCGTTAATTAAGGCGATAGCTTCTTCTAATGTGTCTACAAACATACAAGCCAAAACAGGACCAAAAATCTCTTCTTTATATAAGTCCATTTCTTTTGTAACGTCTGTAAATAAAGTTGGGCCAACCCAGTTACCTTGCTCGTAACCTTCTACACTAAAGTCAGAGCCATCTATTAAACAGGTCGCGCCTTGTTTTTTACCGCTTGCAATCAACGATAATATACGCTCTTTTGCTGCTTTTGACGTTTGTGGGCCGTAGGCTGCGTCTTTGTCATCCCATAAACCTGGGCGTACTTTTTCAAAGCCTGCTTTTATTTCATCTACCCATTCACTTGCTTGACCAACAAATACAGCTACCGAAATACCCATACAACGCTGCCCTGCGGCACCAACAGATGCACCAACCAGGTTATTTACAACATGCGATTTACTCGCATCTGGCATAATTACCATATGGTTTTTTGCACCTACACAGGCTTGAACACGCTTAAGGTTTTGTGTGCCTTTTGAATAAATATAGGCACCTACACCACACGAGCCTACAAACGAAATAGCACGAACGGCTTTATCTTCTAATAACCGGTCTACCTGCGGTTTTGTACCATGTACAATTTGCAGAACGCCTTTAGGTGCACCCGCTTCAATAAATAGCTCAGCTAAACGCATTGGCGTTAGTGGGTCTTGCTCTGATGGTTTTAATATAAATGTGTTACCACACACTATTGCCAGCGGAAACATCCAAAGTGGGATCATTGCCGGAAAGTTAAACGGCGTAACACCTGCACACACACCCAATGGCTGCATGTAAGAGTAGGTATCGATTTTGCGCGCTACGTTTTCCATTGTTTCGCCCATCATCAGCGAAGGTGCATTAGCCGCTTGTTCGACAACTTCAATACCTCGCCATACATCACCTTTAGCATCTTCAAAGGTTTTACCTAGTTCGTGGCAAATAATAGTGGCTAGTTCATCATGGTGTTCTTTTAAAAGCGCGGCGTATTTCATCATAATGCGTGCACGCTCAGTAATTGGCACATCTTTCCATGTTTTAAATGTTTCAGAGGCTGAAGCAATTGCCGCATCCATTTCTGCATCAGTGGTACACGGAACCTGTGCTAAAACCTCTTGGTTTGCTGGGTTTATAACATCGATTAGCTCTTTAGAAGTCGATTTAATAAATTCGCCATCTATTAATAGTGGAACTTGGTGCATGGTTAAATCCTATTGTATTAGTGTGTTAGTTTTAAAAATAGCGCAGCTTTATTATTGTT
Organism: Pseudoalteromonas sp. ECSMB14103; assembly: GCF_000813065.1. Classification (NCBI taxonomy): domain Bacteria; kingdom Pseudomonadati; phylum Pseudomonadota; class Gammaproteobacteria; order Alteromonadales; family Pseudoalteromonadaceae; genus Pseudoalteromonas; species Pseudoalteromonas sp. ECSMB14103. Next base: position 229,287 of record NZ_JWGY01000002.1, on the reverse strand, counting down.
ATGTTGCTGCGTATTTTTAATGTGATTGGTACTTAGTAAGCTTCTACTGCCATTGCAACGGCTTCACCGCCACCAATACATAAAGAAGCAACGCCTTTTTTAAGGCCTCGGTTTTTAAGAGCGTGAATAAGCGTAACCAAAATACGTGCGCCACTGGCACCAATTGGGTGGCCAAGTGCACATGCCCCACCGTTAACATTTACTTTGCTTTCATCAAGCTTAAGCTCGTTTATTGCAAGCATTGTTACCATGGCAAAAGCTTCGTTAATTTCCCAAAGGTCTACATCAGTTGTTGTCCAACCGGCTTTTTCGAGCACATTGTTCATTGCACCTACTGGTGCTACCGTAAATTCGCTCGGTTTTTGAGAATGTGTGCTGTGCGCTACAATTTTACAAAGGGGGGTTAAGCCGTGTGCTTTTGCTTTTGATTCAGTCATTAAAACGAGGGCTGCGCCACCATCCGAAATAGATGATGAGTTAGCGGCAGTGATTGTGCCGTCTTTTTTAAAGGCTGCACGTAAACTTGGGATTTTTTCTGGGCGTGCATTACCTGGTTGCTCATCAACCGATACCGTTACATCGCCTTTTCGTGTTTGAATTGTGTGCGGTGCTATTTCGTTTTCAAAGCTGCCGTTTGCAATTGCGGCATTCGCTTTGCTTAATGAGCCAAGTGCAAAATTATCCATTTGCTCACGGCCAATGCCATATTCGTCGGCGGTATCTTGTGCAAAACAACCCATGGCTTTATTGTCGTATGCATCTTCAAGGCCATCGCTCATCATGTGATCTTTGATTTCGCCGTGGCCCATTCGCATTCCGCCACGCGCTTTTGGGATAAAGTAAGGGGCGTTGGTCATACTTTCCATACCACCAGCAATCGCTGTTTCTATAGAGCCTGCTTTAATTAAATCGTTAGCAAGCATGGCGGCTTTTAAACCTGAACCACATACTTTATTAATGGTGGTAGCACCCGTGCTTAAAGCTAGCCCTGCTTTTAACATGGCTTGACGAGCTGGCGCTTGACCTAAACCAGCAGGGAGTACACAGCCCATAATTACTTCGTCAATTGCATCGGTTTTTAAACCAGTTTGCGCTAATGCACTTTTAATAGCCGTTGCACCTAATTCAGTAGACTGAGCATCGCTTAGCCCGCCCATAAAGCCACCCATAGGCGTACGTTTTGCTGCTACAATTACCACTGATTCTAAAGACATAGCTAACTCCATTGTATTTAAGGGTAAATAGTTGTTAGAATATTTACTCTATTAATTGTGTTTTAAATTATTATTTAATAACCATACACAATACTAACGTTTACGCTAACGTCAACTAAAAACCGTTAAAATTATACTTTCTTATCTGTAAGGTTTCTTTGCCACCTTTGGTTCTTACAATCTAAGTTAAAATTAAGTCATTGTAATTAAATAATTTAAATTACAAATACTGCAAACCACTTCGCTTATATTTATTTCGCATCAGCCAGCACTTTACCTTTACGTAAACTTCACTTATATTGGAGTTATTCGAATGAGGTAATCACAATTATGAAACCAGATAATCAAACAAACTTTGCAAGTTCCGCCACTATACCGACCAGTAATGAACAAACTTTCAGCATTAGCGATTTAGCTAAAGAGTTTGACATTACAACTCGCTCTATACGCTTTTATGAAGACCAAGGGCTTTTATCACCTGAGCGTAATGGGCAAACACGTATTTATTCAAAGCGCGACAAAGTGCGCTTAAAGCTCATTTTACGGGGTAAACGCCTAGGCTTTACGCTTGCCGAAACGGGCCGTTTGTTTGAACTGTATGACGCTGATAAATCAAGCGCTAAACAACTAGTCACTATGCTAGATCTGATTTCAGAGAAAAAAGCCGACCTTTCGCAGCAAATGGACGATATTAAAGTTGTCCTAATGGAACTGGTTACTGCGGAACGACGCTGTAGAGACACACTGAATAAAATAGACGAGTAGTTTATTTTTAAAATAAAAACACACTGATAACACACACTCACACAGGAATGAATCATGAGCACTATTTCACTTTATAAAGAGATGAACTTTGGTCTTGGCGAAACCGCCGATATGATCCGCGACCATGTAAATAGTTTTTCAAGCCAAGAAATTGCGCCACTAGCTGAACAAACCGACATAGACAATACATTTCCAAATCAACTTTGGCCGCAAATGGGCGAAATGGGCGTGTTAGGCATGACCGTTCCTGAAGAGTTTGGTGGTGCGGGCTTAGGCTATTTAGAGCATGTTATAGCAATGGAAGAAATTAGCCGCGCAAGTGCGTCTATTGGCTTGAGCTACGGTGCGCATTCAAACCTGTGTGTTAATCAAATCAACCGTAATGGTTCACAAGCACAAAAAGAAAAATACCTACCAAAACTTATTAGCGGTGAACACATTGGTGCGCTTGCTATGAGTGAGCCTAATGCGGGCTCTGACGTGGTATCGATGAAACTTAAAGCTGAGAAAAAAGGCGATAAGTACATTTTGAACGGCAATAAAATGTGGATCACCAATGGCCCGGATGCAGACACACTGGTTATTTACGCTAAAACAGATTTAAACGCCGGTGCTAAAGGGATCACTGCATTTATAGTAGAGAAGACGTTCCCTGGTTTTTCAACCGCACAAAAGCTCGACAAACTTGGTATGCGCGGGTCAAACACCTGTGAGTTAGTATTTGAAAACTGTGAAGTGCCTGAAGAAAACATTTTAGGTAACTTAAACGAAGGCGTAAAAGTTCTTATGAGCGGCCTAGATTACGAACGTGTTGTATTGGCAGCAGGCCCCCTTGGCATTATGCAAGCATGTATGGATATTGTTGTGCCTTACATTCATGAGCGTAAACAGTTTGATACCCCAATTGGGCAATTTCAGCTTATTCAGGGCAAGGTTGCCGATATGTACACACAAATGAACGCTGCTCGTTCATACGTTTACACGGTAGCTAAAGCCTGTGACCGCGGTGAAACAACACGAAAAGATGCTGCTGGCGCCATTTTATATGCCGCCGAATTGGCAACCAAAATGGCACTGGATGCGATTCAAATACTAGGTGGAAACGGCTACATAAACGAATACGCAACGGGTCGATTACTACGTGACGCTAAACTATACGAAATTGGCGCCGGCACGTCTGAAATTCGCCGCATGCTAATTGGTCGCGAACTTTTCACTGAAAGCCGTTAAGGATTAGATTATGACGATTTTAAAATCGAGCGTTAATCCACACGATCCTACTTTTGTGCAAAATCATAAAAACATGTCGGCGCTAGTGGATGATTTACGCGATAAAGTTGCCACGATAAGCTTAGGTGGTGGGACTGCTTTAAAAGAGCGTCACGAAGGTCGCGGTAAATTATTTGTACGCGATCGTATTAGTACGCTAATTGACGAAGGTTCACCATTTTTAGAAATTTCTCAATTCGCTGCATTTGGCGTCTATGAGCAAGCAATCCCGTGCGCAGGTGTCGTAGCTGGTATTGGCCGTGTAAAAGGCATTGAATGCATGATCATTGCAAACGATGCCACGGTTAAAGGCGGCACCTACTTTCCGCTTACTGTTAAAAAACATTTGCGAGCACAAGACATTGCAGAGCGATGCCATTTACCGTGTATTTATTTGGTTGATTCTGGCGGTGCTAACCTACCTGAGCAAGATGATGTTTTTCCCGATAAATTACATTTTGGCCGTATTTTTTACAATCAAGCTCGAATGTCAGGTAAAGGCATTCCTCAAATTGCTGTGGTCATGGGGTTATGTACTGCTGGTGGTGCATATGTACCGGCTATGGCGGATGAAAGCATAATAGTAAAAGAACAAGGCACCATATTTTTAGCAGGCCCGCCGCTTGTAAAAGCGGCAACGGGTGAAGAAGTAACGGCTGAAGAGCTTGGTGGTGCTGATGTTCATTGTAAAATATCAGGGGTAGCTGATCATTTTGCTGAAAACGACGAGCATGCGCTGTCTATTGCACGCCAATGTATTGAACGCATTAATTACACACGCCCTACTGCACCGTTATTAAAAGATATAAAAGCGCCTCGGTACGATATAAGCGAACTTTACGGCATTGTAGGTACCGACCTTAAAAAGCCATTTGACGTACGAGAAGTCATTGCCCGAACAGTTGATGATTCATCATTTGATGAATTTAAACGCTACTTTGGTGAAACACTGGTAACCGGTTTTGCAAGCATTTACGGTAACCCTGTTGGCATAGTGGCTAATAACGGGATTTTATTCAGCGAGTCGGCTCAAAAAGGCGCTCACTTTATTCAACTGTGTGCACAACGCAATATTCCACTGGTTTTTTTACAAAATATTACCGGCTTTATGGTAGGTAAAAAATACGAAGCCGAAGGCATTGCAAAACACGGCGCAAAAATGGTGATGGCGGTTTCGTGTGCCGATGTGCCTAAATTTACGGTACTTATTGGCGGCTCTTATGGCGCTGGTAACTACGGTATGTGTGGCCGCGCATTTGAACCCACCATGATGTGGATGTGGCCTAATGCCCGTATTTCAGTCATGGGCGGCGAGCAAGCCGCAGGGGTAATGGCCCAAGTGAAGCAAGACGGCTTAGCGCGAAAAGGCCAGAGTATGACCGATGAGCAAATTAGCGAGTTTAAAAAGCCAATCATTGAGCAATACGAAGAGCAAGGCCACCCATATTATGCCAGCGCGCGTTTGTGGGACGACGGTATTATTGACCCAGCCGACACACGTAACGTATTAGGACTTGCCTTAAGTGCTGCTAAGAATGCACCAGCACAAGATTCTCAATTTGGCGTATTTAGAATGTAACCGGAGCGCAGTAAATGTCAGTAACACTACAAATAACAAAATCTAATGTGGCTGTACTTGTTTTAAGCCGCCCTGAAAAAAGAAACGCATTTAATAGCGAAGTAATACACGAATTAATTCAATGCATTGAACATGCAAATACGCTTGATATAAAAGCGCTTGTGTTAAAAACAGAAGGCAAACACTTTTCAGCCGGAGCAGACTTAGCCTGGATGAAATCCATGGCTGATAACAATTACGCCGATAACCTAGCCGACTCTATGCAACTTGCAAAATTAATGCAGGTTTTAGCCACCAGCCCTCACCCAACAGTGTGTGCTGTTCAGGGCGCTGCATTTGGTGGCGCGCTAGGCTTAATTGCCTGTTGCGATATTGCACTAAGCAAAGATGATGCTCAGTTTTGCTTAAGTGAGGTTAAGCTTGGGCTTATTCCTGCGGTAATTAGCCCGTATGTAATTAAAGCCATAGGTGAGCGTGCTGCTCGCAGATATTTTTTAACTGCCGAGGTGTTTGATGCCCACACAGCCAAACAACTTGGATTAGTTCATCAAGTAACCGGCAATTTAGACTGTGCGCTTGATAACATGCTACAAACACTGATTGATAACGGCCCCGTTGCAGTCAAAGCCGCTAAAGCTTTAATTAATGATGTGGCAAACAAGCCTATTAGTGAACAAATTATTGAGCTTACGGCCGAACGTATTGCAAAGATTCGTGTATCTGATGAAGGCCAAGAAGGGCTTAGTGCCTTTTTTGATAAACGCCCACCCGCTTGGCAACTGTAGGATTAATTATGAACACACACACTTTAAAAAAGATACTCATTGCCAACCGAGGTGAAATTGCGTGCCGTATTATGCGCAGTGCAAAGCAAATGGGGTTAACGACTGTAGCCGTTTATTCTGACGCCGACAAACACGCACAACATGTAAAAATGGCTGATGAAGCTTACCATATTGGGCCTGCGCCCAGTAAAGACTCTTACCTTGTAACCGATAAAATTTTACAAGTAGCCAAAAATAGCGGCGCAGATTGTATTCACCCAGGGTATGGTTTTTTATCTGAAAACAGCGAGTTTGCTAAAGCCTGTGAAGCTAACAACATTGCGTTTATTGGCCCACTTGCAAGCAGCATAGAAGCCATGGGCTCTAAAACCCGCGCTAAAGAAATAATGGCTAAAGCAAATGTACCGTTAGTGCCTGGCTATTATGGTGATAATCAAGACCCTGCCTTTTTACAATTTGAGGCCGAAAAAATTGGCTATCCCGTGCTGATCAAAGCGGCTTTTGGGGGCGGTGGTAAAGGTATGCGCGTTGTTGAGCAGGCTAAAGATTTCATGAGTGCTCTTGAAGGCGCACAGCGTGAAGCTATAGCAGGCTTTGGTAATGACTTAGTACTGCTAGAGCGCTATGTTAACCAGCCTCGCCATGTTGAAGTACAGGTGTTTGCAGATAATCACGGTAACTGTGTTTATTTAGGTGATAGAGACTGCTCTTTACAACGTCGTCATCAAAAAGTAATTGAAGAAGCGCCAGCACCAGGTTTAAGTGACACATTACGAAAAGAAATGGGCGAAGCCGCAGTACGTTGTGCTCTGGCTATAAATTACCGCGGTGCAGGTACTGTTGAATTTTTACTGTGTGGCGATGAGTTTTTCTTTATGGAAATGAACACACGCCTACAAGTAGAACACCCAGTAACCGAAATGGTAACCGGTGTAGATTTAGTGAATTGGCAAATCAATATAGCAGCTGGGCACACTTTGCCTTTAACGCAATCTGACATACAACTACAAGGCCACAGCTTTGAAGCGCGAATTTACGCAGAGGATCCAAGCAACGACTTTATTCCTTGTTCAGGCGTAATTGAATCGTTAAATACTCCGCTTAATAGTGAGTTTGTACGAATAGATACCGGCATTGCACAAGGCGATGAAATCAGCCCTTATTACGACCCAATGATTGCAAAGCTTATAGTACATGATGATAACCGCGAGCAAGCATTAGGGCGTTTACGCCAAGCACTTGGTGAATTTCATTTAGCGGGTTTTAGTACCAACATTGGCTTTTTAAATAACTTAGCTAATCACCCTACTTTCAACCAGGGCGCGCCAAGTACACACTTTATTGCAGAGCAAGGCGACTCTTTAGTTACTGTTGATAGTGCGCTTTTACAATCAAGTGAACTCATATGTGCATTTGCGTACTTATGCTCTTTGAATAATGAGCAAGCTCAGCAACACAATGGTAGCCCATGGCAGCAACTTACCGGATTTAACTTAAATTCTCCACGCATCATTAAAGTGCCTTTTAAAGATTTGCAGCTGAGTGCAATCAAAACACCTGAAGGGTTCAACATTACCCATAACAACACGGTATTTAATCTTCAAGGGACAGTCATTAAAGGCGTTTGTACTGTATTTATTGATGGCAATAAGCATATTGCTCATGTCTCACACTGTAATGACGCCATTACGGTTATGAATAAAGCACTACAAACTAAGCTTGAACTCATTAATAAACATTACATAAGTTCACATGAAAGTGATGCATTGCCACTAGCAGCACCACTCAATGGTACCGTGGTTAAACATTTGGTTAATGTTGGCAGTACGATTAGCAAAGGCGATCCTGTTGTGATCATTGAAGCTATGAAAATGGAATACACCCTCAATGCGCCACACGATGGCATTTTACAAAGCTATTGTTTTGGTGAAGGTGAATTGGTATCTCACGGTGCCCTACTCGCCATTGTTGAAGATACCACACAACAGGAAGGTGCCTAATGAGTGCCTTTCCTGATTCGGTTCGTATTGTTGAGGTGGGTGCGCGTGACGGCCTACAAAACGAGGGTTTGGTAAATACTCAGGATAAAATTTCACTGATTAATGCCCTTGCACAAGCCGGTTTAAAAGATATAGAAGCAGGTGCGTTTGTATCCCCTAAATGGGTACCACAAATGGCAGATTCGGCTGATGTGATTAACGCACTTAACTTACCAAATATTAACCTAAGCGCGCTGACACCAAACTTGAAAGGTGCGCACGCGGCCCATGACGCTGGTATTAAAGAGTTTGCAATTTTTACCGCCGCAAGCGAGTCGTTCTGTAAAAAAAACATCAACTGCTCAATTGACGAAAGTATCACACGCTACAGTGAAGTTATGAACTTTGCAAAAGAGCATAATATTCGTGTTCGTGGTTATGTAAGTTGTGTACTTGGCTGTCCTTACGAAGGAGGCATAGACGCTAAGGCTGTGCTTGATGTAACACAAAAGCTATTAGATTTAGGCTGTTACGAAGTAAGCCTTGGAGACACGATTGGCGTAGGTACTGCAAAAAAAGTAACTCAACTCATAGAATTACTTTTATTGCACATAGACAGCAACCAGCTTGCAGTGCATTTTCATGATACCTACGGGCAAGCGCTCACAAATATTTACGCAGCGCTAAGCCTAGGAATATCAACGGTTGACGCAGCAGTTGCCGGCCTTGGTGGGTGCCCTTATGCTAAAGGCGCGTCAGGAAATGTTGCCACTGAAGATGTCGTTTACTTACTTGATGGCCTTGGCATAAACCATGGAATTGATTTACAAAGGCTTGTTGATGCAGGTTGGGCCATTACTGATGCGCTTAATAAAATGCCAGTAAGTAAAGTTTCTGTAGCGCTGCACAAAAAACAACAATGACACACTTACGTGTTAACTACTTTTTAGCCTATATATTACTTAAGTAAGTGTAAAACGAAGGTAAATAGTTAACAAAATTTAGCACACAATGAGGAGAGACTCATGGCCGGTTTTGATAAGGTGGTTTCAAGCTACGAAGCTGCAATGGAAGGGTTGAAAGACGGTGATACCATTATTGCCGGTGGTTTTGGTTTATGTGGAATACCTGAAGGTTTAATAAAGCAAATTAAAAAGATGAACACAAAAGAGTTAACCGTTGTATCTAACAACTGTGGTGTTGATGATTTTGGTTTAGGTATTTTATTGCAAGATAAACAAATAAAAAAAGTAATTGCCTCGTATGTTGGAGAAAACGCCCTATTTGAGCAGCAATTATTAAATGGCGAAATAGATATTGAGCTTACGCCACAAGGAACACTTGCAGAAAAAATGCGCGCTGGTGGTGCCGGTATTCCCGCATTTTATACCGCTACAGGTTACGGTACGCCCGTTGCAGAGGGTAAAGATGTAAAAGAATTTGATGGTCGCCCTTACATTTTAGAAGAGTCTATCACGGGTGAATTTGCCATTGTGAAAGCGTGGAAGGCTGACCGGTATGGAAACCTGGTATTTAGACACACAGCAATGAACTTTAACCCAATGGCTGCAACAGCAGGAAAAATTACTGTGGCAGAAGTTGAAGAAATCGTCGAGCCGGGTGAACTTGAACCAAGCCAAATCCACACCCCTGGCATTTATGTAAATCGCGTGATTAAAGGTAACTTTGAAAAACGCATTGAACGTGTAACAACACGAGATTAAGCAGGAGCAAAGTAATGGCATTATCACGTGAACAAGTTGCAATGCGCGTTGCGCAAGAACTACAAGATGGTTACTACGTTAATTTGGGCATAGGAATTCCGACACTCGTCGCAAACTATGTACCTGATGATATTGAAGTTATGCTACAGTCAGAAAATGGCCTATTAGGTATGGGGCAATACCCAACTAAAGCTGAGCTTGATGCTGATATGATTAACGCGGGTAAAGAAACCGTGACAGCAGCCACAGGTGCTGCCATATTTAATAGTGCAGATAGTTTTGCCATGATACGGGGTGGTCATGTAGACTTAACAGTTCTTGGTGCTTTTGAAGTTGACCAGAACGGTAACATCGCGTCATGGATGATCCCCAAAAAGCTTATTAAAGGCATGGGCGGCGCAATGGACTTAGTTGCTGGCGCAAAAAATATAATTGTTACAATGACCCATGCCAGTAAGCATGGTGAATCTAAGCTACTTGAAGCATGTAGTTTACCGCTTACCGGTGTAAATTGCGTAAAGAAAATAGTAACAGATTTAGCCGTTTTAGAAGTTAAAGACGGCGCATTTCATTTAATAGAGCGTGCACCTGGTGTATCTGTAGATGAAATTATTAGCAAAACAGCAGGTAAATTACTTGTTGACGGTGAAGTACCAGAAATGGTTTTATAAGATTATTATATAGTTAACTTTACCCTGTACCGACCTCATTCCCAGTGCCAATGGCGCTGAGTTACCCAAAATCCCTCGCAAGAGGGATTTTTTTTGCCTACAATGCTATTTTTATGGTTAATTAATACACGCTTAATAAATTATTATCTATAATAGATGCATAAATACTGTGTTATTTAGCTAGAGCTATTGCACTAATTTGTTGTTATGATGCACCAAAATTGTGAAGCTGCCCTATCAATAAAATTAAGTTATTGATAGTATTGAATAATAACATTTGGATCGATATTTGCCTGTACAGGTAATCTAAACATTTAAACACTGGAAAACATGCAAACTCCTATTCGTGGTCTTCGTTCTTTTTGCTTTGCAGCAAGAAGCCTAAGTTTTAAGCATGCAGCCAATGAGCTGTACTTAACACCGTCGGCGGTAAGCCACCAAATAAAACAACTAGAAGAACAACTTGGTATAGAGCTGTTTCATCGTAAAACACGTTCGATTAGCCTAACTACGGCTGGAAAAAACTTTTTTGATGCGATCTCCCCTATCATTACTATGTTAGAAGGTACCATTAATGAGTTTAGTCAATTACAACAAAACACAAATATCACGATTACTTTACCCGAGTTTTTTGCCAGTGAATTGCTGATGCCAAAATTAAGCGAATGGACCACTCAGCATCCTAATATTAATTTGCAAATGGACACGCTTAAAACACGTAAAGAACTTACCCGCCATAGTGATTTGTCTATTGTGCTTTCGTCAAGTAAGCCAACTGAGGGCGCAGTCACTGAGCTATTTAATTTAGAATACATTCCTGCATGTAATAAAAAATTACTTGAACAGTGGAAAAACAACGATTTACAAGCACTGAACCAAGTACCACTAATTTTACACAAAGCACGCCCTTGGGCATGGCACCAGTGGGCTGAAAAAGTGGGCATAGATGATTTTTCGCCTACGCAAATTATTCAGATAGATAGTATGTTTGGTGTTGCACGTGCCGCACAGCAAGGTATGGGGATTGCACTTATTCCTCTACCTATAAGCCAAAGCTGGTTAGACGAGCAATGGTTATATAAATTGTTTGAACAGCCATTAACGACTAAAGATAAATATTATTTGGTTCAACACGACTCAAATGTAGCCAACCACCCTCTTGATCTGTTTGCTAAATGGGTAGTTGATACTTTCAGAAAAACCCAAGAATAATGATTTTAGTTCACACTTAGTTAATTTATTTAATGTAACAATCATAAATAATTCACATTAAATTAACGTAAAAGCCAACTTATTATCAATGAGTTGGCTTTTTTGTTCTTTAATTTTTATGGTTTAAATTTTTTCACTTATCAGTTTTATTTTTATCGTTTGTTTGAATTTAGGAAACAACATAAAGTCTATTTAACGAAAACATTTAATGACTAATTGAGTTGATATTTAAATAACTAAGTTTGAAACCAATTTAGTTTTTATGACTCAAATAAATGTAAAAAAGAATCTTTATATTGTGTGTGAAGATGTTGTCAGTGTGAAAAACAGTTCAAGTTAGGTGGTGACTTAGTTTGGGCTGTTTTTATTCTCTCCAACGGCCACATAATATAAAAACCTGCTTTTAGCAGTAAACTAATCTTTATTGTGTGTGAAGATGTTGTCAGTGTGAAAAGCAGTTCAAATTAGGTGGTGACTTAGTTTGGGCTGTTTTTATTCTCTCCAACGGCCACATAATATAAAAATCTGCTTTTAGCAGTAAACGAATCTTTATTGTGTGTGAAGATGTTGTCAGTGTGAAAAGCAGTTCAAATTAGGTGGTGACTTAGTTTGGGCTGTTTTTATTCTCTCCAACGGCCACATAATATAAAAATCTGCTTTTAGCAGTAAACGAATCTTTATTGTGTGTGAAGATGTTGTCAGTGTGAAAAGCAGTTCAAATTAGGTGGTGACTTAGTTTGGGCTGTTTTTATTCTCTCCAACGGCCACATAATATAAAAATCTGCTTTTAGCAGTAAACGAATCTTTATTGTGTGTGAAGATGTTGTCAGTGTGAAAAGCAGTTCAAATTAGGTGGTGACTTAGTTTGGGCTGTTTTTATTCTCTCCAACGGCCACATAATATAAAAATCTGCTTTTAGCAGTAAACGAATCTTTATTGTGTGTGAAGATGTTGTCAGTGTGAAAAGCAGTTCAACTTAGGTGGTGACTTAGTTTGGGCTGTTTTATTTTTCAACAAAAGTGCACCACTTAGTAAATATTTATAAAGCCCTCAATTATGAGGGCTTTTTTGTACTTGTTTCTTTACTAGTCGAAACACCAATTATAGACCGATAGGTTTATATACGGTATTAGCTATTATCTCGAGGGACAAAGTCTAATACGGTTGCGTTTATACAATATCTATCTTTTCCTCTAGGCCCTTCACCCGGAAATAAATGCCCCAGGTGAATACCTGTGCTTTTAGACCTTAATTCTATGCGCTGCATGCCCCAACTATTGTCCTCGTGTTCGGTTACACTGTTTTTAACAGGGTGCGTAAACGACAGCCAACCTGTACCAGAATTAAAACGATCTCGAGTATCAAATAAAGCCTCACCACTGAGCTTATCGACAAAGGTGCCATCGGGTGTATTTTTAAATATTTTATATTCTTTACAATATGGGCGATCTGTTTTGGCATTAAATGCAACCTTATAAGCTTCACTGTCTCCTAATTTAAATGCACCTAAAGCTTTGTAAAATGTCTCACGGCTTGCGTAGCCTTGGCGACCATATACTTCTTCACCATTTTCTAAAAATAGAATTGTGGGTGTTGCCCATGTCGCTGATTTAATGATTAACCCATCTAATTGATCTGCGTATCTAAATGATAAAGGGATGGTGCCTTTGTAGTCATTTGCCACCTCTTTTTTAAACTTCTCGCAATAAGGGCAATAGTCTCGAGAGTCTATGATCACAATTTGTTTACCCGTTAATAATGCAGTGTTGTCTTTCGTTTTAACTGGTACTGGTTCGAAAACCACACCAGTAGAATGATCAGGGCAATAACCATTAGGATTTTTTTGCAAATAATTTTGGTGGTATTCTTCAGCAGCTACAAAGCCCTCAAGTGGCTTGATAACGGTGACTATATTTCCATACCCAGCATTGGTTAATAATTGTTGGTATTGCGCTTTAATCTTTAACGCTGTGTCTTTTTGCGCATCGTTGCTCGTTAATATAATAGATCGATATTGCGTACCAATGTCATTACCTTGTTTGTTTAACTGAGTAGGATCGTGACTTTCAAAGTAATTTTTAAGTAACTCTTGCGCAGAAATAATATTGCTGTTGTAAGTCACTTTCACTACTTCAGCGTAATTGTTTTCGTCAAAGCGGCGTGATTGCTTAGTAATGTTTTTGTAAGTAGCCTCAAACCCATTGCCATCTGCATAACCAGATTCTGCATCAATTACTCCATCTAGCGCTTCATAGCGTTTTTCTGCGCCCCAAAAACAACCCGATCCTAGTACAAGGCTTTCTACATGCATACTGGCTGCTACATCACTTTGTTCGACCTTTTCCATCGATAAAGCAAACGCGCCTGCGCTAAATATAATTGCAGCGCCCGATAAATATAATAAATGCTGATAATTCATAATGTACCTCTAAACAAGTCCGTACTAATTAAGACCATTTAAATTTAATTATTATTTCAAACGACTTACTTATTTATTACGAGGCTAAACATATAAGGTTTACTTTTAAATCTAATTGACAATAAGATTTAAATTTAAGTGTGTTAACAATTTTGCATAAATGTTCTGTGTTGGTCTCAAGGGTATAAATAATTAATTAAATATGTGATAGGTTTGCTTAATGATGTTCGAATTAGGTTTTACTAATGCAAAATCTTCACGTTTACGCTTTATCAAACAATAGCTTATTGCTTGATGCATCTCACTTAAGCACTAGCGGAACACTCAGTATTCAAAAAAAAATTTGGTCTTTAGCAAATCACTGTAAAAAAGATAATTCATTTATTGATATTGTACCCGGTATGAACTCACTCACTTTATATTTAAAGCAAGATATTGAGTTAGCTAAATGGCTTGAGCAATTACCAGCTATTTGGAATAACATTAAACCTAATGAGTTCGTAGCTAAACACCACAAAATCAAAACGCATTATAACGGCGAAGACTTAAACTACGTGGCAAATTTTCATAGTTTAAGCATTGATGACGTCATTAACCTTCACAGTGAGCCCCAGTACGCTGTTTTATTTTTGGGGTTTCAACCTGGTTTTGCATACTTAAATGGACTAAACAAGCAACTTTTTACACCAAGACGCTCAGAACCTCGTCTTAAAGTACCTAAAGGGTCTGTCGCTATTGGTGCTGACCAAACAGCCATTTACCCGGCAGATTCGCCTGGTGGCTGGCATATTATTGGCCAAACTGACATACCATTATTTGATGCAACGCAAAAAAGCCCATGCTTAATACAGCCTGGTGACACGCTTGAATTTATACCTGTATCTGTGGGGAAATAAATAATGATTAAAGTTATTAAAAGTGGCCCATTACTGAGCATCCAAGATTTTGGACGTAACGGGTACCGCCATTTAGGCGTTAGCCAATCTGGCAGCTTAGACCCTTACGCACAAACCATAGCAAACTGCCTTTTAAATAATGATAAAAACGCCGCTGTTCTTGAGATAACCGTTGGCTTGTGCGAACTTGCGTTTGAATGCAACACTGTTATTGCCTTATTTGGTGCTGATTTAAATGCAACACTTGATGAAAAACCGATTTACCCAGGTTGGACATATAATATTAAACAAAAACAGGTACTAAAATTTTCAACCGGCAGAGCAGGATTAAGAGCCTACATTGCCGTTAAAGGTGGTATTCAAAGCCCGGTTGTTATGGACTCTAAAGCAACTGACTTAAATGCTGGTTTTGGCGGACTAAATGGCAAATCGCTCATAGCCGGTGACACTATTAAAATAACCCCTTACCAATCAGAATTTACTCAATGCGGTGCACTTATGCCGCCAAAACGTAAAATTGTTCGCGTATACCCAAGCCCACATGCAAAGCTTTTCTCAAAACAGATCATTAATGGGTTTACTCAGTCGTCGTTTAAAGTGAGTCACAATAGTAACCGTATGGGTGTTAGGCTTCAAAGTGATAATTATTCTTTAACCCACTCACACTCATTGCCTTCTCTTGCTGTGAGCCCAGGAAGTATTCAACTTCCACCAAATGGAGAACCCATTGTTTTGTTAAACGATGCCCAAACAACGGGGGGTTACCCCTTATTAGGCACCGTAATTGAAGCAGATTTGCATCAATTTGCGCAATACAGACCACTAGATACTATTGAATTTGAATATGTGACGTTTAAACAAGCATTACAAGCCAAACAAAAGCTCGATGGTCATATAAACCAGTTAAAAATTGCACTTAAAAGCAAACGTTAAGCAATAATTAGTTACGTTGAACATTAACTAATTAGCAGTTGCTTATTGCACCACTGTGTTACAAAAACGAGCTGTCTGTAAAGCAAGCTCACTTGGATAACTCACTAATAGTACAGAGTTTGAGCAATAGAGTTGATGCAAAAATAATCATAGTTTCTCCTTGTTCACCAACAAGGTGCGTTCACTTAAACATTGGTGCATAAATTATTCTTAATTAATTGCAAAAGCTATGTGACTTGAGTAAATATTTCTGATAAAACAAGGGTTCGCAGTTCAGCAAAGTGGCTGATCTGCACACATAATAGGAATGAGGAGTTACTATGTGTTCAATCTTTGGGGTATTAGATATTAAATCTGATCCCGCTCAATTGCGAACTCAAGCAATTGAAATGTCAAAATTACTACGACACCGAGGCCCAGATTGGTCTGGTGTTTACGCGTCTGAAAAAGCAATTTTAGTTCACGAACGTCTTGCAATTGTTGGCGTATCTAGTGGTGCGCAACCTTTATACAACCCTGAAAAAACGCATATTTTAGCGGTAAACGGGGAAATATATAATCACAAAGAGTTAGCTGCAAACTTAGACACTGATTTTACTTTTCAGACACAGTCTGACTGTGAAGTAATATTAGCGCTATACAAACAAAAAGGTCCTGAGTTTTTAGATGACTTGAACGGTATTTTTGCATTTTGCTTATACGATGAAGAAAATGACGCCTACTTAATTGGTCGCGATCACATTGGTATTATACCGCTATACACTGGCCACGATGAGCACGGTAACTTTTATGTTGCATCTGAGCTAAAAGCACTTTCTCCAATTTGTAAACATATTGAAGAATTTCCTCCTGGTCATTACCTTTACAGTAAAGATGGTGAATTAAAGCCGTATTATAAACGCGATTGGCAAACATTCGACGCAGTGAAAGATAACAGTGCAGAATCATCAGATGTGAAAGACGCACTAGAGGCAGCCGTTAAACGTCAACTTATGTGTGATGTACCTTACGGTGTATTACTATCTGGTGGATTAGACTCATCGGTTATTTCTGCTATTACACAGCGTTTTGCAGCTAAACGTATTGAAGATAACGACGAAAGTGATGCTTGGTGGCCTAAGCTGCACTCGTTTTCAGTGGGTCTTGAGGGTTCACCCGATTTAGCGGCAGCTCAAAAGGTAGCCGACATGATTGGGACCGTGCACCACCCTATCATTTTTACTATTCAAGAAGGTATTGATGCGCTTCGTGAAGTTATTTACCACATAGAAACTTATGATGTAACCACTATTCGTGCATCAACCCCTATGTATTTAATGGCTCGTCAAATTAAAGCCATGGGTATTAAAATGGTTCTTTCTGGTGAGGGTGCAGATGAATTATTTGGTGGTTACTTATACTTCCATAAAGCGCCAAATGCACAAGAGTTTCATGAAGAACTAAACCGTAAAGTATCTAAACTTCATATGTTTGACTGCCTGCGCGCTAATAAGTCAATGGCCGCATGGGGTGTTGAAGCTCGCGTACCATTCTTAGACAAAGAATTTGTTGATGTTGCTATGCGCATCAATCCTGAAGCTAAAATGTGTAAAGATGGCAAAATTGAAAAGCATATTTTACGTGAAGGCTTTGGTGGTTACCTACCTGATGAAGTTTTATGGCGCCAAAAAGAACAGTTTTCTGATGGTGTTGGCTACAGTTGGATAGACACATTAAAAGAGTATGTTGAAGAGCAAGTAAGCGATCAAGACCTCGCTAACGCTAAGTTCAAATACCCTATTAATACCCCTGATTCTAAAGAAGCTTATTACTACCGTGCTATTTTTGAGTCGCACTTCCCAGGTGACGCCTCGGCTAAGTGTGTACCACACGGTAAGTCAGTCGCTTGCTCAACACCAGAAGCACTTGCTTGGGATGAATCATTCCAAAACAATGCAGACCCTTCTGGTCGTGCAGCGGGCGTACACAACGACGCTTACACAGGTAAAAAATAAGCACTAACGTATACACTGCATAAGTTTTATGCAGTGTATAAACTTCCACCACCCCGTTAGGTTCATTTTCTTCTTCAACTTACTAGACTGCTTGGTCTATAAATAATTATTTTAATTATAGTTTAAGTTCTAAGCTTATAGTTTTTATCTACCTACTATTAATTTTTTAAAAAGCTACTTTTATGGCTAACATTACCCTTAAAACACGCTATTTTAACTATTTGTTACTTTTATCGTTTATGTAGCTGCGTATCATCTGTAAGATAGAAAAATAAATAGTTAGTCTTCAAATTATTTTTTATTCTCAGTATATAGACTAATGTATTTAATGGGCGGCTGGATAACCAGTTATTTATAATTACAAAAGAGGTATTGCATGAAGGAAAATCATGACAAATATAGTATTGATAATACAGATTACACTGTAGGACAGGATAACGTCCAAAAGTGGGGGTTTGATATTCATAACCCTGTTTTTGGGATTAGTGCGGGTCTTATTATTTTATTTTTAGTTGCCTTGCTTGTCACCGAGCCACAAACAGCTAAAACTGCGCTCGATACTATTAAATTCGATATTATTAATAACTTTGATGCGCTATTTATGTGGGCTGCTAACTTTTTCGTCGTTTTCTGTTTAGCGCTTATTGTATCTCCATACGGAAATATACGCCTGGGAGGAAGTGAAGCTAAACCCTCTCATACTCGCCTTTCATGGCTCGCAATGTTATTTGCCGCTGGTATGGGTATCGGCCTTATGTTTTGGGGTGTAGCAGAACCCGTCGCTTATTATACTGGCTGGTACGAAACACCACTAAACGTTGCAGCAAACACACCAGAAGCTGCAAAATTAGCCATGGGCGCAACCATGTTCCACTGGGGTCTTCATCCGTGGGCAATTTATGCAGTGGTTAGTTTATCTCTGGCTTTTTTTGCTTACAATAAGGGGCTCCCGCTTTCAATCCGTTCGATTTTTTATCCGATTTTAGGTGATAAAGCGTGGGGATGGCCGGGGCATATTATTGATATTTTGGCTGTTTTGGCTACTTTATTTGGGTTAGCAACTTCATTAGGTTTAGGTGCGCAGCAAGCCTCAGCGGGGATTAACCATGTATTTGGTTTAGAAGGCGGTATTGGCTCGCAAATTTTAGTTATTGTAGGGGTTACTTTATTAGCCGTTATATCCGTTGTTCGCGGCATTGATGGCGGTGTAAAGCTATTAAGTAATATAAACATGCTGATAGCGTTTGTATTGCTGCTGTTTGTTTGCCTAGTTGGTTTTGCTGTAGCTATGGGGAATGTTCCAAATACAGTAATGGGGTATGTAGAAAACATTATTCCTTTGAGTAACCCACACGGCCGTGAAGACGAAACATGGATGCACGGTTGGACTGTATTTTACTGGGCATGGTGGATTTCGTGGTCACCGTTTGTTGGTATGTTTATAGCTCGTGTTTCACGCGGACGCACTATTCGTGAATTCTTAATCGCTGTATTACTTATTCCAACTTTAGTAACGGTATTGTGGATGTCTATCTACGGTGGTATTGCAATTGATCAAATTATCAATGGTGTTGGCGCACTTGGGCTTAATGGCTTAACTGAAGTCCCTTTAGCAATGTTTCATATGCTGGATGAACTTCCGCTTTCAAATATTTTATCGTTTATTGCGATTGTTCTTGTACTTGTGTTTTTTATTACCTCGTCAGACTCTGGGTCGTTAGTAATCGATTCTATTACAGCCGGTGGTAAGATTGACGCTCCCGTTCCCCAGCGTATATTTTGGGCTACAGTTGAGGGCGCTATTGCTGCTGCGCTACTTTGGATTGGCGGAACACAAGCCATTGAAGCTTTACAAGCGGGTGCTGTGTCAACAGGTTTACCATTTACGTTTGTGCTTTTACTTATGTGTGTGAGCTTAGTATTAGGTTTAAGAACTGAGCCTCGTCCAGTTAAGTAATAAATTAACAACAATAAAAAACGCCGCATTTTTGCGGCGTTTTTTATTTATATATGTTCAGCTCCATATAGTGCATAACGGTGTTTCTTCTGTGTAATGATGGCGCAATTGAGCTTGTAAAAGCTCAGCGGTTGCAAGCGCATCTGTTAACGCATGATGCCCTTCATAAGCAGGTAGAGAATAACGTTTACGACAGTCATTTAGCCTTAGCGATCCCAGTTTAGTGTTAAATAGCTGCCCTATTAAGCCTTGTTTTGCTTTGAGCGCTCTTCGCTCAAGTTCCATGGTATCTACAACCATAAACTCAATATGCTCTTTTAATCGCAATAATAAGGCACTATTAAAAAAGCCACGTTCGATTGCCGCATAGTGAACAACAATCACCTTAGAACGCAAAGCATCAAGTAAAGGGGCTATGATGTTGTCAAAGTCAGGCGCGTTATCAACATCGTTATGAGTAATACCGTGGATCACAATAGATGATTCACTTAGGTTTCGTCTTGGCTGAACCACCCAATGTTTACTCTGTTTAAAGTATATTCGCGCTAATGTGAATGGCACTAACCCCACACTCACAATATCATCTGTTTTACTATTAAGCCCTGTTGTTTCAAAATCTAATGCAACAAAAGGAATGTCTTTTACAGAAGCACTAGCATCACTAAATGTAGATAAATAAAACTCTTTTAGTAAGTTGTTTTGCGCATCATCGGCAAGCTGAGCATAACGTGTATTCCAGTTTTTAACTTCTTTGAAAAACATAGATTATTTCACACCCGAGTGTGCGGTATAACAAAATTTAAGGTAATTTTGCGCCTTATCTAGAATAGCAAAAGCATCTTTTAAATGACGCTGTTCAAATGGAGAAAGTAGATGCGGATCAAGATTATTGTCGGGTACTTCACCCTGCTCAATTTGCCATGCCTGATGACGTATACGGGTCATCGAAATGTACTCTAACGCATCACGTAAGTCTTGCGCTTTGCCAGCAGGCAAAACATTGGCTTCTATAATATCTTCTAGGCGATCAAATGAATTTTGCTTACGAGATCCAATGGCAAGTGCATGGACGCGAACAACATCACTTAATGGCGCTGTGCCACGTCGTTTTAAATTCATAGATTTTTGATGCTGCCCGTTGTGCTCGAGAACAAACCCTTTAAAAAAGCCAAGTGGAGGTGTTCTATTACGAGCATTTGCTGCCATATTTGCTAGAAACAGTCTGTTATTTGCACTGTGTTTAGCAATATATGTTTTTAACTCATTAGCCCATTTTGTTTTACCCCACACACCGTCTAAATCAAAAAATATAGAACTGTTAAGTAAAGCCTGTGGTTTGGGTTCAGCAATCCATTGGGCAAATTGCTCAAACCATTGGTCCTGTGTTTTTCGCCACTTCTTGAATGACGCCATAATTTCACCGTCGCAATAGCTATAGCCACATTGAGCTAATCCATCACAAACAAAGTCACTCAAATTTTGAAAATAAGCATTATGTTTTTCGTCGTCATAGCTATTATCTAGTATAAGTGCATTGTCTTGATCGGTAACAATAAGCTGCTCATCTCTAGCCATAGAACCTAATGCGATAAAGCAGTAGGGTACTGGCGGCGGGCCAAATTTTTCTTCTGCGAGTATTAGCAACCGTTGTTTAAATGTACGACCAATGACAGCCATTGCAGTACCAACCATATGAGAGTTTGCATCTTCATTTACCATGCGCACAAATACACGGGGAAGCTGATTTGCGTAGTGAGCTAAGTCTTCAACAGACTGCTGAGCCAATATACCACGCACCAACAATAAGCTACTTTGCGATTCATAACGTAGAATATCTGACAGTGATATAACACCAATTGGCCGTTTTTTTTGTACCACAGGAAGATGATGTAAATTATCTCTGAGCATGGCTAAAACGGCTTCAAAAATATAGTCATTTTGATCAAGTAGCACTAGGTTAGTTGACATAATAACGTGTGCAGGCGTGTTGTACTCAAGCCCCTGCGCAACAACTTTAGTACGTAAATCTTTATCTGTTATTATACCAACGACTTGCCCGTCATCTTCTTGAGGGTCGTTATTAATAGGCTTATTAACGTCGGTCACTAGCACTGACGAAACCGACTCATCGGTCATGAGCTGTGCAATATTTTTTACTGTTTCAGTTGCATCGACTGTAACAACGTCTCGGTGAAGTAACGATTTTACCTTTGCAGTGGTTAAATCGTTGCCATCTGCTTGCTCAACAATTGCTTGATGCAAACGCACATTACCATCGGTTTCAAAATAATCTGCAAAGACTTCAAATTCATCACAATACTGCAAAAATATGTCAACGTTTATACAATACACTAACGTGTCTTCAAGCGCTGTAGCTGGAAAACGTACTTTGCGATTCATCAACAAGCCCATTTGCCCAAATATTCCCGCAGTGGCCAAACGGTTATAGAGCTCGCCATCACGGCGATACATTTCAACAGCGCCACTTCTTATGATGTACAAATCGGCTATGTCTTGGCCGTATTGTAAAATATCGGTATTAGCCCTGAAATAACTGACTTCGACTTGTTTAGCAAGTTCATCTAATGCTTTTTGAGGAAGATCATCAAAAGGAGGGTGTTGTGATAAAAATTGCGCTATTTCAATTTGTTCGCTTTGCATTATAGATCCCTACTGATTTCCAATAATGCAATTGTGGGCCTAATTAACCGTTTTTTAAAGAAAAAAGATTAATTAGGCCACTAAAGGTTTATTCTGTTTGTTCAAGCTCTTGGGCCAGCTGTTTAGTTTCATCCCCTCTTGGCTTAGTGAAACGTGCTAGTCCTAAATAGATGACTGGTGTTAAGTATAAAGTAAATAAAACAGCAAGTGAAAGACCACCAAATACAACCCAACCTATTGCATTACGTGCTTCAGCACCCGCCCCGCTTGATAAAATTAATGGCAGTGCACCAAGTAACGTAGAAACGAGTGTCATAGTGATTGGACGTAATCTTACCAGCGCAGCCTCTTCAACAGCTTCGCGAACTGATAAGCCTTGGTCTCGAAGTTGATCTGCAAATTCGACTAATAAAATGGCATTTTTCGCAATTAGACCAATGAGCATCACTAGACCAATTTGCGAATAAATATTAAGAGACGTATTTGTTAAATAAAGCGCTAAAATAGCAGAGGTAATACCAAATGGAACTGTTAGCATTACCACTATTGCACTGTTTACACTTTCAAATTGAGCTGCTAATACCAGTAATACAATTAGAAAAGCCAACACGTAAGTTAAAAGTACTTCGTTTGCTGTTTCTTCAAAGGTCAGCGCTTCACCTTTAAACGCAAGGGTAATACCTTGAGGCAACGATTGCTGAGACAAATTGCGAATTTGATCGACTATATCGGCAATCGTCATACCATCCGGTAGTTCCATATCTAATTCAATAGCACGACGCTGTGCATGACGCTCAAGCTCAGCGGCTACTCCTTCTTCACTAATATTAGCTAAGCTACTAATAGGCACTAACATACCTTGCGAACTTGCCACATAGAGGTTTGCTAAATCACTTGGATCTTGAATAACTTGGTTTTGTACTTGCAGCATGATGGGTATTGATTGGTCGCCAATGTTTAGATCCGCAACATCATCCCCATTGATGGCAGCGCGAAGTGTAATTGAGATATCACTGAGCGATACACCCAACTCTTCGGCTCTTCGCCTATCAATATTTACACGTAATTGTGGTTGTGACGGCTGATAAGAGACTCTTACAGGCGCAGTACCCGGGATTGCGTTTTCAATTTGCTTTGCAAAATCTTGTGCAGCGACAAAAATTTGTTGGTAGTCTTGGCCTAATAAAGCGATTTCTATACCGCCACCTTGACCTCTAAGATTTAAACTATTAGAACCGGATGCACGACCAGCTGCGCCTGGGATTTCACCTAATGGTCCGCGAATTTTATTAATGATTTCTTGCTGGCTAAATTGACGGTCGTCCCAATGCTTTAGTGGTACTGTAATAAAAACAATATTTGGATCCCATTGCCCAACAACTGTGTAAATAGATTCTATTTCACCACTTTCTACAAAAGGTAACAAAATATCTTCCATTTGCATTGCTTGCCTGTCCATAAAGTTCAACCCAACACCGTCTGGGCCTCTGGCAAATATACGAATTTTACCCCTGTCCTCTGTGGGTAATAGTTCGTTATCGAGGTTTAAATACAATGCGCCAGAACCAAAGGCTATTAATATACAAGCTATGAGCACAAGCCAAGCGCGGTTTAGAACGCTTTTAATCGTTATGCTATAAAGTCTTACTAACTTATTACCTACTTTGGCAAATGGGTGGTTGCTTTGTTTTTTTAGTTTTAATTTTGAAGTCAATGCAGGGACAAGTGATAACGCAACAAAACTTGAAATAATGACTGCACCTGCAAGCACCCCGCCAAACTCTCTAAATAATCGTCCTGCCGTAGAAGGTAAAAATGCAATAGGGATAAAAACCGCAGCCAATACGGCAGTCGTTGCAACTACCGCAAAAAATACTTCTCGAGTTCCTATTACAGCTGATGCTCGCCGACCAAGCCCTAGTCCTCTTTGACGTTGTATGTTTTCGCTTACAACAATTGCGTCATCAACTATTAAACCTGTGGCTAACACGAGTGCTAATAAAGTGAGTATATTAATAGAAAAACCAAGGGCCCAAATAAGTGCA
The DNA here is from genome assembly GCF_000813065.1 of Pseudoalteromonas sp. ECSMB14103. NCBI lineage: Bacteria > Pseudomonadati > Pseudomonadota > Gammaproteobacteria > Alteromonadales > Pseudoalteromonadaceae > Pseudoalteromonas > Pseudoalteromonas sp. ECSMB14103. The sequence continues at coordinate 205,184 of NZ_JWGY01000002.1, read as the reverse complement.
AGAGACCCTATAAGCGCAACAGGTATGGCAAACGCAGGCACAAGTGTTGCGCGCCACGAACCTATAAACACCCATAACGTTATTACCACTAACAAAACTGTAAGCACTAAGGAGTTTATTACTTCGTCAACAGAGCTTCTTATAAATTGAGCATCGTCTGAGGTGAGGGTAAATTCGAGCTCAGGGAATCGTTCGCGCATGTTTTCAAGTAACTGTAAAACTTCATCCGATATTTCAATTGTATTAGATTGCGCTTGACGAATAACCTCCATACCAATAACGGGTTTGCCATCTAAACGAACCATAGAGCGAGGATCTGCAGGGCCAAAATAGACTGATGCAATATCACCTACTCGCGTATCACCGCTAACAATAATATCAGCTACTTCATTGGGGGTAATAGAAGTCGCATCGGCTCTGACTATGACTTGTTGGTCACTTGATTTAAGGCTTCCTGCTGGTACATCAAATGGCGCTTCTCGTAAAACATCTGCCACATCAGGAATAGTAAGATTAAAACTACTTAACTTTAATGGATCTAAGCGAACTCGCAAAACACGTTTTCGGTCCCCGTTTAACCTGACATCGGCAACACCCGGTATGGTTAAAAACTGGGGAGCTAAATCGGTTTCAACGCGTTCAGTAAGGGCTTCAAGTGCTAGACTATTACTTGATACAGTGAGCGAAACAACAGCTTCTGCATCATTATCGGCCTTGATAATTGCAACACGTTCAACTTCCTCTGGTAATTCTCGTTGTACACGAGCAACAGACTCACGGGTTTCGTTAGCTGCATTGTCTAAATCTACGCCAGGGCGAAACTCAACAACAATACGCGCATTGCCTTCTTCACTTTGTGCGCGAATTGATTTAACACCACTTACACGGGCTATTGCCCCTTCTAGTTTACTGGTTACTTCTGTATCGACCGTTTCTGGAGACCCACCAGGAAATGAAGCCGAAACAGTTATACGTGGCCTATCAACATCTGGTAATTCTCTGACTTCAATTCCTGCAATTGCAGCTAAACCAGCAATTATTATTAGTAGATTCAAAACAACAATGAGCACTGGGCGGCGAATTGCCATTGAGGGTAGGTCTTGCATCATAGGGGAATTTTTCATTGTTATTCCTCTAAATTATTGGGATTAGCAAACGTTAATGTTTGGTTTTCGCGCAAGCGTTGGACGCCTTCAACAACCAATATATCGTTTTCATTTAAATTGCCTGAAACTAACAATCGCCCAGCTAAGCGTTGCTCTATTTTTACATCTATGCGCTTTGCTTTTTTATCTATACTTTTCCAAACATAAGGACCTGTTGCTCCCCACATAAGTGCAGCCTCAGGCACAACAGCATATGACTCCCCTTGCATGGTAATATTAATTCGAAAACTCATACCAGGCATAAACTGCTCATTTGCATTTTCCAGTTTGGCTTTGACACGTAAGGTACGGGTTTGTGGATTTATTCGAGAATCAAGATATGAAACGTGAGCATTAATAGCTTTTGCGCTTTGCCATGGTGTTACTTCCACAATACCTTTATTTTTTAGTATTGAGACAGCTGACTCGGGGGCGTTAAAATTAATATACAAACTGCGGGTATCATCAATTGTTGCAATGGCAGTTTGCTCTGTAATGCGATCCCCTTTTTCTACATCAGTAAGTCCCATCACACCATCAAATGGCGCAAGCACAGTTCTGTCTTCAAGGTCTGTTTTAGCATTAATAAGAGCAACCTCGGCCAGTGCATGCAAAGTTTTTGCATCATCTAAGTCACTTTTAGGAATTGCTCCCTTTTTGTGACTTTCACTGAGCCTGTTAAGTGTTCGTTGGGTATCTGCTAAGGTTATTTCTGCTTGTTGAAGAGCTGCTTTTTGTCTGCGAGAGTCAAGCTCGACTAAAACATCTCCCTCCTTTACGAAGTTACCCGGTTTAAAGTGTACGGCTGTTACTCTATCGCCAACAGCAGGAAATAATGTAACGGAGTGAATTGCTTCTGCATTACCTACAGCTTTAACCTCTTCTTTTGTACGTTCCGTTGTAACTTTTTGTACCATTACATTTGCACTAGATGCTGCTGTGCTAAAAATGAATAATAACAAATAGATATTTAATTGAAGTATGCGCAATTTCAAAGAACCACCTTATAAACCATTTTGTTGACCACTATACGCAGTGTAACAAAAGTGTGATCAAAATTAGCCTGTGTTAACGCTGAACACTCAACTATGTAAGATGAATAACAAATTTTAGCCAAAAAAAAGAGCCGTGAAGCTCTTTTTTATTAAATACATTTTAAAGATAACTTACTTACTACGTTGAGCATCTTTTTGAGCTTTTTTAGCCTCTTTGCGTTGTTGAAGAACGGTCTGTGCTTCGTTACCTATATGCCCTTCACCACGAGCCTGTGCGAGCTCAATTTGTTTTTGGCGCTCTGCAAAACGGGCACGCTGCTCATCTGTTACCTTATCAATACAATGATGACATGAAACACCCTCTAAATATTCAGGCTTTTGTTTTTCTTGTTCAGTTATAGGCATACGACACGCATGACATTGATCGTAAGAACCTTTCTGTAGGTCATGATCAACAGCAACGCGATTATCAAATACAAAACACTCGCCTTCCCACATGGTTTCTTCTTTTGGGACTTCTTCTAAGTATTTAAGAATACCACCTTCTAAGTGATAAACTTCATCAAAACCTTGCTCTTTCATGTAAGCTGTTGATTTTTCACATCGAATACCACCTGTACAAAACATAGCAACTTTTTTATGTTTTTCAGGATCAAGATTTTCTTTTGCCCATTGAGGGAACTCACGAAACGTTGTTGTATTTGGATCAACGGCATTTTGAAATGTGCCAATTTCAATTTCGTAATCGTTACGCGTATCAATAAGTACAACCTCGGGGTCAGAAATTAATGCATTCCAGTCTTGAGGTTTAACATAGCTTCCCACTACTTTAAGAGGATCAATTCCCTCTACGCCCATTGTTACTATTTCTTTTTTTAGTTTTACTTTTGTGCGGTAAAACGGACATTCGTCATCGTAGGATTCTTTAGTAACAATGTTTTTTAAATTTGGCTGTTCATCTAACCATGCAAGGAGGTTGTCAATGCCCGCTCGTTTTGAAGAAACAGTACCATTAATTCCTTCAGCAGCTAAAAGTAATGTGCCTCGCACTTCGTTTTTTTCCATAACCTCTAGTAGAGGTTTACGTAATGCTTCAAATTCAGGTAGGCCTACAAATTTGTATAAAGCGCACACTACAAAGTGTTCGCTGGTAAGATCATCTTTATGAACAGCTGTCATTTTATTTCCTATTTTGCCTTATTAGCCAATATTGGCGTTTACCGAATCGTAAATCCGGCGCATATGGGGCGCGTATTTTACGCTTTTTTAGATTAATTGCAAAAAATAGCATCATACTTTGCTTTTTGCTGTCGGGATAAGCCATGTGTACGCTATAATGCAGCAATTAATTTAAGTTGCACATTGGAGAATATTACATTGCACTTTACTGATCTTGGGATTGATACTCGCCTTGAAACACAATTAGCACATCAAGGGATCACCCAGCCCACAGACATTCAAGCACATGCAGTGCCTACCGCACTTGCAGGGCATGACATTTTTGCTCAGTCAAAGACTGGGTCGGGCAAAACCTTGGCGTTTTTATTACCGGCAGTACAACGGGTTATGAAACAAAAAGCACTCAGTAAACGCGATCCACGTGTACTTATTGTTGCCCCTACACGCGAATTAGCTACGCAAGTATTTACACAGTTGCGTTTGTTAATAGCGGGCACGGCGATTAAAGCTGTAAAAGTATTAGGTGGTGAAAACTTTAATGACCAAATTAAAGCATTAAGGAACGACCCACAGTTTGTAGTGGCAACACCCGGTCGTTTGGCCGATCATGTTACCAAACGCTCGTTACAATTAAGTGGTTTAGAACTGCTAATTTTTGATGAAGCAGACCGTATTTTAGATCTGGGCTTTACTGAACAACTAAAGTTAATTAACGACGAAGCCAATCACCGCCTTCGACAAACATTATTGTTTTCAGCAACCCTAGACCACGCCCAAGTAGATGCTCTTTCGCGTAATTTATTAAAAAAACCAAAACAGATCACGCTTAGTGCTGCAAACGAACAACACAGCGATATAACGCAAACACTCTACTTAGCCGACCACCTAGATCACAAAGAAGCGTTATTAGCACACTTTTTAAAGCAAGACGAAGTTGGCCAATGCATAATATTTACTGCCACCCGCGCAGATACAAGTCGTTTGAGCGAAGAGCTAAACAACAAAGGATTTAAATCAGTCGCACTAGCGGGTGATTTAACACAAAGCAAACGCTTAGACATTATGGACTCGTTTAGCAGAGGAAACTTCAAGATATTAATTACCACTGATGTCGCATCCCGTGGTTTAGATTTGTTAAGCGTAACGCATGTAATTAACTTTGATTTGCCAAAACATGCTGAAGAATATGTTCACAGAATAGGTAGAACTGGACGTGCTGGTTTTAAAGGTACCGCTATTTCGTTAGTAGGCCCTAAAGATTGGGCTAGTTATTTAGCAATTAAATCTTTTTTAAATGATGAGCTTAAATTTGCAACTATTGACGGACTTAAAGCTAAATTTAAAGGGATAAAAGAGAAAAAACCTGCTGCAACTGTTAAAGCTAAAAAAGTAACGCAGGTTAAAAAGCCACAAATTAAACGTAAAGCAAAACCTAAAAAACCAGCGGCACCCATTAAAGCCCCTATGAATATCGATGGCGATTCACCAATGCGCCGTAAAAAAAAGCCTGAGCAGGAATAATTATGAGTTACCTTGGAACAACACAAACCCTATTTGTAAAAGAAGTGAGTAATGAAGGCGCTTACTTGGACGGTCATGATTTAGGTGAAGTTTTTTTACCAAAAAACGAAATCAGAGATGAACTTGAAGCTGGTGACAGCATTAGCGTATTTATATATTTAGATAATGCTAATTTACCAACGGCGACTGTTAAAAAGCCACATGCTCAAGTAGGTGAATACGCCCTTTTACGTGTTAAGGAAATAAATAGTATTGGTGCATTTTTAGACTGGGGTTTAGAAAAAGATGTATTAGCCCCATTTAATGAACAAAAGCCACGTATGCAAGAGGGCCATTCTTATCTTGTTCGTTTGTATCTTGATAATGCAAGTCAACGCATTTGTGCTTCAACAAACTTTAATCGCTTTTTATCAAAGGATGAGCCTGAATACACACGCCTACAAGAGGTTGATTTGATTGTTGCTGGTAAGACAGATATTGGCTACAAGGTGCTTATAGAAGAGTCTCACTTTGGTGTTGTATTTTACAATATGGTATTCAAAAACTTATTTGTAGGGCAAAAGCTTAAAGGCTTTGTTCAAAAAGTACGAGAAGACGGAAAAATTGATGTTGTACTCGAAAAACCAGGCATGGGTAAAGTAAGTGAGCTTGGCGATAAAATAATGGAAAAGCTTAAAAACGAAGGCGGCATACTCGCCATTGGCGATAAATCTGATCCTGAACTTATTAAGAAAGTATTTTCAACAAGTAAAGCTAACTATAAAAAAGCAATTGGTGGATTATTTAAACAAGAGCTTATTGAGATAGAAGCGAAATCTATCCGCTTAAAATCTAAATAATTTTATAGCGCTCATGATATCTTTATATTGTGAGTGCTTACCCTAAAATATACTTATAAGGCAATGTACACTGTGTATACTCTCTTGAGTAATTAAGTACTTCCCTTTCTGATTCTAAGTTTTGCGGCGCTAATCTAAAAACCTTTATTTCACACTCCAATTTCTTTTCATCATGATGAGTTAAACAATCACTGACAGTGATATCTTGAGCATTTAACGCGTCAGAATTTCTGTAGCAAAGGTGGTGGGCGTAATCCTTCATTGTTTTTTTAAAATCAAACATGTCTACAGGATAAGCTGATATAACGTCTGTTACTGTTGTAACGCCATCATAAGCCTTACTAGAAAATACATGTTTGTTAACTGAAAAGCCTGCAATGATAATTAACACTGAACCAAATAATAGCTTCAAAATAAACCCCTTACATCATTTTGATATTATAAATGTAACACAAATTACACATAACGTAAGGGGTTTAGTACTTATTTGCTGTTTTTTGTAAATTATTTTATAGATTCATTAACATCTTGCAGTACTTTTACTGGATTTGCTGCTTTAGTAATCGGTCTGCCTACAACTAGATAATCACTGCCAGCTTCAATTGCTTGTTTTGGAGTCATTATTCTTTTTTGATCGCCTGCTTCACTGCCTTCAGGGCGAATACCTGGTGTAACTAATTTAAAATGCTCACCAAGTTCAGCCTTTAAAACATTCGCTTCTTGAGCAGAACAAACAACACCATCAAGGCCTGCTTCCTTAGCTAGTTTTGCAAGGTATATTACCTGCTCCTCTGGTGATTTGTTTATACCTAAGCGTTTTAATTCTGGTTCATCCATACTTGTTAACACAGTTACAGCAATAAGAATTGGTGCTCTATCTCCAAATTCTTCTAAAGCAATTTTTGCTTTGTGCATCATTTCATACCCGCCTGACGCATGAACATTTACCATCCAAACGCCCATTTTTGCAGCAGCTGTAACTGCCTTTGCAACTGTATTAGGAATATCATGAAACTTTAAATCTAAAAATACATCAAAACCAAGTTCAATTAACTCTTTTACAAATTCAGGGCCAAAGTAAGTAAACATTTCTTTGCCTACTTTTAATCGACAAGTATCGGGCGAAAGCTGTTTTACAAATGCTAATGCTGTTTCTTGATCGTCGTAGTCTAAAGCGATAAGCACTTTTTTTGAATTTTCGAAAGACATAGTTATCCTAATCTATAGCAGTAAAGAGTTTTTATATATTCAACTTAGTTATCAAGGCAAACTTACACAAAGTGAGTAAGGAAGTTTAATTAGTATATAGATGCTAGTTAAACTTCTAGTCGAATTTGTAAGGGCATTACAATAATTAAGTATTTAGGGGTTATTAAAATCCGTCTAAACCTCTACTTGGGACAATGGTTTCCCAATGTTTACAAGAAGGGCAATTCCAATAAATCGTATAACTTGTGAAGCCACAATGCTGGCATTGAAAATCTGGCTTAGTAGCAATATATGACGTTACAAGACTATCAATTTCATTAAGTACTTCTTTTGTATTTTTATTTTGATCACCCATTAGCTGCAGTAAAAAACTAAACCCCCTGATCGTAGGTTGTCTTTTTAAACTGTCAGTTAAAAAATCGAAAGCTTGTTTTGTATGACCTTGCTCTAAAAGAGCTTGGCAATGTTTTATTTTTATTAGAACACCACCCTTCTCTAGTAAATCGTTTACTAACTCATGAAATTGATACGTTAAATTTAGTTGCTTATAGCTATGCGCCAGATCATCAATGAATAAGGGGGCAAACAAAGTAAACTGGCAAATAAGTTCACGCCAATAGTATATCGCTTTAACATAATCTTCTTTAGAAAAAGCGATAACACCTAGCTCATACAAAGGCCGAACGGCTTTGTAGTTTAGGCTAATTGCTTTTCGCATAATTTGAGGAGTACTGTCACTAAGGGCAGACTCACAATAAAAATTCGCGATAGCCTTAAATTGTTGCTCTTTAGAGAATAATTCGCTGTGAGATTCAAACATATTAATGCCTTTATCCCACTCACGAGTTTGCGAGTATAAGGTAATAATAGGATCGAGAGCTTCTACATGACCTGCTTTGACCAACCAAACCAAATGCTCTTCTGCACCATCTAGCAATCCAGCCATTATATAATCTTCGGCTAATTCTAAGCGACTAGTAGCGGCTTGCTGCTCACTCAAACTTGGATGTTTTAAAAGAAGTTCATGGATTTTGATTGCGCGGTCTAATTCGCCTCGGCGACGAAACATAGTGGCAAGTGTAGAGTAATGTTCAACTGAATCCGCTGCAACCTCTAGTAAATTTATTAAGTGTTCTAAACCTTGATCTTCTTCGCGGTCTAATAAAAACTTAAGCCCTTTACTGTATTCAGAAGTTATTTGACGATTAAGTTGGTGAGCATGATTTTTAGCACTGTTTTTACCCATAATCCAACCGTAGCCGGCTGCAACAGGTAGTAGTAAAAACAAAAGCTCAATCATAATTAGGTGTCTTTATTAACGTCAAGCTTGTTTTTATTTTTCTCAGGCGCTAACTGTTTTTTCAAACGGTAATTTTGCCACTTTAATTGAGAGAATAGCTTAAAGCTTATAAAACAACCTATTAGAACACCTAACAAAAAGCAGAAACTTATTATTACAGCTAAAGGCAGAGTATTACTGGCTATAATATAATTTACTTGTACTAACTGCGGGTTTTGTGACCCTAATACAAATGCGCTAATTAGGCACAGCGCTACCAGAATAAATTTCAATACCTTGAACAAGTAACTACTCCGTTATATTAACTAGGCAATGCTCGCATTGACGCGGTCGCGTAATTCTTTACCTGGTTTAAAATGAGGTACGTGCTTTCCATCTAACTCTACTGTATCGCCAGTTTTAGGATTACGACCTGTGCGAGGAGCGCGGAAATGCAAAGAGAAACTACCAAATCCTCTGATCTCTATTCGATCTGAAGAAGATAATGAACCGGCCATTTGTTCTAGAATTTCTTTTACAGCATTTTCAACATCTTTCACTGGAACGTGTGCGTGTTGTTCCGCAAGTGTTTCTATCAATTCTGACTTAGTCATAGCGTTTCCTTAATAAAAAGATATAGGAAGGGCAAAAGTGCCCTCCCAACTAAAAACTAATTATTTATTAGTCTTTTTGTGCATTTGCGAAAGCAGCTGCCATTGCGTTTTCAAACACTGGCTCTTCTTTCTTAAGCTTCTCTAGTACTTCTTTCTCTTCTGCTTCGAAAAGAGCTTTAACAGATAAGCTTAAAGTGCGGTTCTTACGATCAACACCAACGTATTTAACTTCAACTTCGTCGCCTACAGAAACAACAGTAGTTGCATCTTCAACGCGCTCTTGAGCGATATCAGCTACACGGATGTAACCTTCAACGCCTTCGATAAGTTCAACAGTTGCGCCTTTCGCATCAACTTCAGTCACTTTACCTTTAACAATAGCACCTTTTTTGTTTGCATCAAGGTAGTTATTGAACGGGTCAGCTTCGATTTGCTTAACACCTAGAGAGATACGTTCACGCTCTGGGTCAACTTGCAATACGATAGCAGTGATTTCGTCGCCTTTCTTGAATTCACGTACAGCTTCTTCGCCAGGTGTATTCCAAGAAATATCTGAAAGGTGTACAAGACCGTCAATACCACCGTCAAGACCGATAAAGATACCGAAGTCAGTGATTGATTTGATCTTACCAGTAACTTGGTCGCCTTTGTTTTGTAGACGAGCAAATTCCTGCCAAGGATTAGCAATACATTGCTTAAGACCTAGAGAAATACGACGACGTTCTTCGTCGATTTCAAGAACCATAACTTCAACTGTGTCACCTAGTGAAACAACTTTTGAAGGGTGGATGTTCTTGTTAGTCCAATCCATTTCAGAAACGTGTACTAGACCTTCAACGCCTTCTTCGATTTCTACGAAGCAACCGTAATCAGTAAGGTTAGTTACACGACCAGAAAGTTTAGAACCTTCTGGGTAACGACCAGCGATAGCTGCCCATGGATCTTCACCAAGCTGTTTAAGGCCTAGAGATACACGAGTTTTATCTTTGTCGAATTTAAGAACTTTAACTGCGATTTCGTCACCAACATTAACGATTTCTGAAGGGTGCTTAACACGCTTCCACGCCATATCAGTAATGTGTAGTAGACCATCAACACCACCAAGGTCAACGAACGCACCGTAGTCAGTAAGGTTCTTAACGATACCTTTAACTTCTTGACCTTCAACAAGGTTAGCAAGAAGCTCTTCACGTTCTTGTGAGTTTTCTGATTCGATAACTGCACGACGTGAAACAACAACGTTGTTACGTTTTTGATCAAGCTTGATTACTTTAAATTCAAGCTCTTTGCCTTCAAGGTGAGTTGTGTCACGTACTGGACGAACATCAACAAGTGAACCAGGTAGGAAAGCACGGATTGAATCAACTTCAACAGTGAAACCGCCTTTAACTTTACCGTTGATAACACCAGTAACAGTCTCTTGCTCTTCACAAGCTTTCTCAAGACGGATCCACGCTTCGTGACGCTTCGCTTTCTCACGAGAAAGGATAGTTTCACCGAAACCGTCTTCGATTGCATCTAGTGCAACATCTACTTCGTCGCCAACAGCAACTTCTAGTTCACCAGCAGCATTTTTGAACTGCTCTGCAGGGATAGCACTTTCTGATTTAAGACCAGCATCTACAAGTACAATGTTGTTCTCGATTGAGATTACTGTACCTTTAACAATAGAGCCTTGCTCTGCTTCAAAACCCTTTAAGCTTTCTTCAAATAACTGCGCAAAATTTTCTGACATACGAATATACGTCTCATATATTAATACCAATAAGCAACCATGCTGCATGGGGTTGTTAAAATAGCACTGGCATCCTGCTGGTGCATAAAATGTGTTTAACTTCGTTTAGGAAGTTTACCTTCAGAGATAGCTGCATCTAATAAAGTAATAACTTTATCAAACACTTGCTGTGCATTGAGCTCGCTAGTATCGAGTTCAATTGCATCTTCTGCAGGCACAAGCGGTGCGACGGCGCGATTCATATCACGGTCATCACGAGCTTGAATGTCTTCTAATAGACCACTTAGTGTAACATCAAGCCCACGCTCATTCAACTCAACAAAGCGTCTACGAGCACGCTCTTGTGCGCTCGCAGTCAAATAGATTTTTAATGGCGCATCTGGGAATACAACAGTTCCCATATCACGGCCGTCTGCTATCAAACCATTTTCGGTTCTAAAAGCGCGTTGACGCCTTAATAGCGCTTCACGAACACGAGGAAGAGCTGCTACTTTTGATGCAGCTGCGCCCACTTCTTCATTACGAATAGTGGTTGTTACGTCTTCGCCTTCTAGAATAACTTTTCCAGCATTAGTTTGGCTATCTACCAAAAACTGCACGTCTAAATTCGCAGCCAGTGGTACAAGTGCCTCTTCGTTATCTAATGCGATTTGGTGATGAAGTGCTGCAAGGGATAAAACGCGGTAAATTGCACCACTATCCAATACATCCCAACCCAACTTATCGGCTAACAAACGACAAACAGTTCCCTTACCAGAACCACTTGGGCCATCAACGGTGATCACGGGCATTAATAACGCCTGCATTTAAACCTCCTGCAATGCACACCTAAATAAACCGCGACATTATACGTCAGTTATTAAAATATATCTGCTATTAGTGTGTAACTTTTTATAAATAGTTATAAAAAGCCTATTCACTCACTGATGCTAATACATTGAAAAACGTAGGAAATGTTTTATAGGTACACTTAGGGTCATTGATTGTTATAGGCTTTCCGCCTACTGCAACCATGGCAAAACACATAGCAATCCGGTGATCATCGTAAGTGTCAATAGCGACATCGTTAAATGTTAATGGCGGAGTTATTTCAATAAAATCCTCCCCCTCAACCACTTTTGCACCTACTTTACGAAGTTCTGTACTCATAGCGTAGAGGCGGTCTGTTTCTTTTACACGCCAATTATAAATATTACGAATAGCTGTGGGACCTTTAGCAAATAAAGCAACGGTAGCCAACGTCATTGCAGCATCTGGAATGGCATTGGCGTCTATGTCGACCCCTTTTAACTCGCCTTTCCTCACAACTAAACGTTCATCGTACCAATCGATTTGAGCACCGACTTGTTCCATCACCTTCGCAAAGCCAATATCACCCTGAACCGATTTAGCACCCACACCTTTAATTTCAATCTCGCCACCAGCAATGGCTGCGGCTGCAACAAAATAAGAAGCCGATGATGCGTCACCTTCAACCATTATGCGTTCAGGTGATTGATACTGTTGGCCACCTTTTACTTTAAATAGTGAATAGTCTGAATGTTCAACGGTAATACCAAAACGCGCCATAACCCCTAAAGTAATATCAATATAAGGCTTAGACACCAATGTGCCTTTAATTGTAATTTGCGTATCACCACTGAATAATGGAGCTGCCATTAATAAAGCGGTTAAAAATTGACTTGAAATACTGCCATCAATTTCAACTTCGCCACCATTAATTTGCCCACCAACAATTTTAAGCGGTGGGTAGTCTTTGTGCTTTGTATAGGTAATATCACCACCAAGGGCTTGAAGCGCATCAACTAAGTGCCCTATTGGGCGCTCTTCCATACGTGGCTCACCGACTAACTCATACTCACCTTTAACAGCTGCTAAAACAGCTGTTAACGGACGATATGCTGTACCAGCATTACCTAAAAATAAAGGTTTATTAGGTTTTTTGAACTCACCACCAACACCATGAACAGTTGCAACTGTTCGGTCTTCATTAAGTGTTACTGTTACACCTAAAAGCTCTAGTGCTCCCAACATATGACGAATATCATCACTATCGAGTAAGTTCTCTACAACGGTTGTTCCGCTAGCCAGAGCAGCCAGCAGTAAAATACGATTAGATAAACTTTTTGACCCTGGTAATGTCACAGAGCCGTTAACACGCGATATTGGTTCTAAACGAAGTTGCTCCATTAGCTATTCTCCTTCGCAAAAGCTGCCATAAAATCAACAAGCGCTTGTACGCCTTCAAGTGGCATTGCGTTATAAATACTTGCGCGCATACCGCCTACTATTCTGTGCCCTTCAAGCGCTAATAAACCAGCTTCTTTAGATTGTGATACAAACTTTTCATTTAAGCTTTCATCATTAAGCCAAAATGGTACGTTCATACGTGAGCGGCAATGCTTGGCTACTTTATTTGAATAAAAAGGAGACTCATCAATAAAATTATAAAGAAGTTCAGCCTTAGCGATATTCTGGGCTTCCATCGCTTTTACACCACCTTGGGCTTCTAACCATTCAAACACTTCTGCAGCTAAGTACCATGCAAATGTGGGTGGTGTATTAAACATACTGCCCTGCTTCGCTTCGAGTGCATAATCTAAAATACCAGGCTTAGCTAAACCTTCACGATCAAGTAATGTTTTGCGCACAATAACGATAGCGATACCTGATGGACCGATATTTTTTTGCGCACCAGCGTAAATTAAATCAAATTTATCTACATCAATTTCGCGCGATAAAATCGTTGACGACATATCAGCAACAATTGGTGCCGTTGGATGACTTGGCACCTCAAAAATTTCTAAGCCATCTACGGTTTCGTTTGGGCAATAATGAATATATGAGGCATCTGCAGGTAAAACCCAATCAGCTACATTTTTAATTGAGAATTTTCCATCTGCATCGTTACGTACATTAACACTGGTTGTTGAAGTAAACTTGTTAGCTTCGTCTGTCGCGCTTTTAGACCACACACCATTTTCGCAGTAGATAGCTTTTTTATCTGCTTGATGAAGGTTAAGGGGTACTGCACTAAACTGACCGCGACCACCACCATGCATAAATAAAACTTCAAATTCATCACTAATATTCATTAAGCGTCTTAAGCTTGCTTCACATTTTGCAGTTAATGCCAAAAATTCTTTACTACGGTGGCTAATTTCCATTACAGAAACGCCCATGTCTTGCCAATCTAAGAATTCTTTTTGTGCTTTTTGCATTACCGCTTGCGGAAGCATAGCCGGCCCTGCACAAAAATTATATTTACTCATTACCTTTGCCTCATTCCAGTAATTTATACACTCAACATGAAAATATTAAATCCACGCTGTATTAATTTTTTTCAACAACATTAAAAAAAGCGGCCAAGGCCGCTTTTTCAATCTCAATTATTCTGAAGGAGGATTATCATCCACGACTTCATCTATAACTGTATCTACTGTTTCAACGTCTTCAGTATTGATTAAGTCACTTTCTGTAACTTCAATTTCTTCTATACGTTGTAAACCAACTACTTGCTCTTCGTCAATAGTTCTGATCAAAATAACACCTTGTGTGTTACGACCAACTGTTGAAACTTCGTTCACACGAGTACGCACTAACGTTCCGCGATTTGAAATAAGCATTATTTCGTCGTTGTCATCAACTTGAACAGCACCTACTACAGCACCATTACGCTCACTCACCTTAATTGATACAACACCTTGTGTCGCACGACTCTTAGATGGGTAATCTTCAAGTTGAGTTCGTTTACCATAACCATTTTCAGTTACAGTCAATATTGCGCCATCAGTTTTTGGCACGATGAGCGATACAACACGTTGCTCGTCGGTCATTTTAATACCGCGTACACCCGTTGCCGTTCTGCCCATTGGACGAACACCCTTGAAACGAATTTCTGGGTTACCTTCTTCGTCTAATACTGGGTTTCCATTTTCGTCAACAACAGCAGATTCTTCAGCTTCTTTAAAGCGAACAACCTTACCCGCATCGGTAAACAACATTATTTCGTTGGTACCATCAGTAATATCAACACCAATTAAGCTATCACCCTCGTTTAGGTTAACGGCAATAATACCGCTAGCACGTTGACGGCTGTAGGCTGTTAAAGGTGTTTTCTTCACTGTACCAAATGCTGTTGCCATAAAAATGTATTTATCTTCTTCGTACTCACGTACTGGCAATATAGCGGTAATACGTTCGTCAGCTTCTAAAGGTAATAAGTTTACAATTGGCTTACCGCGTGCTGCACGACTTGCTAGTGGTAATTGATATACTTTTAACCAATATAAACGCCCTGCTGTAGAGAAACATAAAATAGTATCATGCGTGTTTGCAACTAATAAACGCTCAATAAAATCTTCGTCTTTCATTTTTGTTGCAGATTTACCTTTACCACCACGACGCTGCGCTTCGTAATCAGACAACGCCTGATACTTAACATAGCCTTCGTGAGAAAGTGTAACCACAACATTTTCTTCAGTTATTAGGTCTTCAAGGCTGATATCATGCGCGGCTGCGTTGATTTCAGTACGGCGTTCATCACCATATTGCGCCTTAATTTCAACTAACTCGTCACGAATTACTTCCATTAGGCGCTCTGGGCTTGCCAGTATGTGTAACAATTCAGCAATTAAATCAAGCAGTGTTTGGTATTCACTTAAGATTTTTTCGTGTTCAAGGCCTGTTAGCTTGTGTAATCGTAAGTCAAGAATCGCTTGAGCTTGTTGCTCAGAAATAAAGTATTGGCCGTCGCGTATACCTAAATCATCAGCTAACCAATCTGGGCGAGCAACGTTAGCCTCACCTGCTTTTTCAAGCATTGCTTTAACATTACCTAATTCCCACGAACGTGCAGTTAACGCTATTTTTGCTTCTGCTGGTGTTGGAGACTTACGAATAAGTTCAATAATTGGGTCAATGTTGGCAAGTGCAATCGCTAGACCTTCTAGCATGTGTGCACGGTCGCGCGCTTTACGTAAATCAAATACTGTACGACGAGTTACTACTTCACGACGGTGAATAATAAACTCTTCAAGCATTTCTTTTAAATTAAAACACTTAGGCTGGTTATTGATGAGTGCAACCATGTTCATACCAAACACTGTTTGTAACTGTGTTTGTGCATATAGGTTGTTTAGAATCACTTCACCTACGTCACCACGCTTTATCTCAATAACGATACGCATACCGTCTTTATCTGATTCATCACGTAGTGCACTAATGCCTTCAATTTTTTTATCTTTAACAAGCTCCGCTATTTTTTCAATTAAGCGCGCTTTGTTAACTTGATAAGGGATTTCATGAACAATAATTGTTTCACGACCCGTTTTTTCGTCTGTTTCGATGTCAGCACGTGCACGCATGTACACTTTGCCACGACCCGTTTGATACGCTTGTTCAATCCCTTTTTTACCGTTAATGATTGCGGCTGTAGGGAAATCTGGACCAGGAATGTAATCCATTAACTCAGTTATGGTTAAATCTGGATTAACAATTAATGCTAAACAACCATTGATAACTTCAGTTAAGTTATGTGGTGGGATGTTTGTCGCCATACCTACGGCTATACCAGAAGAACCATTTACAAGTAAATTAGGTACCTTAGTTGGTAAAACGTCAGGAATTTGCTCTGTACCATCGTAGTTAGGAACGAAATCAACCGTTTCTTTCTCAAGATCCGCTAATAACTCATGAGACATTTTAGCCATACGTACTTCGGTGTAACGCATAGCAGCAGCTGAATCACCATCAACAGAACCAAAGTTACCCTGGCCGTCTACAAGCATATAACGTAGTGAGAATGGCTGTGCCATACGAACTATCGTGTCATAAACTGCGCTATCGCCGTGTGGGTGGTATTTACCGATTACATCACCGACAACACGTGCCGACTTTTTGTAAGGCTTGTTCCAATCATTACTAAGCTCGTTCATTGCAAACAAAACGCGGCGGTGAACTGGCTTTAAGCCATCACGTACGTCTGGTAATGCACGTCCTACAATTACACTCATTGCGTAATCTAAGTAGGAGTTTTTTAACTCGTCTTCAATATTGACTGGCAGAATTTCATTGGCGAGATCAGTCATTTGATATCACATTCCTTCAGTAGCAGCTCTTAATAACCCAGTATTAGGTTTTAAAGAGTATTGTTATTATTACTAACAGACATGCTATCACAATTAATTTTAATTTACAGGCGCAAAACTTTGCGATTTATCAATTTAGGCCTATATAATGGCCTCAGATTGACGAGGAAGTATTTTATGACCGAACATCAAAATGTAGATCACGCAGAAATAGCAAAGTTTGAAGCCATCGCAGAGCGTTGGTGGGATTTAGAGGGTGAGTTTAAACCTCTTCACGAAATTAATCCGTTACGCCTAGATTTTATTGCAAATAAAACGCAAGGTTTATTTGATAAAGAAACACTCGATGTTGGCTGTGGTGGGGGTATTTTAAGCCAAAGTATGGCACGTATGGGGGCAAAGGTAACAGGTATTGATATGGGGCAAGAGCCTTTGACTGTCGCTAAATTACACAGCCTAGAAACGGGTGTTAATGTAGATTACATAAAAATACCCGCAGAACAGTTTGCTGAAGAACACCCTGAACGATTTGACGTTGTTACCTGTATGGAAATGCTCGAACACGTTCCAGACCCTGCTTCAATTATTCACGCCGTTGCCAAACTTGCAAAACCTGGCGCTGATGTTTTTTTCTCTACCCTTAATAAAACACCGAAAGCCTACTTGTACGCAATTGTAGGTGCTGAAAAACTATTAAAAATGGTTCCAGAGGGAACTCACGATCACAAAAAGTTTATTAAACCGGCGCAGCTAATTGCGTGGGCCGAGCAAGCGGGCTTAAAAGTACGTGCAAGCTCAGGACTTTCGTATAACCCCTTCTCTAAACAATACACACTTAATAATGATGTTAGTGTTAATTATATCCTTCATTTTGAGAAGTTGGTGTAATGAAGAGCGCAGGTTCATCATTAGAACTTTATCAATATGATGCGTTTTTGTTTGATTTAGACGGCACCTTACTCGACACAGCTGACGATTTAGGCGCTGCACTTAATAGTGTATTACGAGCAAATCAGATTGCCGAAGTAACAAGCGAAATATATCGCCCAGCGGCTTCTAATGGTGCGGCAGCTTTATTGGAAGCGGGTTTTAAAGAATTGTGGCCCTCTCTTGCACAAGCACAGTTGATAAAGCAATTGGTCGATAGCTATGCCCAAAACATTGCAAAATATACTCAATGCTTTGCCGGTATTGAACCACTACTGATCTCACTTGATCACAAAAAGATCAAATGGGGGATCATGACAAACAAGCCTGGCTTTTTAACTGAGCCGCTTGTCGCTGCGATCCCCGCTTTAAAAAATGCGGCAGTTGTTATTAGCGGTGATACGCTTGAAGAAGCCAAACCCTCTCCTCTACCTTTACTTCATTGCGCAAAACTAATGGACGTAATACCAGCTCGCTGTTTATATATAGGTGATGCCGAACGAG
Source organism: Pseudoalteromonas sp. ECSMB14103 (assembly GCF_000813065.1). Classification (NCBI taxonomy): domain Bacteria; kingdom Pseudomonadati; phylum Pseudomonadota; class Gammaproteobacteria; order Alteromonadales; family Pseudoalteromonadaceae; genus Pseudoalteromonas; species Pseudoalteromonas sp. ECSMB14103. Next base: position 187,148 of record NZ_JWGY01000002.1, on the reverse strand, counting down.
ACATTCAAGCGGGTAAAGCAGCAGGTATGCCTACAGCTACTGCTCTGTGGGGGTACATTCCAAGCGATGCAGAAGCTCTTACTTGGAAAGCTGATTTTAACTGGCGTAGCCCTATTGACGCATTTAACCATATATAGTGCCCATTTTAGATATAAACACTATATATTGTGATTGTGTTAGTTTTTACGCAAAGCTTGATGATAAAAAAAGCAGCCGAAATTTATTTTCAAAATGTGTAAATTTAGTCGATCCTGAGTTGATTTTTAAAAATTTCAACTTCAATGAATGATCAAAGGTTAATGCCTACTAACACAAATACGTTATCCCAACGTTATCCACAAATAGGGGCAATTATGCCCCTTGCAAATCAACTCAGACCACACTATCTTGTGATCTCTAAATTGAACAACACCAGATATTGTGGCCAAATGTTATTCAATTAAATTTACCTCATTGGGTAAAACTTATAAAAAATGAGCACTACTTCTCTTTTTGAGACGTACAACTTTGGTCAAAAATACATTATCCCCAAGGAATACAGGCAAAGCTATGAACCAACAGTTATCTGTAAGCAAACGTGACGGGCGCAAAGAGCCTCTTGATCTTGATAAGATCCATCGCGTTATAGAATGGGCCGCCGAAGGTTTAAATAACGTTTCGGTTTCACAGGTTGAATTAAAGTCACATATTCAATTTTATGATGGTATTCGTACAAAAGATATTCACGAAACGATTATCAAAGCGGCTGCCGATCAGATTTCTAAAGAATCACCTGATTACCAGTATCTTGCTGCGCGTTTAGCTGTATTCCACTTACGTAAAAAAGCATACGGTCAATTTGAGCCACCGCGTTTATTTGATCACGTAACAAAAATGGTGAGTGATAAACGTTACGATGCTCACTTACTTGCTGATTATACAGAGCAAGAATTTGACGAATTAGACGAATACCTTGACCACTCACGCGATCTTAATTTTAGTTACGCTGCAGTTAAGCAATTAGAAGGTAAATACCTAGTTCAAAACCGTGTAACGGGTGAAATTTATGAAAGCGCACAGTTTTTATATATTTTAGTGGCTGCAAGCTTATTTGCAGATTACCCACGAGAAACACGAGTTTCATACATAAAACGTTTTTACGACGCGGTATCGTTATTTAAAATTTCATTGCCTACGCCAATCATGGCTGGTGTACGTACGCCTACTCGTCAATTTAGCTCTTGCGTACTTATTGAATGTGGCGACAGCCTTGATTCAATCAATGCAACATCGTCAGCTATTGTAAAATATGTTTCTCAGCGTGCTGGTATCGGTATTAATGCTGGTCGTATCCGTGCATTAGGAAGCCATATCCGTAATGGCGAAGCATACCACACAGGTTGTATCCCTTTTTACAAGCACTTTCAAACAGCTGTTAAGAGTTGTTCGCAAGGTGGTGTTCGCGGCGGCGCAGCAACCCTATTCTACCCGCTATGGCATTTAGAAGTAGAGAACCTTTTAGTTCTTAAAAATAACCGTGGTGTTGATGACAACCGTGTTCGTCATTTAGATTACGGCGTACAGTTTAATAAGTTAATGTATTCTCGTTTGATTAAAGACGATTACATTACGTTATTTAGCCCATCAGACGTGCCAGGTCTTTACGATGCGTTTTTTGAAGATCAAGACGAATTTGATGCGTTATATGTTAAATACGAACAAGACGAGTCAATTCGTAAAAAGCGTATTAAAGCCATTGAATTGTTCTCTGTGTTTGCACAAGAGCGTGCAAGTACTGGCCGCATATACTTACAGAATGTAGATCACTGTAATACACATAGCCCGTTTATAGCGAAAGTTGCGCCAATTCGTCAGTCTAACTTGTGTTTAGAAATTGCATTACCGACTAAACCACTTAACAACGTTAACGACGAAGAAGGCGAAATTGCACTATGTACATTGTCTGCTTTCAACCTAGGTGCGCTTGAGTCTCTAGATGAACTAGAAGAGCTTGCGGAGCTAGCAGTACGTGCACTCGATAACCTACTCGACTTCCAAGACTACCCAGTACCAGCTGCCAAAAACGCAACAATGGGACGTCGTACGTTAGGAATAGGTGTAATCAACTATGCCTACTACTTAGCTAAAAATGGTAAGCGTTATTCAGACGGCAGTGCAAATGCACTAACACATAAAACATTCGAAGCTATTCAATACTACTTGATGAAAGCGTCAAACGAACTTGCAAAAGAACGTGGTGCATGTCCTAAGTTTAACGAAACAACGTATTCTCAAGGCATTATGCCAACAGATACGTATAAAACAGACTTAGATAAAATTTGTGATGAGCCACTGCACCTTGATTGGGATGCACTGCGTAAGAGCATACAAGAACACGGTATGCGTAACTCAACACTAAGCGCATTAATGCCATCAGAAACGTCATCGCAAATCTCGAACGCAACAAATGGTATCGAGCCGCCACGCGGTCACATTAGTGTTAAAGCAAGTAAAGATGGTATTTTAAAACAAGTTGTACCTGAGTACGAACGTTTGAAAGACAACTATGAGTTACTTTGGGACATTCCTTCTAATGATGGTTACTTACAGCTTGTCGGTATCATGCAAAAATTTGTTGACCAAACTATTTCTGCAAACACAAATTATGATCCAAATAAATTTGAAGGCGGTAAAGTACCTATGAAAGTCTTATTAAAAGACTTACTTAGCGCCTACAAATTGGGGGTCAAAACGTTGTATTACCATAATACCCGTGATGGCGCATCTGATGCACAAGACGACACTCCAGAAGTGGAAGATGACGATTGTGCAGGCGGCGCGTGTAAAATATAGTCGTTAATTTTATCTTAAGCGGGCATGCAGCCCGCTTTGTTCTGATAGTTTTTTGAGTGATAAACATGTCTTATACTACTTTTAGTCGTAATCATAATAACCAAATGCAAGAGCCAATGTTTTTTGGCCAGACCGTTAACGTATCGCGTTACGATCAACAAAAATATCCTATTTTTGAAAAGTTAATTGAAAAGCAATTGTCTTTCTTTTGGCGACCAGAAGAAGTAGATGTGAGTAAAGACCGTTTAGATTTTCAGGCGCTACCAGAGCATGAAAAGCACATATTTTTAAGTAACTTAAAATATCAAACACTGCTTGATAGTGTACAAGGCCGCTCTCCTAACGTTGCGCTACTACCTATCGTGTCTATCCCAGAACTTGAAACCTGGATAGAAACGTGGGCATTTAGTGAAACAATTCACAGCCGTTCATACACCCACATTATTCGTAACGTAACACAATCACCAGAGCTTATTTTTGATGACATCGTTAGCAACGATAAAATTAGCGAGCGCGCTGATGCAGTTACAACTTATTACGATGATTTAATTAACTCTGTTTCACTTTACAACCTTTACGGTGAAGGCAAGCATGAAATCAACGGTAAAACAGTTGTTGTAAACTTATTCGAGCTGAAAAAGAAACTTTACCTCGCTATGATGTCGGTAAATATTCTTGAAGCAATTCGTTTTTATGTCAGCTTTGCTTGTTCATTTGCATTTGCTGAACGTGAACTTATGGAAGGTAACGCTAAGATAATCAAACTAATTGCACGTGACGAAGCACTTCATCTTTCGGGTACACAGCATATTTTAAATATCATGCAAGACGGTAAAGACGACCCAGAAATGGCAATCGTTGCAGCTCAGTGTCGCGATGAAGCAATTAAAATGTTTGTACAAGCTGCTGAGCAAGAGAAAGAATGGGCAGAGTACCTATTCAAAGATGGCTCTATGATTGGCTTAAACAAGCATATTTTATGTCAGTATGTTGAATATATTACTAACGCACGTATGACTGCTATTGGTTTGCCAGCCCAATTTGAAAACAACAGTAACCCTATCCCATGGATCAACTCATGGTTAGTGTCTGATAATGTTCAGGTTGCACCACAAGAGGCAGAAATTAGTTCATACCTTGTAGGTCAAATAGATTCACAAGTTGATGCTGCTGAATTTGGTGACTTTGACTTATAATGAATAGCGAAACGACTGCAAGTGTTACACTTGCAGAAAACAGCCAGCGCATTGAATATAGCCCTGGCTGCCCTTCTCTTTTACACTGCTTAGAATCTCAAAAAATAGACGTTGCTTATCAATGTCGTGAAGGCTACTGCGGTGCTTGCAGAGCAACTTTAGTATCTGGCAATGTTAAATATAATGAAGAGCCACTCGCGTTTGTTCGTGATGGTGAAATACTTTTATGCTGTAGCAAGCCAAACGGAAATATAAGTATTAATCTAAAATAATTAATAGCTTTATAGCAGCACCCATCTTTACTGGGCATTATAATGTTTATTAGTAAAACGATAATGACCAGTAATCTTATAATCAAATAGCATTCCGCTTATTTCTGGTCCTCGCCCTATATTATGTACAATTTGAACATTCTCGGCGCTGCTTAAAGCTTCCGTAACAACCATGCCTATATGGGGTAAGTTACCGGGTAACATCCAAGTAACTATATCACCAACTTTATAATCACGTGAGTTACTTGAAATAGTTAACTCTGTGCCTTGACGCTTAAAAAATACTTGAAGGTTAGGTACACGCCTGTGGTCGATATTTTTATCTGGTTTTTTTAAACCCCAAATTCGCTCAGACGGATACATCACAAAATTTGCTCGAATATCTTCATGTACTCTTTGTTGTAAATCCACACCCAATTGGCGGTAAGCGCGAATAATAACATCGGTACACACACCAATATTACTTGGTACATCACCACCGGGATAGGTCATTGAATAATAACTGCCATCATAAGTAATATTGTGTGTTGTTCTTTCAATCAGAGCTGCGGATATTTGCTGATTGAAAGAGTTAGCAAACGAACAAAAAGGTAAAAACGTAAATAAATATAAACCGTATTTAAACATAATCACCCTTTTAAAAACGCTATACGCCAAAGCTTTAATTAGCCTTCTTCTTCAACAAGTGACTCTAACAAGTCATGAATCTCTGCTTTAAGTTCTTTGTCTTCTATTTTATTTGCACTGACTTTGGCACTTTGAAGATTTTTTATAGCCTCTTCTTTTTGGCCCATCTCAAGTTGTAGTGTCGCCATAGAAAAAGCAACCGACGACATATGGTCTTTATTATTAATAGCAATAGATTTTGCTAGTGCCTTCTCGTAGGTAGTAATAGCATCTTCTAACTCTTCTGTAAAATCAGCCAGTGTTTCCCACTGAACAGGATGATCTTTAGAGGTATTTTCGTTTTCTTCACAAATTGCTTTTAGTTTAGAAAAAAGTAACTCAAAGCGTTTGCGATCATTTTTATTCGCCGCACTCATTAATTCTTCAGCCAAATCATGTACCGCTTTGTATACTTTTGTATTCATCATTACGTATCACCCTTAATGTATTTATGCTTAAAATAGCAAAATATAAATTTAAATGGCTCATTAAATATGCCCTTAGGCCGATCATACAACATTAAAGTGTATAGCAAACGATTTAACTACAGGGGCAGTAGTTAAAAATGTATTTTGATGAGGTTTAACTATTTTATAAGTATTAAAACCCTCTAAAAGACTTAACTATAGTGGATTTGTAAATATCAGAACGAAAAAGAATATTTGGTAAGCTCTTTCAGGCTATAAACTTAAATGCTTAGGGTTAATAAAAAATAATAATTTCAAACAATTTAACACGAGCTGTTAAACTAATAATTGTAGAAATTATATAAAGATGAATAAATCATGAAAGAGTGTAACCAGTGTGGTAAGTGCTGTACCAAATATGGTGGTGGTGACCTCGACGTATCATCAGAAGAAATTGAAATGTGGGCGCTCTTTAATCCCGAGATTTATCAATATGTACAAAACAATAAAATTTGGTTTGATCCGAACACAGGTGATAAATTAAATAACTGCCCTTTTTTAGCAATCGAACCTAAAAAAGATGAAGGTGCTCGCGATAAATTCATATGTAATATTTACCTAGACCGACCTGAAGATTGCCGCCAATACCCTAGCCTAATAGCCGAAATGCTACGTGACGAATGTGAAATGCTAGAGCCTACTGACTTAAAAAACCAAACACGAGCACAATACAAGCTTGATGTACTAATGATTGATAGCAGATAAAATACCCACCTGAGTGATTTATCATCATTTTTAGTTAATTAAACGCAAACACAAAAGTTATAGTATAACATTGTTGATTCGCAAATTATGAACTGTTATATTATATCACAACATGTAATCACCAAATAATTTACCAATGACAAAGTTAACATTAATTTCTTCTGCCATTTTATCGGTTTTATGTACCCAATCTGCTCTAGCTGCAACAATAACAGGTAAGGTAACAAACGATAAAAATCAACCTATTGAAAACGCTTCCATTCATGTTCATGGAAAAAATCAAACTATAAAAAGTAATGAGCTTGGCGAATTCTCAATTGAAATTGACGCTAACAGCCAACTTCATATCAGTAAAGACAACTACATAGATTCAAGAATAACGGTAACTGAATCGTCAAATAATGTCACGGTTTCACTTTTACCAACCTCGGTTGAAACCGTTGTGGTTTATGCATCTGCGCTACACAAAAGCAGCTTAGAAATGATTTCACCTGTAAGCGTTCTGTCGGGTGATGAGTTAAGAAATAAATCTAAACCAACACTTGGCGAAACACTAAAAGGTTTACCTGGTGTTAATGCAAGCTACTTTGGCCCTGTATCCTCAAGCCCTATTATTCGAGGTTTAGATGGTCCTCGCGTTAAAATCACCCAAAACGGATTAGATGCTAGTGATGCATCGCGCATTGGACCAGACCATGCAACCTCAAGCGACAGCTTAGCAGCTGAACAAATTGAAGTACTTCGTGGACCAAGTACACTTTTGTATGGCTCAGGTGCAATTGGTGGTGTGGTAAATGTGGTTGATAACCGTATTCCAACGAGTAATTTAGATGATTTAACCGGTGCCGCTGAGTACAGCCATGACACGGTTTCTAACTCAAATACCATGGCCGCAAAACTAGAAACAGGAAATGACGGATTTAACTTTCATTTTGATGGGACTAAACGCAGTGGCGATGACTATGAAACGCCTACATTTACAGTAACTGATGAAGATGGCGACATAGAAACTGAAAACTCAGTAGAAAACACGTTTATTGATAGCGAAACACTAAATTTTGGTACTAGCTACGTTGGCGAGCACCTTACTGTTGGATTTTCTTACGGTAGTATAGAAACTGACTATGGAATACCTGGACATGAACATCATCATGAGCATGATCACGAAGGTGAAACTGAAGAAGAACATGCAGAACATGAGGATGAAGAAGAAGGCGAAGAAGCTGTTTTTGCACAGCTAGAGCAAGACCGTTGGCAAGGCTTAGTCAGTTATGCGCTTCACAATAACTGGATAGAAACAATCAACCTTCGTATTGGTTATACAGACTATTCACACAGTGAAATTGAAGATGGTGAAATTGGCACCACGTTCACTAATGAAACTACCGAAGCGCGTTTAAACGTAGAACATAAATTCGCGGATTGGCATGGTATGCTGGGCTATCATTACAGCGATTCTGACTACGATGCAATTGGTGATGAAGCATTTACTCCAGCCAGTATAACAACCTCAAATGCACTTTATGTGTTAGAAGAACGCGTGTTTGGTGATGTAACTTTAGAGCTTGGTGCTCGTATTGAAGATTACAAAATTGAAAGTAAAATATCTTCTGCTGAGCATCATCATGACCATGATGAAGTGGTTGAAGAAGAGTTTGAAGAAGAACATGAAGAAGAGATAATTGCCTACAGTGAAAGTTTTACTAACGTAAGTGCATCTGCAGGGGCTATTTGGCAATATACACCAGGACAAAGTTTAGCACTGAGCCTATCTCACTCTGAGCGTGCGCCGCTTTCTGCTGAGCTGTTATCAAATGGCCTACACATTGCAACAGGTACTTACGAACTTGGCTTAGGTTACCACATCGAAGATAACGAAGCGCATTTTGAACCTGAGGACATCAAGCAAGAAAAATCAACTAACCTTGATTTAAGCTTTAGACGCTTTAGCGGAGATTTTGGTTACACTGTAAACTTTTTCTATAACGATATTAAAAATTTCTATTTCCAAGAAAATACGGGCTTGGTTTACGATGAAGAAGATGGTTTAGAATCAGCTGTTGGTGCACACGACGATGCAGTCGCTGTTTACCAATTTAGAAGCAAAGATGCAGAGCTCTATGGATTTGAGTTCGATGCACACTACCAAATTACACCAAACACAATGGTTAAAGTATTTGGTGACTCTACCCGCGCTAAACTTAAAAATGACGAAGGCAACTTGCCGCGTATACCAGCAAATAAGTTAGGCTCTGAATTACAGTATGATTTAGGTAACTTGCAACTAACCCTAACTGGTACACATTACTTCGATCAAAATGATATCACTGCGTTTGAAAGCCAAACAGATGGTTATACTTTATTTGATGCTCAAGCTAACTACCAATTAGGGTTAGGTGCTGTTGATGCTCAATTTTATATAAATGTTGATAACCTGACTGATGAGCTTGGGTTTGTTCATACCTCATTTATAAAAGATAAAGCCCCTCTTCCAGGTAGAAATATTCGCTTAGGTGTTCGTGGCTACTTTTAATCATTAAAAGCTATGCTTTGAGATTAAAGTGTTTAATTAATAACTCCCTTTTGAAACCGCATTTTTAAATGCGGTTTTTTTTATATGAGTTGCTTTGTAATTGAAGTTTAGAGTTAAAAGTGACTGTTCGTATTGCCTGAAAATAATTAAAGGTAATTTTTAATAGGCACAAAAAAACCGCGCTATTAGTAAGCGCGGTTTTTTAACTAACTTAATAATGACTATTAAGAAAGGATTTCGTGTAGCTCAACGTCAAATACAAGCGTTGAGAAAGGTGCAATTGCAGCACCTGCACCACGTTCACCATAAGCAAGCTCATGAGGAACGTAAATACGCCATTTAGTGCCTACTGGCATCATTTGTAAAGCTTCAGTCCAACCTTTGATCACGCCACCTACTGGGAATTCAGCTGGTTGACCGCGCTCGTAAGAGCTATCAAATACTGTACCGTTAATTAATGTACCGTGGTAATCAACACGTACTGTAGACTCAGCAGTTGGCTTTTCGCCTTCACCTGTTGCTAATACTTCATATTGAAGACCAGACTCAGTAACTGTGATTTCAGGACGTTTTGCGTTTTCTTCTAAGAATGCAATGCCTTCAGCAGAAAGTACTTTTGACTCTTCTTCACGACGAGCTTGAATCTCTTCGTTAACTTTTTCAAATGCAGCTTGGATCTCTGGGATCTCAACTTGAAAAGCGCTACCTGCGTACGCATCTTTCATGCCTTCAAACACTGAATTTAGGTTTAAGCCTTCAAAAGGATTAGACTTAAGTTGCTCACCCATTTGTAAGCCAATACCGTAACTTGCTTTTTCAGCATCTGTAGTAAAATTATCTGACATAATGTGTTTTTCACGTTTTGTTAGTTAAAAGACATGAGTATGCTATCACAAAATAACGCACGTTTGGTGCTAGTTTTTATTGAGTTTTACCTTTAACAGACCAACAATAAAGCAACTAAGTATCAAACTGAATAAAAATCCAGCAAGCAATGAAAAAGTTAATAAACTAGCGGTGCCGCCAATAATAATTGGTACAGCGATTAATCCAACTACACCAATAAAAACTGAGGCAACTAGGGGCCATTTTGTATCGTACTTAGTAATTAAGTGGGCCACTAAAATATTAAAACCTACACCATATGCAAACGCTGTAATTAATGGGTGTTCTGGTTGTGCGTCGGCTGCCATTTTAATTAGTACGCTCATGCCGCTTTGGTAACAGTAACCAAACACGGTCCATAAAAGAATGTGTTTTAAAAGCTGTGCACTCATAGGAATAGTTGCTTTGTCTGTCATTTATCAAACCCCAGATAGCAAAAAACCGCCATAAGGCGGTTTTTTAAATAATGGTGGAGAGATAGGGATTTGAACCCTAGATAGGCTACAAACCTATGCCGGTTTTCAAGACCGGTGCATTCGACCACTCTGCCATCTCTCCGTACGGCGCGAATAATATGGGTTATCGAGATATTTGTAAAGCTTTAAATGTAAAAAAATAAAATTTAATCTAGTAGCGTAAAAAAACTATCACTTATTCATTTTAAGATTTTAAAAATAGCGGTTACTAATAATACTGTTTAGGCCTACGCGCAATCCAAGAACACACTAAGCAAACCAACAAGCTCAATGAGAAAAAAGTAACCCCTTGAAAAATTAAATCAAAACGGTTTAAGTCGTCACTTGGCACAATGACAAACATAAAAGTAGGCAGAATACTTAACATAAGTACATAACAACATACTTTAAATGCGCGTCCAAAATCAAATCGTTTAGATTGTTGCATCCACCAAGTAAGTAGTACCAATACACTGACGGCTGAACCGGCAATAAAAGGGGCAGCATTTGTACTCATTGCTACATATAACGTAACAAACGCACCTAAAAGCCCCCAAATTGACCAAGCGAGCCAGTTTTCTTTTTCACGTAAAAATAAATTTCCCATAATTTAAGTCTTCTTTATCGTTATTATTTTGAGACTCTCCATACATTATCAAAAAACAACCGATTAAAAAACAATCTGCAGAAGAATTATCAAGTTATTTAGCATCCATGCCCTTCTTGCAGTTTCTCACTAACATTAATAATCAGTGATTAAAATTTATACTCAATTATAAGTGACCCTATATGTATGTAAAAGTTCACACTTATTTATAAATCAGTAAAATAAGTTTCTGGCTTATGCCTTGGTGACTTTTTACAATCGACGGCAGGTGTACCTATGTACAAGTACCCCACAATTTCATCTAACTCGTTTAAATTAAGCGCTAGCTTAACCGCATTACTTTGTGCAAAATACCCCGTGCGCCAAACACCCCCTAACCCTTGTGCAAATGCGGCTTGTTGCATTGCAAGTACGCTACAGCCTGCGCTTTGGACTTGCTCTATACGTGGCACTTTGGGATGTTGTTGATATTTAGCTATGGCAATGATGATCATTGGAGCACGAAGCGGTAATTCTTTAGCTCGGTTTATAACTTTATCTTCTTGTTTCTCTGCCACTGCACTCTCGTGGTAAATCGAACCTAACTTTTCACGCGCTTGCCCTTCAACAACAATAAATTGCCATGGCGCTATGCAACCATGATCGGGGACACGAAGTGCAGCTTGTTTGATAATATTTAGCTGCTCAATTGATGGGCCTGGCTCTGTTAGTTTTGAGTCAGATTGGCGAGTTAATAAAAGCTCAATAGCGTCCATAATTATTTCTCGATATTTAAAACGCTAGGGTAACATTTTAAGTCTGTGTTGATAAATATTGAAATAAAACGCCAGCAAAAAATAATTTTTGCTGGCGTATATAAACTTACGTTAAGTTTACTCTTTAGAGACACTTCTTCTGAGCCAATAATCAACGCTAACAAAGCGCCCACCTCCGGTGAAAAATAAACTCAGGAGCATTGCGAAATAAATGGCAGCAAATTCTATCCCATTATTTAAAATTGAAGGTTTACCTTTTTCGTACAGGTAATCTACAAACCCATGCTCATCGACTATTGATCGTATTTTGCCAATTCGCTCTTGTACTTCAACTGAGTTTTCAAGACTTTCTTTGGCGCCGGGTATAGACAACCAATCAAGTACCTGAGCTGCACTCGTATCAGGGTTAGTCGGAGCAATTGCAAACCAGCCATTGTGCCAATGTACTGATGTTGCAGCAACAACCATAGTAAACATTAGAGGAATACTTACGAAGCGAGTCAATAGACCTAATAATAAAAACCAACCACCCAAAAATTCGCTCCAACCAGCTAAAAATGCAAGTAAGTCGGGAAACGGTAAACCCAAGCCCCATTCACTATTTCCAAACCATTGCACAACATCAGGTGATGCTAATAAATTATTGAAGAAGCCAGTAGCATCGCCGCTGATGGCGAGCTTATTATAACCCGCGATAATCATCACAGGGGCTAAAATTAATCTAAAAAGTAAAGGAGGCAACCCATCTAAAAATGATAGTTTACCTATTGCAGCTACATAGAAGCGAGTCAGTGTGTTCATGCGTATCCTGTGTTTAATGTTTATTTAGTTATAGACTATAAACAACAAAGACCGCATGAATTACTAAACTATTTCAACTTGTCGAAAGGTCAAATACTTCTCGCTATTTGAAGGGCTTCAAAAATAGCGCGCTTAGCATCAATTGCAGCAGCGAGTTTAGCGCCACCAATCACGTGTACTTTAGCGTTTTCAGCATAGGGCTTTACAACTTCATCATTTGAAACTTGACCAATACACGCAATAACAGTGTCGACCGGTAACACTTGAGTTTCTCCACCAACTGTAATAGTTAAACCCTTGCTATCAAAGCTTTGATACTGACAATCTGCAATTTGTTTTACACCATGCTGCTTAGCTACTTGACGATGGATCCAACCTGTTGTTTTTCCAAGTTCACTACCAAATCGGCCAGAGCTTCTTTTTAACATGTACAACTGACGCTCGTCTTTGTGTGGCTTCGGTTCACATTCAATTCCCCACTGCGTTTTAAACTCATCAATGGTTTGTGATTTATGTTCACTTAAAAATGCCACCATATCAAAACCAATGCCGCCAGCACCTAAAATGGCAATAGAGTTGCCTAACTCGACTTCGCCACGAATTACTTCATCGTATGCAAATACGCGTTTGTTATCACCACATTTAATTGACGCCTCACGTGGGCGAACACCCGTTGCAAATACAATATCGTCGTACTGTGTCAGCATTGACTCGTTGTATGACGTTTCGAGTTTAACCGCTACATCTAAACGTTCTAGCTCATTAATAAAGTATGCCAGTGTATGATTAAAGTCTTCTTTGCCAGGTATTTGCATGGCTAAATTAAATTGGCCACCCATTTGCGCTTTTTGGTCAATCAAAGTGACCTTATGACCTTTTTGAGCCAAATAACAACTTGCAGATAAGCCAGCAGGGCCTGCGCCCACAACAAGTACATTTTTTGAGTTTGTCGCTTTATCGAGCGGGTAATCAAGCTCAAAAGCCGCTTGAGGATTAACCAAGCAGGTTGCACGTTTATTTTTAAATACATGATCTAAACAGCCTTGGTTACAGCCAATACAAATGTTAATTTGTTTTGTTTGATCATTTTGATATTTATTAAAAAACTCAGGATCAGCTAATAAAGGTCTAGCCATTGATATGAGGTCGGCTTCACCTGCATTTAAAATGTCATTTGCAATGTCAGGTGTATTAATACGGTTTACTGCAATGACTGGAACGCTAACAACACTTTTTAAGCGCTTAGACGCTTCTTTAAAGGCTCCTGGTGGAACCATACTAGCAATCGTAGGAACGCGCGCTTCATGCCAGCCAATACCCGTATTAAAAATATCAACCCCGGCTTTTTCAAGCTCAGTGGCTTGAATAACCACTTCATCAGGAGTGGACCCATCAGGGATTAGATCCATAACTGACAGTCTAAATATAATTAAAAATTTATCAGATACTTTAGCCCTAACCGCTTTGACTATTTCAAGCGCTAGGCGCATTCTGTTTTCAAGGCTTCCACCAAATTCGTCTTCGCGTTTGTTGGTGTGTGGCGCCATGAATTCATTAATCAAATAACCTTCAGACCCCATTACCTCAACGCCATCATACCCAGCTTTTTCAGCCATATAAGCAGAGTGCGCAAAGTCTTTAATCGTTTTTTTAATTGAGCTCAGTGACATTTCTTTAGGCTTGTAGGGATTAATTGGAGCCTGAATAGCACTAGGTGCCTGATTGAAAGGATGATAAGCATAGCGACCCGCATGCAGTAACTGTAAACAAATTTTCCCACCATGTTTATGAACAGCATCTGTGTATGCGCGATGCTTAAAAACATCATAATAACTGTTAAAAGAAGACGATATTGGCGTTAACTTGCCTCGCAGGTTCGGGCTATAGCCACCGGTAATGAGCATGGCTGTGCCGCCTTTTGCACGGGCTTCATAAAATGCACGTAAACGTTTTCTGTTATGCCATCCCTCTTCGAGGCCCGTATGCATTGAGCCCATAACTAATCTGTTTCGTAATTGTGTGTGTTTTAATTGTAGTTGTTGTTCTAACATCTCATGCCCCATTAACTGGTCTAACCTGTGTAGATTCACTAATTCTGCTTTAATGATAACGAATAAGCAATATTTGCATGTATTTAATTAATACTTAAGACACGCTTAAAATACGTACTCATCTCAAAATTACTATTTAATACGAGAGTGTATTGCATAATAAATCCATTGTTTTCGGTAGCTTAAACGTATTTATAAACACTTCGTTACGATTTAGCAGTTAAATTTATATTTATTCTAGGATAAGATGAAACAAATGTATTAGCTGTACCAAATTAAGGAGCTATTTTGATAGCAAAAATATTCAAAGGTATTTGGGCTGGAATAAACTTTTCTCGTCGATTAATAATCAACTTTTTGTTTGTGCTACTTGTTATTGTATTTATTGCAGGTATATCAAGTGATGATGATAAAATTATTGTAGAGGAAGGCTCTGTTCTTAGGTTAAACCTAAATGGCCCATTGGTTGAAGAAAAGTTATATGTAGATCCTATTGAAGCGGCTTTAAATGACGCAACATCAGGTAACGACGAACCAAGTGAGATTTTACTCGATGATGTTGTTGAAGTCATAAACGAAGCAGCAAAAGATAGTCGTATCAGTGTACTACTACTTGATTTACAAGAAATGCCTAAAGCGCATTTAAATAAACTTAAACAAATTACCAACGCTATTGAAGGCTTCAAACAAGCTGGCAAAAAAGTAATCGCTACAGGTTACTACTACACGCAAGCGCAGTATTACATCGCTGCACATGCTGATGAAATAGCGATGCACCCGTATGGAAGCGTTGCTATTGAAGGTTACGGCATGTACCCACTGTATTTTAAAGACGCACTAGAAAAGCTAGAAGTAACACAGCATATTTTTAGAGTAGGTACATTTAAATCAGCTGTTGAACCCTTTATCCGTAACGATATGTCTGAAGCGGCTAAAGAAGCAAACCGTGTATGGTTAGGTGCACTTTGGAATGAATATAAGCAAGATGTTTCTGCTGTACGTCCATTCGATGAGTCAAACTTTGATGAAACTATGGATGTTTACCTAGAAAAAATGCAAGCTGCTAACGGTGATGCTGGTAAATATGCACTCGATAATCAATGGGTTGATTCGCTTAAAACAAGTCAGCAAATACGCCAACAATTGATAGATTTAGTGGGTGCGCAAGAAGATGGAAAAACATTTAAACACGTATCGTTTCGTCAATACCTGAGCCTGGTTAAGCCTCCTGTCGTTTTTGATAACCCAATTACTGAGAAAGTAGCGGTTGTTGTAGCGAGAGGAACAATTGTAGATGGTGAGCGCAGAGCGGGCGAAATTGGTGGTGACTCTACCGCTGCCCTTCTCCGTAAAGCAAGACTTGATGATAAAGTAAAAGCAGTGGTACTTCGTATTGATTCAGGTGGCGGTAGTATGTTCGCATCTGAAGTTATTCGCGCAGAGGTATTAGCTCTAAAAGGAGCCGGTAAACCTGTTATCGCATCAATGAGTTCTGTTGCGGCATCTGGCGGTTACTGGATTGCATCTGCTGCAAACGAAATTTGGGCTGCACCAAGTACGATTACAGGGTCGATTGGTGTATTTGGTACATTTATGACATTTGAAAATACATTATCAAAAATTGGGGTGTATTCTGATGGTGTTGCAACCACCGAAATGGCAGGTTTTTCTGTCACTCGCCCACTTAACGAAAAAATGGCTCAAGTTATTCAAATGAGTGTTGAAGAGGCTTACGGTCGATTTTTGAATGTTGTAGCTCAGGCTCGAGGCATGACGCCTGAGGAAGTTGATGCAATTGCGCAAGGTCGAGTTTGGATTGCTTCTCAAGCACTTGAACTGGGATTAATTGATAAGCTAGGTGATAAGCAAGATGCAATTGATGCTGCAGCCGCCCTTGCTAAGTTAGAAAACTACGATGTTAAAACAATCACACAAGATTTGAGCCCGCAAGAAAAAATGCTACAAGACATTTTTGGAAGTGCATCAGTGAAATCGATGTTGGGTCTTCAAACAAAAGTACCATCTGTTTTAGCAACACAAGCTAATTTAAACAGCGTCATTCAACAATTGAGTAGTGAAGTTGAAAGCCTCAAGGATTATAACGATCCACAGGGTGTGTACGCTCGTTGTTTAGAGTGTAAAGTTGCACAATAAAGATGCGTGATTCACACTCGTTGCTTTATTTACACTAGCGACAGGTTATACTAAGCCCAGTTTTTTTACTGGGCTTTTTTTATGAAACGTAAACGCATTTATATCGCTTATACCGGCGGTACCATAGGAATGAAAAAATCAAGTCGGGGTTACATTCCCGCAGAAGGTTTCTTAACCGAAACGGTTATGAACAATGCCGAATTTAATCGTGATGAAATGCCCTTATTTGATATTCACGAATACTGTCCACTTATTGATTCATCTGACATGTCCCCTGCGCACTGGCAACTTATTGCAGATGATATAAAAAGCAAATATCAGCAATACGACGGCTTTGTTGTACTGCATGGTACAGACACCATGGCCTATACTGCATCGGCACTTTCATTCATGTTTGATAATTTAACTAAACCCGTTATTGTTACCGGATCGCAAATTCCACTTTCTCAACTACGATCTGATGGACAGGTTAATTTGTTAAATGCGATGTACTTAGCTGCTAATTACCCAATTGCAGAAGTGAGTCTGTTTTTTAATAACCAGTTATTTAGAGGTAATAGAGCTACTAAAGCACATGCAGATGGTTTTGATGCCTTTGCTTCACCAAATTTAGAGCCTCTTGCATTATCAGGCATTAATATTCAACTTATTAAAGGCCAACTAAGTCCTTATGTTGAAAACGAACTTCAAGTAACCACAATAACACCACAGCCAATTGGCGTACTTTATTTATACCCAGGAATAAGTACCGAGGTGGTGAAGAGCCTTGTAAACGATAACATTAAGGCTTTAGTGTTATTAAGCTTTGGCGTTGGTAATGCACCTCAAGACGATAAGTTTTTATCTGTTTTAAGTGAAGCAAGTAATAAAGGAATGATTATTGTTAATTTAACACAATGCCTAAAAGGCCAAGTCAATATGGGCGGTTACGCAACCGGCAACGCATTATTAAATATTGGCGTTATTAGTGGGTATGATATGACTTTAGAAGCCTGCTTAACCAAACTTCATTGCCTATTCAGCCAGAATCTAGAAATCGAGACTATTCGCCACTTAATGCAAGATAATATGCGTGGTGAATTAACAAGATAAAGAGTTACACATCTGCAGAATCAAAAAAGGCACGCTTATAGCGTGCCTTTTTGTCTAATAAAGAATTAACGAACTTTAGCGTCAATCTCAACTAGGTCAGTCAAATGGCAGGTTTCACCACTATGGGTTTTAATGCCATGCTCACCAAAATAATCACGCTGGGCTTGAACTAGGTGCCCATTACTTGGTGTTGTTAACGTTGCTAAGTAAGTTTGTGTAGAGCTTAATACAGGAAACGCCAAACCAGACATAACAGCTTGTCCTGTTATCTTACGTAGTGCATTCGCCTCTTTATCGAGTGAATCTATAAATTCGACTCCTTGCGCCACGCTATCTAGGTAGTCAGCTCGAATAATACAACCTGCACGCCAAGTTTGTAATGTTTTCGACAAATCAACTTTCCACTGGTGTGTACGAGATGCGCCTTTAATTAGTGCTAAACCTTGGCGATACGCAAGTAAACTAGCAAGTGTAAATGCATCTTTAAGCTCTTCGAGATCAATATCAACGATATTGGTTGATTTTGAAGCGTACGTCATTTCTTGTGCAGCGGTTGTATCGCAGGCATTAGTTAGGTGTCTGGCTTGAACAGCAGCGACAAGTGATGGTACTGCAATTCCTAACTCTAGCGCGTTTTGTGCAGTCCACAAACCTGTACCTTTAGCACCAACTTTATTATCAATAAGGTCGACTAGTGGCTCATTTTTATCATTTTCAAGGGTTAATATGTGGCTAGAGATCGAAAGTAAGTAACTATTTAACTGCCCTTGTGACCACTCATCAAATATTGCAGCTACTTCTTTTGGAGAACGGTTAGTTCCTGAGCGTAGTAATTGATACATTTCTGCAATGAGTTGCATAAGTGCATATTCAATGCCGTTGTGAACCATTTTAACAAAGTGTCCACTTGCCGATTGGCCAACACGTGCAAAACAAGAGCTACCATTGTAACTTGCAGCTACTTTTTCAAACCATGGTTCAATACGTTCCCAGCCACCTTCTGACCCACTTGCCATCATTGCTGGGCCATGGCGGGCACCTTCTGCACCACCTGAAATACCCATGGTGGCAAACTCAAATTTATTTTGGTATTTAAGTTTACGCGTAATACCATCTTTATAATTACTGTTACCACAATCAACTATAATATCATCACACTCTACGCCTGCGTTTACCAGTTCATTACAAACGGTATCTACTAACTCACCCGCAGGAACAAGTAATAAAATAGAACGAGGTGCTTCTAAACGCCTTACCATGTCTCCTAAATCAGAAACAATGTGAAGTTTGTCAGCCATGCCTTGAGATTTAGCACAACTTATTAACTCTTCACCCGCATGTGGGTTTTTGTCATAAGCAACAAGCGTTATCCCCTTTTCTATCAAATTTAGGGCAAGATTTTTCCCCATAACGCCTAACCCGACTAATGCAACTTGCATTTAGTGTCCTCCTCGGTAACAACTATTTGGTTAGAAAATTCAATGTATTCATTCAATAATACCGCATGCTTTATACGTATACAGTAATAAAATACTAACAATGAGCCAATACAAAGTAATATTTCACTACAGGTATAAAAGCCTCGCAATTATATCAAATATCATCGAGCAAAGGGTGACTAAAAGCAAAGCAAATTAAAATTATGATCATTGACGCATTTTGACACCGGTGTCATAATGATGACACAATAGTTTTGTATAAAATAGTGGCAATTCTTTTAGCTTTGCCTACAACTAAAGATATAGCTTTATAAAGCTATATCTATCGTAAACAAAATAACCGTCAACCTGCTTTCACCAAGCACACAGGAGAAATTGATGCTAAGACGCACAAAAATAGTCGCTACCCTTGGGCCCGCTACCGATAGAGATAACAACTTAGAAAAAATTATTCGCGCAGGCGCAAACGTAGTACGTTTAAACTTCTCACACGGTGTGGCTCAAGATCATAAAGACCGTGCACAAGCAGTTCGTGATATTGCAAAACGATTGAACAAACATATTGCTATCCTTGCCGACCTTCAGGGTCCTAAAATCCGTGTATCAACGTTCAAAGAAGGCAAAGTAACCCTAGAAGTGGGTGCTAAGTTTATTCTTGATGCAAAAATGGAAAAAGGGCAAGGCGATGTAAGCGCTGTAGGTATCGATTATAAAGAGCTTCCACAAGACGTATCTCCTAACGATTTACTTCTTTTAAATGATGGTTTAATTCAACTTACAGTTGATAAGGTAGTTGATCATCTAGTTCACTGTACCGTTACAGTGGGAGGTGTTTTATCAAATAATAAAGGGATTAACCGTTTGGGCGGTGGATTAACTGCCCCTGCATTTACTGATAAAGACAAAGAAGATTTAATCACAGCAGCAGAAATCGATGTAGATTATATTGCGGTATCTTTCCCACGTAGTGGTGATGATATGCGTTACGTTCGTTCTTTAGCTGAAGCAGCTGGCTCTAAAGCGCAACTTCTTGCAAAAATTGAACGTGCTGAAGCTGTAGAAACGCAAGAAGCGATTGACGACATTGTACTTGCTTCAGATGCTGTTATGGTTGCGCGTGGTGACTTAGGTGTAGAAATTGGCGATGCTGCGTTAATGGGCAAGCAAAAGCTTATTATTCGTCGTGCTCGTTCATTGAACCGTACTGTTGTTACAGCAACACAAATGATGGAATCGATGATCGATAACCCAATGCCAACACGTGCTGAAGTAATGGATGTTGCAAACGCAGTGCTTGATGGTACCGACGCTGTAATGCTTTCTGCAGAAACCGCAGCGGGTGATTACCCTGAAGAAACAGTAGCGACTATGGCGCGAGTTTGTTTAGGTGCTGAGTCACAAAAAGAAACACACGTATCTAAGCACCGTTTAGATAGCCGTTTTTCTAATAATGCAGAATCAATTGCATTATCTGCTATGTATGCAGCAAACCATTTAGACTCTGTTAAAGCTATTGTAACGCTTACTGAATCAGGTAGCACAGCAAAACTAATGTCACGTATTAGTTCGGGTTTACCAATCTACTCACTATCTCGTCATGCTAGTACGCTTGGTCAAACCGCACTTTATCGTGGTGTTTACCCTGTGTTTTTTGATTCAACACAAACAGAAAAAGATGCAATGGTTAAAGCAGCTTTAGATACGCTTGTTGCCCAAGGATCATTAGCGTCAGGTGATACAGTGATTTTAACGCATGGTGATTCAATGGAAACGGTTGGCGCAACAAATACAATGAAAATTGTTACTGTTGAGTAATTAACGCTTTAAAAAAAATGCGAGCTTAGCTCGCATTTTTTATTTCTAACTATAATTTTAGCTCGCTAATGCTGCTTTTACTTTATCTCGGTAACTTCGGCTTACTTTTAACTCTTGTCCATTTTCTAAAACAAGTAAATACTCGCCACTAACCTGTGTTACTAATTTACTGATTTGTTTTGTATTTACAATTGCGCTGCGATGAACCCTAACAAATAAATGAGGGTCGAGCTCTTGCTCAAGTTCTTTCATTGTTTTACGTAATATATGTGTTTGTCCATCTTGGCAATGTAAACACATATAATCACCTGCTGCATCAACCCATTGAATGGTTGCTGCTGGAACACGAATAATTTCGCCCTGCTCTTTTACTGCCAACGACTCTGGGTAACGTTTATCAGCTAAAGTATCACCGGTTGCCAGCTTTTTGAGAATTTCTTCACAGTTATTTCCGGTAATGCCAGCTACAAAACTCGCGAGTTTTTTCTTATGGGCGTTGTCTTGTTGCGTTTTTAAATAGGTATGCACTTTTTCTACCGCCTGTTTTAGTCTGTTATCATCAACGGGTTTTAAAATGTAATCCAATGCATGAATTTCAAATGCTTTTACTGCAAATTGATCAAATGCGGTAACAAACACGATTGCAGGTAGTACTTTAGTGCTTTCACTTAACGCGCGAGCAACTTCAAAACCATTCATGCCTGGCATTTGAATATCTAAAAATACTAAATCTATTTTTTCGTTTTTACACGTCTGTATTGCATCTGCACCTGAACTGCATAATTTAATAACTTCAATATCATCAAATTCTGAAAGTCTTACATCTAAACCTTTGCGCGCTAATGGTTCATCATCAACAATAAGCGTTCTGATTTTCATCATTTCTTCACAGCCTTCTCAAACGGCACTCGCAGATTAACTTTTAATCCACTTGGCGTATTATGTGATAATACAAACGAATAATTATTTTCGTAGAGCGTTTTTAATCTATCTTTGGTATTTGCAATGCCAACACCTTGTGCGTTAACAAGCTTGCCATTTTCTAATTCTGTGCCAGGCCCGTTATCTCCCACTTCAAGGAGTAATTCGTTAGCAAACACTTGGGCTTTGATATCAATTACACCACCTTCAGATAAGTGGGCAATCGCATATTTAATTGCGTTCTCAATAATAGGTTGCAATATAAGACTAGGCACAAGCGCTTGTTTTGCTTGTTCACTTACGTCTATGTTTACCTTTAAACGTTCATCAAAACGTACTCTTTCAATATCAAGATATAGCTTTAACGCATGTAACTCTTGCTCAAGCGGTACTTTTTTTATGGGATCGGTATTTAATGTGTATCTTAAAAAGTCACTCAATTTAGAGACCATTAAGTTAGCATCTTTATTTTCTTTTACCAAAACTAATGTTGAAATTGCATTTAGCGTATTAAATAAAAAATGCGGATTAAGCTGATACCTAAGCATTTTTAATTGGGCTTCGTGGGCCATTGTAGTGGCTTTTAATGCTTTTTGACGTTCACTTTGCAATAGCTGATAATATTTAACGCCAAAGTACAAACCACTCCAACACAAAATAATGTAAACAGAATCCAATCCTTGTTGCAGGTAATAAAACCACTCTTCTGGCCTGTAACCATGGCGATATATTTCCCATAGATTAAATTTTTGTACAACAGCCCATAATGTACCCGTTACATAAGATGCACCAAACACCACTAACATCAGCACTATAGGTGAAGCATTCCAAACTGTACGGTAAATATAGCGAAGAGGTACTGTCATAAGACAGCCAGCATAGGCATTTAATAATATGACGAATACGTAAATATCACGCATTTCAAATACTTTAGAACCAATGTAATTGACAAGCGCATACCCTATCCAGCCCGCAATCTGCAAAAGCCAAAAAAATCGCTGACGGTTATCAATTAAAGATTGCCAATTCAAAATTTACACTGTCTCCAAAATAGTAACTACTTTAAAATCTATTCTTAGCTTGTATTTATTAATAACTAATTAATTTTATAAATAAACTAATTCATATCATCGCCTATTATATAGATTTACGAGGCTGTTTAGCACTACCGCCTATCTTAGTTTTTAATACAATCAACGCAAACTTAACTTACGCGCAATAAAAAAGCGAAAGGTGTTACCCTTTCGCTTTCGTTAATATGTTGATAGTTATTATTTAAGCAAGTTTATCTGACGCAACTTTATAAGTAGGATCTTCTATTACATTTACTTCAACTAAATCACGCGCTTTGTGCAGTAACTGAGTACAGTCTTTACTTAAATGACGCAAATGAAGCTGCTTACCCGCTTTAGTATATTTATCAGCTAATGCGTCAATAGCCTCTATTGCACTGTGATCTGATACACGGCTATGTTTAAACTCTACAATAACGTTCTCTGGGTCATTTTTAACATCAAATAATTCAGAAAAGTTTTTAACTGAACCAAAAAATAATGGCCCATGTAACTCATATACTTTTGAGCCTTCTTCATCAATGTAGTTAGTTGTGTAAATATGCTTAGCATGTTGCCATGCAAAAACAAGTGCAGACACAATTACACCTACACACACTGCAATCGCTAAATCGGTAATCACCGTTACACCTGAAACCAACACGATTACAAAGGCATCTGACAATGGAACGCGCTTCATCATTTTAAAACTTGCCCATTCAAATGTACCAAGCACAACCATAAACATAACCCCAACAAGTGCGGCAAGTGGGATCATTTCAATTAAACTTGAGGCAAAAATGATAAATGCGAGCAACATTAATGCTGCACTGATACCTGATAAACGTGAACGACCGCCAGAATTAATATTAATCATTGATTGGCCAATCATTGCACAACCACCCATTGCACCAAAAAAGCCACACGTTATATTTGCAGCGCCTTGGCCAATACACTCTTTGTTACTGTGGCCACGCGTTTCAGTAATTTCATCAATTAAGCTAAGCGTTAATAATGACTCTATCAGGCCGATAGCAGCAAGTATCAGTGCATAAGGGAAGATAATTTGGAGCGTATCTAAATTAAATGGCACCATAGGAATATGAAACTCTGGCAACCCACCTGCGATTGTTGCCGCTTCGTCACCTGTCATCCCTTTTAAAAAATCTAATACGGTATGTGCTTCAAGGTCTAAACCAATCACTAAGCCAGTCACCGTTACAATCGCAACCAAAGACGAAGGAATAGCCGTTGTTAACTTAGGAAGGAAATGAATAATTCCCATAGTTAGCGCAACCAGCCCTAGCATAATAAACAATGGTTCACCCGTCATCCATTGCTGACCGCCCATACCGTCAGGTACTTTAAACTGACCTAACTGGGCTAAAAATATAACAATAGCTAAGCCGTTTACAAACCCTAGCATTACAGGATGCGGTACCATACGAATAAACTTACCGAGCTTGAATATTCCCGCGAGTATTTGCAAAATACCCATCAACAGCACGGTTGCAAAGAGATACTCAACACCATGATCAAGTACTAAACTTACCATAACAACCGCTAATGCACCGGTAGCACCTGAAATCATACCAGGGCGGCCGCCAAATATAGCCGTAATTAAACCTACGATAAACGCGGCATATAGACCAACTAAAGGTTCTACATTTGCTACAAAGGCAAACGCAACAGCTTCTGGCACTAAGGCTAACGCCACAGTTAAACCAGATAGAATATCGTTTTTAGCAGAGCTTGGCGCCCTACTGAGTAAGTTAAACATTGAGATCCTCAGGTGTGTTTTGGGTATAAAAAAAGCGCTAAATTCTAGCAAATTAGCGCTCATTTAACAATTACATTGTCTTTTAAACTAAATAGCTCTAAAAAGTTATTCGTTTACAAAGGAAGAGAAGTGCTTCGTTTTACACATGTCATTGTTACGTTTGAATGCACTTCCTGTACATATTCTAAACTTAATAAGTTATCTCTAACAAAATGTTCGTAACCCTCTATACCTTGCGAGATTATACGTAACATAAAATCCATGGTACCAGCCATTGTATAACACTCAGTTACTTCATCATAACTCATGATTAGTTTTTCAAACTCAGCCAGATTTTTTTTTCCATGGTTAGATAAACGCACATGTGCGTATACCAGCATATCAAAGCCTAGTTTCTTTTCATCTAACAATGCCACTTTGCTTTTTATATAGCCGTCTTGCTCAAGTTTAGCAATTCGACGCCAACAAGGTGATTGAGATAAGCCGACTTTATCTGCTATTTCAGCAGTTGATAGACTTGCGTCTTGTTGCAAAAGTGCCAAAATTTGGCGATCTACGTGATTTAGAGACATTTTATTTCTTATTTATCAAATAAACTGGTTAAATTATACAACCATTTTAAAAAACAATCTGCTTATTTTTAGTTTTTCTATGTATAAATTATTCATAATTAATACATTTAATTCACTATCCGTACTGCCCACTCACAAAAGGGTTCGTTTTAATTTCATGCTCTACTGTTGTTTCACTGCCATGCCCCGACAAAATCGCAGTCTGCGCCGGCAAGGTTAATATATTAGCCTTAATAGATTCTATAAGTTGTTGACTATTGCCTTGTGGAAAGTCGGTTCGACCCACAGAGCCTTTAAATATAACGTCACCAACAATTACGCATTTATTATCTTGTTCATAAAATACAATATGTCCTGGCGTATGACCTGGGCAATGCATTACATCGAATTTTAATTTACCTAGGCTCAAAGTGTCACCATGCGATAGCCACTCATCTGGGTAAAAAGGATCAATAGGAGGAAAACCAAACATTTGAGCTTGCATTGGTAAATTATCAAACCAAAAACGTTCATCCTTGTGCGGGCCAATAATTTTAATATCAAACTGCCTACGAAGCACGTCAGCTGCACCAACATGGTCTAAGTGCCCATGGGTTAACCAAACAGCTTTTAAGGTTAAACTATTACTCGTTAAAGTAGCTATTATCTTATCGCTGTCACCACCGGGGTCAACAACGATTGCTTCTTGAGTACTTTCGCAAGCTATTATTCTGCAATTTTGTGCAAAAGGTGTCACTGGTATTGTTATAATTTTCATCGCTATATTTCTTTATCTTTTTGTTCTGGTATTGCTATTTCTTCTTCAAACGACATAAGTATTGGATACTTTAAATAAGCTTGGTCATAAAACGGGCTATGCTCATACAACCAGTTTAAGCGAGCATTAGCATCATTAGTGAATGACTTATCATTTTTTAGCTTTTTATCAAATGCTAATGCAAGTTTTGGATTATCTTTTAGCATTTGACGGGCAAACGGGATTAGTGCGTAGTTTTCCATGTATTCTGTTCGTTGAAAAACAGTATTAAACTCACCCCATGCAAAAAATGAATCCGGTGCCTCCGGGTGCAGCAAATGAACAGCTAATTCTCCTGCCTTTTGTTGAGTTGTAACTTCAAACCAACCGTCTAAATTTACATTAATAGCAGGCTTATAATCAAAATTAGCCGTTACTCTAAATCGTCCTTCAAACGGTGACTTAGCAAAAGAGTACTTATCTATTTTGGCCTGTTTTAATGGTTGTGTATTTTCACCAACTAATTTGTTCACAGACACACCATGAAGCGATAACTTCTCAATTAAATCCGTGTAAACAGGTGGTATAAAAAATGCCTTAGGCACTTCAACACGCTTTTGTACGTCTTTTTGCCAATATACAGGGAGGTTTGTATATGATTCTTTCTCGCCAATATATTGAACTTCTGTTTGACCTGATAACGTACTCATTTTTGAGGTATAACGAATACCTTTGAATTCAATTTCAACAGGGGTTTTACTATACCCTCGTTGAACAATAAGCTCTTTTGGCACAAATGCCTGTTCTTTTTTTACTGCATTAGCTAGTTCATGGCTGTGATTTGATAAGGCATCAATTGCACCATCAATAAATACATAAGTTCCTAATACACGTTGCTTATAGGGTTTCAGGGAATGGTTTTCGACTAAAATTGTAGGTAAAGACTTTAAGTCGCCCCAACCATTTGAAAACCGTGGTGTAGCAACCCAACCTGCAAGCCCTTCTTTAAAGTTTCGCTTATTCATAACAAATACAAGTGGTCCAGGTATATGGCCTTGCGATGCTAACTTTTCATCTATTACAGGTTTGAAGTATTGGTCTAGCGCAGCTGATATAGCAGGTGATTCGCTCGCAAAAACCGGGTTATACCCATAGGTGACATCGTATTGATAATCTGCACCGTCAGTAACGTGCACATCAACATACAGATTTGGGTTATAGTCATTAATAACCTTCAAAACACTTTTAACTTCGGGTGTATCAAGTTTTGTAAAGTCACGGTTTAAATTTAAATTATTTGCATTAGTTCTAAAACCCATTTTACTTGGGCCGCGTTGATTAATACGGTTGAAGTGGCCGCTTCTTTCATGTCCGTCAACGTTTAAAATTGGGATAAACAAAATATTTACTTTCTTTAAAATATCCCTGCGTTTGCCTGTCGCTATATCGCGTAACAACATAAACATGGCGTCTTTACCGTCAATCTCGCCAGCATGAATTCCCGCTTGAACAAGCACTGTAGGCTTGGTGCTATTAGCAAGCTGATCTGCATCAAAAAAACCTTGCTCACTCGCTACAACCATTTTAATAGCGCGCTTACTATTACTATAACCAATTATTTGCGATTTGAATTGAGTTGGGTTTGCAGCAACTAAACGCTCTACAAAAGCCATTGTGTTTTTGTAGTCAGGAGATATATAACCATCTGAAAGTTCAAAATCCGTTGTCAGAGGACCTGCCTGTTGTATCAGCGATAAGCTTTGTCCTTGCCAAGGTAGCAAAGGTGGTAAATGGCTGTCGTAAGTCATACTTGCAGATAAAAAGAGTAAGCTGGCTAACATATTATTCTCAAAAAAACGCTTTAATGACCAAATTATAACAACTTAACTGATCGTTACGAAAAAACTGCGGTAGTTCAACAAAAAACACAGCCTAAGGTAAGTTAATAATGGATCAAAAATGCTTTATTAGTATTTCAGCACAATTAGCATCCAATTAAATACAGCTGGGTCTTTAAATTAATAACAGCTTATCTTACTCGGGAACTTAGAGTAGCTTTTATGTGGTGGGGTTTTCAAAGCAAATTTTAGGCACAAAAAAAGGAGCCAATGGGCTCCTTTTCAGTTCTTATAAAAAAGCTTAAGCGGCTAGGCCTTCTTTAGCTTTTTCTACAAGCGCTGCGAATGCAACTTGGTCGTAAACAGCGATATCTGCAAGGATCTTACGATCGATTTCTACAGAAGTCTTTTTAAGACCATTGATAAAACGGCTGTAAGACAGACCATTTTGACGTGAAGCAGCATTGATACGTGCAATCCATAATTGACGGAAAGTACGTTTCTTCGCACGACGGTCACGGTAAGCGTATTGACCCGCTTTAGTAACAGCCTGGAAAGCTACGCGGTAAACACGTGAACGTGCTCCGTAGTAACCTTTTGCTTGTTTTAAAACTTTTTTGTGACGTGCACGTGCGACAACGCCGCGTTTAACTCTTGCCATTTCTAAAAACCCCTATTAAGCGAACGGTAACATACGTGAAACTAGACCATGGTCATTTTTATGAACCATCATCTTAGGACGTAGGTGTAACTTACGCTTAGAAGTTTTCTTAGTCAGAATATGACGAAGATGCGCTTGTTTACGCTTGAAACCGCCAGAAGCAGTCTTTTTGAAACGCTTAGCAGCGCCACTGTGACTTTTTAGCTTATAAGCCATTGCAATAACTCCAATTGTATTGCCTTTAAATTAGTAAGCAGGCGTGAGGTATATTTCTATAGCTCCACTTTTAGGCCTAACTTACTGCCATGTTCCGGTGAAAGCCCAACATAAAATGTTGCAACTTTACTTTAAAACCGGTTAACTCAGGTGAATATTTGCATATTGCTTGCAGACCTGAGCTAAATTCGGTGCGCATTATTACTTAAAAATTACTTTTTAGCAATAGGTGCCATCATCATAACCATTTGACGGCCTTCAACGCGATTTGGGAAAGACTCAACGACTGCTAAATCTTCTAAATCACCTTTAACGCGGTTTAATAGTTCGATGCCAATTTCTTGGTGAGCCATTTCACGGCCACGGAAGCGGATGGTAATTTTAGCTTTATCGCCAGCTTCTAAGAACTTACGTAAGTTGCGAAGCTTAACCTGATAATCACCTTCATCCGTACCAGGACGGAATTTGATTTCTTTAATCTGGATTTGCTTTTGCTTCTTCTTCTGCTCTTTCAGTTCTTTGCTTTTTTCAAAGATGAACTTACCGTAGTCCATAACCTTACAAACAGGCGGCTCAGCGTTTGGGCTAATCTCTACAAGATCAACACCCGCTGCATCAGCCATAGCTTGTGCGTCTTTTAATGACTGAATGCCAGCTTGTTCGCCGTCGATGTCGATTAAACGAACTTCTTGAGCTGTAATTTCTTCGTTAATACGATTTTTTTGAGCTGTTTGTTGCCCTTTCTTGCCGCCTCTAATGGTACGTTCCTCCAAGAATATCAATAATATAAGCGTGTAGATGACTTTTAGTTACAGCCCTACACGCTCGATTTTTACTGTCGATTTTTAATCTCTTCGCTTATTTTAGCTACAAAGTCATCGACATTAAATTTACCCAGGTCTTCACCTGTTCGCGTACGAACCGCTACTTCTTGTTGTTCAACTTCTTTGTCGCCAACAACCAGTAAGTAAGGTATACGCTTTAATGTATGCTCACGGATTTTAAAGCCAATCTTCTCATTTCTCAAGTCAGCAGCAGCTCTAATTCCAAGTTTATTTAATTTTTGTACAATTTCGTGCACGTAATCTGCTTGTTTATCGGTAATATTCATGATTACCACTTGCTTTGGAGCAAGCCACGTTGGGAATAAACCAGCGTATTCTTCAGTTAAAATACCGATAAAGCGCTCAATTGAGCCTAAAATAGCACGGTGTATCATAACTGGAGTGCGTCGCTCGTTGTTTTCTGCTACATAAGTAGCGCCTAAACGACCCGGAAGTGCAAAATCTAGTTGCACTGTACCACATTGCCACGCTCTGTCTAAACAATCGTACAAAGTAAATTCAATTTTAGGTCCGTAAAAGGCACCTTCACCTGGTAGGTAATCAAATTCAATGTCGTTTGCCTTAAGTGCATCAGCTAATGCAACCTCTGCTTTGTCCCAAATTTCATCGTCACCGATACGTTTTTCAGGACGCGTAGAAAGCTTAACTACAATTTTGTCAAAACCGAATGTCTCATAGGTATCATAAACCATCTTAATACACGCTGAAACTTCGTCCATTACTTGCTCTTCTGTACAGAACACGTGAGCATCATCTTGTGTAAAGCCACGTACACGCATTAAGCCGTGTAAAGCGCCTGATGGTTCGTTACGGTGACAACAACCAAACTCGGCCATACGCAGTGGTAAATCACGGTACGATTTTAAACCTTGGTTAAAAATTTGCACGTGACCCGGGCAGTTCATTGGTTTAATAGCGTATTCGCGCTTTTCAGACTCTGTGGTGAACATGGCGTCTGAGTATTTTTCCCAGTGACCAGATTTTTCCCATAGCGAGCGGTCCATCATCATTGGACCTTTAACCTCTTCGTAGCTGTACTCACGCAGTTTTTCACGGACAAATTCTTCAAGCTCGCGGTAAATGCTCCAACCATCGTTATGCCAAAATACCATACCTGGCGCTTCTTCTTGCCAGTGCCATAAGTCTAGAGCCTTACCAATACGGCGATGATCACGCTTTTCAGCCTCTTCTAAGCGTTTAAGGTACGCTTTAAGTTGCTTTTTATCACCCCACGCTGTGCCGTAAATACGCTGTAGCATTTTGTTTTCTGAATCACCACGCCAGTACGCACCTGCTACTTTCATTATTTTGAAGTTTTGGCAGAATTTCATGTTAGGTACATGAGGACCACGACACATGTCTACGTATTCTTCGTGGTGGTATAATCCTGGGCGATCATCTTTTGCAATGTTTTCGTCCAAAATTTCCATTTTGTATGTTTCTCCACGCGCTTCAAACGTATCGCGAGCTTCTTGCCAGCTTACTGTTTTTTTCACTACGTCGTAGTTTGTTTTTGCAAGTTGCAACATACGCTTTTCAATGGCATCTAAGTCATCTTGTGACAAAGAATGTTCCATATCGATATCGTAGTAAAAACCGTTATCAATAGTTGGACCAATAGCCATTTTTGCTTCAGGGAAAAGTTGCTTAACCGCATGACCTATTAAGTGAGCACACGAGTGACGAATAATCTCAAGTCCGTCTTCATCTTTTGCTGTGATGATCTCAAGGCGTGCATCATCATTAATTAGGTCACATGCATCAACACGGTCGCCATTAACACGACCAGCAATGGTTGCTTTAGCTAGGCCTGGACCAATATCGTTTGCAACATCAAGGGTACTTACAGGGTTTTCAAAACTACGCTGACTGCCGTCAGGAAGGGTAATAACTGGCATTATAAATCCTTACATACAGTGGTGACACCTACAATGTATCACGTGTACTTTAAATAAAATTAAATGAGAATGACTCGACAACACTCTTACGAATAAGCATTGACTATTTTTCGCCTAACAGGCTGATGTAGATGCTGAGTCTGCTCAACTACAAAAATATATTGTCGCGTGAGCGAGAAACAATTACAAGTTTAAAGGCGCTGTAATCAATGTTATTTTGCGTAAGTTTGTAAATATAAATAAAAACGATGACAATTTTGAGAAATGCATAGTAAGAATTCACCTTATTGCTTATTCTCGCAATTTATTCGATGTTGCGTATAATACGCAATAATTAAGTTTTATTAGAGAACAGCAATGAGAACATGTGGTGTAGAAATTACCGGTAGTGACGTACTACTTTGTATTTTAAGTAAAGATAACGACGTTTTTGATATTCGCGATGTGCGTCAAACACGTTTTACCTTAGGTAATGGTAACGACACTGAAATAATGCGCAAATTTCAATTTGATTTTGCAAAGCTAATGCAAGATTACCAAATTGACTCTGTTGCCATTCGCGAACGCCAACCAAAAGGTAAATTTGCCGGCAGTGCGAAAGGCTTTAAAATGGAAACCGCTATTCAGCTCATTGAAAACCTTGATGTTCGCGTATTCTCAACTACAGAGATTAAAGAGCAAGTTAAGCGTAACCCTATCCCAATAGCATTTGAGGAAACAGGCCTTAAAAAGTACCAAGAAAATGCATTTGTGAACGCCTACGTATACATAATGAAAAAAACGTATCGTAGTGACGAAATGTAATTTAAAACGTTTAAAGTTTTTTAAATTATGAACGCGCCAATATGGCGCGTTTTTTATTGCTACTATTTTACTGGCTATATCTTTACTTATAATACATTAGTCTAACCACCCTTCTTTTTGTCGACAATGTGTGTTTATTTAGTTCCTAGTTTATGTAATACACACACATCGACACGGAGAAACACATGCACACACAACATAAAACGGTTAAAGAAGTAGAAGTAATAAATTCATTACCGTTGCCTAAAAGCTATTTTAAAGGCTCACAAAATACAGCTTTAACCAATAAAACCATTGGTGCCTACTTCGACTTCATTGTCGACAAAAACCCTAACTCGCTTGCGGTAGTGGTCAATCATCAAAACATTCGTTTAACCTACAAAGAATTTCAAAAAGAAGTGAATCAACTCGCTATGGGGCTATTAGCCATCGGTGTTAAGCCAGGCGATCGGGTCGGAATATGGTCACCTAATAATATACAGTGGTGCTTAACTCAATTCGCTACCGCAAAGATTGGTGCCATTATGGTTTGCATTAACCCAGCCTATCGGCCAAATGAACTTCAATATGCATTAAATAGCGTTGAATGTTCAACACTCATTACCGCTTCACAATTTAAAGGCAGCAACTATATAGAAATGCTAAATAGTCTAGCGCCAGAACTTAAACATTGTGACAGTGGCAAGCTTTCAGCTAAAGCTCTACCCAATCTTAAGAATGTAATTCGTATTGGTGATAATGTAAGCGCTGGCATGTTTTCGTTTTCCGATATTATGCGTATGGCAACGCCAACTCATGAGCTTGAACTTAATGCTATTGCTGCAAATTTAAATGCCGAACAGGACATAAATATACAATTTACCTCAGGCACAACAGGTAACCCAAAAGGCGCTACACTCACCCATAAAAACATATTAAATAACGCGCTTTTTGTTAGCGACTCTATGCACTTTACTGAGCACGACAAGCTTTGTATTCCAGTTCCTTTATATCATTGCTTTGGTATGGTTTTAGGTAGTCTGTTATGCGTTACAAAAGGCGCCGCAGCCATTTATCCGAGTGATTCGTTTGACGCCAAAACAACGCTTGATGTAATTGAACAAGAAGGCTGTACAGCATTGCACGGTGTTCCCACTATGTTTATTAGTCAACTTGAGCTCAGTACCTTTAGTGAATATGACTTAAGGTCACTCAGAACTGGCGTTATGGCAGGCTCTACTTGCCCCGAACAAGTCATGCGAAAAGTTCAAACACAAATGAATATGCATCAGGTTTTAATTGCCTATGGGCAAACTGAATGCAGCCCAATCAATAATATAACCGAAACTGATTCATCAATAGAGCGCCAAGTAACAACCGTTGGCCGCGCCCTTGCACATACTGAGGTAAAAATTATTGATGAACTGGGTAACATTCAAAAAATAGGTTTACCCGGTGAAGTATGCTCCAAAGGTGTAGGAATAATGCGCTGCTATTGGAATGACGAAGAAAAAACAAAAGCCACAATAGATAGTGACGGCTGGCTTCATTCAGGCGATTTAGGTGTTATGGATAGCGAAGGGTTTGTGAGTATTGTTGGACGAATTAAAGACATGATTATCCGTGGTGGAGAAAACGTTTACCCTCGAGAAATTGAAGAGGTGCTTTATACTTATCCAGGCATACAAGACGCCGCTGTATTTGGTATCAGCGATGAAAAATACGGTGAAGAAGTGTGTGCGTGGATCCAACCAAAAGAAGATACAACACTCGATGAACAGGCAATTCGTGCATTTTTAAAAGACAAGTTAGCCTACTTTAAAATGCCTCGGTATATTCGCTTTGTAGAAAGTTACCCTATGACAGTGACAGGCAAACTACAAAAGTTCAAAATGCGAGAACAAATGCAAGAAGTATTATCAAGTAAATTATTTTCATAATATAAACTTGCCCAGCATGACACAATATATATGTTGGGCCATTTTTATATGTAATCTTTAATTACTTTATTTTTACCTGTATTTTTTGCTTTGTACATCGCTTTATCGGCTACAGATAGCAATGCTTTCATTTCTGGACAAAGGGCGGAAAAATCAGCTACGACAACGCCAGCAGAAACAGTTACACGTTTAAATGTTGAGTATTCGTGACTTATCGTATCTGTAGCAAAACGATTGGGTAAATCATCAAGCCAGTTTACATTATTTTGATCTAAAATTTTAACTAAAATGAACTCTTCGCCGCCAAATCTAACAACGATATCTGCCTGGAGTTTTTTTAATCGGCTCGCAACATCAATGAGTATGTTATCGCCATCTAAATGACCGTAATTATCGTTATATTTTTTAAAGTCATCGATATCAACCATAGCAAGCGCTAGCGACTGAGATGGCTTTATTTGACTCATTAAGCGTTTACATTCTGAGTCAAAACTGTGTCTATTATGCAACCCTGTTAGCTGATCTATATTCGCTTTTTGTGTTTCTGATAGCTCTGCTTCATATTGTTTACGTAAAAGTATATCAAGTTGATATTGAATACACGCCATCACAATTACGATACTAATGTAAAAGTAAAGACTCCATATTATTGGCGTGGATGAAAACAAATGAACACTTAAAAGGCTTAGCCCCGTAATTGTCCATAAAATAAGTTTATGGCCTAAATGAAGCATGGGTATTGCAGAAAAGGAAGCCACTACAAGCATAGGCCCTCCCTCGTTTAAATAACCATACAACCCAACAAAGGACCAAAATAAATACCCAAATAAAACACAAAATAAAATGCCATAAGCAAAGCAACGATAATGTAAGTATTTTGCCTTTAATTTATTGTTTACATAAACCAATACAAACGACAAACAAACCATCGAAAGCCTAAGAATATTAATAACAGAGGATATAGATTGTTCATCATTCAACCACGAAAGAATAACCAAAATCGTTAAAAATAAAGCAGCTAAATACAAGGCTATATTAGCAAAGTGAACGGTGCTTTTATTAAGTTGATACTGAAAATCTTTTTCTTTGTCAGGCGGAAAATAAAATGTTGCGGGTATTAATTGCATTTTAAATTCCTTTTATACTTTCGTTGGCTTGAAATAATGTGCTTAAAAGCCGCTATTTTTGTATTTATGTGATGGTTGCTTTTTAAGCCATTTAAATTGGTCTAGAAAAGTTAGCCTTTAAATATTATCGCTAAGTTAGATTAATTACAATCTTAGTAAACACTTAAAGATGACTGTCTAAAAAACGTTGGTTATTACAACGTTTTTGGACAAAATATTTATTAGTAATTACTCAGGGCGGTATTGCTGCTGAACGCCTGTTAAGAATAAACGCAGTATTTGATCGTTACACACTCGGTAATGCTTGTTGTCTACTTTACGAGAAAACGCACTTAATTCGTGTTTGCTTAAATCAAAATCAACCAATGCAAGCGTGGCTATTACATCTTCAGCCTTCATGTTTAAAGCAATGCGTAACTTCATAAAGATAATATTATTATTGAGCTTACTCTCTGGTATTGGCTGTACACCCTCGCGTTTACCTCGTTTGGTATTAATAAACCCGTTCAAAAAGGTTGCAAACTCAGTGTCTGAAATTTTAACAAACTCTTGCTCGCCCTCTTTTGCTAACCACGCAATGACTTGCTCTGTTGTTACTGTAGCCTCTGCCGCAGCAAAAATGCCAACCATGGCAGTATCTGTTAAATTAAAGGTATAGCGAAGACGGCGTAAAATATCGTTATTTGTCAAAGTGATTTCCTGAGTAAGGTTTTAAATAGATAAGCAATAGCGCCCACTATTAATTGAGCGCGTAGTTTAGCAGCTTTACAAACCCGTCCCTATTGTTTTAGTAAGGTTAATTACCCAGCACCTTTGCCGGATCGACTCGCGTAGCCTGCCATGCGGGATAAATAGTCGCAAAAATAGCAAGTACGAATGTTGCAATTACTGTAATGCCGATGTCTTCGAGCACAAGCTTACTAGGTAAAAATTCTATAAAATAAACCCCTTCAAGCGGATTAGCACCCATTAGCTGGCTCAGCCAAGCAAATAATTCACTTATGTTTAGTGCTAATACAACACCTATGAACGAGCCAAGTAAGACCCCCACAAACGCTTGCGTTAATCCCTGCATTACAAAGGTTGCTAAAATAGTGCTGTCTTTAGCGCCCATTGTTTTTAAAATTGCGATATTGCCTTCTTTTTCACGCACTTCCATGACAAGAGAAGACACAATATTAAAACTCGCAACAGCAATAATTAAAAACACAACAATATAAACAATGGTACGAACCATTTGTATATCTTGATATAAGCTACCTTGTGTTCTAAACCAACTAGAAATATAGACATAATCGCTAATGGTTTGCCCTACATTAAGCGCTATTTGATGCGCTGAAAACACATCATCAACACTTAACCTTAAACCTGTAACTTGGGTTTCGTCGTAGCCAAGTGTTTGCTGCGCTTTGCTCAAATGTATATAAGCAGCCGTACTATCAATTGGGCCGCCCATTTCAATAACACCTGCAAGGCTCAGGGTAACGCGTTTAGGTGCTAATAACTGACCACCTGCTTGCCCAACCTGAGGAATTAGCAAAGTAATAGTGTCGCCCACTTTTGCGTCAAGTTGCTTTACTATTTGTTGGCCTAAAATAACCTCTTCAGAGGATAATTGGCTCACTAATTTACCTGTTCCAAACTGGTTAACTGCAGAAACATTGCCCTCATAAGAAGGGCTAACACCGCGTATTTCGACCGCTTTTAATTGGCTTTTATACTGCGCCATACCATTAACCGCGATAAATGGGGCTGCTCCCGTTACATGCGGCTGACTTTCTATATTAGCTACTTTTAGCTGCCAATTAGCAATAGGTCTGCTTGGTGCAACATATTCAACCTGAGGTACTACGCTTAGTAAACGATGGACTAATTGTTGTTCAAAGCCATTAATTACTGAAAGGGCAACAATTAAAACAGCGACCCCCAATAAAATACCTATAGTAGACGCTTTAGCTATAAAACTAACAAACCCGTTTTTTTCGTCTTTATGACCTGAGTATGCTCTAAAACGTTTACTTAAAAATGCACTAAGCAACATATTGTGACTCTTTTACCGATAGTTTACCGTCATCTAAGTAAGCTATTTTACCTAGTTTATCAGCAAGCTCTAAATCATGAGTTACCACTACAAAGCTCGTGTTTAAACTCTGGTTTAGCTCATTTATTAAATCATAAATTTTAATCGCATTTTGCTTGTCTAAATTACCTGTTGGCTCATCAGCAAGAACCAACGCAGGTTTAGTAACCAAAGCACGGGCAATAGCAACACGTTGACGTTCTCCTCCTGAAAGTGCAGAAGGTTTATGATCACTTCGATGTGCAAGGCCCACTTTTTCAAGCATGTCGAGCGCCTGTACTTTTGCTTCTTTTGCCGTTAAGCCTTTTATTAACAAAGGCATTGCTACATTTTCTACAGCACTAAACTCCATCAATAAATGGTGAAACTGATAAATAAAACCTAAATTTTGGTTTCTAAAAGCCGCTTGTTCAGTACGAGATAACTTAGCAACTTCTTGATTTTTAATTTTAGCAATACCTGCAGTGGCAGTATCAAGCGTTCCGAGTATATGCAAAAGCGTACTTTTACCAGAACCAGAACTACCTACAATAGCGAGCATTTCACCTTGCTGTAGCGCTAAATCTACGCCTTTTAGCACTTCAACTTGGTTGTTGCCATCTTGGTATACTTTGCTTAAATTTTCACAACTAATTACTAAATTATTCATAACGCAACACCTCTGCTGGTTTTACTTTTGCGGCTTTGCGCGCAGGATATAAGGTAGCTAAAAAGCTCATAGCAATACTGGCAAACGCAATTATTACTAAACTAAGCACATCAAATTTCACAGGTAGTTCAATGCCAGCAAGTAGACTCAGGCCAACTAATTCAAGAAGCTCATTTATGTATAAACTCAGTAGCACCCCAAAAAAAGCGCCAATTAATGTTCCAATAACGCCATTGTAAAGACCTTGAACCATAAATACTTTTTGCACCTGCGATGGTGTAAGCCCAAGTGTTTGAAGTATCGCAACTTCCCCTTGTTTTTCACTCACCATCATTGTTAAGGCAGATACAATATTAAACACAGCCACCAGCACAATAAGTGCAAGTAACATGGACATGATCCGCTTTTCCATTGCTACTGCGGCAAATAACGTGCCTTGGCTGCTTCGCCAATCTGAATAGTTGTAACCTTTTAATATAAGTTGGCTTGCGTCCGTAAATTGGTCCAATTCAAAGGGTTCAAAAAGTGACACACTTAAATTTGGGGCAACATTTTTATTTAACTTTAAAACACGCTGAAGCGATGGCCCACTTGTGAAAGCGAGTGCCATGTCTATTTCAGAGCCCGTTTCGTATATTGCTGCAACTTTAAATAAACGCTGGCTAGGCACACGCCCCAAAGGAGTATAAGTAGATGCATTTGGCATGATCACACGAAGTTTATCACCTAAACTAACACCTAACTTCCGACTCAAATAGCGGCTTATAGCAATGTTATAATTACTATTAAGTACTGTTTGCCAATTGCCTTGTACTATTTTCTCAGTAACTTTGTATAACGCACCGTTATTGTCATATAAACCTTGCAGTAATACACCGTGAAGATCTTTATTGGTTTGCAAAATAGCTTCGCCTTGGCGATACAAATTAACATGTTTCACATATGAAGATTTAGTGAGATCTGCCTTTAAACTCGTTATTTGCTCTGGGGTGTGCTGATCAGATTTAACCTCAATGTGCGGAATAAGGCCAAGCATATTAGTTTTTAAGCTATGCTCAAAACCATTCATTACACTGCTTACGGTAAATAAAGCCATTAAACCGATAGCAATGCCGGCAATAGAAAAAAAAGAAATAAACGATATAAACGCATTCCCTTTTGAGGAGCGGCTGTATCTAAGTCCTATAAATAAGCTAACCGGTTGAAACATATAATTTAAAACATTTATGCTAAAAGTGTGTGGCTATAGTAGCACGAACTAAGATGAATTGAATATGACCATAAATGTAAGAAATAATTTATAAATCTGATACTTGGCTGATTTTTCAGCAATTCACTTATAGCAATTTATTCTTTAAGGCCAGCAACTAAATAGTCGAGTAATACACGTACATTGGTAGCTACAAACTGACGTGGTGGATAAACCCCCCACACACCTTCTTGCTTGGGTTGGTAAGACGTTAAAATAGGCACTAACTCACCACTATTAAGCTCATTATCTATGTAGTAATCAGGAAGTTGCACAATACCTAAGCCTTTTTTAGCGCCATCAACAAGTGCCCAACCACTGTTGCAATGTAATCTGCCAGCAATTTTAATGTGTTTTTCACGCTCATTTTCGTTTACACGCCAATAACTACTATTCCCTACTAAACACTGGTGGTTATGTAGCTCACCTAAGGTATGTGGCTCACCAAAGCGCCTTAAATAAGAAGGCGATGCACACATAATAAAGCGCCGATCACTTAACCTTCGCGCTTTTAAGCTCGAATCTTTTAAATGGCCTAACCTGATTGCTAAATCAAACCCGCCTTCAAGTAAATCTTCTTGTTCGTTACTTAGGTTTGCAATAACTTCAACATCGGGGTGATCGTGCATAAAATTGTGCACAATAGGCATAATAAAGGTTTCGCCGAACATTACCGGGGCTGTTAGTTTAATTTTTCCTTTAGGGGTTGTTTGATGTGATGCAAGGCCCTGCGTAGCATCGTCCATTGCATGTTGTAAGTGTTTTATTTGGTGTAAAAAAACCTCACCTTCTTTGGTAAGAACAACTTTTCGTGTGGTACGCGTTAAAAGCTGGGTATTTAAACGTTGCTCAAGGGCTGTTACATGACGGCTAATATGGGCAACCGAAAGGCCCAGTATCCTAGCTGCAGCAGTAAAGCTTCCTTCCTCACCGACTGCAATAAATTCGTCAATCCCATCCCAACGCGCCATTATTACCATACTGTAAAAGTGTTTTAATAAATAAGAGATTATCATTATATGAGAAACAAATACAATAGTCCTATTACCCAAACAAATTGGGTCTACAATTGATATTAAATAACACTACTAAGGATAAACACATGTCTGATTTTATTAAATCAAAAGCGGCGATTGCTTGGGGGCCTAACCAACCTTTAAGCGTTGAAGAAGTTGATGTAATGATGCCTAAAAAAGGCGAAGTAATGGTGAAAATTACTGCTACTGGTGTTTGTCATACCGATGCATTTACGTTATCAGGTGAAGATCCAGAAGGTATATTCCCAGCTATTTTAGGCCACGAAGGCGCAGGCGTTGTTTATGCCGTTGGCGAAGGTGTAACAAGTGTTGAAGTGGGGGATCATGTAATTCCACTTTATACCGCTGAATGTGGCGAATGTAAAATGTGTACATCTGGCAAAACTAACCTTTGTTCAGCCGTACGCGAAACACAAGGTAAAGGCTTAATGCCAGACGGCACAACACGCTTTTTTAAAGGCGGCAAACCAATTTACCACTACATGGGTACGTCTACATTTTCTGAGTACACAGTACTTCCAGAAATTTCACTCGCCAAAGTAAACAAAGAAGCCTCTTTAGAAGAAATTTGTTTATTAGGGTGTGGTGTTACAACCGGTATGGGTGCTGTGACTAACACTGCTAAAGTAAAAGAAGGCGATACAGTTGCGATATTCGGCCTTGGCGGCATTGGTTTATCAGCCATTATTGGTGCAAAAATGGCGGGCGCGAGTCGTATTATTGGTGTAGACATTAACACCAGTAAATTTGACCTTGCCACTAAACTTGGCGCAACCGATTTAATAAACCCTAAAGATTTCGACAAGCCAATTCAAGAAGTAATTGTTGAAATGACTGACGGCGGCGTTGATTACTCATTTGAATGTATTGGTAACGTTGATGTAATGCGCTCTGCCCTTGAATGTTGCCATAAAGGCTGGGGGGAATCGGTAATTATTGGTGTAGCCGGTGCTGGCCAAGAAATTTCAACTCGTCCTTTCCAGCTTGTTACTGGCCGTGTATGGCGTGGCAGTGCATTTGGTGGCGTTAAAGGCCGCTCGCAACTTCCTGAAATAGTTGAGCGCTATATGGCAGGCGAATTTGCCTTAAACGACTTTATTACTCATACAATGAGCCTTGAAGAAATCAACGATGCATTTGATTTAATGCACGAAGGCAAAAGTATTCGTACTGTAATTCATTACTAAAAAGCACGTAGTAAACGACTTGATAAAAAGCCGTAAAATTTGAACGTTTGCGGCTTTTAAGGATTTTTATGTTAGAGAATATCTCAAGTACAAAAGTAGCCGGTGGTTGGCATAAGCAATACACTCACGCTGCAACAAGTACCCATTGCACAATGCGTTTTGCGGTATTTTTACCACCAGGTGCAAGTGAAACAAACAAAGTCCCTGTGCTTTATTGGCTATCGGGTTTAACCTGTACCGACGAAAACTTTATGCAAAAAGCGGGCGCGTTTAAAAAAGCTGCTGAGCTGGGTATTGCAATAGTGGCACCCGATACAAGCCCGCGTGGCGATAACGTACCCAATGATGATAACTATGACTTTGCTCAAGGTGCTGGTTTTTATGTTAATGCAACCCAAGCACCCTACAATACACATTTTAATATGTACGACTATGTAGTTGATGAGCTACCAGCACTTATTGAACAGCATTTTCCGGTAACAAGTACCAAAGCTATTAGTGGTCATTCTATGGGTGGGCACGGTGCTTTGATGGTTGCTCTTAAAAACCCACAAGCCTATGTAAGTACCTCTGCGTTTAGCCCAATCGTTAACCCAATAAATTGCCCATGGGGCACAAAAGCGTTTACTGGTTATTTAGGTGACAATAAATCACTTTGGGCACAATACGATACCTGCGAGCTTATGAAACTAGCAAAGCAGGACGATTACCTACCTATGCTAGTATCGCAGGGTGATGCCGATGGCTTTTTAGAGGAGCAACTTAAACCACAAAACCTAGTGGCTATCGCTCACGATAAGAGTTACCCGTTAACGCTGGAAATGCAAGAAGGTTACGATCACAGTTATTTCTTTATAAGTAGTTTTATTGACCAACACTTATTATTTCATAGTCAGTTTTTAACTGCGTAGTCTCGTTAGTGTGTAGTTCTGGCTTATTTAGTTCTACGCACTCCTTTAAACTTTTACTCACCTTCCTACACACTTGGCGTTGTTGATCATTCTCCAAACTGACAAAGTTGATCAATGCAGAATCAATTTTTAAACCTAACTTTGTAAAAGAAAACCCTTCTCTATCTTTTGGAATGGGTTTAAATGGATCTTTGTAAGGGTCTGAACGAGCTTTGCTATTCATATTTTGATTTAATTTTTCGTTATTTTGAGCATGCCCATCTATTAAAACTCCGGCCACCGTGCAACCACTTAAGTACACACTTATTAATAGTGTTAGTAATAATTTCATAGTTTCATCCTCTAAAAGCATGGATTTATACTATACGTTTATAAAATTAAGACTGTAAAAAGTTGTAAAACCAATTTAAATACACCTGTAAATACATTAAGTAAAAGTGATAAACCAATGTGTACATTTTACTAAATATGATCTAAATCAACCTAAAATAAAAAACAATACATTGATTTTAAATGTTTTTATACTTGGCGTGGCAATTGCTTTTGTAAGTTAAGTTTTTTAATAGAGAATCGCAATGGAATTTGATTTACAGTGGAATGAAATCTTAGATAACTTAATTCATTTAGGTATTGCCTACGCCCTAGCCTTGCCAATGGCCTACGATAGAGAGCGAAGTAAAGACGGCGCTGGA
The DNA here is from genome assembly GCF_000813065.1 of Pseudoalteromonas sp. ECSMB14103. Classification (NCBI taxonomy): domain Bacteria; kingdom Pseudomonadati; phylum Pseudomonadota; class Gammaproteobacteria; order Alteromonadales; family Pseudoalteromonadaceae; genus Pseudoalteromonas; species Pseudoalteromonas sp. ECSMB14103. The sequence continues at coordinate 144,249 of NZ_JWGY01000002.1, read as the reverse complement.
CTAAGAACATTTCCGTTAGTAGCAGTTGCATCGTGTGGGTATGCACTTATAGCCATGTCGGTACTAGACTCATCTGAAGCACAATCTAAAATGCTACAAGGAATAATAACCGGGATCGGATTTATAGGCGGTGGTGCAATTTTGAAAAATAATCAGTCGACATCAGGTACTGCGACAGCAGCGAGCATATGGAATATGGGATTAATTGGTATTGCTGTAGCAAATAACCGATATGAAGTAGCCATTTTGCTAGCTATTATTAACTTTATAACGCTCAGGTATGTAAAAAAATTGAAGTAATATAGCTTAAAAGTAAAAACCCCATCGTTATATATGGGGTTTTAAATAAAAATATTTTTTGGTCTTTACAAAAAAGCATTACCACTTTGTTTTAGCGTTACTGTTTGTGCTTGCGCACTTTTAATTAATAACCCGCAACGTAAATCATCTTTAGAAATGACAATTTTATCAATAGCGCTTGTGTTGTAATTTACCACTTTATTTTCACAGCGCAGTTGAACCTTGCTAAGTGGCATTGTTGACTCAAGCACAACCTCACTTTTAGACAGTAAAGGCATAACAGCTTGATCTGTCTCAATAGCTATTTGTTGGTTTATATCGCCTGAATTTTTATAAATATCATTAACTTGAGCTAGCAACTGCTGCTTGTTTTCATCTGTAAAAACAAAGGCTTTAATATTTCCTAGGGCATCAATTGCATCATAAGCGCGCACATAGTCCTGTTTAGATATAAACCATTGCAAGGCATTTTTTACCACTCGCACTTTAATCTGATCAGGTAAATTATCTCTAAATAAAAATGCATTATTAATATGCTTATCAAAGCCAGTCCAATCTTGGGTAAAGTAGCTATGCTGACTTTTTAGCCATGAAAGTAATACTATTTCAACGGTATTTTTAGCATGGTCGCGTTCTAGCTCTATTATTTTAATTTGCGCTTCGTCTAATTTTTTTTCATTAATTAGATTACTTGCCGTTTCATAATCATTAAAAAAGCCATGCGTTGCTTTGTCGTTAGTGTACCCCAAGTGCAGGTTTTGAGAAGTCACTGTAATAAGCTTTGCACTAGGCACAGCTTTACCATCGACCTGAGCACTCTTGTAATTTAGTTTTGACACATACTCAACAACTTCTCTTTTGTATTTGTCTTGCCCGATAGATGCAACAATTTCAATATCACTAACCTGACCACTTTCATTCACAACATAACTACTTAAATTTAAGCCTTCAAAGCGTGACACACGAGAAGATGTATTTGTTTGTTTATTGTAGTTGTCCTTAACAACTTCAGCTGGCACAAAATCTGCCATTACTGGCACACAAGTTAACGCAGGTAATATAGAAAGAGCTATAGAGAGTTTTTTCATTTGATTATCCATCCTAGAACGCAAAGTAGCTATTATAGAAACAAACATTATAAAAAGATGCAAGCTTATATTTATAACTAACCAAAATTTAACTATAGACTAATAAACTCATAAATATAAAAAAGGCGCTTTATTAAGCGCCTTGGGTTTCAAGTATGTGTGCTTAAAACATATCTTGATAGGAGTTGGTTGTATTAAACGAAATTGCTTTATCAAAACCGGGAAGCTCTATTCCGTCCTCGCCAATTACAATGTCGTTATCGTCAATGGCGCCATCACCAAAACGGTATACTAATTCGTACTTACCAAGGTCAGCTTGCGCTTTATAGGTATTTTGCAAAGCAACAACGGATGTGTTTTTATCAGCGTAATCACTCATCGCTTTTTCACCATGGCGCTTAGCAAGCATTTGTAGTGTTACTTTAGCGCTAAGTACTGTAGCTGTGGCGTTATTACCGCCAAAACCTTTTGAGTTTATAAAGGCGATGTCCATGTCACCACAGTCGTAATGGCTGTTACGTATATCTAAGTGATCTGCATAAACATCGTCGGCCACTTTATCTATGGTAGTAATACCCGGCATAATATTATGGCTAAATACCCCCAGCGCAATAGCAAGCTGATCGCCACTTGCGGGGGCAATTGTATGACCAACATAGGCTTTTGGCGCCGTCACTTTCCAGCTATCAATGGCAAACGTTTGTGCCACTTTATGGTAAATAAGTGACTCTGTTACTCTATTTTGCGGTGTGCTTGAACCGTGAGCTAAGATAAAGCTGCGATTTTGTAACGCCTCTTTACCTAATAAGCTTGTTGCCAATGCCGCAGATTTAGCCATTGTAATGTAGTTACCCGGACCCGGTGAGGTGATTGATTTTTTAATACCATCGGCATTTACAAATACATCCGGTACTGAGCCCATAATATCTGCACCAAGCTCTAGTGCTAATGCATCATCCATTAAAATAGTTACTTGTGCGCCTTCACCTAATGTAAAACCACAGTTTTCACCGAATGGGCGGCTGCTTTTACGATAATTAGGCTCTTGTTCACTGCTTAAATTATCTAAACGGCGCAAGCCTTCAACATTGGCAAGGGCGCTCATATTACCAAAGCCTTCTACTACTTCGGGTGTAATAGCGCACTCAACACTTGCTACCACCGCAACACGGGTGCGCCCTGCTTGAATATCGTTTACTGCAGCGCGTAAGTTATATAAAAATGTGGCACATGCACCCGAAGTAGAAAACGTAGTACCTACATTACCTGTAACGTAGGCATTTATAAAATCAGTCGACATCGTGTTTAGGCCAAGTGCTAATTGCTTTGTACTAACACGATCGCCCTGCTGACGGGCTTTAACTAAACCACCCAATCCATTATCGTCCATTTGGCCAATAACCGAGGCTGAATAAGTGCCAATTTTATCTGGTTCTACGCTATTCATTATGCGTTGCCAGTCAAGACCAGTTGATTTAATAGCATCGTTTGCAGCAAATATGGTGGCTTGCAAACCGCGTGGCTGATAACGGCTGTTATACATAATTGATGGATCAAACCCGGTAGGAAACTGCCCCGCCGATTTAATTGGGTTATCACGAGTAGAATCAAGCTTTACATCTAGCTCTGCCGCTATAGTCACTTTTACCTTTTTACCTTCAAGCTCTTGTACTTTCCAACTGGCAGGCACCGGGGTTGGTAAATCGCGTGCACGCGTTTCAAATACAATCGCGTTTTCATCAGATGTCTTTAATGTCATTTTTTGCTGCCAAGGTGTTGCATCTGCATCAAAATGTTCTTTTTCAATTTTACGAATAAGCGTCCCAGCAATAATTTGCTCACCAAAGCGTGCTTCTATGTCGCTTTGCTCAACATTATTGCCGTTTGTGTCTTGTAATTGACCATCAACAACGCATACCAAGTTCATTAATGTGGCGAGGCCTAAAAATGTTTCACTACGATCTTGTGCGTTTAATGCGTCTAACACGATACGGCGGTAACCTTGATGAAAAGAAGTACGGCCTGCGGCGTTAATACCACCCATGCCTACAATTACGGGTAATGCTGTCATAATTAACCTTTAAAACGTGTTATGGGAGAAGCCAACAGTTTAATTGGATTAACCACACCGCTTTATGCTTTAATAGCCAAATATTCAGCATTAAAGGCCAAAAAGTACTGGTCGGAGCATTCATATGCATAAAAAATCAGTAAAGCCTGCGTTAAATATTGCAATCACAGTGTATCCGCATTTACTTATTACCAGTTTAACACTGCCTATTGAAATGCTAAGAGCCGGCGAAGCCTACGCAAAAGGCCACTTAGACCAAACTGACTTTAGACCGCTTAGTATAAATTTAATTGCTAAAAGTAATGAGCCAATAAAAAACCGTACTGGCCTTGCTATAGTCCCGGATTGCACTACTGCTAACGCACCGTATAACGATTTAATTATAGTCCCCGGCATATGGCGAAATCCTCGCCCTGTAGTACGTACTAATAAAGAAGTGGTTGAATGGCTCCAAGAAAGCTTTGAAACTGGCAGCCATATAATTGGTGTAGGCACGGGTAATTGCCTAGTTGCAGAAGCGGGTTTACTTGATGGGCACCCTGCAACAACTCATTGGCATTACGCAAAACAATTTAGCCATGACTACCCGTTAGTGCGCTTAAAGCCCGACTTTTTTATAACCCAGTCTGAGCGCATGTATACGGTAGCAAGCTTAAATGCCCTTGCCGATGTGATCGTACATATTATTAGCCAATACTACGGCAAAGCCGCTGCGCAGCACGTAGAACGTAACTTTTCACACGAAGTACGTAAACCCTACGAAGATCAGCGCTACCTTGAAGGCGCGGTTGACCGCCACCCAGATGAACTCATAGCGCAAATTCAGTTTTGGCTTAAAACTAATTTAGCCAGCGAGTTAAACTTACAAGAAGTAGCCGCCCAATTTAGTTTGAGCTACCGTACATTTACACGACGCTTTAAGCTTGCAACTAATCAAAGCCCTATAGAATATTGGCAGCAATTACGGGTTGAAAGTGCTAAAGAGTTATTGGCGTCGTCTAATTTAACAATACAAGAAGTGGCACTTGAGGTTGGCTATAACGATCAAGGCCACTTAACTCGCGTGTTTAAAAAAGTGCTAAGCCAAACGCCAAGCGAGTACAGAAAAGTAGTAAGAAGAAAGCTATTTGGCTAACAAATAAGCTTTTTTAATTACCTAATATTGAATTATTTATACTACAAACAGCACAATTTCTTCCGTTATTTTTTGCTATGTATAAATAACCGTCAGCTGCTTTAAGTATTTTAGATAAATCAACAGACGAATCAGTAACCAGTTCCTCCAAACCAATACTTATTGTAATTTTTAAACAGTTTTTCTCATAAGTAAAATGATGACTTTCAACCGTTTTAATTAAACACTTTGCTAAGTCATAAGCAGCTTGCTGATCAGCATTTATAACAACAACAAATTCCTCACCGCCCATTCTAAATACATTATCTTCTTTAAATTTTTCTACAAATAACTCAGTTAGTTGCGTTAAAACAGCATCACCTGCGTCGTGCCCATATTTATCGTTCACCTTTTTAAAAAAATCAATATCAATTAGTGCTATGCATAAAGGCTCATCAATAATTGTTTGTTTACTAAAGCGGCTTTGTAATGCACGTCTATTAAACGCTTTTGTTAATGGATCTCTTAGTGCCAAATTTAAAATTGTTTCTTGGTTAGAATATCTCATCGCTTCATAAATGTGCGAAACGGTCCATATAGTCATATACGAAAGGCCTAAGTTAACAATTAAGTGCAAACTATTAGCACCACCTAAACTGAGGAAAGAATATAAAGGAATTACCGACGCTAACAGTAAGCAAAAGCTACTTATAAACCCGTGTTTTTTACCAAATAACAAATACGCCAAAATGGGAAATGTACAAATCCAATGCGTTATACCCTCATCTGTTTTTAAAATATAAACAGCTAAAAATACAACAAAGAAATAAGCATAGGCTACCGCCCATCTATGCCAAACCTTTGAGGCAGATATACACGTTTTGTAATACGTGTAAAAACAAAACACAGCGAGTAAAACTTCTATCGCTCCTAATATGTAAACCTTCGAAATAATTATATTTACATAAGCTACAACAAGCGCAACTAGCGCTATTATTAAACTCATTCCTTGAAGAACTTTTGCTCTTACCTCTTGTGTTTTATCGAATGAATGACGGTTCATAAAATCCTTTTAAATTACTAACTATTTGTTCATAAATATATTTATTAATATTAGATTAGATATATGTAAATTAACAGCACGCATATAATTAGACTTTAATCGAAAAGTTATCCGCTAAATAATAGGCCAGTTATAATTTTAAAAACACAATGTACATTTAAGTCATAATAAAACAAAACGCCACTAAATTAGTGGCGTTCTATGTCGTTAAAGTCTTTTCGGTAGTAACGTTTTTGATAATTTTTTACTTTAGTGTGTACCCCTTTGCTTAAGCTTTTAAATTTTGCCTCCAGTACATCTACACCGTATAAAATACCAACCACCAGCACTGAAAGTTTAATAGCAGCAGCTAGATTATCGGTGGCTATCATTACGCCAATTGAGGCAAGCACCCAAATGGTTGCAGCAGAGGTAACCCCTACCACGGCGCCATCTTTTGCAAGCATTACCCCAGCGCCTAAAAAGCCAATGCCTGTAATTATTTGCCCCACTACGCGAGAATGATCAATTACATCCCCTTGTAAGTTAAACGCGGTCGATAAAAACAAATACGTGCCCAGCGTAATTAAAGCTGAGGTACGAATACCCACAGGTTTACCGCGTAACTGGCGCTCTAACCCAATTATGGCACCGCAAAAAGCGGCGGTGCCAATGGCCGCCCACGAATAAGGGGCTACATCAATTAAATCTAAAAAAGTCACTCTTTACTTAAAACCTATTAATTATTAGCAATGGCCACTGCGGTTCTTAGCCGTTGGCCACCAAATGCTGACATTTTACCAAAATCACTGCGCGCTATAGGCACGTACTGGCAATCTATTGCGAGTTGTTTGTCGCTTCCTTGCTCACAAAATGGGTCGTGAACATACACGCAGTGCTCATCAAGGTGGGTAACGCAAACCCAATGAGGTGATTTTTTACCATCAAAACTGTATGTGCTAATTAATAACAGCACACTAAAGCCTTGACTTAACCACTGTTCAATATGCTCAAGCTCAACATCTTTATAGCTAAGCGGTATATTTGCCTGTGCAATACCTTCTACAAATTGTTGATGAACAGTAGCTAGTACTATTTTTTTGTTTTCATTGCGTACGCCATCTAAAAACAAAGGCTCTGTGGTATTAACCATGACCTCGCTTTTAAAACCGCGTTTATAAGCCGCCAGCGCTAAACCAAACGGATGACAACCACCATGGCCTGAGGTCATAAAAATAGTGGTACCTTCGCGCCAAAGTGCCAGCTCATGTGATTGGCTAAGCTCCGTTATTGGCTCAAGTGCCCCCATTGCCATTAGTAACGCCGCTGGCCCACAGGTAAACTCTGTTGTTTGCTGATACCACGGCGTTAAACGCGCTAATTTAAGTTCACGCGTTTGACGAATATTTTTTTGCATTCGCAGTGCATCACTGTGATCGTCATAATAATCGCTATATTGGCCAAACACTCTGTAACCCAAGCTTTTGTATAGCCCTATCGCACTTTCGTTATTTACCGCTACTTCTAATCGTAAGTAAAGTCGCCCGCGCTCACACGTTTCTTTTTCAAGGCTTGTAAGCAGTGCTTTTGCAATGCCCTTACCTTGCATTGTGGGTTTTACAGCAAGCGAATATAAACGCGCCAAACGTGTGCCTTTATGGCACCACACAAGCCCATAGCCGCATACTTGCTCGCCATTTTCTGCAATTAGTAAAATACCGTGCTTAGCACTTAACCAACGCTTTAAACTACGCGGGCTCAATTTATCGTTGTTAAAGCACGCGTTTTCAACATCAATTAGCGCGTTTAAATCACTGCTAAGTGCTTTTCGAATAACAAGGTTGCTCATGTATTAGCCACGGCCTCGCGCTTCTAGGCGTTGTTTAAATTCATCCATAATGATCATGTATAGCTCGTCGCCCAAATATCCGTCCTCTACTTTGTGATCAATACTTGGATTGTCATTTACTTCAAGCACATATGCTTTGCCTTGATGTTCTTTAACATCTACGCCATATAAGCCTTTGCCCACAGTTTTACATGCTTTTAAAGCGGCATCTAACACGGCTTTTGGTAACTCAAAGGTAGGTAGCGTTTCAAAGCCACCAGAGAAAAACCGTTTAGCATCGTGATTGTAAATTTGCCAATGGTTGCGTGCCATCAAGTAGCGACACGCATAAATAGCGCGGCCATTTAATACACCTACTCGCCAATCGTATTCTGTGTACATGTATTCTTGTGCAAGTACCAATGCGCTATATTCAAACAGCTCGGTTAGTTTAGCTTCAAGCTCACTGCGGTTTGCAACTTTAAATACCCCTTTTGAGAACGACCCTTCAGGCATTTTTAAAACAAGCGGATAGGTAAAAGCCTCTTCTAATTGCTCAAGCGTTTGCGCTGCTTGATCGGCCACTACCACCGTTTTTAAGCTCGGCACTTTTTGATAATTAAACGCATCGTGTAAATACACTTTATTACAACAACGTAAAATAGATTCAGCATCGTCAATAACCACTAAACCAAGGCTTTGCGCTTTACTAGCAAGGCGATACGTTGGATGGTCAATTGCTGTAGTTTGGCGAATAAATAACGCATCAAACTGGGCTATGTTGTCTATTTCTTCAAAGCTTAATGCTTGCGCATTAATACCATGTTTAGCCGCTGCTTTTATAAAACGGGCAATGGCGTCTTTATCGCTCGGTGGTACTTTTTCGTTATGATCAACAAGGATTGCCATATCCCATCTAAAACGGCGCTGCACAGTACCAATGCGCCATTGGGTTTGAGTAAACGTATTTAGTTTTGCTACAAAATTGCTGTATTGCTCATCGTTTAAAGTGCTAAGCGAACCTTGCTGTAACAAGCCTTGTTCATCTACATATAAAATAGGCGCTGGGTATTGCTTAAATACCGATTTAGCCGCTTTACTTTGTAATTCGCTTAAGGCATTACCAAAGTAAATTTCGCCATCAATAGAGCCAATATTTAACATAGGAGCTTGACCGCTACGAAGCGCATTTATTGTTTTAACACTGGGTAACACCTGGTGTTTACGGGCCTCAGCAAGCAATGAGCAATAGTAACCCTTACTCAAGTATTGGCTTGAGTCGCATAAATTAATAATGCGGGTTTTAGGTTCATTATGTTTTGGGTAATCACGTAAGTAACTATTAAACGTAATCACATTGTCGAACGATTGAGCAAGTGTTTGCTCGTTGTTATCAACCACTATTAAGGTTTTAAACACGACTTTTCCTAGTTAAGTCAAAAATATAAAAAACATGCCTAATAAAATACTCAGCACTATAAATAGAAACACCCATCGTACTAAGTGGGCATTGCGCGTATCACTTAATACGATGGGTGCTTTAACAAATACCTACTGTAAGTGTTAGCGCCTAAATTGCTTAGGCGACATCTGCTTTATATGCCCTTTTTAAAAACCACACAAACGAGATATTTTTAGCGTAAAGATAAAAAATATTGATTAACTATATTTTCCTATTAATGCAGATTAAAATACGCAAAATTACTATTTTATGAGCGTTATAAATGTCACACCCAGCCTGCCCACAGTGCCAATCAGAATATGTTTACGAAGACCAGCAACTGCTTATTTGCCCTGAATGCGCCTATGAATGGAACCCAAATAGTACAAGCGATGAAGACGCAATTTCAGTTAAAGATGCCAACGGCACCTTACTTACTGATGGCGATAAAGTAACCGTAGCTAAAGATTTAAAAATTAAAGGCAGCTCACAAGTCATTAAAATTGGCACCAAAGCGGTCGTAAGGCGTGTGCTTGATAAAAAAGATCACGAGCTAGATTGTAAAGTAGATGGTATTGGCGAAATGATGGTAACAGCGAAGTTTGTGAAAAAAGCTAACTCGTCGGTCGGATAAATGGCGAAGCCATGTCATCCGAAGCGTAATAAAGGCCGAAACTATTTCATTTAACCAAAACTTTTGTACAAAACTAAAGTGTATTATGCAGCTATAGCTTTGTCGGATGGCGCTTCGCTTATCCGACCTACGAAATATTTATATTTTTTATCCGCACCAATTATTTGCATAAATACCTTGTTTCACGGCTCTATGAAAACTTAAATAAGGCCAATCAGCTACTTGACTAACTAGGCCATGTTTTAACGGATTAAAATGAACATAGTTAACATGATGCCAATAATCATTATCATCCCTAATAGTATGTTCCCAAAAACGGCGCTGCCAAATTCCACGTTCATTTTTACGTTTTCGTGTTTGAGTTAAAAACTCTGTCTTTGGGAGTGATTTTGAAAATCGCTTTTTAATTTCTCGCCAGCGACTCGAATAATCAACATCATCATCTGGTAAAGTTAAAACTGCATGAAGGTGATCGGGCAGCACAACCCATGCATCTATATAAAATGGCTTTTGAGATTTAACAAAACGGATAGACTCTCTTAATAAATCGATATGCTCAACCAACAACGATTTATTCCTATCGAGCAAATTAACTGTAAAAAAGTACGTCCCACCTTTTACATAATTACGACGATATTGCATTGCATATCCATTGTATTATTTGTTACGCATTAGATAAATAAAGCGTAATTTTAGGATATTTACAACATTGACGTAGGTCGGATAAATGGCGAAGCCATGCCATCCGACAATTAATTTATAAGTATAAGCGTTTATTGTATTGATATGGGTTTTTCGGATGGCGCTTCGCTTATCCGACCTACATATAAAACTAGTGTTTTATAAAATTTCTACCACATCATATTCATGGTTTTTGCCTGCAATGGTTTGGCTTATTTCATCATCAAGTTGTTTTCCTAAAAGTTTTTTACCTAGCGGTGCTTCGGGTGTAACAACTTGAATAGTTAGCCCTTTCACTTCAACCGTTAACCCGCCTGCGGCTGGGCCTAAATAAAACCATTTTTGTAGGGCGTTTTCATCTTCTAGGCAAACGAGTGAACTTATAATCACTTTATTATGAATGGGCTCTTTAAAAATAGTTTCAAATTGTTTAATACTTTTGTAGCAATCGTTTACGCGCTCGGCTTGGCCTTGTGCTAAATAAGCGGCCTCGAGCCCTAGGGTATCGTACTGCGTTTCTGCAACGCTTTCTTCGTGAGTTGCGGCGTCGTGCGCGGCTTTTGCTGCTTGTTTTGCGCTGTTTAATTGTGCTTCAAGTGCAAATTTAAGGTGTTCTATTACGTGGGATTTATTCATGAAAGGCGCTAATAACCAATACGGTAAACTATGTGATTAATTTTACCGTTATAAGGCGCTTAAAACCATTATTTTAAGCGCCAGTGTTTTAATGCAGATTTTTAAAAGCATTTATTGCTAGGGCATATCGAGCAACGCTTGCGTTTCTGCATCTTGTTTTTCTTCGTAATTTTTAGCACTTAACCCTAAAAGCTCGGGTAACGTGGCGGCAATACAAATAGATGAGAACGTACCTACTACAATGCCGGTAAATAGCGCGATGGCAAAGCCTTGTAATGGCGCGCCCGCGAGAAGCCAAACACTTGCAACTGTAGCAAGCGTTGTGCCCGATGTAATAAGCGTACGTGTTAAGGTACTTTTTATGGCGTTGTTAATAATACTTGCCGGGCTAAGCGCATTATTAGATTTAACACGTAAAAGCTCGCGTACTCTATCGCCTACTATTATAGAGTCGTTAAGTGAATAACCTATAATGGCCAGCAAACTGGCAAGTACGGTTAAATTAAACTCAATACTTAATAGCGAAAATAGCCCCAGTACGAGTAGTAAATCATGCACTAGCGCAACCACTGAGCCTACGGCTAAACGCCATTCAAACCGCACCGCTAAATAAAGCATTACTGCAACCATAGCTGAAAATAGTGCTAAACAACCTTGTTCAAACAGTTCATCACCTACTTGTGAGCCAATATACGCTGATGATAAAACCTCAGCGTTTATATCAGCGTTTTGAGTAATGGCAGATTGCCAATCATTACTATTTGCTGTTGAATCGCTAGGCGCTTCGCGTAGTTGAAAATGGCTATTACCTTGCGCGGTTAGCTCAAACTCGCCATTGTGATTTTTAGTAATAAATGATTGAAGCTCTTTTAGCTCAACACCCTGGCTGGTGGTAAATTCCGTTAGGTAGCCACCGGTAAAGTCGAGTCCAAAATTAAGCCCTTTTTGACTAAGCGTAAACACCGACAGCAGTACAAGTATGGCGCTTAAAAGCATACCCGAAAAACGCAGACGCGTACCCGCCTCGCCCTTTAAAAAAGTGTTAAGCATGTGCATTTACTCCTGCTTTTTTAGCCAATTTTAAATATAACGTTTGGCTTAGTACTTTTGATACGTACACGCCAGTAAATACTGAAGTAATCAATCCAAGTGCCAATGTTATGGCAAAGCCTTTAACTGGGCCGTAACCTATTCCATACAATATAAGCGCGGTGATCATGGTGGTTATATTGGCATCAAATATGGTGTTAGCGGCTTGCTTGTAACCTTCTTGAATAGCTTGATAAGCAGAGCGGCCTTTTCTACGCTCTTCTTTTATTCGCTCAAATATAATAACGTTGGTATCTACCGCCATACCAATGGTGAGTACCAGACCGGCAATACCCGGAAGTGTTAATACAACCCCCGGTAATAAAGACATTAGCCCCACAAGCGACGTTAAATTTAATAACAGCGCTACGTTTGCAATAAGCCCTAAGCGGCGATACCACATTGCCATAAAGGCAAGTGTAATACCCATGCCCAGCATTAATGCAGCTAAACCATTACTAATGTTTTTGCTGCCAAGGCTTGGGCCAATTGTTTGCTCGTGCACAATAGTAACCGGTGCTGTTAGCGAGCCTGCTCGTAATAACAGGGCTAAATCGGCCGCTGCTTGTTGGCTTTTCATATTGGTAATACTAAAACGTGAACTTAAATGCTGCGCAATATTAGCCACGTTTATAACTTCACTTTTTTTAACGGTTTCACCGGTTGCGTTTTGAGAGTACTCTGAGTAAACCGTGGCCATAGGCTTACCAATATTAGCTTTTGAAAATGCCGACATGGCATCGCCGCCTTGCCCATCTAGGCTAAGTTGAACCAGTGGCTTACCCCAGTCGTCGCGGCCTATGTTTGCATTATTAATGTGATCGCCTGTAAAAATTGGCACAGGATCAAGTTTGATTGTTCCGCCCGATTGCATATTAAAAGCTTGGCCACCCACTTCTTTTAACTGATAAAACCCAAGTGATGCAGTCGCGCCTATAATGCGCTTAGCCTCGGTTGGGTCTTGCACACCTGGCAGCTCAATGCGTATACGCTGTGTGCCTTGCCGCTGTGTTACAGCCTCGGTAATACCTAATTCTTCTATGCGTGAGCGAAGTGTGGTGAGTGTTTGGCTCATTACTTCTTTATCAAAGCTGCTACGCCCTTGCTCTGAGTAGCTAAACTTGGCGTTTTTAACATTGCCGTTATTGGTTGTTGTAACCGCTAAATTAGCAAAGCGACTTTGTAGCTCATCAATCACTGGTGTAAGTTTTTGCACCGCATTAGGCAGCGCGTTAATTTCAAAGCCGTGCCCTGTTTGCAGCACTTTAAGGCCGTGCGCTTTTTGTTTAACAATAATTGATTTGGCTTGTTGATACGCACTCACTAATTGCTCATCAACGGCTTTATCTAAATCTACGTCGAGTACAAATAACACACCGCCGTTTAAATCTAGTCCCAATTTTATTGGCGATAAACCAAATTCTTGCAGCCAAATTGGGCTTGTTGCATGCTCTACAATTTTAACTTGCGTGTTTGGGTACTGCGCCTTTATGGCTGCCTGCGCTTGTGCGCTTTTAGTTGGCTCGTTTAATAAAATATTTATAGTGGATTGCTTATCAAGGCCTTGCTCGACTTTTAAGCCTTGGTTATTTAAAAAAGTAACTAAGGCTTGAGTGCTTGGCACGGCTTGGGTTTCGCTATGTGGCGCGCTATATACATGCAACCACGATTTATTAGGGTATAAGTTTGGTAATGCGCTAATGGCTAATAAAATCAGCACAATAAGCATGGCTATATAGCTTAGTTTTAATTTAGCCATAAATGGCTTGTGATCTTTTTTTACACTTAACATGTTTTTTCCTTATTACCAGAACCGGCAACGTACTTTTAAAAAGTACAATTAATCTCAAGGCTTAAACGTAAAACGTTAAAACCTAATAAAAATTAAATAAGAAAATTAAGCGTGGTAGGTACTTACGGCGGTATAAAGTAAATTAGCGTCTTTCCAGCCACTTAAACGGGACTTTTTACTACTGTGCACAAACGTATACCAAGGCTGAATAACGTTTACTGCTTGAGGGCGTAAAAATATTTGCCTAACAAGATGCTGTGCAAAAAACTCAAAAATAACATCGTATTCGGGCTCACTTTGAACTGTGTGCAAAAAAAGTGACGCATTACTTGCTGTAAGCCTTGGCTGATGTGAGTCAAAATCGGTGTGTTGTGTTTTTTTATGCGCAGGTGCGTCTGCAAACTTTTTAGTAGGCTTTGTATTAGTTATATCAATAGCATCTGTAAATAAAATGTGCGAACTGACAGCTGGATTCAAATTTTGTGATACCTGCACAGCATTGCTCTGCACACTAAACAGTGCAGCTAGTAGCAAAAAAGCAGTTATAAAAACACGAAATTTAAACATACTTAAATCAAACTAAAATAAGAGATGCCTAGTATATTAGGGCAACTATTTAAAATACAATGCTTAACAATTAAGTATTTAATCGAGAAAAATAATGCGCTCCAGACAAAACGTTGAAAAACGTGCAGACGCCATGAATTTAAAACAAAGCGTTAAAACGTTGTGGCCTTACATTACAAAGTTTAAAGGGCGCGTATTTATTGCGCTTTTAGCGCTTATTGGTGCTAAAGGCGCCACGCTTTTAATGCCTTGGGCGTTAAAAGAAATTATCGACTCGGTTGATAAATCAATAAACCCAGTGTTGGTCATTCCCGCTCTATTATTAATAATGTACGGCGGTTTGCGTTTCGCTAGTGTGTTTTTAGGTGAAGTAAGAGACGCTGTTTTTTCACGGGTAACCGAACATTCCATGCGCAATATTGGCCTAAAAGTATTTAAGCATTTACACTCGCTTGAACTTGCATTTCACTTAGACAGGCAAACTGGTGGTATAAGCCGTGACATAGAACGTGGTACCAGTGGACTCAGCTTTTTAATGCGCTTTTTAATGTTTAACATTGTGCCTACCCTTTTTGAAATTCTCACCGTTGCTATTATTTTTGGGTCGCTATTTTCTATTTGGTTTGCGTTAATTACACTTCTTGCTGTTGGTGTATATATATTTTTTACAGTCACGGTGACACAGTGGCGTAATCGTTTTATTCGTGAATCAAACGCAGCTGATAACCTCAGTAACACACGCGCAATAGACAGCTTACTTAATTATGAAACTGTCAAATATTTTAATAATGAGCAGTTTGAAGCCAAAACATATGACTCATTTTTAGCTAATTGGGAAACCGCGCGTTTAAAAAATAGGATGTCTTTGCTTGCGCTTAATTCAGGGCAAGCATTAATTATTGCTAGTGCCATCACCGCGTTAATGTGGTTAGGTTCAAGCGAGGTAGTAACAGGGTCACTAAGTATTGGTGAATTAGTAATGATAAACGCGTATATGATCCAATTATTTTTACCGCTTAACTTTTTAGGATTTGTTTACCGTGAAATCCGCCGTGCTCTTACCGATTTAGAAAACATGCTGGGCTTACTCAATAAAAAACCACAAGTCACTAATGCTCCAAATGCAAATACCCTTAATGTTAAAAATGGGGAAATTGCCTTTAATAATGTGAGTTTTAGCTACAACGCTAACCGCCCTATTCTAAATAATATTAGCTTTAAAGTGAAAGCAGGTAGCAAGGTAGCTATTGTGGGCGCAAGTGGTGCTGGCAAAAGTTCACTAGCGCGCCTGCTCTATCGTTTTTATGATGTAACATCGGGCAGCATTACTATTGATAACCAAGCTATTAACTCGGTCACGCTTGATAGCCTTCGTAAAGCTATTGCTATTGTTCCTCAAGATACCGTTTTATTTAACACAACAATTCGTGAAAACATTGCCTATGGTCGCCCTTCTGCAAGCGATAGTGATATTGATAAAGCCATTGAAATGGCGCATTTAAAAGATTTCATTACTACGTTAGCTGATGGCGATAAAACGCGAGTGGGTGAACGAGGTCTAAAAGTATCAGGCGGCGAAAAACAGCGTATTGCAATAGCACGTGCAATTTTAAAACAATCCCCAATTTTAATATTTGACGAGGCAACGTCGGCTCTCGACTCTCAGGCTGAGCAAGCAATATTAAAGGCAATGCATGAAGTAGCCAGCGAGCACACCAGTATTGTGATTGCCCATAGGTTATCAACCATTACTGATGCCCACACTATTATTGTGCTTAAGTCAGGCCAAATTGTCGAACAAGGGCAACATAACGAATTGCTGGCCTTGGGCGGTGAATATGCACATATGTGGGCATTACAACAACAAGATTAACCTGTTTATTAATTTATGTTGGGAGCTTGTTGCTTACGTTGTTTATTGGTTTTATCGGGTCAGGCTGTGATTCACCTCAAAATAATTGTGTACCTGTCTTTTATACATAACAATCAAAATGATATTTTTATAACAAAAATTAACAAATTCATTATCCAGGGGGATAAACGATGAAAAAGAGTTTAATTGCAGCGGCTTTAGCTGCCACTTTTATAACAGGCTGTTCAGAGCCACAAACTACAAGCAGTCAAGTTCAAACTGCAAGCACAGAAAATACAGTTGTTAGCAATAAAGCTGAATTAGGTAGCTTTGGTGTTGATTTATCAGCGCGTAACGAAGCCGTTAAACCTGGTGATGACTTTTTCATGTACGCCAGTGGCACGTGGTACGACAACTACAATATGCCAGCAGACAAAACGCGTTATGGTGCGTTTTCGGCTTTAGCAGAACGTAGTGAAGACCGTGTTAAAAAAATTATTGAAGACATTGCAGCACGTAAAGAACTAAACGATGAAGAGCAATTGGTTGCTGATTTTTATAATTCGTACATGGATACCGACACACTTAATGAACTTGGTGTTAAACCTATTCAACCGCTGTTAAATCAAATTAGTAATATGGAATCTACCGACGACTTAGCCTATGTATTTGGGCAATCGTGGTTATCGGGCCTTCGTACTCCTATTGGTGGTGGTATGTGGTTTAACCGTTTAGACCCAAATAAATACGAAATGTCGTTAGGCGCTGGTGGCTTAGGTTTACCAGACCGTTCTTACTATTTAGAAGATGCTGAGCGTTTTGTTAAAACCCGTGAAGCTTACGTGGCTCATATTGCCGACATGCTAAAATTTGCCAATGTTGATAACACAACAGAACGCGCAAAAGCCATACTAGAGCTTGAAACTAAAATAGCACAAGGCCATTGGCCGCGTGAAAAACGACGTAATCGCGACCTGTCGTTAAATCAAATTAAGCGTGAAGATTTAGCCTCTACATACCCTGGTTTTAACTGGGATGTATATTTTGAGCAAACGGGATACAAAGTACCTCAACTTAATGTATCTCAGCCTGAACCGGTTAAAGCCATGATTGAGCTTATCAATAATGAGGATTTAGCGGTTTGGAAAGACTACTTAACCTACCATGCAATTAGCGGTAATGCAGGTTTACTTTCTGAAGATATTTTTAATACACGTTTTGCATTTTATGGCAAAGAACTAAACGGCCAGCAAGAACCACGCCCTCGCTGGAAACGTGCAATTAACACAATGTCGGGCACAAGCTCGCTAGGCTTTGCTATTGGTAAAATTTACGTTGAGCAATACTTTCCTGAATCATCTAAACAACAAATGTCTGAACTGGTTGAAAACCTGCGTTCAGCATTAGGTGAGCGAATTGATAATCTTGATTGGATGGGCGCTGAAACTAAGGTAAACGCACGTGCGAAGTTAGCAGCATTTGTTCCAAAAATTGGTTACCCAGATGTATGGCAGTCTTACGATGGTTTAACTATTAGCCAAAACGATTTAGTAGGTAACGTTAAAAACATGCGTGAATTTTTCCGCGCTGAAAGCGTAGAAAAAGAACTACAAAAAACTGACCGTAACCGTTGGGGCATGACACCACAACGTGTAAATGCATACTACAATAGCTCGTTTAACGAAATTGTGTTTCCAGCCGCTATATTGCAACCTCCGTTTTTTGATCCAAATGCCGATCCAGCGGTTAACTACGGGGGCATTGGTGCTGTAATTGGCCACGAAATGGGCCATGGATTTGATGATCAGGGTTCAAAATCTGATGCTAACGGTATTCAACGTAACTGGTGGACAGACGAAGACCGTGCTGCATTTGATGCAAAAGCAGACCAACTTGCCGCACAGTACAGTAAATACGAACCTATTGAAGGTAACTTTGTAAATGGGCGTAATAGCCTAGGCGAAAATATTGGTGATGTGGGTGGTTTAGCCATGGCTTACCACGCGTACAAACTAAGCCTAAATGGTAAAGAAGCGCCTGTCATTGACGGTGTAACCGGCGATCAACGTTTCTTTTTAGCTTGGGCACAAGTATGGAAAGAAAAACGTACTGAGCAAAGTATGTTAAATCAACTACGCGGTGGTACGCATGCACCAGGTCGCTTTAGAGCACAAGCACCACGTAACCACGATGCTTGGTACAAAGCATTTGACGTTAAACCTGGTGATGCCTTGTATTTACCAGAAGAAGAACGCGTTCGTATTTGGTAATTATACTAATACGTATGTAAACAAATACTAAACAGCCCGCAACAGCGGGCTGTTTTATTTTATGCAAATGGCTATTTTAACTTTTTTACTATTAATGTTCCCCATTCCGTACTAGCCCTTAATGCCATTTACCTTTAGAATACGGTCTATTATTTTTCAGTTATTTATAAAATTAAGGCGAAACGCAGATGGGAAGAGCTTACCAAAACAAAAAAGATTCAATGGCTAAAACTGCGGGTGCTAAAACTAAAGTTTACTCTAAGTACGGTAAAGAAATTTATATTTGTGCTAAAAATGGCGGTGTAGATACAGATGGTAATCTATCATTACGCCGTTTAATTGAACGTGCAAAAAAAGACCAAGTACCAGCACACGTAATTGAACGCGCAATTGAAAAAGCAAAAGGCGGCGGCGGTGAAGACTACGCAGCAACACGTTACGAAGGTTACGGCCCTGGTAACTGTATGATTATTGTTGACTGTTTAACCGATAACAACAAACGTACATTTGCAGACGTACGCGTTTGTTTTACAAAAGCAAATGCTAAAATTGGCGCACAAAATTCGGTGTCACATTTATTTGATCACTTAGCTATTTTTGTTTTTGATGGCGACGATGATGAAGCTGTTCTTGAAGCGCTTATGATGGCTGACGTTGATGTAACCGATGTAGAAGTAGACAGCGGTAAAGTAACCGTATTCGCACCTCATACTGAATACAACAACACACGTACTGCATTAGAAGAAATGGGCATTTCTGAATTTGACGAAGACTTAATTGCGTTTGTACCACAAGTAGAAGCGCCAATTGAAGGTGAAGATGTTGAAGTAATGGAGCGCTTTTTAGCTATGCTAGAAGATTGTGACGACGTACAAAACGTTTACCATAACGCGCAATTCTAAACTTCATCTACATGTTAATTAAAGCCAACAGCCATGTTGGCTTTTTTATTTACAGGGCTTTATAAATTAATGAATACCCTTTCAGAGCTAAAGGCTGGTAAGTTAGCCGGTGCAAAGCACTTACAGCTGGTTGAGCAACTATCTGAGTTTCCAACAGACATTTTTAAGCTTGCCGATACACTTGAAGTACTTGATCTTTCTAATAATAATTTAAGTGATTTACCAGACGAGTTTGCTTGTTTGCATCGCCTTAAGCGTGTGTTTTTGTCGTTTAATCAATTTAAACATATACCCTCAGTATTGGCTAAATGCCCTGCTTTAATTATGGTTGCGTTTAAAGGAAACCAAATATCGGAGTTTGCACCAAACAGCCTGCCAAAAAATATTGAGTGGCTTATCCTCACCGATAACAACTTACACGAATTACCTGACGACTTTGGTAATTACACCCAGCTTAAAAAGCTTGCACTTGCGGGTAATAACCTTAAAAATTTACCGGTAAGTATGGCTAATTGCACTAGCTTAGAGCTTGTAAGGCTCTCTGCAAACAGCCTAATAAAACTCGATGATTGGCTACTAGAATTACCAAAACTTGCTTGGCTTGCTTTTGCAGGTAACGACTTTAATAAAGCGCAGTGTTTAACTAAAAGTACGTTGAAAAATACCCCACTTGAAAAATTTCAGCTTAAAAAAGTAATAGGCCAAGGCGCATCGGGTGTTATTCATCTTGCAAAAACAGAACATAATAATGTTGCAGTGAAACTTTTTAAAGGCGCGATCACCAGCGATGGTTACCCACTTGATGAGGTGAATTGCTGCCTACAAGCTGCTAATCATGCAAACTTAATAAAGGTATTAAGCTACATAGAGCAAAGTGAAAAACTTGGCTTGGTAATGGAGTTAATAGATACCAATTATACTAATTTAGGCTTACCACCAAGTTTAGAAACATGTACACGCGATACGTTTAATGACGGTTGCAACTACTCTATTGAAGCTGTTTATAAAATAGCAAAACAAATGGCAAATACGCTTACTCACCTTCATACGAATAAGGTAAGCCACGGCGATATTTACGCCCATAACACCATGATAAATGAACACAATGACGTTTTATTTGGCGATTTTGGAGCATCAACAAATTTAGCTATGCTCAGTAATTATCAACAACAGCAAATACAATTAATAGAAGTCCGCGCTTTTGGTTGTTTAATAGAGGATTTACTAAGTACTGTTAGCGCAGCAGTTAAGCAAGACGAATTGTTTGGTAAAATGTCCGATATAGCAACGCGTTCTACCAACAGCGTTATTGCATCGCGCCCTAGCTTTAAAGCATTAAGCACCTTATTAAACGAATTGGTATAAATTAAGCAAAAAAAAGCCTGCATAATGCAGGCTTGGTTGGATAAAGCTAAACTTTTACAGGGTCAATTATAAGTACTGACCTAATGCTTTAACTTGGTCTAACATGCGGTTTGAGAAACCCCACTCGTTATCGTACCAAGCCATTACTTTAACTAGTTTGCCATCAGCTTTAGTTTGCGTTGCATCAAAAATTGATGACGCAGGGTTGTGATTAAAATCAATAGAAACAAGCGGAAGCTCGTTGTACTCTAAAATTTCTTTCATTGAACCTGTTGCTGCGGCTTTCATTACTTCGTTAATTTCTTCAGCAGTTGTTTCGCGCTTAGTAATAAACGTAAAATCAACTAAAGAAACATTAATAGTAGGTACACGTACCGACATACCGTCTAATTTACCCGCAAGCTCTGGAAGTACTAAGCCAACAGCTGCAGCAGCACCTGTTTTAGTTGGGATCATAGATTGTGTTGCACTACGCGCACGGTATAGATCTGGGTGGTAAACGTCAGATAAGTTTTGATCGTTTGTGTAAGCATGAATTGTAGTCATGCTACCTTGCTCAATACCTACTGTGTCGTTAATTGCTTTTGCAATAGGTGCTAAACAGTTAGTCGTACAAGATGCGTTAGAGATAATGTTGCTATCAGCATTAATTACATCGCTGTTAACGCCGTGAACTACTGTTGCATCTAAATCTTTACCAGGAGCAGATACAATAACTTTTTTAGCGCCAGCTGTAATGTGCTTAGCCGCGTCTTCACGCTTAGTGAAAAAGCCCGTACATTCTAAAACGATATCTACGTTTAGCTCTTTCCACGGTAGGTTTGCAGGGTCACGCTCTTGAGTAAGTGTAATTACGTCATCACCAATCAGCATGGTGTTATCTGCAAGTGTTACTTTTTTAGAAAATTGACCATGAACTGAGTCAAACTGTGTTAAATGTGCATTTACATTAGCCGGTGCTAAATCGTTAATTGCTACAATTTTAATTTCACTGTTTTGTGCTGACTCATAAAGCGCACGTAATACATTGCGACCGATACGACCATAACCGTTAATTGCTACATTAATCATTTGAGACTCCTATTTAAGTTCACTTGCTTGGCGAGCAAGCGCTTCAATGGCTTGCCAGTCTTTATTTTCAATTAGTTGTTTGTCTAGCATCCATGTACCACCAACACAAATAACATTGTTAAGTGCTAAATAGTTAGGTGCAGTTGCTAGGCTAATGCCACCTGTTGGGCAAAAAGTAATATGTGGTAATGGTCCGCCTATAGACTTAAGCATTGCCGTTCCGCCTGCAGCTTCAGCAGGGAAGAATTTTAAATACTTAAAACCATGGCTTGCTAACTGCATTACTTCGCTCGCAGTTGCAGCACCAGGTAAAAATGGAATGTCTGACTCTTTTGCAAGTGCTAATAACTCAGTACTAATACCTGGGCTAACCATGAAATCTGCACCTGCAGCCACTGAGGCTTCAAAGCTTGCTTTATCAACTACAGTTCCCGTACCAACAAAAGCTTCTGGCACTTCAGCTTTCATCAACTTTACAGCTTCTGCTGCAATTGGCGTACGCAGTGTAATTTCAAGTGCTTTTAAGCCACCGTTGTATAACGCTCTAGCAAGTGGTGCAGCATCTTCTAATTTTTCGATTACAACCACTGGCACAACGGGTGCCGATGCTAAGATTTTTTCAATACTCATTACTTGTTCCTCATTACCCAGTACGGCTAATTATTATTCAAGTCCAAAAGCACTCGCGCCTAAATCGGCACTGCTTACGATATTTCTAAATCCAGTAAATAACTCACGTCCCGTACCAAATGTTAAGCTTGGCTGGCTAATTTCAAGCTCACGTTTTGCAAGCTCGTCGTCGCTAACATGTACTTTTAAAATTCCGTTAGGGGCATCTAAAGTAACTAAGTCGCCTTCTTGAATTTTTGCAATTATGCCACCTTCGACGGCTTCTGGTGCTAGGTGAATTGCAGCAGGTACTTTACCTGATGCACCCGACATACGACCGTCAGTTACAATAGCAACTTTAAAACCTTGGTCTTGAAGGGTTGCCATTACTGGCGTTAATTTATGAAGCTCTGGCATGCCTTTCGCTTTAGGGCCCTGCTCTTTAAGTACAGCTATAAAGTCTTGGTTTAACTCGCCGCGGGTATACGCGTCTTGTAATGCTCCTTGCGAGTTGAAAACTTTAGCAGGTGCAGTAACGACTTGATGCTCCTCAGCTACAGCAGACACTTTAATAACCGCTTTACCTAAATTACCAGTAAGCAGTTGCAAGCCACCCTGTTTGCTAAATGGATTACTTACAGGACGAAGCACTTCTTCATCAAGTGAATTAGCAGGGCAATCAACCCATTTCACTTTGCTTGGACCATTTGAATCGCTCATGATCAGGCTTTCGTCTTTATCTAAACGCGGCTCTGTCATGTATGGCGCAAGACCATCGCCAAGCATTGTTTTAACGTCTGTGTGTAAGTAGCCTGCGCTTGCAAGTTCGCGCATTAAGAAGCCCATGCCGCCGGCTGCTTGGAAATGATTTACATCCGCAGAGCCGTTAGGGTAAATGCGTGTAAGAAGTGGAACAACTTCTGATAAATCAGACATGTCTTTCCACGTAACTTGGATACCAGCAGCCTTAGCAATTGCAACGATATGAATGGCATGGTTAGTAGAACCACCTGTAGATAACAAGCCTACTAAACCATTAATAATGGTTTTTTCGCTAATTACCTCTGCTAAACATGGGCTTTCTTTATCATCTGTAAGCTGCTTAAGCATGGTTTCTACAGCATTACCCGTTAATCCATCACGAAGCTCTGTATACGGGTTAATAAACGAGCTACCAGGAAGGTGTAAGCCCATTATTTCCATTAACATTTGGTTAGAGTTTGCAGTACCGTAAAACGTACAAGTACCCGCGCTGTGGTAAGATGCACTTTCAGCTTCTAATAAATCTTCGCGGCTAACTAGGCCTTGTGCAAACTTTTGGCGAATACGTGCTTTTTCTTTATTTGGGATACCCGACTGCATTGGACCCGCAGGTAAAAAGAACACAGGTAAATGGCCAAATGATAATGCGCCAATTAATAAACCTGGGACAATTTTGTC
The DNA here is from genome assembly GCF_000813065.1 of Pseudoalteromonas sp. ECSMB14103. Lineage (NCBI taxonomy): Bacteria > Pseudomonadati > Pseudomonadota > Gammaproteobacteria > Alteromonadales > Pseudoalteromonadaceae > Pseudoalteromonas > Pseudoalteromonas sp. ECSMB14103. The sequence goes on along the minus strand of NZ_JWGY01000002.1, from coordinate 120,457 downwards.
ACACACGCCTAAACAAAAAACGCCATCAAACACATCATGTGAAAGTGAAACAGCGGTAGACATTGCAATCACATCACGAGAAAAAAGCGATAATTCCATGCCGTCACGCCCTTGCGTAACACCATCACACATTGCAGGAACGCCACCCGCTACCTGAGCGGTTGCGTCAAACTTAGTTGCAATGCTTTTGATTACGTCTGGGTAATCTTTGTAAGGTACATGCGCAGATAGCATGTCGTTGTATGAATTGATAATAGCTAAGTTTGGCACTTCATCTGCTTTTAAGCGCGCTTTATCGTCGCTGCTACAAGCTGCCATTACGTGGGCAATGTTGCCACAACCTAATCCCGCACGAACTCTTGTTTGTTTTTTTGCATGCGAAATACGATCTAAATAATCTTGACGGGTTTGTTTACTGCGTTCAATAACGCGTTGGGTAACTTCTTGAATTCGAGGATGTAACATAATTAACTCATCTCTATTAGTTAGAGGATAAAGGCTCAGTAGCAATTACAGACTCCACGTAAATAACTGTACTGAGCATCTTTGATTGACCCGTTCAAAGGTACGATATCAGGGAGCCTCTCACAACAAACCTGACACCGGTGTCACTGTATTAACTCATAGCTATGACACCGGTGTCAACCCTGACCGCTAAAATTAATTTAACTTTTTATCATGACCAATTAATGAACACTTAAATTCTTGTGTACATACAGACTTTTATCAAGCTACGGGCAAAAAAAAGCCTGAATAAGCGTCACTCTTATTCAGGCTACTGTGAAAAAGTATTTTATTGGTTTACGCGAGCTGTTGATTCACGCGTTATTAAGCGCGATTCAAGCGTAATTTGAAAAGGCTGTTCTTGAGGCTCTGTAATATGAGTAATTAATTGAGTAACAGCAAGCTTTGTCATCTCTTCTACTGGTTGGGCTATGGTTGTTAACCCTGGCCATATGTGGCGTGCAATAGGTGCATTATCAAAACCAGCTATAGATATGTCGTCAGGTACACGCAATTGCCTTTGTGTTGCAAGTTTAAGTACTGCAGCTGCCATGTAATCGTTCGATGCAAATACAGCCGTAGGCCGTGGCGACAAGTCTAAAATACTGCGGGCGCTGTCTACACCCGAGTGGTAACTAAAGTTACCCTCTTCAACTAATCGCTCGTCAAACTCAATATTATGATCGGCTAATGCACGCCTGTAGCCTTTAAAGCGCTGCTGTGTTGCACTGTGGTCAGGGTGACCTTTAATAAATGCAATTGACTTGTGACCAAGGCTGATTAAATGTTCTGTAATTTCAAATGCGCCCTGCTCGTCGTTACTACGAACAGAAATAGACTCATCTTGTAAAATTGCGGACGCTACTCTCGCAAACGGGATTTTTTTAGCTGTTAAAAACTCAACCAGCTCAGGAAAATCACCAAAAGGTGGCGTAAGTACAATACCATCTAAACGGGATGTTTGAAGTAACTGCTCAACGTTGCTAATTAAAGCCTCACCTCTGCATTCACATGGGTGAATTAGCAAGTTGTAATTGTTTTCTTGGCAAGCGGCTAGAGCCCCTGTTTGAACACGGGTTATGTAGCTTTTACTTGGGTTGTCGTATAAACAACCAATAATAAAACTTCGATTTTGTGCTAACCCACGCGCTATAGGGTTTGGCGTGTAATCCAACTCTTTAAACACAGCGAGTACTTTTTCGCGAGTGGCTGCACTCACGTTGGGCTCGTTATTTAGAACCCGCGATACTGTCTTTTTAGATACGCCAGCATGACTTGCTACGCTGTTGATTGTTACTTTCTTCATCACTCTATTTTCCACATGCAATCAACAAAAAACTAATTGGCGTTGTGCAAACACGCCGCTGCGCCAATTAAAGGTATGTTGTCTTGTGTCACTAATGTAACAGGTATTTGCCCTGTGTATTGCGACATAATCCCTTTTTGCGAAAAGCGTTCAACAAAACGGCTTTCAAGTAATCGAGCTTGCATACGCGGTAATATTCCACCACCTATAAATAGGCCACCCAATGCGCCATAAGCTAGTGATAAATCGCCTGCTACGCTGCCAATCCAATCACAAAATTGATTCAGGGTTGCATCGCACACATCACATTCGCCACTATTTGCTAAGCTGCTAATTTGTGCAGCATCAAGATTTTTAGGCGATTGCCCTTTAACTGCAGCCATTGCTTTATATAAGTGGGTAATACCAGGGCCTGAAAAAACGGTTTCGACAGACACGTGTTGATGCTCTTTTTTTAGTTCTTGAATTAACAAGGCGTCAAGCTCTGTTACCGCTGCAAGCGATATGTGCCCACCTTCCGAACTTAAAACAGAAGTAGAGTGAGATGTTCTGACTAAACAAGCCGCCCCAAAGCCAGTTCCGGGACCCATTACACCAATATTTGCATTGTCATCAGCTTGACCTGCTTTTATAACAACATTTTGAGATGGGCTTAAGTAAGGTGCAGCGTAAGCAAAAGCAGCAAAATCATTAATAACATCAAGCTCATTTAACTCAAAATAAGCCTTAAAATCGTTAACACTAAAGTGCCATCCTAAATTTGTTAAATGCACTTGCCCTGCTTTTATAGGGCCAGCAACCGCCAAACATGCGCGTTTTGGTACAATATGTGGTACGGTTGATAAGTAATGCTCGAGTGCTTTTTCAAGTGAGCCAAAATTAGCACTAGGAAACGTATTATTATGCTCAATTGCAAATTGATTTGTTGTATCATCAAACGATGTAATTAAAGCAAAACGAGCATTAGTGCCACCAACATCGGCAACTAAAATAGGATCAAATTGGGTAGAAGAGTTTAGGCTCATGGTGTTATCTCTTTTGTTTAAGCAATCAGTGCTTTTTGTTCTACAATAGTAAACCATTGGTGTAATTGCTTTAGGCTATCACCCTAAAGCGGCTATCAGAGAAAAAATGCTGCCTGTAGCAATTACAAACAGCCAATTCGTTTTGACAACAAAATGATAAAACATAAATATTATGACACCGGTGTCACAGTCAAATCAATAAATAATTTACATTAAACACAAAAAGCTTGAAATATTTAATTAATAAACGAAAATGGCACTATTGTGTATTACATTAACTAAGTTGTGATAATGAAAGGTAAAGCTACATCATTTGATATTGCCCACTATGCAGGGGTATCTCAATCAACTGTATCTCGCGCTTTACGAAATAGCCCGCTTGTTAACGAAGAAACACGTAAACGTGTTCATGACATTGCAAAAAAACTTAATTACAAGGTCGACAAAAACGCAAGCAACTTGCGCACGCAACAAAGCAGCACACTCGCACTTTTATTATTTGAAGACCCTACCTCAGACGAATCACAAATTAACCCGTTCTTTTTATCTATGCTCGGCAGTATTACACGCGCGTGTGCAAAAGAAGGCTACGATTTATTAGTATCGTTTCAATCAGCCAGTGCAGATTGGCAAGCCGATTACGAAGATAGCCATAGAGCCGATGGCATTATTTTGCTTGGTTATGGCGATTACATTGATTTTCAGCCTAAATTTAAAACACTGCTTGAGCAAAACACTAAATTTGTATGTTGGGGGGCAACGGTAGATAACAGACCTGATTTAACCGTGTGCTGTGACAATTACGGTGGTGGTAAACAAGCTGCGGCTCATTTTATAGCTCACAACAGACAAGATTGTGCATTTATTGGCGATGCTTCTGACCACAGCCCGGAATTTTTTGCTCGTTTTCAAGGGTTTAAGGACGAGCTACAAGCTAACAACATCGCAATAAATGAACGTAAAATGGCTAACGCTATTTCAACGGAAGAATCGGGCTATCATGCAACTCGCTCGCTCATTGCCAATAATATTAAATTTAATGCCTTGTTTGCAGCAAGCGACTTAATTGCAATTGGTGCTATCAGAGCACTCAAAGAAGCAAATATTAATGTCCCTAAAGATGTCGCTGTAGTCGGGTTTGATAACATAGCTATAGCCAGTTTTGTAAACCCACCACTGACAACCATAGAGCAGAATACAACTCTTGCAGGGCAAATGCTCGTTGAAAATTTACTCAAACTAATTAGAGAAGAAGATGTGCAAAGCACTCTTTTACCCCCTGTGCTAATTGCTCGCGGATCGAGTTAAATATTAAGAAAAGTCATGAAATTTAAACAAATGTAACACCTCCCTGATTTACATTTGTTTACAAATTTCAAGCCAAATCAACACAATAATTTAACCATCAAAAACAATACCTTACATTTACCCCAGCATTTTCACGTACACCAATTATCATTCTTAATCATTATACCTGTTGAAATGCAATGTTTTTTGAATTGGACCGATTTACATAACAAGCATCATGATGTAAATTTATTGTGACTTATCTATCTTTTTATATATAAGTTGTTAAACATTATAAAAAAAATATCACAGGGATTTTAATATGTTCAAAACCAAAGCTCTATCAAATGCAGTAAGGTACTCTTTATTGTTAGGCTCTGTAGCACTTGCCCCCAATGTATTGGCGCAGGAAGAGTTAAACGCAGACGTAGAATTAGAAGAAGAAGGTCCTGAGAGAATTGTTGTTACCGGCTCTCGTATACGAAAAGCAGAATTCTCTAATGCGTCCCCAATTCAAATTATCAATGGCGATTTATCACGCGAAATGGGGTTGTTTGACGCAGGCTCTATGCTGCAATCCACAAGCCAAGCTGCAGGTACACAAATAGATAATACATTTGGTGGTTTTGTATTAGATAACGGTCCGGGCGCTGCAACAATCGGGTTTCGTGGTTTAGGTGCAGAGCGTACTCTTGTACTAATTAATGGCCGAAGAATGGCTCCTGCTGGCGTTGGTGGTGCACCAACTTCACCTGATCTTAACTTAATACCAGGTGTTATGGTTGAACGAGTTGAAAACTTGTTTGACGGTGCATCAACTGTTTATGGTTCTGATGCGGTAGCCGGTGTAGCTAACGTAATATTGAAAAAAGATGTTGAAGGATTCATTTTCGACGCATCGTACCGTCAGCCTAAAGGTGAAGGCGGAGAAGAAACTGTACTATCTGGTATGTGGGGTAAAACCATGGACAATGGTTTTATAACAGTCGGTGTTGAGTACTCTGAGCAGAAATCTCAATCTCTATCTGGTAACCCTTTTGTTAAAGGCTGTGAAGAGCGTATTTGGGAAGCAGAAGATGGAAGCATTGTTACGCGCAATAGTGGCTATGGTCCAGTTGCAAGTGGTGAAGACTCTTGTGACATATTTCCTTTAACGAATCGCATTAGTGTTCCTTCGTTTTTTGGAAGTGTTTACTACACACCTAATTTTACGAATACAGGGATACCTAATTTTAGTGAATCAACTGTTCCTGCAAGCCTTGAAGGATTTTTTCCATCTTGGGTAGCGGGTGATTTTGATGGTGATGGGATTAATGATGGTGTATTTGTTGATGGTGATGGTGATGGTTTCCGTGATGTTGACTTCCAAAACCCACTATATGCATTCCAACAATCTGATTATTACAAAAGCGGTGATTACAGAAGTAAAAATGAACGCATCTCGTTAATGCTAAACGGTGAATATAACTTTCAAGATGATAACGATACTACATTTTATTACGAAGGTTTATACGCAAGTCGTAAATCACCAATTTTTAGCCCAGGCGCACAAATTTTTGAGTATGTACCAGAAACAAACCCATACAACCCTTGTGGAACAAATGGCATTGATTGTTTTGGCGTTTTAGGTGTAGGTCCTGGAGGCCCTGAAACAGTTCGCCCTATTATAAATATTCGTGGAGATCGTGACCGTACTGATGTTGAAGTTTCTCAATATCGCTTAGTCTCAGGTGTAACGGGTAACTTAGGGATGTTTGAGAATGTCGGTTTAAACAACTGGTACTATGATGCATCCGTATCTTACAGCGCATCTAAAGGTGATGATCACCGTGTGGGTATTGATGAAGAAAGATTACTTTACTCTCTAGAAACATCTGTACTCAATGATGACGGCACTGTTACTTGTGGTACAGGTTCTGATGGCTGTGTTCCTGTAAATTTATTTGCTGATAGTATATATCAAGAAGGTGGCGGAACGCTTTCACCTGAAGAAGCGGCGTACTTGTTCATTGACCGTGATATAGAGACTAAGGTAAACCAATTCGTATTCAATGCGTTCATGGGCGGTGATTTCTTTGCATTACCATGGAACGATGAAACTGTAGCTGGTATTGTTGGTGTTGAATATCGACGTGACGAAATTGAATCAAACCCGAATGCTGCAGCAGCTCAAGGCTTGCTTTGGGGTTACTTCTCTGACCAAGGAGCAGATGGTGCACGAAATCTAAAAGAGGTATTTACTGAAGTTGAATTCCCTTTGCTTAAAGGTCTTAAAGGTGCAGAAGAATTAACGTTTACGGCCTCTGGTCGTGTTTCTGAAGAGTCTTTTTACGATGCTGAATCTACGTACAGTATCAAAACCATTTATCGACCTGTAGATTGGTTCACACTTCGTGCTACGAAAGGTACTTCATACAGAGCACCAAATTTACGTGAACGTTTCTTAAATGGTACCTCTGGTTTTAATACAGTTGCAGATCCATGTGTTGTACCTGAAGATGCACGTGATATTGATCCATTAAATCCAGGCGCTGCAGCGACATATAATGCAGCTGAAGAAACTCGTGATGCTGCGGTATTGAACGCTTGTCAAGCATCTGGGGTTGATCCTACTTCGCTTGGCTTAGGTCAAGACGGAACAACGGTTTACACTGCAGGATATAGTGCTGAAATAGAAACTGGTGGTACTACAGAGCTTCAACCTGAAACCTCTGTAGCAAAAACATACGGCTTTATCTTTGAACAACCATTCAGTGAAGCGTTTGATTTAACTCTATCATTGACGCGCTTTGATATTGAGGTTACCAACAGTATTGCAGAGCCAAGTGCAGGATACAGCATTGCACAATGTTACTCTGCAGACGGTAATGAAGCATTCTGTGACAGAATAAACCGTAATGCTAATGGTCAAATTAGCTTGGTTGATGCTAGCTTTATTAATATTGGCTTAATCTCATCTAAAGGTTTTGACTACAACGTTTATTTCGAAACTGATACTGTTATAGCCGAGCAAAATTTAGGTATTACTCTAGACCTTCAAGCAACACGTATGACTGAACAAGTATATGATGTGCTTGGTACAATTGACGATAATATGGGTGAACCAGATTCACCAGAATGGCGTGGTACAGCTCGCTTACAACTGAAATACTCTGATTTCAGATTTAACTGGGAAACTCGTTTCATCGGTAAAGGTCGTGAAGATGAAGATGATTTAGGTGAGTTTGAAGAAGGTACTGCAGGATGTCGTGGTTTAACTGACGCTAATGGTGAAGCACTTAAGTGTCGCCCTGTTGGTTTCACTGATGACTACTTTGTGCACAACGTTGGTCTTACATGGTCTAACGATGCATACAAGGTTAACTTAGGTGTCCGTAACGTATTTAATGAAGCGCCACCAAAAGTAGATCCTAGTGGGTCTTTCTCAAATACTAACATCCCACTGGGTGTTGGTTACGATACCTCTGGTCGAAGCCCTTACATCAGCTTTACAGCATCATTCTAATTTAGAATGGCTAAGTAAATTTCAATACAAATGGCCTAAAATTTTAGGCCATTTTTTTTGAAGGAATAAAAATGAAACTAAAAAAAAGAATGTTAGTAGGATTGAGCTTACTAAGCCTATCTTCTTTCGCCAATAGCGAAACTGAAGATACGACGCAAGTGAGCAGTATCGATGCTTTCTCAATGTCGGCTGCTATTCGGAGCGTTGTAGCATCACCAGATGGTAATAAGCTTGCTATTTTAAGAGCGACTACCAAAGATGGTGATTATATTATTGAGATACGAGATCCTAATAATCTAGAAGCAGAACCTGTAAGATTAGGTGCTGATAAGATGTTGATATCTTCCATCGTATGGTTAAACGATGAAAAAATTGGCGTTATGTTTAGGCAAATACTTGAAGATGGTAGTCGCAAATACTGGGTAAACAAATTTGCAATAACAGATGCAGATGGTAAAGGTGACTGGTTATTACCGTTTAAGAAAAAGCGAAATGTTCAATTTAATATAATCAATATACTTCCAGACAAAAAAGATGAAGTACTCGTAGAGGTTGATATTAATAATAACTACATTCCAGATGTAGTCCGATTTAATATTAATACTGGACGAAGTGTTACTGTAATGCGTGGTAATGAAAAAGTATCAGGCTCGTTTTTATCTGATTACGATGGTGAAATAAGAATAGCCCAAGGTTGGAATAAATCTGATAACGCAATTGATTATTATGCACGCGATAAAGGCAGTGATGACTGGAAAGTAATTAAGCAAGTTAGTCCTAAAAAGCGTGAAAGCTTTGAGATATTAGGATTTGCGAAAGGAAACCCTAACGAAGTTTATGTAAACGCTAACTTGGGCGAAAATACGACTGGTATTTATATATACAATATTAAAACAGGTCAGTACACTGACCGACAATTTGGTCTTAAATCTGTAGATACCGATGGTGTCGTACTTGATACCGACGGCACTTTACAAGGCTTTCGCTATACAACCAAGCAACCTAAGTTTTATTTCACAGATCCTAACCTTCAAGCACTTAACGAATCTGTTTCCTCCCTATTTAAGGGTAAATTTGTACAAATTGTTAGTAGCTCTGAAAACGATAACGTATTAGTGGTTAGAGTATCTGCTGACGACAATCCTGGCAGCTATTACATTGTTACTAATAAGCAAAAACTAACTAAAATTGGTGATCGACTCCCGTTTATTGATAAGAGTAAGCTAGGAACCGTTAAGTATATCTCTTATAAAGCTAGAGATGGTCGTAAAATAAAAGCCTATGTAACCATCCCGGCTACTAAAGGCCCTTACCCTGCGGTAGTGCTTCCTCATGGTGGCCCTTGGGTGCGAGATTCCATTGTGTTTGATGATTGGGCACAGCTACTTGCTTATCATGGCTATGTAGTTATTCAACCAAACTATCGTGGCTCTACTGGTTACGGTTTAGAGCATTGGATGGCTGGTGATAATAACTGGGGCTTGAAAAAACAAGATGATTTAGACGATGCTGCCCAGTACTTGATCAAAAAAGGCTTAGCGACAAAAGATAAACTTGCTTTATTTGGCTGGAGCTATGGTGGTTACGCTGCATTTGCTGCATCTATGCGTGAAAACAACATATACAAATGTGTTGTTGCCGGTGCTGGGGTAAGTGATTTAAGTCGTATAAATGCAACCCTTAACGAAAATCGCTTTTTAAGTATTTTACAACGCCCTACTATTTCAGGTGTATCCCCTGTAGAACAAGTAGAAAAGGTAAATGTTCCTATATTGGTTATACATGGTGATATAGACAGTCGTGTTCCAGTAAAACACAGTAGAGACTTCGTATCAGAGCTTGAGAAGTATAAAAAAGACTTTAAATATGTTGAGCTAGAAGATGCCGATCACTTTTCCGATACGCTTTTCTACGATCATAAAAAAGAGTTTTATACAGAGTTGTTATCATGGTTTGATAATAAATGTGGTCTCAAATAATATAAATAAAAAAGTGGGATTCATTTTATTTGAAGAGCACTTTTTGTGTATTAAGTGAGGATATAGAAAAAGGGCTTCTAAATTTATTTAGAAGCCCTTTTTCCAACTACAGTATTTTATACCGTTCCTCAATAATACTTAATCATTTTTTGGGGCTAAACTTGTCGCTAACGGCGTTAAAAATGTGTCATTTAGAACAGCTAAGTAGCTAATTTTTTAGCCAAGCTATCAACGCATTTTTCTAGCCCTCAAATAAATCACTTAATTATGCGAATTGGTATGATGTATTATTTCTTTAGCGATTCTTCAACAACTGGGTAATGATCCCATACTTGTTTATCACTTAGTGAGCGCACTAGCTTAACGTATTCAGCATGAGTCCATGCCAGTGGGGTTGCTGAATTAGTACCTTCGCCTAGTTCATAACCCGCTTTGTTGACACCTACACCATCCCATACTTGCTCAGGCAGCATCATGCCTTCATTCGCAAATTGTTCTAGACCTTTTACGTAACTATTTCTAATATAAGCCTGCTTAGCATCATTCAATGTTTTGGTAGCGTTGGCTGCCGCTATTTCGTAATGGCCGCGTTCACCGGTGAAAAATGGCCATACACGACCACGTTGCCCTGGTGTGTTTGCACCACCTTCTGCGTAATTAGTGCCTGTTACCTCATCTTCGCCGTAGCCATCATTACCATATCGACGATAACCTGCAAAGGTGCCGCTACCGTCTTCAAAACTAAAGCTATATTTTACCTGTAGATTATCTTCAAGCGTTTCATCGTCGTATTCAGGCAGTGTTTTAACAATACTTTCGTCGTTAGCACCGCGAACGCCATAGCGAACTAGCTCTAAAAAACCACCATCTAATATTTGCTTTTTATTAAACCCTTCACGGCCATTATTAGCATTAATTTTAGTGTTTGAATTAGCATCAGTGTCTTGGCCTATACGAATAAAGTATTCGCCATCGCTATTCTCGCCTTTTAAGTTACCTTCGGTAGTAAACATTTGCGATTCTATTTCGCTGTTATACTTTTTAGCTGTTTCTAAATAACGGTTAGCGTTTTTATCGTCACCGCTAAGTGTTGCTATATCGCTTGCTGTTATCAGCCCTGCAACAATTGCGGCAGTAGTAGAAGGAGAATACCCCTCTTGCTCTTCCCAGCGCTCCTGCTGTGTTGCCGGTGGAGTGATCTGCGTGTCGTTCCATAAAATTTTAGCTAGGCCACCATCAACTAAAAAATCAGCTGCGGGTTTTAACATTTTGCCATACCAAGTTTTTAGCTCTTCATCGCTAAGTACATTAGCTTGGTGAAGTTTCCAAGCAAGCATAATAGGCATGGCTGTTTGGTCAAGCTGGACACCCACCCATTCAAGTTCACCATCAACATGTGTTTTTTGTAAAAACCAGCCAGTATCACCATTGTTACCCGGTGTACTGCTGTTAACTTGTACTTTTTCAAGGTATTCGAACGCTGTTTTAGCTGTAGCGGTATCGCCGAGCGCCATAAAAGCCATAGCTACTTGATAAAAATCGCGTACCCATACCGCTTTATAACCCGTAGAGCCCTCTTTAGCAGATACGGTTTCGCCCCATGGGTTTGACAGTGACGCAATAAGCGCACCCGCGTGTGTTTTATCTTCTTGCGCTTTTAAAACCATAGCACTGGTGTATAAAAGCTTGCCGTTATCGGCAGTTTGTTCAGTCATTGTATTTAGTGGTTTAAGGCTTTGTAGATAATCTTGCCAACCTAGCGCATCGCCTTTACCGTTGTAATGATCGAGTACGGCTTGGTAGCCCTTAGCCAAACTTTGTTCGCCTTGCTGAATACTTTGCTGCTGCGTTTTGCCAAAGCTTAACGCTAAATCAAATGTGGTGTTGTTACTAATATCACCGAGTTCTGCAAGCATGTTTACATTACCTGAAACTTCACCGGTATTTGTATACTGATTATTAATTGCTTGCGTTGTTTTAAGTGCATTAATACCATCACTTTCACCTGTAAATCCTACTGTTTTAGCTTTAAAAGGTGAACTTGATTGTAATGTTAAATAGTTATCGCCTTCCCATGCGACGAGTCCTTGTTCTGTTGTTTTAGCAAAGTCACCTAACCCGTTATTGTTAATGTACGGGTTAACGTTAACGTAGGCTTTTAGACCCTCTAATTGAGTATTAAACACACTTCGTACAAATAATGTTTGTGTATCTGGATCGGTAAATATGTGCTTTTCTAAGCTAAAGCGGCCTTTCTTATCGGTACTTGTTACCTTATAAGCAAGCGAAAGCGGTCTGCCTTGCTCATCTTTGTATAAGTAATCAATGCTTACGTCTAAGTCATCCGCTTCGGTAACGGTAAAATCATTACCTGTTACTATAAATTGCATGTCTTTTATTTGCGCTTGGTGAATAAGCCCAAACATGGTTTCGGTGATCATTCCTTTAGCAATAGAAAACCATACTTTAGACACATTGCCTGTTGCGGCTGTATCGCTGTACTGGCCTTTTTTATATTCTTCAAACGATGTGCCGATACCTTTTTTGCCTGCATACGCCCAAAATGGCTCTACCCCTGGGGCGCCTGGTGCCGATGTAACTTGTGCTGAAGTACTTTCATTAGTTGTGCTTGTGTTTTGTGCGCCACAAGCTGTTAAACCTAAGGCTAAAAGTGAGGCGGTTATAAGGTTGTATTTTTTCATTGTGTGTCCTTAATTAGAATTTTTAACGCGCATTACGGCTACAGCGGCAACCACAAATGAGGCTGCACCAATTAATAAGGCGTAAATAGGCTGGTTAGAAAATACATGGCGTAAAATAAGCCCTAAAATGCTAGCGGCGAGTAACTGCGGTATTACAATAAAGAAGTTAAAAATACCCATATAAACGCCCATTTTATTACTTGGTAAGGCGTTACTTAACATGGCATAAGGCAGCGATAAAATAGACGCCCACGCAAACCCTACGCCTATCATAGGTATAAGTAACATTTTAGGGTCTTGTATAAACATAAAGCTTGCAAGGCCTAACGCGCCTAGCAATAAATTAAAACAATGTGCGCCTTTTAAACCCATTTTTTTTACTAAAAACGGAATACACATAGCTGCAATTGCGGCAAAGCCATTGTAGGCTGCAAATAAAATACCCACCCAGTCTGCACCATCGTTAAATGCTTTAGAGGTTGCATCGCTACTGCCATAGTGAAAACTTGTTACCGCGGAAGTGGTATAAATCCACATAGCAAATAAAGTAAACCAGCTAAAAAACTGTACCCATGCAAGCTGCTTCATGGCCTCTGGCATCGTAAAAACATCTTGTACTACTTGGTAAAAGCCACCTTGTGTTTTGTTGGCGCTTTTAAGCGCGGCTGCAATCCACTGCACAATACCAAATGCCAATAATCCACCGGCTAATAGGTAAAGCTCTTTTTCAAGCGATAAACCCATAACTAATGCAAGGGTTGCTAAACCTAACACCACAAAAATAATGGCACCTTTATTAAAGTTAATATCAGCAATAATTGCAGTCGTAGATTTTGCTGTTTGCTGTTCAAATTCAGCAAGTTGTTCTGGGCTATATTCCTTCGTGCGTGCCACAGTCCATAAAACAGCAACTAATAAAACTACTCCACCCCAGTAAAATGAATATTTAACCGACTCGGGAATTTGCCCAGCCGCTGCAGTATTACTGACATCAAACCAGTTGGTCATCATCCAAGGTAGCGCCGAGGCTAACACCGCACCAATACCAATAAAAAAGCTTTGTAAACCGTAACCTGTCGCGCGTTGTTTTTCTGGCAGGTTATCGCCAACAAGCGCTCTAAACGGTTCCATTGTCACGTTGATTGAGGCATCCATAATCCACAACATACCAGCAGCAATCCAAAGTGTTGGCGAGTGCGGCATAATAAACAACGAAAGTGTTGTTAACACAGCGCCCACAAAGAAAAACGGACGACGACGGCCAAAGCGCCCCCACGTTTTATCGCTCCAGTAACCTATAATAGGCTGAACAATTAAGCCTGTAAGCGGCGCTGCAACCCATAAAATAGGAATATCATCAACTTGTGCGCCTAATGTTTGAAATATTCGGCTTACATTGCCGTTTTGCAGAGCAAAACCAAACTGTATGCCTAAAAAGCCAAAGCACATGTTCCATATTTGCCAAAAACTTAAATTTGGCTTATCGGTATTATTATTTTGATTATTCATTATTAGCCTTATTTGTTAATACTGCGCTGCTAAATGCATCAAGTGTCAGGTTAAATGTGGCGCCTTGTGAGTGTTTTTTAAGTTCCACTTGGTGTTGCTCAAGTAAATCAACAATTAGTGAGCTTTCTCCCAGTTTTGTTACTTGCTCCTGAGATAAATCAACGGAGATACTCTGTGTTTGCTCACTGAAGTTACTTAGTACCAAAATTGTTTGCTGCCCTAGCGTTCGGCTAAAGCCAACAATACGATCACTACCTGTAAGGTTAAGCTTTTGCATATCGCCGCCTACAACAGCAGGTAAGCTATTTAAAGCCATAATTGCTTTATAGTACTCACGCAAAGCAGCTTGTTCGTTAGTGAGTTTTGCGCCATCAAACTTACCGTAATTCATCCATGCTTGATGAGCGGGTACGCCTATGTAATCAAAAATACTTGTGCGAGTAGGCGATCCAAAGCCGGCATTTTCAGATCCATCCTCACCAACATCTTGGCCAAAGTATATTAGGCTTGGTGCACGACTAATTAAGTTAGAAACCACCATGGCGGGTTTACCCCAAACTGCATTTCCTGCAAAGTCTGGGCTAGCGATACGTTGCTCGTCGTGATTTTCTAAAAAGTGCAACATGTGTTGCTCTATGTCTGCAACAGTTTTATGCGCATCAAAAATAGTGTTTGCTGACTGCTTGCTTTGCATAATGGCCTTTAACGTATCGTAAAAGCCCACTTTGTCGTAAAGAAAATCCATTTTTCCTTGATGAATATAGGCGCGATACATTTTTGGGTTGTAAACTTCAGCCAGTAAAAAGGCATCTGGCTTTTGCATTTTTATTGATGAATTCAAAAAACTCCAAAATTCGACAGGTACCATCTCAGCCATATCATACCTAAAGCCATCAACCCCTTTGTCGAGCCAAAACAATGCAATATCTCTAAATTTATACCAGCTATTAGGGAGTTCTTTATCCTGCCAAAACGCATAATGAACACGGTAATCTTTCGTTTCTATGCTTTTTGGTAGTGTTGGAAAGTCGTAACTGCCGTCTGGTTTAACACCGTAATTCACTTTTACGGTTTCGTACCAATCGTTTATGTCAGGTTTTGGCGCTCGTGCACCATTCCCGGTCCATTTTGCTGGGTTTTCATCAAAAAAGCCGTCCGCAAGTGGATGAGCATTGCCACCTAGGACTTGGTAATTAACATCTGTAGGTACTTGAAAAGACTTTCCTGGTACATAGTAAAAATTATTATTTTTATCGTACACTTTACTGGTGTCATCTTGCTCACCAAAGTCTTTAACACCTTTTGGCTTACCTAGCGATTCATAATTACGTGCCACATGGTTAGGCACTATATCAATAATGACTTTCATGCCATGGTTATGTGTACGTTCAATAAGCTGGGTAAATTCTCCCATGCGGTTTGTTACATTAACAGCTAAATCGGGGTTAACATCGTAGTAATCTTTAATCGCGTACGGTGAGCCTGCGCGACCTTTTACCACATCAGGGTCATCTTGTGAAATGCCGTAGTCGGTATAATCGCCCACTAACGCGTGATGTAACACACCGGTGTACCAAACGTGCGTGGTACCTAGCTCTTTAATGCCTTTTAGGGCTGCGTCGTTAAAGTCGGCAAATTTACCTACACCGTTTTGCTCTTTCGTGCCCCATGGCACATTGGCTGTCTCGGTATTACCAAATAAACGGGTAAAAACTTGATACACAACTGGCTTGGTAAGCTCATTTTGCGTATGTGCAGGTGTTTGCTGTTGTTCAGGTTTATTATTTTCTGAACACCCTGTAGCAATAAGTGCACTACACAGCACTGCGGGTATATAAACTGATTTTTTCATTGTGTGTCTTTTTTGTCAGTATTGTTATTAACTTTATACTAAAGATTACTGCAGCAACCATACAGTTGCTGCATACGTATTCAGGTCACTATTGTGGCTTATTGATAACTAATACAGTTGCGCTCATAGCTGGTAGTTCAATGGTTTTGCCAAGCTTTTGTGTTTTTTGAGTAAATAAATTAAATGCTGTTGTGCTCTTAGGCATCACCTCTTGCATATACTCAATATTTTTTTGTAGTGCCTCTGTGTTTTTATTCATAAATACCAACACTTTCTGCTCGTCGCTAATACGTGCATAACTATAAACCCCTTGTTGAGGCGTAAAGTGTACAAGTTTACCTTTATCTAGTGCTGAGCTGTTTTTTCTAAAGTTAAGCAGCGTACTGATGGTGTTATGCATCTCTTTTTGCTGTTTTGTTAAGCCCTCTTTGGTAAAGGCGTTACGTGTTTGCCCATCAAACCCTCCAGGAAAATCAATTCTAATATCGCCATGGTCTTGACTTGGGGTGTTATCTAATAGTACTTCCGTACCGTAATACATTTGCGGTATGCCACGTGTGGTTAAAAACAAGGTCATCGCCATTTTTGTTTTGGCTACATCTTGACCTAGCTCAGTGTAAACACGGCTCATATCGTGGTTATCGGCAAACACCATAATGTTATTTGTATCAGGGTATAAAAAGTCATTAGCTAACGATTCATATACTTTAACCCAACCCGTGTTCCAGCTTTCATCTTCATTTAGCGCTTGAATTACCGACTCTTGCAACGAAAAGTCCATCACGCTTGGTAAGCTTGATGTATACCCATCTTGATTATGCTTGCCACGTTGCCAGTAAGAAGCAATAGCAGGGTTAGACGTCCACTCTTCTCCAACAATATTAAAGTCTGGATACTCTTGCATTATGGCTTTTGTCCAATCACTTAAAAATGCTTTATCTGAATATGAGTAGGTATCAACGCGTATGCCGCTTAAATCGGCGTATTCTATCCACCAAATCGCATTTTGAATTAAGTATTCACTTAACAGTGGTTGGCGCTGATTTAAATCAGGCATGGTTTCTACAAACCAACCATCGTTAAACTGGCGTTTATCGTACTCACTGGCGTGTGGGTCTTGTATGGTTTGACGCGCATGGCTGGTGGCATTTTTGCCTTTATTAAACTCACCATTAAAGTTAATCCAATCTTTAGTTGGCTTATCGTTAACCCAAGTATGCTCAGAGCCAAAATGGTTAAGAACCATATCCATTACAAGGCCTATACCCTGCTCTTTTGCTTTTACAGATAACGTTTTGTATAACTGGTTTGAGCCCATTCGTGGGTCAACCTTATAAAAGTCTGTAATTGCATATCCATGATAAGAATAATTAGGCATGTTGTTTTCAAGCACAGGCGTCAGCCAAAGCTGTGTTACGCCTAAGTCGTTTAAATAGGGAAGCGCGTTTATAACGCCTTGAATATCACCACCGTGGCGCCCACCTTTTATACTCGGGCTTGCTGCTTCTAACATGCTTGGGACGGTATCGTTTTGTTTATCACCATTAGCAAATCGATCGGGGTTAATTAAATAAAGCGTATCAGCTGATGTAAACCCTTGACGCTGAGCGCTGTTTTTATCTCGTTCAAGAAGTGGGAACTCAAAGTTATTGCTTGTTTCGCTGCTATTAAACTTAAGCGTTCCGGCTTTAGCGGCGTCGGTAATGGTAATATTTAAAAATACATAATTTGGATTATCGGTACGGGTTACTTTATTTAACTTAACGCCGTTGTATTTAGCTAATTTAATGTGCTCGTTTGCAATGTTTTGCTCATGAACCATGATGGTAATCGTGTTTTTGTTCATGCCAACCCACCAATTAGCTGGCTCAACGTCAAGTGCGTAGCTAATGGTTGGTAAAGTACAGGCACTTACAAGTAAAAGCTTTTTTAAAAGTTGCATCATCAGGCCTTTTTAATTTTTGCTAAAAAATCTTTATGAGTGGGTAATTGATCTACCGTTGAGGTAATAAGCGTTTTTAGTGTTGAGAATAAATCGTTTAGTTGTTCACTACTGAGTGAGTCAACGATGTTGTTATAATCCTCGGGAATAAGACCTTGTCCAATACACACCTGCTGCCAAGCCACTTCTGCAAATAGCTCGTCGTTTTCGCGCACTACCTTTCCTGTTTGCCTAAATAAATCTATTTTATGAGCTAACGATTGAGGTATATCCATTTGCTTACATTGGCGCCAAAATGGCGAGTCTTCTCGTTCGGTTAATTTGTAATGCAAAATAATGAAGTCGCGAATATGTTCTATTTCAGTAACACTTTGCTTATTAAATTCAGTAACAAGCGCATCACTAATGCCATTATGAGGAAATAACTTAATTAAACGTATAACAGCACTTTGAATTAAATGAATACTGGTAGACTCAAGCGGCTCTAAAAACCCACTTGAAAGCCCCACTGCTACCACATTTTTATGCCATTGCTTTAAGCGTCGCCCAGTTTTAAATTTTATTAAGCGAGGCTCTGTTGTAGGTTCACCCGGTAAGTTATTAAGTAAAAGTGCAGTCGCGCCCTCGTCAGATAAATATCGACTGCAGTAAACAAGCCCGTTTCCTGTTCTATTTTGCAACGGTATTTGCCACTGCCAGCCTGCGTTATGTGCAATAGAACGCGTATAAGGCCTTAATTCGTCACTTCCTGTTGATTGCACTGCTACGGCGCTATCGCATGGTAAATAATGCGACCAATCAACAAAGCCTGTATTAAGCGTTTGCTCAATTAAAAGTGCACGTTGACCCGTACAATCTATAAATAAATCCCCCTCTATTTGGCTATTATTATCAAGCGTTAGACTGTTAATTTGGCCTGTATTTGGGCACTGAGTAACACGCTCTATTTTTGCATCGATGTGTTTTACACCGCGTGATAATGCCAGTTTTTTAAGGTACTCAGCATATAAGGTCGCATCAAAATGAAAAGCGTAACTTATCCCAGGTAGCTGTGTATTAGGAATAGCGCTTAGTGGTGCAAACTTGTGCTTTTTAGCTGCTTGGTAATTAAGTGAAAAATCCCATAAAGAATCCTCACTACCACTAATTTGCCCTTTTACCCAAAAGTTATAAAAGTCACAAAACGGAAAGTCTTTACCAAACGAGCCAAACGCATGCATGTAACTATGTGATGGTGTTTTCCAGTTTTCGAACTCAATGCCAAGTTTTATAGAGGCATTAGTAGCATTTATAAAGTCTTGTTCATTAATACCTAACGCATTGTTGAGCTGAATAATAGGCGGAATGGTCGCTTCACCAACGCCAATAGTACCAATACTGCTGGATTCTATAAGGGTAATGTTAATTACTTTACCTAACACTTTATTAAGTAGCGCTGCGGCTATCCAACCAGCGGTCCCACCGCCCGCAATAACAACGTTTTTTATTGGTTTCATAGTATTGCCCACTTGTACAAGCCAAAGCTTTGTTAAGTTTGATAAAATTTAGATAAAGTAGCTATAAAAAAGCCCTTGTAAAATAAATTACAAGGGCTCCTACACACAACGTTTATTATAGCTTGTAACTAAAGCCCAATAAGAACGTACGACCATAATCTTGGTAGTCACGTACTTGTAGCGCGTTATCGCCACTTAAAGTGGTAAACGGTTCTTCAGTAATATTTTGTACTTGGAAGGTTACATTTAAGCCATCTAAGCTATCAACACCTGCTTCGCCAAAATCAAAACCCAATTGTGCATCCCAAATTGTTTCACCTTTAATGTCAACTTGAGTTGCAGCAAGGCCTAATCCATTTACGTTACCTTTAAAGTCACTACGTTTACGCATACTTGTACGCGCTTGGAAGCCATTACGCTCGTAGTAAACAGTCAAGCTATCTATTTGGTCAGATAAGCCAACAAGTTCATATTCATTCCCATTTTGATCTTCAACGTCTTGCTCAATGCCTGTATGGCTTGCAATTAAACCAAAGCCATCAAGTGAAGAATGAAATACGTTAAACGGTAGCGCAAGAGAAAGCTCGTAACCCCATAGGTCACCGCCGCCGCCATTTACTTTACCATTACCAGTACCTGAAGAAGTTGCTGGTATTTCACCCGTTGCAGGATTAGCTACGCCAGACATATCGACTGCGTAAGTACCATCAAATATCCACTGGTTGATATCTTTATAGAAAACCGCAGCAGAGAAGTAACCTTCTGCATTAAAGTAATTTTCGTAACTGATATCAAAGCCTGTCGCTTCTTTTGGCTCTAGTTTAGGGTTACCACCTGAAATGCTCCAAAAGTTGCCATTATCATCTGGTTGTTGCCCGTATGATGCATTGATTGACGCATTCATATCGTTTAACAATGCGCGTGAAATAGTTTTAGCCGCACCAAAACGTAACGTTTGTTCTTCGTCGATTGCAAACGACAAGTTAATGCTTGGTAAAACGTGGCTATAGTCGTGACTTACGTCTGTTGGTGTAACAACTACAAGACCGTCTACTGTGTTAGCAGCTGAACCTTGTGAAGACTGTTCAGTTTTAACATAGCGAACGCCCACATTACCTGTTACCGGAATTGATCCAATTTCTGCGTTAATATCGGCTTGAACAAAGAAGGCAGTTACTTTTTCTTGGACTGTCCACGACTGTGTTTTATGTTTTTGGTCTGTAAGGCTTTCTTGAAGTAAATCATAGTAACCATCGTTTATTAGGGCACGAGTATCGTAGGCAATCATATCGCCCATACCAATGAAGTCTAAGCTAGCTGAACCTAAACGGTACTGCTCTGGAACCGAAACCATACCTGGGTTAGATAGAGAAAAATCTTTAAGTGTTAAAAAATAACCTTCAGATAACTTTGATTTTTCACGGTCACGATAAGACATACCAAATTTAACAGCATTAACGTATTCGTTGTCTAGAATTTTAGTTGCAGCAAGTTTTAACGTGGTTAGTTCATCATTCACTTCTGGCGCATTGATGAAACCATCTTGTGCTGTATTTTGAAATGGTGTGTCAGTTAAACCATATTTGTCATTAAGGGCTTTACTTCCACCCCACGATAACGGGCCACCTAATTGAATTAGGTTATAATCACTGTAATCTAGCTCATGAGAAAATTGTGCACCTGTATTACCACCATCAAGCATATAACCAATGTTGTCAGCAACACCATTAGCATCACCTCGACCTGTGCCTGAATAACTTTCAATGCTCCATAGCTGACGTTCAACCTCAGAGCGGCTAATATCAAACTCTGTGCTCCAACTGTCGTTAATATCGTATTTTGCATTAAAACCAAACTGCGTTAATTCGGCTTTTCGTTCTTGATGATCGTTACGAACAACAACACGCTGACCTTCTGTCACAGCGCTTGTGATAAATCCAGTTTCAGCATCAACTGTTGTTGAATCTGAGCTAATTGAACCTTGACCCCATGCAAATGGAATTTCGATACCGCGCAAAATTTGTTCATCTGAAAAGTCGATATAAAGCGCATCAAACGTCATATTTAATTTATCAGTCGGTGCAGCTTCTAATACAAGCATTGCTGAATCACGCTCAAGCGTTGAAGAACGTACGTATGGTTTAGCACCACCTAAAATAGAATATGATTGACCATCTTCAGTAGTAAACTCTGGGTAACCCCATGAGTTCCAACGCTTTTCTTGGTTTGGTGAACTCATTGTGTTTAGAGCAAACGCAACACCAATGGTGTCATCTGCGAATTGGTCAATGTATGAGACCGTACCGCGGTAACCTTGATCATCACCGTCTGGATTAAGCTTACCAAAACCCGTTTGCTCAAGTTGACCATTAAACATGATTACACGTTCACCTTTACTTAAAGGTTTAACGGTTTGCATGTCGATAACACCGGCGATGCCTTCAGCTTCGATACTCGCACTTGGTGTTTTATAAACGGTAACGCCGCTCATTATTTCAGATGGGTAAAGGTCGAACTCAACGCCACGGTTATCACCAATTGATACTTGCTCACGACCATTAAATGTAGTGGCACTTTCGTTTTCGCTAAAGCCACGAACACTCACTCGGCTTGCACGACCGTCTAGGCGCTGTGCTGTTAAGCCAGGTAAACGAGCGATAGACTCAGCAATCGACGAATCAGGTAACTTACCGATATCTTCTGCAGAGATAGACTCAACGACTTCTGGTGAAAAACGTTTAGTGTTGATTGATTCTACAATACTGCCACGAAAACCTTTAACTTCGATAACTTCTACGTCATCATTTTTTAATTGTTTTTCTTCCGCTGCAGTTGCTGCAAAACTAGTGATGCCAGCAGCAGCTAACGCCAGAGTTAATATACTTGGTTTGAACATAGACATGATGTTTTCCCGTTACCCATATTGTGATACCCGCTCAATTGTTTAGTGATAGTAAACCGAGGCGAGCTTATTTTGTTGTCAGGATGGATATTAACGCTTGGTTTATTTTATTAACAAGTTTATGCATACGTATTCAAGCCTTATAAAACCAACATAAATTAACATAAACTTCACACAAAACTTAGTAACACACTGTTTTAAATGATATTAATTGGTGCAACAAATTTTATCCGAATATTACAATTATGCAAAATAGCCTAATGATTTAAACCTGCTTTAACAGCTTGTAATTATTAAGAAATAAATTAGTTCTATACACCATTGGCTAAATTTAACTAATAAATATCAATGTGAAATTGGTAAGACCATTACATGCAATCACTATTATAGTGCAATCCAGCAAAAATATGCACTTGCGAGGTGCTATGCCGTGTTACTTTTTAATTACATACAATTGGTAAACAGATTCAATTTAATGACAACGCTTCCTAAAAACTAAATAGACGCTTTTTGAAGTCACTCAAACATGCTTATTTTTGTGCATACGTATGCAGTCTTTTTACAGTATCTCGGCCTTCACGTATGCTTTTTGCAAATAACGTGATTTACCATAATCACATATAAGAATTTAAAAAACTGTTTGGAATGACGGAGAAAAGCATGGCCCAAAAGCAGTGGTATAAAGGTGCGGTTATTTATCAAGTTTACCCGCGTAGCTTTCAAGATAGCAACAACGACGGTATTGGTGATTTAAGAGGAATAATTAATCGTATTGATTATATTAAGAGCTTAGGTGTTGATGCTATTTGGATTTCGCCATTTTTTAAATCTCCAATGAAAGATTTTGGTTACGATATTAGTGACTACCGTGATATTGACCCTTTATTTGGCAATTTAAACGACTTCGATGAGCTTATTGAACAAGCACACAACCGCGATATTAAAATTATTATCGACCAGGTGTTAAGCCACACGTCAGATCAACATCAATGGTTTTTAGACAGCCGTGAAAATCAAAGTAACGACAAAGCCGACTGGTATGTGTGGGCTGACTCTAAAGAAGACGGCACTGCACCAAATAACTGGTTATCAATTTTTGGCGGCGGTGCATGGCAATGGGAACCACGCAGAGGGCAATACTACCTTCATAACTTTTTAACTGAACAACCCGATTTAAATTTTCATAACCCAGATGTTAGAAAAGAAGTGCTAGATAACGTTGAGTTTTGGCTTAAAAAAGGCGTTGATGGTTTTAGACTCGATGCCATTAACTTTTGCTATCATGATGCGCAGCTTCGTGATAATCCTGCAAAACCAAAAGAAAAACGCCAAGGCCGTGGTTTCAGTGAAGACAACCCTTACGCATTTCAATACCACTATTACAATAATACCCAACCTGAAAATATTGAGTTTATGCAAGATATTCGTGCGTTACTTAATAAATACCCAGGCACTGTATCACTGGGTGAAATTTCGTCAGAGGACTCTTTAGCCACTATGGCAGAGTACACACAAGGCGGTGATAAGCTGCATATGGGTTATAGCTTTGAGCTTTTGACTAACGATTATTCAAGTGAGTATATAAGAACAACCGTGCAAACCCTTGAAAAAGGAATGACAGAAGGCTGGCCTTGTTGGGCGTTTAGCAATCACGACGTTGAACGTGTAGCAAGCCGTTGGAGTCAAAATGGCGAAGTTAATTCACAGCAATGTAAAATGCTCACCGCCCTACTCGCATCCTTGCGCGGTAGCGTATGTATGTACCAGGGTGAAGAATTAGGCCTAGGGGAAGCAAACGT
The DNA here is from genome assembly GCF_000813065.1 of Pseudoalteromonas sp. ECSMB14103. Taxonomy (NCBI): domain Bacteria; kingdom Pseudomonadati; phylum Pseudomonadota; class Gammaproteobacteria; order Alteromonadales; family Pseudoalteromonadaceae; genus Pseudoalteromonas; species Pseudoalteromonas sp. ECSMB14103. Next base: position 96,649 of record NZ_JWGY01000002.1, on the reverse strand, counting down.
AGCCTTTGAAGATTTGCAAGACCCGTATGGAATAACCTTTTGGCCAAACTTTAAAGGCCGTGATGGCTGTAGAACGCCGATGCCATGGGATAATGCCGATTTACACCATGCAGGCTTTAGTGACACTAAGCCATGGCTGCCTGTAGACGAGCAGCATAAGCAGCAATCAGTAAAACAGCAAACACATGATCATAATTCTATTTTAAATGCTTATCGTGAATTTATGGCGTGGCGAAAAACAAAAACCGTGCTACTTGAAGGCGATATTGAATTTATTAACACACATGAGCCTGTACTTGCTTTTTACAGAACATTCGAAAATGAAAAAATGTTGTGTGTTTTTAATTTAAGTGGCACTGAAGCATCGCTATCGCTGCCAACTGAAGTATTAACAGAGTTTAGTGAGCTTAGCCACCACAAAGGCCATGTAACGAACGATGAATTACTATTAGCGCCTTTTGCATGCTATTACGCAAAGTGCTAATTGATACTAACCGCTAATTAGTTACAAAAAAGCCCATGTAATAACATGGGCTTTTTTTAGGTAAGTTTAATGGTTATGGGTTTTACTATTGAGGTAATCGGTAAATGCAAACAACACTCCAGACATCACAAAGGTAACGTGGATTATTACTTTCCATAGTAGCTCGTCGTTTGAATGCGCCTCTGAATTTATAAACACTTTTAATAGTTCTACAGCCGATATTGCAACGATTGCGCTGATAAGCTTCATTTTCAGCCCTGAAAACCCCACTTTACCCATCCAAGATGGCTTATCTTCATGATTATCTATACCTAGTTTAGACACAAAGTTTTCGTATCCACTAAATATAATAATTAACAATAAGCCTGCAAGTAACGCTGTATCAACCAGCGTCAATATGCCTACTAGTAAATCTTGGCTTGATGCGGTAAAAGTAGCGATCCCCATTAAATAAAGTTGTTTAAAAAACTTTATTAATAACAAAATAACTGCAAACAAAAGGCCAACAAAAAAAGGCGCTAACAACCAACGTCCTTTAAAAATAAACGACTCCAGTGCATGCTCTATTTTATTGGTTGATTGGATGTTTTTTTTGGGTGTAACGGGAGTGTTAGGTGTCATTTATTAATCTACGAATTAAAAAAGGCGACATTAACGTATTAATTAAGGTTATACAAATAATTATAAAATACGGCTCATAAATAAACTTATCTTTACGATAAATATATTTCGTTATCTTTTATTTAAAATTCGATTAAATTCAGCATACCAACAGAAGCGTTCTGCTTGGACATGTTTGTTTAATAGCAACAATCACCGCTATAAAACCATTTTTAGGAATAAACGAATGAAAAAAGCATTACTTGCATCACTTACAGCGTCACTATTTGCAGTATATGCAACATACTCAGTAGCAGACGATACACCTGTAGCATCAGCACAAATGGTAAAAGAGTACACTGAGATGTGCGTTAACTGGGCTAAAGACGACGATGTAATGAATGAAGACCTTTACGCGTATGTTTTAAATTGCGTAAATGATGAGCTTGAATCAGAAGGCTATCAAAAAGTAACTTCTGTAAAAATCTAACCCTGACTCAAAGATATGCTTTAAGCCTGCTTTTAAGGCTAGCTATGCTTAGCTAATTGAACAGCCAAAAAGCCGTTGCGAGCACAATTACCAAGCATAAAAAAACCGGAATAGACACATGCTGTGCATTCCGGTTTTTTGTAACTATAAGGTGTTAAAAACGAGCTTTAGTTACTCTTCATCTTTTTTTGCTTTTGCTTTAGGTTTTGCTTTAGCAGGGGCTTTTTTAGCAGCTGCTTTCTTTTTAGGTGCAGCTTTTTTCTTGGCTTCTTCTACCCACTTACCTGCTTCATAATGAGCAGTCCAACCAGTTGCTTTGCCGTCTATCTCAGTCATAACATACTGCGCTTTGTTTTTACGACTGTAGCGCACAACAGCAAGATTACCATCTGGGTCTTGACCTGGTGCGTCCGCTAAATAGTAGAATTTAGGGGATATACGATCTCTAAATCGTTTTAACTCTTCAACCTTAGGTGCTCGAGTTTCACGCGATTTAGGGAATGTATTTGCAGCTAAAAATATACCTGCAGCACCATCTCGTAATACAAAATAGGCTTCTGATTTTTCACATTCTAATTCAGGAATATGAACTGGATCTTCTTTAGGCGGAGCGGCTTCACCATTTTTTAGTAACTTACGTGTATTTTTACACTCTTCGTTATTACAGCCAAAGTATTTACCAAAACGTCCAGATTTAAGTTCCATGTCTGAGCCGCATTTATCACACTCAATAATTGGACCGTCATAGCCTTTAATCTTAAACGTGCCTTGCTCAACAATATGCCCTTTACACGCTGGATTGTTACCACATACATGTAACTTGCGGGTTTCATCGATTAAATACGAATCCATCGCTGTTTCACAAACAGGACAGCGCTTCATTTGCATTAATTTTTCTGTTTCTTCGTCTTCAACATCAGCGGCAACCGCTTCATCGCCCGACACTAAATTCATAGTTGTAGTACAACGTTCTTTAGGTGGTAAGTTATAACCAGTACACCCTAAAAACACCCCGGTTGAAGCAGTTCGAATACCCATTTTACGGCTACAGGTAGGACACTCTATATCAGTTTCAACCATTTCATTAAGACGCATGCCACCTTGTTCTGGTTCGTCTTTTGCAATGGTTAATTGTGTTGAAAAATCAGCGTAAAACTTATCAAGTACTTGCGTCCATACACGCTCACCTTCTGCTATATCATCTAAACGGCCTTCCATTTTTGCTGTGAAATCAAAGTTCATTAAATCGGTAAAGTTTTCAACCAGACGATCGGTTACAATTTCACCCATTTTTTCAGCAAAGAAACGACGGTTTTCTACCCGCACATAGCCACGGTCTTGAATTGTAGAAATGATAGAAGCATAAGTAGATGGACGACCTATTCCTCGTTTTTCTAACTCTTTTACTAAACTTGCCTCACTAAAACGCGCTGGTGGCTTAGTGAAGTGCTGTTTAGGATCAAGTTCAACAAGTGTGAGTGTTTCGCCCACTGCAACAGCTGGGAGTGATTGATCTTCTTCGTTCTTCTTACGAACAGCTGGTTGCACTTTGGTCCAACCATCAAAACGAAGCACACGCCCTTTTGCCTTAAGCTGAAAATCGTTAGCCGCAACAGTTAAGGTTGTTAAATCGTACTCTGCAGGTACCATTTGGCACGCTACAAATTGACGCCATATTAATTCGTAGAGCTTTTTAGCATCGGCATCTACACCTTCAAGGTGTCCAGACAGTACAGTAACGCTAGAAGGACGAATCGCTTCGTGTGCCTCCTGTGCATTACCTTTAGAGCTGTAGTTAATTGGTTCTTTTGGCAGATATTTTGAGCCAAACTGCTCTGTAACGTATTCACGACACATCTCAACAGCATCTTTCGATAAGTTTGTTGAATCAGTACGCATATAAGTAATATAACCACCTTCGTACAATCGCTGCGCTAGCATCATGGTCTTTTTAACACCATAACCTAAACGTGTACTGGCAGCTTGCTGCATTGTTGATGTGATTAAAGGTGCACTTGGGCGACTTTTACTCGGTTTTTCTTCAACATTAACAACTTTATATTCTGCACTCTCAAGGCTTTTTACCGCCTCTTTGATCTGTGCTTCATTTACAGGTTTAAATGGCTTGTCTGCTTGTTTAGTGACTTCTAAACGTAAGTCAGACTCGCTATTTTTAACATCTGCATGAATATCCCAGAACTCTTCTGGAATAAACGCTTTTATTTCACGCTCACGCTCTACGAGTAATCGTACTGCAACTGACTGTACTCGCCCTGCAGATAAACCACGCGCTACTTTTGCCCACAGAAGCGGCGATACCATAAAGCCCACAACACGGTCTAAAAAGCGACGAGTTTGCTGAGCAAATACCATGTCTGTATTTAGCTCACCCGGTGTTTCAAACGCTTGCTGAATGGCATTTTTAGTAATTTCGTTAAAAACAACGCGTTTGTATTTTTCTGGTTCACCACCAATGATTTCTTGAAGGTGCCAAGCAATTGCTTCCCCTTCTCTATCCAAATCCGTTGCGAGGTATATTTGGTCTGCTTTTTCGGCCAGCTTTTGTAATTCTTGAACAACCTTTTCTTTACCCGGTAGGATTTCGTAATGAGGCTGCCAGCCTTTTTCAGGATCAATCCCCATACGTGCAACCAGGTTTGTGTAATCTCGTTGCTGTTTATAAGCTGCTTTCTCATCCGGTGGCATTTTACGCACTTCTGCTGGCGTTTTAGTTGCCGGCACTTTTGCTTTGCTCGAACCTGAGGTAGGTAAGTCTCGTACATGTCCAATACTGGACTTTACGATAAAGTCATTACCTAAGTATTTATTAATTGTTTTAGCCTTAGCAGGTGACTCTACAATTACTAGCGATTTGCCCATAGTTGCCTATTTCTAACCAAATATTGAAAATGTGTTTACCGCATTAGCGGTGCGAATATTTATAGGTATATCTACAAACACTAGTTGTTACAAGCTTTTAATACAAACTTTTCAGTATTTACTGAATAAACGAACAATTTTTGTTGCTAATTTAGACAAACTGGTGTTTTTAGAATAATTGCTGTGGAATATATAGAACACAAAGAAAAATGCCAACCTAAAGGTTGGCATTTTTTACGATAACTTAAACATCATCGAAAATTGTGATGCCTGTCGAGACCGTTTTACTGGCCCCTAGTTGGTTTTCAAATTCAAAAGTAATACTTAAAACCCCACTTGTTTGGTCGTTACCATCAGTCTCTCGTGAAATTAATACATCTGAGTACATCGGTTTATCTGTGTTGGTATTAGGTATTGTTTCACTGTGACTAATAATTGACAGATCGCCATTGCTCGTTGTTAAAGACACTACCGTGTTTGCAGGTAATGGATTACCAAATTCATCTGTGTAGTGAATACGAACAGCCATTGATGTTAAACCAATGTCCACGGTAAGTGTTTCAGGGTCTGTTTCGTCAGGGTCATTAGGATCGAAATCTGGGTTAGCGATTTCAACATTGTTGACAGAAAGGTCTATTGCAGCAACATCACAACGCTCAGTTACATCGGACTCTTCTAACTCTACAAAAGTTCTGTTACCAGATACTGAACTTGAACAATCCGCAGGAACAAATACTTCAAATGGTGCTGGTAATGCATCCGTTTTAACCACAGAGAAACGTACGTATGGTTCATCGCCTGACATAACTAGCTCTATGTTTTTACGAACCTCAACCAACTCACGTGAACACTCGCCTGCAGCATTTGCAGCTTCGCTACATAATAACCCATTGTATAGGCCGTCAGCGGCATCGTAGATACCGTCGTTGTCTAAGTCACGCCACGTTTCGTTATGACCACCACGTGAGTTTAACTCTGAACACGCATCTGATACAGGGTCGTAATCATCGCCGCGTGCATCACTACAATCCGCTTTATCAAAGCTGTTATTTTCGTTGTGGTCAATAAAGGCTTCAGGTAAATCGTAGCTAGCGTAGTACTCGCCAATATCAAATAAACCATTCGTACGCTTTATATCATCAGTTGATTGCTCATCAACAAAATTCTCTTGACCTTTAGTAACTGCAAGCACACTTACGCGCCCGCCCATTACTACACCATTTTCGTCATTTTTAGCGCGGGTAATACCATTAATACACGGTGCAGCTGCGCCAAAGTAAGGGTCACAGTTAATTTCGCCTGTTTTAGGATTGATACCCTCAGTTGTAGACGCATTACCGTCGATATCGCCTATTCTGTTGCCCCATTTGTAATCTTCAAATGGGCGGTCACCTTGAGAGCGCCATGTAACAACACAGGTTGCATCGGTTGTTTTGCATGTTTCTTCGTTGCTTGAAGAGCCAACCACACCGGCTTCTGAAAGCACTGTGGCTTCAACACCGTCACCGTTGTAATTATTAAACTGGTCACCAAAAAATACAGTTAAATCGGTTATAATACCGTTGTAGTAAAGCGAGTTAGTGTTAAATGTTGTTGGGCTTAAATCAAAGCTGTTTTGGTCAGTTACACCCGAGGCAAGTGTAAGCTGAGCAGAAACAGAACTAATTTGCTCAGAAAGTGGGATCAGGTTTAATGTACCCTCTGGGCAAATTTCATTGCTAGGATCAGTTTGGCACAATTGGAAGTCATCAACCCAACACGTTAAATCATCACCCTCTGGAAGTGCTTTAACATCGTCTTTAGACACATAACACGCTTTCACAACTAAAGGCCCAGGCACAATACCTGACGTTACTGTCGTTTGTACCAAACCTTCGTTATCTGTGTTGCCACTGGTAAGCGTTAAATTTGCAGCGCCTACCGAATCTGTTAGTTTAAAGTCAATTCGTTGCTGAGAAGACGCTATATTGTCAGCATCTAAAAGTTTAAAAGTAACAATTGATTGAGTTGGTAGGCCACCTTCGCCTGGTGGAAGCGCAATAAATGTTTCGCTTACATCCACAAATTGAATAGACTGTACTGCAGAACTTTCCACGGGTATAACCGTTGATTCAGTAAAGTTTTGTCCGCCTGTTTCAACAGTGATAGTTACATCATCGTCAATGTTACACCCTGTTGCTCTGTAAGTTGCTGTAGCAATACCATTTGACGATTTTACGCTGTCATCAATGACTGACTCACCAGCAATCGCACAGGTAGAGCTAAATTCAACGTCAGTAGCCGTTAAGTATAAATTACCATCTTCGTCTGTAAGCGTTACTTCAATTACCGTACTACCGCCGGCTTTAAGTGGTATTACACTACCGTCATCATTGCTGTTCAAGCCGTTATCAACGCTAAGCGTTAAATTTGCAATACCCACTGCAAAGTTTAAAGATGCACTTTCATCGAGAGCCGTTGCTGTAACGGTTCCTGCGCCACCAGTATTGCCCGGTTGCAGCTTCAATAATGCAATACCAAAGTTATCAGTTAAAGCAGTGCCCGATGAAGGTAAAATTGTACCTAAATTAGTTTCAATATTTACGAGTGCGTTTTTACTGCCTTCGCCACTTTGTTCATTAGTGACTTCTACAAATAGCTCACCCAATTCAGAAGATGAAATACTGTTGGTCACAGTACAACCAGATGCTGCAGATAAAGGGTCTAATTTAACATTGCTTCGGTTATCATCCCAATCAGCAGTACAGCCTGTTAGTAGTTTAATAGATACCGAAAATTGCGCTTCATCTTGCGCTGCACCATCACCCGATGAGTAAAAGACAGCCGTGTTGCTAACGCTCGTACCACTTGCTGGAGCGTAACTTGCTACAACTTGGCCAGCACCCGTTGCTACACCACTCCCCAATGTGACGCGAGCTTCGCCTGAATCATCAGTAATTGCCGTGCCAAGCTCTGGCGTTATAACGCCCGTAAAATTGGTATTAAAAGAAATAAGTTTATCCGCAACAGCAACACCATCTGATTTAAGTGTAGCAACAACAACACCAACGTTATCCGCAGTTACAGGGTTAGCACTGTTAAATTTATCACCATTTTGGTCAACAATTTGGACTTCTAAAGTTGTTGAGCCACTCACACCCGTGTCGTCACCTTGGCCACCTGTTGATTGAAATGCAAACGTGGCTGTATACGTTTCATCATCGCCATTGTAGGTGGCAGTAACTTCACCAGCGCCTGCCTCAGAGCCTGCACTTAACTCGATTGTTGCTATGCCATCGTTTTGTGTCAGGGCTGAATCAGGGTTTAAAACCCCTATATCGTCAGCCAACGTAAAGGTAATGCGTTTACCAGCAACAACAGCTCCATCATTGTCTTTTAGGGTTGCACGTAAATCTAATGCCGCAGTATTCGTCACGCTATTTGATTTAGTTGCGTCTGCTTGAGAGTACCCTTGTAGCGTTAACGTGTAAGTTGTTGTATCTGTGTCCGTATCAGTGTCACCAACTGTACCGCTTTTTTCAATTGATCCACCGCCACCACAGGCTGTGAGTAATAAACTGAGCAATAAAATGCCGAGTAGTCGCATTAAAGGCATGAACCTCTCCCTAGCGTTGTTATTATTAACAATATGTTGTTTACCTCATATTAACCTATAACTTAGTCTAAAATCACAGTTTTTTATTACTTTTTTGTACAAAAATATTTCGTGTAAATACTAATTTTTTCTGTAGTAAATAATTTCTTACTGGTAGTCTATGGCAAATTTATAAAAAGTAGATTCGGTGTATGTCAAAAATCGGTACGTTAAGTTTAACTACTCGCATCATGATTGGTATGGTGCTTGGTGTTACAGTTGGTTTTATATTTCAAGCAATCTTAGCTGGTCAAGACGATTATCTAATCCCTCTTGGTTTATTCTCTTTGCCAATTAAAGCCTTTTTTGTTGACGGCATTTTTCATGTGGGTGGGCAAATTTTTATTGCTAGTCTAAAAATGCTCGTTGTCCCTCTTGTTTTTGTGTCCTTGGTATGTGGTACCTGCAGCTTAAGTGACCCTAAAAAATTAGGGCGATTAGGTGGCAAATCGATTGGCTTGTATTTGATTACAACTGCAATCGCTATAACGGTGGCTATGACACTTGCCTTATTATTTAACCCAGGTGAAGGCATTGGCTTGCCATCTCAAGCAAGTTACGATGCGAAGGAAGCTCCGACCCTCGCTCGTGTTATTATTGACATGTTCCCAACCAACCCGTTTGAAGCAATGGCAAAAGGCAACATGTTACAAGTGATTGTATTTGCATTGCTGTTTGGTATTGCTATGGCTTTAAGTGGCTCAGCAGGTAAACGTGTTGCAGCCGTTTTTGAAGATTTAAACACCGTTATCTTAAAGTTAGTAACGTTACTAATGAACATTGCCCCTTACGGTGTGTTCTTTTTAATGGCCAAACTATTTACTACGATCGAACTTAATTTGATTGTAAGTTTAGCTAAATACTTTGGTGTTGTTGTATTAGCGCTATTGTTTCATGCCCTTGTAAACTACACTTTATTATTAAAGCTCTTAACCGGCTTAAACCCTGCCACTTTCTTAGCAAAAATGAAACACACGTGTTTATTTGCCTTTAGTACATCAAGCTCTAGTGCAACCATGCCAATAACACTTGAAACTGCAACTAAAAAGTTAGGTGCTAGTAATTCTGTCGCATCATTTACTATTCCGCTCGGTGCGACTATTAACATGGACGGCACTGCAATCATGCAAGGTGTTGCTACGGTATTTATTGCACAGGTTTTTGCAGTTGATTTAACGGTATCGGATTACTTAATGGTAATATTAACAGCTACGCTTGCGTCTGTAGGAACGGCGGGTGTACCAGGCGTTGGTTTAATTATGCTAGCAATGGTGCTTAACCAAGTTGGTTTACCGGTAGAAGGTATCGCCATAATTATTGGTGTAGACAGACTATTAGATATGACTCGTACTGCTGTAAATGTTACAGGCGACTGTATGGTTACTTGCGCGGTTGCTAAAAGCGAAGGTGAGTTAGATGAAGCTATATTTAACGACCCTAACGCTGCAAAAGATTTAGAGGATTACCATAAGTCGATTGACTAATGGCCATGCAGTTTTAAAGCTATAAAAAAACCCTGATAGTTATCAGGGTTTTTTATGCGTAACACTTTATGCCGTACTTAAGGATTTAGTGATTTAAACTTAGACAGCAAGTTTATGCCTATTTTATTAACGCCACTACTTAATCCAAGCGCAAATTTATCGCTTAGTCCTTTTTTTACTTTGTATTTTATTTTGTATATTTGACGTTCGCTTTGCTGTTCAAGTAATGCATCGTCGCTTGTTTTAATTACGTCAACTAATCCTTTTTCTATTGCTTGCGTTGCAAACCAATGTTCACCCGTTGCAACTTGGTCTATATTTAAACTTGGACGCTGTGAACTGACAAACGTTTTAAATAAATCATGAGTTTGTTCAATTTCATCTCTAAATTTTTCACGCGCTTTGTCTGTGTTTTCACCAAACAAGGTCAAGGTTCGTTTAAATTCTCCTGCGGTAATTTGTTCAAACTCAACATCATTCTTTTTCAAGATTTTATTAAAATTTGGAATTTGTGCTATCACACCAATTGAGCCAACTATTGCGAAAGGCGCTGCCAATATTTCATCAGCTACACAAGCCATCATGTAACCACCACTCGCTGCTACCTTATCGATTGACACACTCAGTGGTATACCTGCCGATTTAATGCGTTGCAATTGCGATGCAGCAAGCCCATAGCCATGGACGACACCACCACCACTTTCTAAGCGAATGAGGACTTTATCTTTTTTAGGGTCTGCAATTGAAATAATTGCCGTAATTTCTTCTCTTAAACTTTCAACTTCATGTGCATCCATGCTGCCAATAAAATCAACAACATAAAGGCGAGGTTTTAAGCCTTCTTTATCTGACTTTTTGTCGAGCGCTTTTCGCTCTTTATCGTGCGCTTTAAGTTCTTTTTTACTTAATGTATTTTGTAAAAAATCCTCTTTAAGCTCACTCAACTGAGCCGACACATCATCAATTTGTATTTCACCCTTTTTTGCTTTTGGCTTCACAGCAGCGCCAACAAGCATCATTAAAATAACTCCTATCGCAATAACAAAGGTAACTGTTTTGGCGAAAAACAAACCGTACTCGTATAAAAATTCCAACTGGTTTCTCCGATTTTAAATTTACGCTAATTTATCATGCTTTTAAGCAAAAAAAAGCCACTTTAAAGTGGCTTTGTACTAGATATATTTTAGAGTGTATATTTAATCAGTAACAACATCACTGTTTGTTACTAATAACATACGACCGCGCGTTGCTAAATAAACAGCAACTTGCATTTGCATTTCAGCATTTGCAGCAGCACTCCCCTCTACAGTAGAAGACTGAGCAGCATCTTGAGCAGGTGTTAAAATAGAACCATGATGACCCTTAGAAAATTTAACTAAGTAGCTAGCCGGTGCTTCTGTCATTGCTTGCGTTGTACTTACCGTTTCTAATCCCATAAAGTTAGCAAGTGGAATTGTACCAGAAATAGGATTGTTAGCTGCCATTGGTGGAATAACTTGATCTGGCTTGTTTTCACCGCCGTCGCCCACTACAACATTCGTATAAACAGGTGTACCTAACGCTTGTACCGCCGCTGCGTAATTAGTTGGATCGCCACTGTCTAATGCTGTTTGAGAAGCAAACGCAAACTGCGTAAACACGCCTTGGATATTAGTAAGCTTAGCTGTTTCGCCTGCCGTTGTTATAGAAGTAATGTACTCGTTATAACCACACGTTAAATATGCTTCCATATCTGGCAACTCAGCACCACAGTTAGAAACAGCATCACCTTGCAAGAAGGCATTAAATTCATCAGCTTCAGTCGTACCAGCTTGAGAAAGTACAGAGCCTTGAATAAACGGACCAAATGCTGCTGATTCTAATAAGAAGCTAGCTATACCACCGCCGCCACTTGCCAGAGCCACTGTATTTACATTAAATAATGGGTCAACAGTAGGCGCTAATGGATTATTAGCCTGTGCAATAAATGCAGGAGCAACAATAGAACCCAATGAATGCCCTATGTATGTTACATCTTGGCTGTTAATAGTTGCATCTTGTAAAAAGTTTAAGCCTAAACGTAAACCTAATAAATCAGCTGCTGATTGGCGTAAGCTATCACGTGCAACTAATAAAGAGCTTAAATTCATGTAGCTAAGTACTGAACCGGTCGTTGCATTAAAGTCATCGTTGCCGTCACCGTCTACATCAACACCACGTTCACCATGACGAGGGTGGTCTATTGCAACTGTTGCAAAACCTTGAATTGAAAGTTGAGCCGTTAGTGCAAGCATACTCTCTTTATTAGTTGTAATACCGTGCTGCATCATAACAACAGGCCAACCGCCTTCAGGCATCTCAATTGCTGGCAACTGTAACTGTGCACGTACACCGTTGATGATTGGTAAAATTGGTTTTGTCACCTGTACTGGTACGTTAGCCATACTTTGTACTTTAGGGATTGAGTTATATTTTGTTAAATGACGTGTGCTGTCGATACCTAGGTCACGTAACTGTCCACCACTAAGCGCTGAACATAACCCATCATTTTCACTAATAGGATCAGTTGGGAATGCATCACCTGCAACCGCTTTGTAACCTTGAAGTGCTACTGCGTTATCACACATACCTTGCCAGTATGTATCGTTTAAATCGCTAATATCTGTGCCAGTTGGCGTACCAAGATACATAGGTAACATAATGCTACCTTTTTGGTATTGAACGCCTGAAAACGCAGCAGATACTGTTACACCCTGAGATGCAAACACTTGTTGCACATTGACCATAGGTTGTTCAGGTACTTGCAATGCTGGTGTAGGCAAAGCATCGTTTTGTAAACTTGCAGCCAATAAGTTTTTAATTGTGCCAAGTACTGGACCTGCTGACTGAATCGTCATCGCGCCAGAAAAAATAATATCTTCCTTTGAAATATCACCAGAGCTCACAACTACGTTCTCGTAACTATTAACTGCACCTTGTAATGCAAGTTGTGAGTCAGTAATTAATGGCGCTTCTTGCTTAACTAAGCCATAAGTAGATGACGGCGCAATAGAACGCCCCATAGAATCTTTGAGGCCTGTGGTTAATACATTAATGTACGAACTACCTGCTTTAAAAGGCTTAAGAGGAATAATAGCGACGGCATTTCCTGAAGCTTGTGTAACAAAATCAACACCGAATGTTAATTCGCCAACTAACTTACAAGCTGCACCAGCTGGAGCAACAGAACATTCTGCATCTGTCAGACTTGCGCCCATTATCACTTCAAAAATTCTTACGCTGCCAGGTGTTCCAGCTGACGCTTCATCAAGTGAAACATTTGGTGGAAATGTCAAATCAACTTTGTAAGGAACTTGAGACGACCAGCCGTCCAGTGCGCCTAATGCTAACTGAGGATCAGCATATGCAGCACGCGGGATAGATACATTATCATCATCTAATTCACCTGGGATATTTAAAGTACCATCTTGGGTACCACTCATTAATAAATCATTGGGAACAGAAATTACACCGTTAGCCGGGTCAAAGCTAACCGTGGCCATAGGTACAACTGTAGCGGTTTCATTCTTAACATCTTCTAACGTTTCTCCGCCGCCACAACCTGCTAAAGCAGCAGTGACCGAGAGTGAAAGTAGCATTTTCTTCATATTGGTGACTCCGAACATATTTTATTTTTATAGTGTGTTTAATCAGTGTATCAAGTTAAAACAATGTAATCAGATTATTAATGAGACATTAGACCAGTTAAACTTAACGTAAAGTTTCTTTTTTCGCCACCTAATTTTTCAATAAATTCGATTACTTGTCGAATTGCTATGTTAAAATCAGAAAAAATCTATCAATTGGTACTTTTATGCACACTTATCAAGCAGCTGAAAATGCATTAAACGATAAAGTTATTTTAATCACTGGCGCAGGTGATGGTATTGGCAGGGTAGCAGCCATTACTTATGCAAAGCATGGTGCGACTGTTATTTTATTAGGTAAAACAACAAATAAACTTGAATGCGTATACGATGAAATTGTGAATGCAGGTTACCCAAAACCTGCGATTGTGCCAATGGATTTAAAAGGCGCAACAAAACAAAATTATCGTGATCTTGCTGCAACTATTGAGAATCAGTTTGGTCGTTTAGACGGACTTTTAAATAATGCTGGTATATTAGGCTCTCTAGGGCCACTAGAACATTTTTGTTCATCTACGTTTGAGAACATCATGAAGGTTAACGTGACAGCTCAAGCAATGATCACCAAAGCATTATTCCCCGTGATGCGTAAATCAGACAATGCTTCTATTGTTTTCACTTCATCTGGTGTTGGTCGTAAAGGCCGTGAGTTTTGGGGACCCTATGCCATCTCTAAGTTTGCAGTTGAAGGTATGATGCAAACGTGGGCTTGTGAAGTAGGTAAAACCAACATTCGCGTAAACTGTATTAATCCAGGTGCTACACGCACATCTATGCGCGCATCGGCATACCCTGGCGAAGATAGAGATAAGTTGGCAACACCTGAAAGCATTATGCCGACCTATTTATATTTAATGAGTGATGATTCAATTGCAGTCAATGGCGAGTCATTAGACGCACAAATAAAAAAGTAACAGCTGTTTACTTTTATTAACCTCAATAAAAAAGCCGCAAATAATGCGGCTTTTATACAAAACGTCAAAATATCACTTACGCTTAGTCGACTTAACACGTTGGTTGTGCTTTTTAACCGCTTTACGAATTTGATTAATTTTAGCGCGTTTATCTTTGCGTTTTTCAGGCATAACTGAAAGTTTAGTTTGCGTTTCACGACCTAACTTAACCGTTTTACGCAAGTAGTTAACGGTTTCTAAGTCGTATTCAACCCAACCACCTTGTGGAACACGCTTATCTAGCTCTAGCTTACCGTAACGAATACGGATAAGACGCGACACTTCAACGTCTTGAGATTGCCATAAACGACGAACTTCGCGGTTGCGCCCTTCGTTTAATGTCACATTAAACCAGCGGTTAATCCCTTCACCACCTAGCGGTTTTATATTTGTGAATTTTGCAGGACCATCTTCAAGTTCAACGCCACGCATCAGGTTTTTAAGTGTTTCGTTTGTTACTTCACCAAACACACGCGAAGAATATTCACGCTCTACTTCATAACTTGGGTGCATTAAACGATTGGCTAATTCACCATCGTTGGTAAACAACATTAAGCCTGACGTATTCACATCCAGTCGGCCTACAGCTATCCAACGATCGCCATCAATACGAGGAAGTCTGTCAAATACAGTACGACGACCTTCAGGGTCTTTACGTGTACTCAACTCTCCCTCGGGTTTGTTGTACATAATTACACGGCAAATTCTGTCAGCTTTTTCTTCAATTTTTACGGTATGACCGTCAACACGAATTAAATCGGTTTCTTCAACGCGGTCACCGAGTTTAGCTACTTTGCCATTAACACTAACACGGTTAGCGTCAATGTATTTTTCCATTTCACGACGCGAGCCTACACCAGCTCTGGCTAGGACTTTTTGTAACTTTTCACCTTGTATATTCATTCGGATGGTTCTCTCACAGAAGGATCACTTAATAACTGGTTTATTTTACTTTCTTGTTGCGCAGGTAACGCAGGTAAGTTTTCTAAACCCGTTAATGAAAAATAATCTAAAAATTGTTTAGTAGTGGCGTATAAAGCGGGCTTACCCGGTACTTCTTTGTGCCCTACCACTTTCACCCACTCTCTTTCGAGTAAGGTTTTAATTATATTCGAACCCGTTGTTACACCTCTTACTTGCTCTATTTCACCACGTGTAATGGGTTGACGATAAGCAATAAGTGATAATGTTTCCAATAAAGCACGTGAGTATTTAGGAGCTCGTTCTTGCCATAGGTTACTCAACCAAGGGCTCAAACTACTACACGCCTGAAATCGATAACCACTACCAACTTCAACAAGGCGAATACCACGGGTTTGAAAGTGTGTTTGTATTGTTTCTATAGCATCGTTTATACGTGACATAGAAATTGCAATATCCACTAAAACAGTGTCTTTAATATGGCGTTTACTTATGGGTTTGTCTGCAACAAAAATCGCAGCCTCAATGATTTCAACCAACTGCTCATCACTAATTCGCCGCCCAGCCATATACACTCTTAATAAATAAAAATACACAGCCATCTATTATGACAGAACAACCACTAACTAGGAAAATATATCTGGCAATTATCTAAAATTAGCCATAAAAAAAGCCAGTTAAATTAA
Organism: Pseudoalteromonas sp. ECSMB14103; assembly: GCF_000813065.1. NCBI lineage: Bacteria > Pseudomonadati > Pseudomonadota > Gammaproteobacteria > Alteromonadales > Pseudoalteromonadaceae > Pseudoalteromonas > Pseudoalteromonas sp. ECSMB14103. The sequence continues at coordinate 80,852 of NZ_JWGY01000002.1, read as the reverse complement.
CTGGCTTTGATTTTTATGTTCTGAATTTTAATTAGCTGTGTTTAATTGACTCTAACGCTTCGTCTTCAGCTACAGATTTACCATATTTATTTATGTAGCCCATAAACTCATTTTTACTAATTCGCTTGTCTTCGTTTTTGTCCATATAACCAAAGTGATTTGAAATATCGTCGTCATTGCCTTCAACAACTGATATGTAACCATTACTATCGTTATCTAAACTGGCAAAACTACTTTCAATTTTGTCAAATTTTGCAATTTCAGCTTTAAAGGCTGATTCACTTACATCACTATCGGTTGCAACCTTGCCAGTGTTTAACTGCATGTAAGCATTAAATTCTTTACGACTAATTTCTTCATCCATATTGGTGTCGATATTTGAAAAGTGACCCCAAATATTATCGTCGTCAGCTTCAACTTTTGAAATAAAACCATCACTGTCGTTGTCTAGGCTTGCAAAGTCGCTGTCTATTTTATCAAGACCTTGATTAGATGCGCAGGCTGCTAAACTTAATGTTGCTAAAATAGTTGTTGCTAATGTTAACTTTTTCATAAGACGTGTCCTTCGTTGTTAATAAATGTCACAAGAACTAATACAAGTCTGATGCCAAAATAAAATAAATATAAATTTCAATACCTTATAATGCACCCGTATATTTTTCACTCTATTTTCAATACATTAGCCTTGAAACCTTTTCAACCAACCTTGTAAATTTTGCAAAAAAAAAGCCCAGCTTTAAAAGCTGGGCTCTCATTAATTTTGTTGTGCTAATTAAATTGCAGCGTTTTGATAACGCTTAACAAAGTCAGTAACTTTCTGACCGTTACATTTAAGCGAGTTTAAGTTACCGATTTTTTGGCGTACTGGCGCTAAACCTTGCTTTAATGCAGTCATACATAATTGAGTTTCTTGTTGAGCATCTTTAGCAAACACTTCTACTTTGTTTTCAGTTATGTTGTTTGTTGAATCTTTCTTTGCAATATCACGAATATCTTGGCCGTTACACATGATGCTTTGTGAGAAGCGTGATAAGTATACATTGTGCTTAGCTGCTAATTTACGTGCTGCAGAAAAACCTTCGTTTGCGCTTAATACACACAGCTTAGACTCAATAGAGCTGTCTTGGCTAAAGTAAGTGTTACTTTGAGCTGAAACAGAAGAAGATGCTAATAATGTTGCCGCTAAAAATAATTGTGCTTTCATGAGAGATCCTATGTGAACGAGTTTGCCAATGAATTTGCGCGCATTATATAGCCAATTTTAAGCAGATCAATTGAATTTTTTATTTATTTTATAAATTAATACAACATTAACAATGTTTAAACTTTCACCACCATTTGATCAACATTTGCGCAGCTATTTTGTCATTTCAGACATGTTATGTAAGCTAAATTACTGATACAATTTGCTATCAAAATGAGAACAAATTTAAAGGTAAATCGAATGAAGGTGATTTCTTTCAATATCAATGGTCTGCGTGCTCGTCTTCACCAATTACAAGCTGTTATTGATAAACATCAACCAGACGTAATTGGCTTGCAAGAGATTAAAGTTCATGATGAAGCGTTTCCATTAGACGATGTTCAAAAAATGGGGTACCACGTCTACTTTCACGGTCAAAAAGCACATTACGGCGTAGCTATGTTATGCAAAAAAGAGCCAAAATCGGTCTTAAAAGGGTTTGCTACCGACACAGAAGAGTCGCAAAAGCGCATGATCAGTGTCACTATTGAACAAGATAACGGTCGCGACATTACCGTTATGAATGGTTATTTCCCGCAAGGCGATAACATCAATCACGAAACTAAATTCCCCTATAAACGTCAATTTTATAAAGATTTGATGACACATCTAGATACAAACCTCACTCCCGATCAGGATGTAGTTGTTATGGGCGACATAAATATATCACCTACAGATTTAGACATAGGTATTGGCGAGGTCAACGCTAAACGCTGGCTAAAAACAGGTAAGTGCTCTTTCCAACCAGAGGAACGTCAATGGCTATCAACACTTTTAGATTGGGGATTTAAAGATACCTTCAGAGAGCTCTATCCTGATGTTAACGATCAATACTCATGGTTTGATTACCGCTCTAAAGGCTTTTTAGATAATCGCGGTCTGCGAATTGATGTTGTACTTGCAACTCAATCACTTGCTGAGCGTTGTATTGACTCAGGAATTGACTATGAGCTGCGTGCAATTGATAAACCATCAGATCATGCGCCAATTTGGTCAACGTTCAAGTAGCTATAATGTTAAACACTGAAATACAAGGGCTGATGTGGGTCCTTGTACTTGCTATTGCGATTTTTAGTTTCGACAAAAACACCTATAAATCGCTTTATAAAACGTCTGCTAGGCAAACAGGTGTATTAGCCTGTGCGCTTGTATTTGCACTACTGTGGCGTATTAAAGCCGGTATTTTAACTGGCCTTGACCTGCACATACTTGGTATTACTGCAGCCACCTTAATATTGGGCTGGCGGCTAGCCATTTTGAGTAGCCTACTGGCAAGTGCCTTGTTGTTTTCATTTGGGCAGGTTAGTTTTAACCTTTTACCTGTACAAATACTTATTGGCGCTTTTATTCCCATATTATTGAGTTATTTAAGTTTTGTTGTGTGCTATCACTATTTACCAAAACATTTTTTTGTTTATATATTTGTTTGTGCCTTCATAACAGCTGGGTTTATAGCGTGCATAAAGATATCTTTAGGTGCCCTCTTTTATTTCTCTTTAGGTCAGTATAATTGGCAAGAACTTGCCGACAATTACGTTTATTTAAGTGCTATAATTTGGTTTCCAGAAGCCATGTTGAACGGAATGGCCATCACCATTTTAATTACATACCGTCCCCACTGGGTTAAAACTTTTTACGACAAGGATTACCTAGACTCATGAGTCTTGAATATCAATGCCCTTTATGTAGCAAATCGCTAACAAAAACTCAAAATACACTGCGCTGTGAAAGCAACCACAGTTTTGATTTTGCCAAAGAAGGCTACGTTAACTTACTGCCTGTTCAAAACAAAAACTCTAAACAACCTGGTGACTCGCTTGAAATGGTGCAAGCAAGGCGCACATTTTTAGAGCAAGGTTTTTATGCATTCTTACAACAAGCACTTAGCGATATAACAAGTACTATAAAAGGTAATAATATTATTGATTTAGGGTGCGGTGAAGGGTTTTACACCCACGCTATTGCTAATAATACTCAAGCGCAAGTTTATGGTGTAGATATTTCAAAGTCAGCTATAAAATACGCAGCTAAACGTTACCCCAACTGCAGTTTTAGCGTTGCTTCAATCAGTCAAGCCCCTTTTAAAGAAGGGTTTGCTGATATTCTTATAAGTGTATTTGCACCTTTATTTACTAAAGAGCTTGAAAGACTCGCTAAACCTAATGCTACGCTTGTCGTGGCCAGCCCTGGGCCATGGCATTTAAAAGAGTTAAAAGCTTATATTTACCAATCAGTAAGCGAGCATACGAAAGTAGATGTGCCTGAAGGTTTTACAGAAACTCACCAAGATTTGATCACTCAACAGGTAACACTGAGTATTAACGATGTTAGAAACCTGATAATGATGACACCGTTTGCGTGGAAATTTAGACCTGAGCACTGGGAAACACTAGAAGAGAAAGGTGAACACCATGTCACCTTGTCGTTTTATATAACGCAATTTCAAAAGCGTGATTAGTAGAAGCGTTTATTAAAACTGTTCTTTAGTGAACGCTTTATCCATTTTTTCAAACATATCTTTAAGTAAAGTTGCAAGCTCCAAATACCGGGGCTTTTTTTCACTTAACTTAGCTTGATAACCATTAGCAACCATTTTTGTATGAAGCTCTTTGTACCAACTTAGCATGGCTGGGTCTAATGGGGTTTGTGCTCGTTTACCCAACCACAATAAACCTTGTAGAGGTAAAGATAAGAAAAACAATGCACTGGCAATCGCTTGTGGTAAAAAATCAGGGCCAAGGTAGTTGAGTTGAAAAAATAATGTCAACATAGCAAGAATCGGCATAACAGTAATGGCAAGTTCTGTTGCTCTAATTACCCTAAACTCACTAAACAATGGAGCTAACTCTTTTCGCATTGGCCATTGTTTTGCGTACTGTCTACCAATTTGAACTTGTGACATCACACTTTTTTGCATCATGACTCCTCACAATTACTAAATTCAATATATAAATTAGCTCGTATTTTACAAAGTGTAACACAAATACGGCGGGTTTCACTTAATCAGTAAAAGTGCTTAATTATGCTGTTAAATTGTGCAAAATACTAAACTAAATACATCAAATAGTTTAAAATATAAAACTTATTCATGGGTCTAACGACCTTGTTTATAATATCTTTAGCCTTTTAATTAAGACCTGAGTGTAACAGTAAATAATTAATGTTCACTTACTAAACTTTATTTATGGAAATTATATCTATGCCAACACCCGCTCCTAAGTCACAACATGTTTTAGTATTAAACTGTGGTAGCTCAAGTTTAAAGTTTGCCATTATTGATGCAAACACCGGCCATGAAATTATATCGGGCTTAGCAGAGCGACTAGGTGCAGCAACTCCGTCGGTAAAGTATAAATACAAAGGTGATAAAACACTTATTGATTTAGCACCAGAGCAAGCTCACGCTGAGGCAATTAATACGCTAGTAACGTTAATAAAAGATCACAAACTAGATGAACAGCTAATTGCTGTTGGTCATCGTGTTGTTCACGGTGGCGAGCACTTTACCAAATCAGTATTAATTAATGATCAAGTTATTGAAAGCATAACCCAGGCTGCAACACTTGCACCGCTTCATGGTCATGCCAACTTGCTGGGTATATCTTCAGCGCAAGACTCGTTTAAAGGCTTACCTCAAATTGCCGTATTCGATACGGCTTTTCACCAAACTATGGATAAGGTCGCATACCTTTATGCGCTACCTTACAATTTATATACCGAGTTTGGTGTTAGACGTTATGGCTTTCATGGTACGAGCCATTTTTATGTTGCCGGGCAAACAGCAAAACTACTTAACCAACCTTTTGAAAAAAGTAATTTTATTAGTGCTCATTTGGGGAATGGCTGTTCTGTATGTGCGATTAAAAATGGTGACAGTGTCGATACAAGTATGGGCCTTACGCCACTTGAAGGGTTAGTAATGGGTACTCGCAGTGGCGATATTGATCCAGGTTTATTTAACTTTTTAACAACACAACTTGATTATAGTGCGCAACAAATAGATGACTTACTCAATCAAAAAAGTGGTTTGTTAGGCATTAGTGAACTTTCTAACGATTGCCGTACCATTGAAGAAGCTGCTACAGCGGGAAATCAACAAGCAACATTAGCACTCGATATGTTTTGCTATCGTTTATCTAAGCAAATTGCGTCGTACATGGTGCCTTTACAGCGTCTTGATGCGCTTATTTTCACCGGCGGTATTGGAGAAAACTCAGATATTATTCGTAAAAAAGTGATCACTCAACTTGGATTTTTAGGTATGGAATGTGACACGCAAGCAAACCTAGATGCTCGTTTTGGTCAACAAGGTGTAATTAGCACTGAGCAATCTCGTATCAAAGCTGTCGTCATGCCAACGAATGAAGAATGGGTTATCGCCCTCGACTCTGCAAATATTGTTAAGGAGCTTTAATATGGCACACCGTATTATGTTGATACCGATTTCTACGGGAGTTGGTTTAACATCTGTTTCTGTCGGGCTTGTGCGTGCGCTTGAGCAAAAGGCGGTAAAAGTTAATTTCTTTAAACCTATTGCTCAACCGCGCTCAGGCGAAACCGGTCCAGAAAAATCGACACAAATAATAAAGCAAGGTTCCCCTATTGACCCACCAACACCGTTTGCATTGGATTACGCAGAGCAAATGATTGGTGATGCAAAGGGCGACGACTTATTAGAAGAAATTGTTGAGCGCTTTGAAAGTAAAATTAACGACGATGAAGTAGCCATTATTGAAGGCATGGTTCCTACTCGTAAACAACCTTATGCAGGGCGCGTAAACCGTGAAATAGCGCAAACACTCGGCGCAGATATTGTATTTGTATTAACGCCTGGTAACGATAATATTACCCAACTTGAAGATCGTCTTGAGATTGCTGCTGGTAATTACGGTGGTATTGACCACCCGCGTGTATTAGGCTGTATTTTTAATAAAGTAAATGCCCCTCTTGATGAAGAAGGCAGAGCACGCGCCGATTTAGTCGACTCCTACAAACCTGATGAAGTAGATAACGAACTAAACCGCTTAGCATCACTGCCAATTTTTAGAAAAAACCCATTTATGTTACTTGGTGCAATACCATGGGATTTTGATTTAGTCGCACCACGTGTGAAAGACCTAAGTGCGTATTTAAAAGCCACAATTATTAACGAAGGTGACATGCTGCATCGACGCCTGCGTCGTATCACATTTTGTGCACGTACAGTGTCTAATATTTTAAACCACTTTACACCTGGTGCATTATTAGTTACTCCTGGCGATCGTTCTGATATTTTAGTAGCTGCGTGTTTATCGGCAATGAATGGTACTAAAATTGGGGCAATATTACTCACCGGTGGTTTTATGCCAGAACAGCGTATTATGGCGCTGTGCGAGCAAGCAATGCAAACGGGACTACCAATTTTAGCAACAGAGGCCGATACATGGCGAACATCGTTGTTACTTCATAACTTTAATATGGAAGTGCCAAGCGATGATGACCAGCGTATAGAAAAAGTGAAAAGCCACAATGCTGAATATATTGACTCAGATTGGCTGAACTCACTGGCAAAAAATGTGGGGAAAACACGTAAACTCTCGCCACCAGCTTTCAGATACTTACTTACAGATAAGGCTCGTAAAGCAGGCAAAACGGTTGTTTTACCTGAAGGCAACGAACCTAGAACTATTAAAGCAGCTGCTATCTGTGGGCAACGCGGTATAGCAAAAACCATTTTATTAGGTGATCGCGAAGAAATAATGCGTATTGCTGAGCAACAAGGTATAGAGCTCAACGAAAATGTAAGTATTGTAGAACCAAGCAGCATCATTAATGATTATGTCGAGCCTATGGTCGAAATCCGAAAAAGCAAAGGTCTCACTGCTGTTGTAGCGCAAGAACAATTACTTGATAACGTAGTACTGGGTACTATGATGCTTGAACAAGGCAAAGTTGACGGACTTGTTTCAGGAGCAGTTAACACAACCGCCAATACAATTAGACCGCCATTACAACTCATCAAAACGGCCCCGGGCTCATCGCTTGTATCGTCGGTATTTTTTATGTTGCTGCCTGATCAGGTACTCGTTTACGGAGACTGTGCAATTAACCCAGATCCAAATGCTGAGCAACTTGCTGATATTGCGATTCAGTCAGCTGACTCAGCTGCAGCTTTTGGTATAGAGCCTCGTGTTGCCATGATCAGCTACAGTACAGGTACTTCTGGTACAGGAGCCGACGTTGAAAAAGTGCGAGAGGCAACCAAAATAGCTCAACAAAAACGTCCCGATTTGATTATTGATGGTCCCCTTCAGTACGATGCAGCAATTATGGAAAACGTCGCGCTTAAAAAAGCACCAAATAGCCCCGTAGCAGGTAAAGCAACGGTGTTTATTTTCCCTGATTTAAATACCGGTAATACAACCTATAAAGCCGTGCAAAGAAGCGCAGACCTCATCAGTATTGGGCCAATGCTTCAAGGTATGCGTAAACCAGTCAATGATTTAAGCCGTGGTGCATTAGTTGATGACATTGTATACACAATCGCACTTACCGCTATTCAAGCAGCGCAAGTCGAAGCACTTAATTAAAGGCTTTAATTAACATGTGCTTTTTATAGCCTAGCTAATTTCTAATTATAAATTAGTTAGTTAGGCTATTTATACCTCTCAACCCCCATAGTTATCCACAGAAATTGTGGGTAAGTATAAGTAGCTCATATTTTGCAGCTTAGTTACGGTGAGTTACCGCTTTAATTTATCTTTAATAATCTATACTATTAATAAATCGTCTTTGCTGTACCGCAGGTTTTTAATGTCAAAACAAACATTACAATTACACAGCACTATTTTGTCTATACATAGTTTAGATATTGATGCTGATATCCCTGCTGCTTTGTTAAAACTTCCGTTGTTTTTTATCTCAAAAACCCATGACGAACTATCAATTGTATGCCCCAGTAGTTTTGAATTACACAGCCTGGATACAGAATCTGATTGGCAAGCACTAGAAGTTATTGGCCCTTTAGGGTTTTCGTTAACAGGAATTATGGCTAATATTTCTGGCGTGTTAGCTAAAGCACAAATATCTATCTTTTCTATTTCAACTTACGATACTGACTACATACTTGTAAAAAAACAAACAGCGGCCCAGGCAATCACAGCACTAAAAAAAGATGGCTATAATGTGGTGACAAACTAATTTATGAAAGCACAACCAATAGAGCTTATTGCACAAAATAAAATACCTCGTGATGCTATTAATATCACCAGTCCTTTTACGGGAAAGGTAGTAGAATTAAGTAATCACCCAGAGCCTTTGTTCAGCTTTGGTACACTTGGCCCCGGTGTTATGGTGCAAGCAACCAGTCATAAAATTTTATCCCCCTTTGATGGGGTTTTACTGCAGGTCAAAAACGCAGGAACTGAATTTATTTTGCAGGCTAAAAATGGGTTAAAAATACTCATTAATTTAACCTTACCTGCCTCTGCAGCAATTACGCATACCCATATAGCCCAGTTAAATGGCAGCCAAGTACTCAAAGGCCAACGACTTGCTTATTTTGACCTCAGAGAATTAGACTCCCCCATGCTAGGAAGTTTAATATTACTTAATGGTCACAACCTGGGCACATTTCATTATTCACACCTGCATGTTAAAGCAGCTGAAGACACCTTATTAACTATTATTAAAAAGAAGTAACTTATGATCACTCTTTACGGAATTAGTAACTGCGACACAATTAAAAAAGCTAAAAAGTACCTTACAGATAATAATATTGAGTTTACCTTTCACGATTACCGCAAAGAGGGTGTTAATGAACAAATAGTCACTGAATTTGCTGATAAATTAGATTGGGAACAATTAGTCAATAAACGTGGAACTACATACAGAGCTCTAAGTGACGAGCAAAAACAAAATTTGACTAAGCAAAATGCTATTCAATTATTAGTTCAGCAGCCCGCTATGATAAAGCGACCAGTATTAGTTAACCGTACTGACTTTTATTTAGGCTTTAAGGTCGCGCAATACGATGAGATTTTTAAATAATGAATGAAGTAATTGCACTTGCACAAGCCTTGATACAGCGTGAATCTGTCACCCCAGAAGATGCCGGCTGTCAACAAATGATGAACGAACGCCTTGAAGCGATCGGCTTTAATATAGAGTCACTATTTTTTACTGATACATTAAATACTTGGGCGCGTAAAGGCGACCAGTCGCCGCATTTTTGTTTCGCAGGACACACAGATGTAGTGCCTACGGGTCCCGCAAAAAACTGGCAGCACCCACCATTTTCAGGGCTGGTAGAAAATGGTTTATTGCATGGTCGAGGAGCTGCCGATATGAAAGGCTCGCTTGCTGCCATGATTGTAGCTACTGAGCGTTTTGTAACTAAATACCCGAACCACAAAGGATCAATTTCTTTTTTAATCACTTCTGATGAAGAAGGACCATTTATAAATGGAACCACCCGAGTTATTGATACACTAGAATCTCGCGGTGAAAAAATTGATATGTGTTTGGTTGGCGAACCTTCATCTCGGGATGTCTTAGGTGATGTAGTTAAGAATGGCCGACGCGGCTCGCTTACCGGATTCTTAAAAGTTAAAGGTATTCAAGGACATGTTGCCTACCCTCACCTGGCTCAAAACCCTATTCATCTAGCCACTGAAGCATTAACAGAGCTTAGCCAAACCCAGTGGGATAAAGGGAATGATTTTTTTCCGGCAACCAGCTTTCAAATATCAAATATCAACGGCGGCACAGGTGCAGGTAATGTGATCCCTGGTGAGCTAGATGTGCAATTTAATTTTAGATTTAGCACCGAAGTCACACATCAACAATTACAACAGCGTGTAATCGACATTTTACAAAAACACAACTTAAACTACGAGTTAAACTGGATTGTTAATGGTCTCCCATTTATTACAGAACATGGTCCACTCGTTGACGCAACCGTTAATGCTATTGAGTCTGTGACAGGATTAGCAACCAATTTAGAAACCACGGGGGGAACCTCTGATGGTCGCTTCATTGCTCAAACCGGTGCTAAAGTCATTGAGCTTGGGCCTCGTAATGCCACCATTCACAAAGTGGATGAGTGCGTAAGTATAGATGACTTAATTAAACTCACCGACATTTACGAGCAAATACTTGAGCAATTGTTAACCTAATGACTGATTTACAAGTACCCACGATAGCGTGTGTCACAGGGCAAAGTGATACACATTTAACTAAAATACAAAGCCATCGTTTGCATAGCGCTATCACTGCTGATTTTTTAGCGCTACAAAATGCAGCTAAACAAGCTGGGTTTGACTTAACTATTGCATCAAGCTTTAGGGATTTTGAACGTCAGGCGCTAATTTGGAATAACAAATTTTCAGGACAAAGGCCTGTTTATAATTCACAACAAAAGGTTGTTGATTTAACGAACTTAAATGACATTGATAAGTGTATTGCAATTATGCGTTATTCAGCCTTACCTGGGGCAAGTAGGCACCATTTTGGTACCGATTTGGATGTGTACGACAAAGCCAGTGTTAGTGACGATTATCAACTGCAGTTATCTCCTCATGAATATGAGAAAAACGGTCCCTTTTCACCATTGAGTGAATGGCTCAGTATTCACCTTGAGAAATTTGGTTTTTATCGGCCTTATCGCGAAGATTTAAACGGGGTAGCTCCTGAACTTTGGCATATTAGCCACATTAAGCAATCACAATTGCTAAGTATTCAACTCACTGAAAGTGCTTTACGAAAATGCATTGAAAACAGTGAACTACTTGGTAAAAGTGCCGTATTGACGCACTTACCTTCACTTTATAAGCGCTTTGTGACCAACGTTAGTCCACCATAAAATAAGGACTACTCCTTCTTTTTATTTAAAATAAATATGAGTACCGCTGTTAATATAACTAAGCTGGCGATAACAAATTCAACCGTTAATTGTTCTTGTAAAAAAATAACGCCTGCAAACGCTGCAACTACCGGCACACACAATTGCACAACCGCAGCCTGCGTGCTTTTAAGTAATGGCATTGCAACGTACCAAATACTATAGCCAATGCCAGAGGCTAAAGCGCCAGAAGCGCTCGCGAGTAAAATGCCTTCAATGGTAAGTGCGTTAAAGTAGCTCATACTAACAAGTAATAAGATGGGGAGCGCTACTAAACTTCTAATAAAATTAAACCCTGTCGTTCTTAAAGGCGATACACATACTTTGCCACGTATACTGTAAATACCCCAAGCAACACCGCTTATGGCCATCAATCCCGCTCCTATTAGCGAGGGCACCGCCGCTGAGGGCAGCATCAAATAAGCAAACCCCGTAACAGCAATCAAGAAAGCAGCCCACTGCACGGCGCTTAATTGTTCTTTTTTATATATACCCCAACCAATCATCGTAAGTTGCACGGCTGAAAATAAAATCAGAGCGCCTGTTCCGGTATCTAACTCAACGTAGGCCACCGAAAAACTAAGTGCATAAACAAGTAAACTAATGCTACTTCGCCAACTCCCTGTATCACTTAAAATAGCATCATTAAATGACCCATTACGTTTTAGATTATAAGTATAAACGCTCATGATAATACCTAAACATGCAGCACCGCTTAATAAGCGAATGATGGTAAAGTTATAGGGATCTATATACCCCTCAGCTAATGCCATTCGGCAAAATAAAGAATTGGCGGCAAATGCTATTAAAGCAATAAATGTATATATAGCTGCTTTCAAAATAATCCTTTTCAACCTAAATCTGGTTATTAAATAATCTTTTTTTATGGGTGAGTAGTTAAATAACTTAAACTGCTATAAAAGTAAGTTATTTATACAGCATAAGGCAAAGTGTGCAAAAACTTTCAACTTAATAAGACCTTAACTTTTCGCTGTCTATTTCACACATTACTAAATTCACGCCTTATTCACATAGAACATGCATATTTACCTTAACGATGATATGGCTCTACGTTTTTTTACAATGTTTCACACTCTTGTTTAAAGTGAGTGTGTTAACCTGCTTAAGTAGATTAAAAGGAGTGCTGTGTGCGCAGAAGTATAATTTTAAGCGTTTGTTTTATTTTAAGTGGTTGTAGCTCTATAGGGTTTAACGACCTATTTAACGATTACGCCACACAAATGACGCCAGTGCGAAATGCTATTGAAAATAATAACCCACAACAAGCTAAATCGTTAATTGCAGACAATAGCACTATACACAGTAGTTACTTGCTTAACCAACTTGAGCAAGCGCGTATCAACGACCTTACTAATTCAGCTGATAACGCTCAAAGCAAATTCGAAACCGTATATGCTCAAATGCAAACTAAACGCCAAGCAGCAAAGATTCAACTAAGTGCCGGGCTTGAACAAAGTAATGCATTATTTACGAATGACTCGGCAATTACCTATGTACCGCCTGCTTACGAGATGAGCATGCTTCATAGTTATAAAGCACTTAACTATGTTTATAAAAATGATATTGAAGGCGCACTGGTCGAAATTCGCCGAGCTAATAAAGTACAAGCCGATGCGCTTAGCGAGAATGAAGCAGAAATAGATTCAGAAAAAAATGAAGCGCAGCAGCATTATCCAAGTATGAATAATGTGACAAGAGATGTTAAAAACGGCTTTCAAAACGCATACACTTTTTACTTATCGGCTTTGCTTTACCAAAGTGCAAAACAGTTTGACGACGCCTACATAGACTACAAAAAAGCGTTAGCTATTCAACCAAATAATAAATATTTACAGCAAGATGTAATTCGCCTAGCTAAAAAACAAGGGTTTCAGCAAGAATTTGACGAATACACACAACGTTTTGGCGAACTTAGCACTTTAAAGCCTAACCATGGTGAGGTAATCGTATTACTTGAGCAAGGTTTCGTGCCCAAACAAACTGAATTTAAATTAAGACTACCGATTGATACAAGTAGAGGTGATGTTCGTTTTTATAGCCTTGCTATGCCCGTATATAAAGACAGTGCTTACATTAGCCCTATACAAAATGTGAATGTTGCTGGACAAAAAGTAGCATTAGCGCCATTAGTTTATTTAGAAGCCCTAGCCGCTAAAACTCTTGAACAAGAAATACCAGGCAAAATTACACGCCAAGTATTACGGCTCATAACTAAAGAAAAAGTTCGCGCTGAGCTTGCGCGCAGCGCAGGAGATGTAGGCAACATTTTAGCCAATATATATAATTTAGCGTCAGAGCAAGCCGACACCCGAAGCTGGCTTACATTACCAAATCAAATTGCTGTAGCGCGTCAAAGTCTGCCGGCAGGTGAACATATATTAAATATAGGCAATCAACCGCCTATTAGTTTTACCGTTAGTAAGCAAGGGTTAACTTTAATTTACCTAACCTCTATTAATAACTATTTTAACTACCATGTAGTTCAACTCTAGGAGACACCATGAAATACATAGTGCCAATGTGTGCCGTTTTACTGTTAAGTGCTTGTGCAACACAGCCTGTTACATCAGGTATAGCGGTTGAACAAAATAAAGGAAATTTTAATGATCAACTTAGAGTGGATAACCCTGATTTAGGTGAAAAGCTCGCCATTACCGACGTTAAAACACGTCAAACAAACCAGTTAACTGATGTAGTGGTTACCCTATCTAGCCAATATAAAAAGTCACAATATTTACAATATCAATTTAAATGGTTTGATAAAGATGGATTTTTGATTAAAGGAAATCATTCACCGTGGCAGCCATTAACTTTATTTGGTTTTGCTAATACACAATTACCAGGTTTAGCGCCTAGCTCTGATGCTGTTACATTTTCACTAGCAGTTAGAAAAGTATCAACTGAATCTCAAGAATTTAAAGATTAAAGGAAACTATTATGAACACGACATTTAAAACAGCATCCACTTACGCATTGGTCGGGCTCAGTGCATTGATCTTAAGCGGCTGTGCTAACAAAGCCGTAGTTAGCTATGGTGACGCTCAAGCAGTTGAAACAACTGATATAAATTTTGGTTCTACCGATTTACAAAAAGTCGCGAGCCAAATGACCGATTCACTACTAAGCTCGTCAGTGGTGGGAAGCATGACTCAAAATAACCGTCCTGTTGTGTTTGTGGAACGTATTAAAAACAAAACCAGTGAGCATATTGATACAGAATCAATCACTGATTCTATCTCCACGCAAATGCTACGCAGCGGTAAGTTTCGCTTTGTAGACATGACACGTGTAGAAGCTGTTCGTGAACAGCTAACCTTTCAAAACGAAGATGCATTAGTGAACCCAGCAACTGCGGTTGCATTTGGACAACAAATTGGTGCGCAATACATGTTGTATGGCAACTTATCAAGCATTGTTAAAACAAATGCAGATAAATCAGACGTATATTATAAATTCACAATGCGTTTAATGGATATGAAAAGCGGACTTATTGAATGGGCGGACGAAACTGAAATTCGCAAAACCAAAGAAAAATCAACCTTTGGCTGGTAAGCCGATAGGAGTAAGTTATGAAAGCAATTGCTGTAATTATGTGCGCTTTACTTACATTAAGTGCACCCACTTTTGCTAAATACGAGCGCAATAAAGCCGTAGCAGTTCAAAAAGTGTTGTTTGGTGACATTAAATCAGTACGAAACATCACCGAGCAAGAACTAATACAAGACAAAAAGAACGGCTGGAAAACGTTTGGTGGCGCACTTGTTGGTGGTGTTATTGGTAATCAATTTGGTGGTGGCAGCGGTCGTGCTATAGCCACAATTTTAGGCTCAGTTATCGGTGGTAGTGTTGCTAACAATAGTCAGCAAGGTAGCTATTACAAACAAACTCAGTTAGTTGAATTACTAATTCAGGTAGAAAATGGCGACCAATTTATGGTAGTTCAAGACCTAGACCAAGGTATGCGATTTCACAAAGGCGATAATGTGAGGTTAGTTTATTTAGGCGATAACACCGTAAGAGTAGATAAAGCATATTAATAACACGCCTTTAAAAACAAAAACGAGCCAACAGGCTCGTTTTTTTATATAGTTTTATAACTGGCGATAATCTTTAAAGAAACGCTGCATTTTTTGCATGGCATCAGTTAAGTCATCCTTATTAGGTAAAAACACTAACCTAAAGTGATCAGGCTCTGGCCAATTAAACGCACGCCCATGCACTAACAATATTTTTTCGGCCTTGAGCAAATCAAACATCATTTGCTCATCGTTTTTTACATTAAAGTGTGCAGTATCAACCTTGGCAAACGCATATAAAGCGCCTTTTGGCTTTTTACAGCTAATCCCTTCAATCGCGTTTAAACCGCGCCATGCAATATCACGTTGTTCGTATAATCGCCCGCCCGGATTAATTAAGTTATCAATTGATTGCACACCACCTAATGCCTGCTGAATTGCATATTGGGCAGGTACATTAGCGCATAAACGCATTGACGAGAGTATATCTAACCCTTTACTTAAGTCGTCCATGGCTGATGTTTTACCACTTAAAACCATCCACCCCATTCTTAGCCCAGCAGCACGGTAAGTTTTAGCTAAACCATTAAAAGTAATCATTGGCACATCATCACACAATGAAGCAATTGAAGTGTGGCTAACTCCATCGTATAAAATCTTTTCGTAAATTTCGTCGCTTAACAACAGTAACTTGTGCTCTCGCGCAATATCTATTAATTGCTTAAGCAGGTCATCACTGTATACCGCACCAGTAGGATTGTTCGGATTAATTAACACCAAGGCTTTGGTTTTAGAGGTGATTTTACTTTTTATGTCATCTATATCAGGAAACCAATCTTGCTCTTCATCACATAAATAATGAACGGGATTACCGCCCGCTAACTTAACTGACGCAGTCCACAACGGATAATCTGGCGCGGGGATAAGCACTTCATCATCGTTGTTAAGCAAAGCTTGAGTGATCATTTGGATTAGTTCACTTACCCCATTACCAATATAAATGTTATCAACGTCTAAGTTGTTTAACCCACGTTGTTGATAATGCTGGTACACAGCTACTCTGGCTGAGTAAAGTCCTTTAGAGTCACAATAACCTTGGGCAGAATACAGGTTACGGATAATATCGCGATGCATATCTTCAGGCATATCAAAACCAAATGCAGCTGGATTACCGATGTTTAATTTTAAGACTTTTTGACCATCGTCTTCCATTTTTTTAGCTTGAGCTAAAACAGGCCCACGAATGTCATAACATACGCCTTCTAATTTATGACTCTTTTTTATATCTGACATTTTACCTCTACTCGCTGGCGCCTGATGACCTTTGTAATTTGAGTTTTATAAGTAAGGTCTATTTTATCTCAACAATAAAAACCCGGTTGCCTACTAGACTAACCGAGTAAATATATAACACCAGTAAATTTAACAGCTTAAAACTGAAATTAATTCACGTTAACTATTGTGCATCTAACCATTGTTTAAATTTTGTTTGAGAGCCTTCTACCTGTGGCATTAAGTTGGCACAAGCATCCATCGCTTTAGCTAAGTCATCATTAACTAAGCTTAACTCTATGGTGCGCGAAACATCAGCTAAACTAGACGCACCAAACTGCGCGGCATTTGATTTTAAACTATGAGAATGACGAATCGCTGCCTCTTTATCTTTACCAATGGTTGCCATAACTTCAGAGCCCAGACGTTCAAATTCGGCACAACAAAAATCAAGCGTATCAGCAAACTGCTCGCCCAATAAGGATTTCATATTCTCTAACGCTGATGTATCTATGGTAATGTCTGTCATTATTTAATTCCTTCAACTATCCATGTTCATTGTATTTGATATAACTACTGTATATTGATAAATGAAAAAAAACCAACTTAATTGCTTTCATAAATGTATAATTTACAAGTTAATAATAGAGAGAAAGTTTTTAAAATGGCACGCATTCTTTGTACTCATTGTAATTTTGCGCTCAATACCTGTGTATGCAGCGCTATTGAAACAATAACTAACAAAGTTAAAGTTATTATTCTACAACACCCCAGCGAAGAAAAAATAGCAAAAAACACGGCTAAATTACTCAACTTAAGTCTAACTGATTGCGAAATCATCAAAGGTGAAAACAGTGCTGACTTTAGTATGTTAAATAGTTTGCCAAAAGAATCAACAGTACTGCTTTACCCAAACGAAAATGCCACCTACCTAGATGAACCAAACTCTACAAACCATAAACACATCACTCATTTAATTGTGATCGATGGCACATGGAAAAAAGCCTATAAAATTTTACAACTCACCCCTGCACTCAATCAATTTAGAACAGTGAGTTTTAATAAACCACCTAAAAATCGTTATACAATTCGTAAAGCACCCCGTGCCGATAGCCTCTCTACACTTGAAGCCGTTGCTCATAGCTTAAGCTTAATAGAACATTTAAACCCAGAGCCTTTGTTTACTTTATTAGAAGAATTAATTAATAAACAAACCCAACATATGCCTGAGCACGTAAAAGCACGTTACTTAAATTAAATTTAGCTTTTGATAAACAGATGCGACATTACCTAAATAGATTAAAACGAGGATTTACTCGTCAAGGCCCCGACTATCGCTTTGATGACCAAGTTGATTTTAGCGATATAAGAACCACGTTTGGGTTCAGATCAATGGTCGTTGGTAAATGGGTAACCAAAGAAGAGCGCTATATTAGCGCTAATTTAATTTACGATGCGCTGGCCGACCTGGCGCAAATACTGCACTTACCACCTAAAGCAATTGGCCTGCGCGGAAAGTTAAATTTTGCATTTGGGCACGGTGGTCAAAAAGGTGTGCAAGCGCATTACAATGCAGGCAGTCAAACATTAGCACTTGCTAAAAATGCGGGCGGTGGTGCGCTCGCGCATGAGTGGTTTCATGCATTCGACCACCACATTAGTGAACATTTATTTAAAGTAAAACCACGCTATGGATTTGCTTCAAAACTTTGGCTTTCAAATACACCAAATTTAATGCACCCACTCAATGACGCACTGAACAGCTTTTTTAAAGAAGTATTTTTAGATGCAAGTGGCGAAAATGCCAATGAATTTGTGCAAGCATGTATTAAACACGACCAAGCCCATAATATGAATTATATGAGTATGCCTGAAGAAATTGCAGCTCGCTGTTTTGAAGCCTGTATATATGCACACCCAAATATAAAAAACAGTTTTTTGGTGGACGGTTTGCAATCCAGTAATTTAATATACCCACCAGCACAACATACCACCAAGGCAAATAAAGCGCTTAACCACTATTTTCAACTATTGGGTTATGCGCTTCATAATTTACCCGATAAGGTTTAGCTGTTTTCATCACTTATGCGACTTGCAACTGCGCTACTCTGGTCTTTGTATTTAGCATCTTTACGAATGTTATACGGGTTTTCACAAGGCCCTGAAAGCATTTCGAAACTCATAGCGCCAATTTTCATCATTGGGCGCAGCGCTAAGGGTAATTTTCCTGAGTTGTAAAACTCTAATACAATATTACCGCTCCAGCCGGGATCAATTCGGTGTGCTGTTACATGCACCATCAAACCCAAACGCGCAAGCGATGAACGCCCATCCAACCACCCTACAATATCGGCAGGTAGCGTTACTTTTTCATAAGTGATTGCAAGCGCGAGTTCACCTGGGTGTAAAAAAAACGCTTCACCGTCTGCAAGCTCAATTTCCTCACTCATGATTGATTCCATGGCTTTATTGAGTTGATCCTTTGGACCACTTAAATCAACGTAGGCTGCATTATGAGCATTGAACGTTCTAAATTTATTACCAAGACGTAAATCTGCTGTCACACCCGATATCATCTCACTACTCGGAGCAGGCTCTATAACTATTCGGCCATCTTTTAGGTGTTCTTTAATATGTGTGTCTGAAAGTCTCATGCTTTTAATCTTCTGTAATCACAATTTCTATGCTGTTGTGATGCTGTTGATAATATAGCGTGCTGGCTATAAGCCTAGCTGCTGCGCTGTATGTTTTGCTTATTGCCGCATCGTTATCGCTAGCAATAAGTTTTCCTTGCTCAGAGTACTCTCTAATATCAATGGCAAGGGGAATATGGCTAAGTACCGGAACGCCATGCTTGTGGGCTAGTTTTTGTGCACCCTCTTTGCCAAATACATGGTTTGCCTCACCGCAGTGGCTGCAAACGTAATGGCTCATATTTTCTATCAAACCAAGTACTGGCACATTTACTTTATTAAACATTGCAATGCCTTTTTGGGCATCAGCAAGTGCTAAATCTTGAGGCGTAGTTACAATAACAGTCCCACTGGCAGGTACTTTTTGGCTCATAGTAAGTTGTATATCACCTGTACCTGGGGGCATATCTACAATTAAATAATCGAGTTCGCCCCAATCAGTCTCGTTCAGTAATTGGCTAAGTGCACCCGATGCCATTGGGCCTCGCCATACTGTTGCGTCATCACTGGGTACTAAAAAGCCAATAGATTGGGCTTTAATGCCATTGGCATCAAACGGTAGTAATTGTTTGTTATCTTTTGTTTTTGGCTCAGCACCAACAAGGCCCAACAACATAGGTATTGAAGGACCATAAATATCAGCGTCTAAAATACCAACTTTTGCTCCCTCAGCTTTTAATGCACCCGCTAAATTAACAGCTGTAGTCGATTTACCTACCCCACCTTTACCTGAAGCAATAAGTACAATGTGTTTAATTCCTTTAAACTTTGCAGGCTCTTGAATATCAACCTTAGCCTTTATTGATATTTCAATATTTAAAACATCACGGACATGCTGCTCTACAAGGGGGATTTCTGATTGCGCAGCAAAAGGTAAAGTAAGACTAATTTGTATTGATTTATCGTCGTTTTCAGAAATTGACTCAATAAAGCTTTCGTCAATTCCTACGGCAAAGGCCGCACTACGATAAGCCGCTAAAGCAGCAATAATCGGTTGTTTTTGCACCGATTTAGAAGAGAAAAGTTTCGACAGTCCAAACATAGCAATTAAATAGCGTTTCTTTGATGAAAAGTGCCTCGGAATTATGTAACATTCAGGTCATTAACACCAGTCAATTAATAAAAATCCATAAGCAGTGTGCGCGCATAGCCACCTGTTTATAGATAAATTAATGATAACAGCCGTTTAAATAGTAAAAACGGTATTTTATCCTCAATTCGGAATGATTATGGCACAGCGAAAGATCCTGATTACCAGCGCATTACCTTATGCAAATGGCCCAACCCACTTAGGTCATTTATTGGAATATATTCAAACTGATATTTGGTCACGTTTTCAAAAACTTCAAGGCCATGAAACGTATTATGTTTGCGCAGACGATGCCCACGGCACACCAATCATGCTTAATGCACAGAAGCAAGGGATCACACCTGAAGAAATGGTAAAAAATGTGAGCATTGAACGCCAACGCGACTTTGCTGATTTCAACATTAAGTTTGATAATTACCACAGCACGCATAGCCAAGAAAACAAAGAATTTAGTGAATTAATATACAACCGTTTAAACGATGCGGGCCATATAAAAAAGCACACTATTTCGCAATTGTTTGACCCAGAAAAAGGCATATTTTTACCTGATCGCTTTGTAACCGGTACTTGCCCAACGTGTAAGTCTGAAGATCAAAATGGCGATAGCTGTGATTCGTGTGGTGCAACTTACAGCCCAACCGAATTAATAAACCCGCGCTCTGTTATGTCAGGTGCCGAGCCTATTTTAAAAGATTCTGAGCATTACTTTTTTGACCTACCAGCATTTGAAGGCATGCTTAAAGAATGGCTACACTCAGGTACTATTCAACAAGAAATGGCTAACAAGCTAGACGAATGGTTTACTGACGGCTTACAACAGTGGGATATCAGCCGTGATGCGCCTTACTTTGGTTTCGAAATTCCAAATGCCCCAGGTAAATACTTTTACGTATGGCTAGATGCGCCAATTGGTTACATGGCCAGCTTTAAAAACCTGTGTGATAAAAAAGGGATTGATTTTGACGCATTTTGGGCTGAAGGCTCAGAAGCAGAACTTTACCACTTTATTGGTAAAGACATTATTTACTTCCACAGCTTATTTTGGCCAGCCATGCTAGAAGGCGCTAAATTTAGAAAACCAACTAACGTATTTGCACACGGGTTCGTTACTGTAAATGGCGAAAAAATGTCTAAGTCAAAGGGCACGTTCATTAAAGCGCGTACCTACCTGGACAACCTAAATCCAGAATACTTACGTTACTATTACGCTGCAAAATTAAACAGCGGTATTATCGATCTTGATTTAAACCTAGAAGACTTTGCACAACGTGTTAATTCAGATCTGGTTGGTAAAGTCGTTAATATAGCGAGCCGTTGCGCAGGCTTTATTACCAAAAAGTTTGATGGCAAATTAAGCGCAACCATTATGCAACCAGAGCTCCTAGAAGAGTTCCAAGCTGCCGCGCCAAGTATTACCACCCATTTTGAGAACCGTGAATACAGTCGCGCAATTCGTGAAATTATGGCCCTTGCCGACAAAGCAAACCAATTTATTGATGGCGCAGCACCATGGGTATTAATTAAAGACGAAACTAAGCAACAAGAAGCTCACGATGTGTGTTCGCTTGGCCTTAACTTGTTCCGTGTTTTAATTACCTATTTAAAACCAGTACTACCGGCTATGGCCCAAAATGTAGAAGCGTTTTTAAACGATGATCTTGCTTGGGATGCAGTACAAACGCCACTAGTATGCCACTCAATCAATAAATTTAAACCGTTAATGCAACGCGTAGAAATGGACAAAGTAAACAAAATGGTTGAAGAATCTAAAGAAAGCCTAGAGCCTAAAGTAACAATTGACCCAAATAGCCCTCTTGCAAAAGAACCTATTAGCGAAGAAATTGAGTTTGACGATTTTGCAAAGGTAGACCTTCGTGTTGCTAAAATTGCAAAAGCAGAGCATGTAAAAGGCGCCGACAAACTACTGAAGCTAACCCTTGATTTAGGCGGCGAAACGCGTCAAGTATTCGCAGGCATTAAATCAGCATACGCTCCTGAAGACATTGAAGGTAAGCTAACAGTAATGGTTGCAAACCTTAAACCGCGTAAAATGCGTTTTGGTATGTCTGAGGGTATGGTACTTGCTGCAGGCCCTGGCGGAAAAGAAATTTATATTCTTAATCCAGACGACGGATCAGAGCCAGGAATGCGTGTAATGTAAATTTACACATATGAATAAAATAACCGCTGACTCTCAGCGGTTTTTTTATATGTTATTTTATCCTATTTGCGACTTTTATCGATTTTTTGTACCATCGACCAATAAATAATAAAAAAGTAATACAATGCCTAGCACGGTTTCTCAAGAAAAGACTGTAACTCGCAACAAAATTTTAAAGCACAAAATAGTGGCTATTATTCGATTAAATAAGCAATCAGATGTTGCACCACTTGTCGATTGCTTGGTTGAGGCTGGTATAAAAGTGCTTGAAATCACCTCTAATACACCAGGGTTTGAGCAAGAAATTAAAAGTGCACGTATTCGTCATCAACATATTTTGGTGGGTGCAGGCACCATCACAAATACTAAACTAGCTCAACGAGCCATTAATGCGGGTGCACAGTTTATAGTAACCCCTAATACTGATAAGCGTATTGTGTCAGTTGCCCATCAGCATAATTTACCTGTTTTAATGGGGGCTTTAACGCCAACAGATATCGCTAACGCGATTGAGTATAATGCGGATATTATTAAGGTATTTCCAGCAGGTAGCATGGGAATTGACTATTTTAAGGCATTAAAAGGCCCATTTGATAGCGCTAATTTAATGCCCGTTGGCGGGATAAATTTAAATAACATTACTCAGTGGTTTGACGCAGGGGCTTGCGGTGTAGCCATTAGTAGTGATTTTTCAAAAGTGATTACTAGCCACGCTGACAAGCAAGCTCTTACCCAGTTAGTTCATGACTATTTAACTGACATACCCACTGATTAAAGGTCTTTAATTTGCTGTAATCACTAGGTATTGTTCAAACTTAAATTACATCAAATACTTAATACTCTGTTCAAACAAATCTAAATGCACTTAGTTTAAAGAGAGCAGTACACGCTCTTTCCTTGGTATGTAGTAATTATCGTAATCAAGCGAAACAATGACCTTATTTGCTTTTCCGAGTAGTTCACCACGAGGGATTAAACCAATTACGCGAGAGTCTGCGCTATTGTCACGGTTATCCCCCATTGCCAAATAGTAATCATCTGGAATGGTGATCATTTCAAAGCCAGCTAATTGGGATGGTACATTTGCTATCCTAATGGTGTGCTTCTTACCGTTTAATATCTCTACTTTATCAACCGAATCGATATTATTCTGCACATGTTCGTAGTTAAGCTTTTTGCCATTAATAATTAATTCGTTATTTACCAAAGAAACGGTATCACCAGGCACACCAATAACACGTTTAATTAACCGGTTATCTGCTGCTTGTGAGTCGAATACAATAATGTCCCCTGTCTGTGGTTCGTTAATTTTAAGCAAAGAAATATGCGTAAAAGGCACTCGTAAGTCGTACGCCATTTTGTCTGTTAAAATTCTATCTCCTTGCTCAATTGTAGGTTTCATTGAGCTCGTAGGCACTTCATACCAGTCGGCTACTGCGCTTCTAAACACACTCATCAAGGCAATGAATACAATGAGTGAACGATTATTTTTCCAAAATTTATAAAGCACTTTCATAACTGCTCCCTTTAATTGATCAAGTAATGGTATGACCTAACAGCGCTTTGGCAGTTCAAAAAAGGATGTAACAAAAGATGTTTGACCAAAAAACGTTTTTGATCGATTAAATTTTCAGCAGCGTAGCATCTTAGGAATTTAGCAAATATTAACTTAAAGGAAACTAACATGTTTAAGAAGATAACCACCGCAATTTTAATTACCGCCGCAAGCATAGGGTTTTCATTTTCTGCGCAAGCCAACCATCATGGCATGAAGAAAGATGTGGTTGATGTTGCGGTTGAAAATGGCTCGTTCACAACACTTGTTGCAGCCGTAAAAGCAGCCGGTTTAGTTGATACTCTAAAAGGCAAAGGGCCATTCACTATTTTTGCACCAACTGATGCCGCTTTCTCAAAGTTACCTGACGGTACCGTTGAGATGCTGCTAAAGCCAGAAAACAAAGAGAAGTTAACGGCAGTGCTAACCTACCATGTTGTCGCTGGAAAAATAATGGCAAAAGAGGTGGCTAAGTTAAATAGTGCCAAAACACTCCAGGGGCAGTCGGTAATGATTAAAACAAACATGGGTGTGATGGTAAACGACGCTAACGTGATGATGCCAGATGTTAAAGCAAGTAATGGCGTAATCCATGTAATTGACACTGTTCTTCTTCCAAAAGAATAAGCAGCAAAATTTATGTACAAAAAAAGAAGCATAAACGTAAGCTTATGCTTCTTTTTAACAAATACTTAGACCTTATTACTGATTAAGCTTTTCTTTCGCTTCTTTTACTTTTTCAAAGTCTAAACCTAACTCATCGGTAGCCTCTTTGATTAAGTGAGGTTGTGTCATAACAACAGCCATTAATTGCTGAAGCTTTTCAGGCGGTATGCCAAGCTCCTGTACAAGCGCCATAGCCATCATTGGGTTTTGTGTAAAGGCCTCGAATAACGCTTTTACTTTTTCATCACTTACATTATGTTCTTTTAAAATTGCAATTATTGGATTCATTTTTAACCTTGATTTTATAATATCGTGTGTATGACTAAATTATATGGGTATAACGTTTAAAATAAAGCGTTATTCTACAAGCAATACGACTTTACCCGCATTTTCGTTGCGCTCTAATATTGCGTGGGCCTCTTGAGCCTGTGTCCATGGCAACGTTTTGTACACATTAAAGTCATAGTTTTTAGATGCTATGTCGTTGTAAAAGCGTTCTACTAAGTCATCTCTTAGTTGGCGTTTAAAATCAATACTGCGGTTACGAAGGGTTGACGCATGAAACGAAATCCTTTTACGTAACAGGGCTGCAAAATCAACCTCAGCAAAACGCCCATCTAAAAAGGCAAGCATAATTATTTGGCAATCCATGGCAGCAACTTGGGCATTTTTGTTTAAATAACTGCCTGCAACGGGGTCAACAATTACATTAGCGGTTAAATTATGGCTTTGCATGTAATCTACAAAGTCTGTGTTTTTGTAGTTAATTGTATGATCTGCTCCCAGCGACTTAGCGTGTTGGCATTTTTCATCAGAACCTGCGGTTATCACAACAGTTGCCCCTGCACTTTTTGCCATTTGAATAGCGGCACCACCTACGCCACTGGCCCCTGCATGTATCAATGCCGTTTGCCCATGTTGTAGTTTGCCAAGCTCAAATAATGCACCAAAAGCAGTTAAATACACCTCGCTTATGGCAGCACCTTCAACCATAGTTACATCATCAGGTAGTTCCATTAATTGTTTAGCATCTACCGCAACATATTCGCTATAAGCGCCACCTGCACACAGTGTAAAAATACGTTTATCGAGCCAGCTTTTATCAACTTCGTTACCCAGCTCTACCACAGTGCCTGCACACTCTAAACCTAAAATTGGGCTGTCACCTTTTGGGGCTGGATACTTACCTTGGCGTTGCATACAATCAGCACGATTCACGCCAATTGCAGCCACTTTAACAAGCACTTCATGATTTTTTAGCTGCGGTTTACGGGTATCACTCAGTGCAAGGTTTCCGCTTTCATGGGAAATATATTTCATTACCACTCCTTTGCTTTAACTAAAGTTGTACTTTAAACATGGGGGTAATTATTTCTATTTAAACCGCCAGCTTTGCTTGTACGGGTAAACATCAGGTAAAAAACCATTTTGTATTTGCTGCTGGCACTGTTGCCAATAGGTTGTTGTGAATAAGTCACTGTGGTGGGTGTTAAAACACTCAAATGCATGAGCATTTGCGCTAAAAAAAACCTTAAATTGGCTGGGAAATATATCGTTTTCATCAATATCAAAATAAGAATGACTACTTAACTCCTCTAATGTATTTTGTGTTTGAGGTACATCTCTAAAATTACACTGAGTTAGTGGGCAAATCTCATCAAAGTCGTAAAACACAACACGCCCCCAGCGAGTAACGCCAAAGTTTTTCATCAGCATGTCACCTGGAAATATATTCGCCCCAGCTAAATCTTTAATTGCTTTTCCATAATCAAGCATTACATGGTCCAATGCGTGTTTATCGCAGTGGTTAATATATAAATTAAGAGGTGTCATTTTTCGTTCAACATACACATGTTTTAAAATAAGTGCCTTGCCCGATATAACTAAACTGCTATCAATGTGTGTTTTCATCTGCGTTAATAGTTCTTCACTAAAGCGGCTCAAATCAAACGCTAAATATCTAAACTCGTGTGTATCTACCAATCGCCCTACTCGGTCGGCTTGCTTCACAAAGTTATATTTTTCTTTTACTTGTGCTTTAGTTGCGGTTTTTGGTGCACTAAATTTATCTTTTATTACTTTATATACGTAATCTGAGCCTTCAATAGTAAATACCAGCATAACCATGCCAGGTGTACCTGGTGCGTTTATATATTTAAAACTTGCGGGGCTGTTTTTAGTGGTATCAACCTTGTAGCGGTAAAACTCGGTTTTAGCGTGTTTAATAAAGCCAATAGCGTTAAATAATTCAAAACGCTTTTTATGCGGCATAAGTACACTGAGGTAATCAACATAACGCGCGGGTTGGTCTGTATCTACCATAAAATAAGTACGAGCAAAGCCAAATAATAAGCTTAATTGATCGGCGCCCATCATAACCGCATCTATTTTTAAGCCTTTTTCGGTGTTTAAAATGGCAATAGCAAACGGCATATTATCGCCATTTTTAGCGATACAACGGCCAATCAAATAACAGGCTTTATTTCTAAAAAATAACGAGTTTGCGTATTCAATAAACCCGTCGTTTAAATTTATCAGTTCATAGACCTGCTTACATTGATGCTTAGCACCTTGCATTAGGGTTTGCTTTAAGCGCTTTAAATCGGCATTTAATTGGCAAAATGGAACTCTAAACATTTGCGTAGTAATAAGCTGTGAAATTGCGGTTTCAAACCCATTTTGAAGCGATATTCTACTTACTAAACTTTCAAATGAGCGTGGTTCACTTCGGTATTTGGCTTTTAATACAAATAAATGCACTGTACGAATTTTTTTATCGTCCCAAATAGCACCAAATGTTGAATTAAAGAAAGTGTGCGCAATGGGTTTATTCTCATGGTGCTCAACCATATCCCCATAAATATTTTTAGCTAGTTGCCATGTGTGTGGGCAGTCTAGTTCTTGATAAGCAATTATTTTAACCGCTTCACTCACATTTTTTACTTGGCGCTCATAAACTTGTAACCGATCGCGCATTGCACGTTGTACATCATGATATTGGCGCTGCTCAAACCGGCTTTGTGCACCAAGTGTTATATTTAAAAACTCAGCAAACATCGCATCAAACCCTGCAAATACAGCACGTGCAAGCTTAGTCGCAATCACCTTTTGAAGAGCATTATTTGAATCATCGATTAACGTATTTGGCATGTTAACAACACTTATATTTTTACCCGTTATGGCGGTTATTTTTTATTAATTGTTTACACCTTAGCAAGCAGGCTTTAATTTAGATAATTAATACAGCAAATAAATAAGATTGATCTAATGAATATACGTAACGTCGATCTCAACCTTCTCGTCTATTTAAACGTGCTTATAGACGAAAAAAGTGTGTCTAAAGCCGCCAATAAATTAGCGCTAACACAACCGGCAATGAGTAATGCATTAAAGCGATTACGCGATTTATTTGAAGATCCGCTTCTTGTTCGCGCTGCAGGGTCAATGACCCCAACAGCTAAAGCACTCCTACTTAAACCCGAAATAGAATCATTATTAAAAATGGCTGAAGCAATTACTCAACCCAGTGAGCAATTCAACCCCGCTACGGCTGAAATAACCTTTAGAATAATGGCAAACGACTATTTAGAGTCAACGTTAATTGCGCCATTTATAACAGCGCAATTAAATAAAAATCCGGGTATTAATTTTGACGTTTTAAGCCCAAGCGATGTTAACCTACAAGACATGGAAAAAGGCACCATAGACCTTGCTATTAATCGCTTTAACGGATTACCGCGATCGTTTCACCAAGCCACAGTATGGCGCGATAACTACTGCTGTTTAACACACCCCAAGAATACTTTTTTACAAAACGCCACACTCGATGATTACCTCAAAAAAGAACATATTTGGGTAAACCGGGCTGGTTGGGGCCCTGAAGCCGCAGTAACTAATAAGTCAGGTAAACAAAAATTAGGCTGGGTAGATGAAGCACTCTGGCAGTTAGAGCAAACACGTAAAATTAGGGTATTTACCCGCCACTACATGATTGCCAGTTTACTTTGTCAATCAGAGCAACTGGTGGCGACATTACCACGTAGGCAAGCTAAGCTATTAACAACACATACTAACTTAGTAATAAGTCCACCCCCGTTTCAAATAGTGCCTATTGAGGTAAAAATGATATGGAGCCCACTGCTTCACCATGCGCCAGCGCATCAATGGTTACGCCGCGAAATGCTTGAGTTCGCTAAAACAGTAGCAGATAGGTAAATTTTAAAATATCTGTAACGTGTTTCGGATAATACTGAAAAAATCTAAAAGCACACATTCAATTTGCTAGTAAATACATACTAAAAATGACGGGCTAGGTGAGAGGTAGAAAAAACACAACGTTTAAAAACTAATTTTTCAATAAATAAAACATCGAGACACTCACTTAAATAAAGTGAGTGTCTCGATGTTTTGCTTTGGAGTCGTATAAGTCTTAGCAAGGGGAGTAACCTTACTCATTAATAATTTGCAAAGCCGATACCATGTTTTTTATTTTAAATTAATTCAATAACTTAACCAAGAATCCCATATTCCCTCTGCTGAAACTTGTACCACTTTTGTGCATTTATTTATTTTTTGCACCAAATTAAATAAAAAAGAAGCCGATAAATTTAGCATAAATTAAATGAATAAAACTTAATATTGATTTAATCAATATCAGTTATTGAAAACAACAATTTCATTAATAATACAGTTAGCGCTAGAGTGAAGTTAAGCCAACAA
Source organism: Pseudoalteromonas sp. ECSMB14103 (assembly GCF_000813065.1). Taxonomy (NCBI): domain Bacteria; kingdom Pseudomonadati; phylum Pseudomonadota; class Gammaproteobacteria; order Alteromonadales; family Pseudoalteromonadaceae; genus Pseudoalteromonas; species Pseudoalteromonas sp. ECSMB14103. The sequence goes on along the minus strand of NZ_JWGY01000002.1, from coordinate 51,536 downwards.
ACTAAGAGTAATTATTATGACAACAGCTTCTTTCACACGCCAAGACGGGTTATTCATCGATGCTAACTTACATCAGTTCATTGAAGAGCAGTTATGTTCTAAAGCAACATTACAAACAACTGATGTTTACCAAACACTGGCGACATTAGTTGATGAGTTTGGGTGTACTTGTCGTAAAACTAAACACCAACCAAACGATGTACTTGAAGTACAAACACTATTGAACGCTTACCAACTGCAAAACCATCCGCACTGTCATGTGGATGCGCAAACAACTGAAGCGGTACTTGATGAATATTGCTGCCAGGTTCCTGCAATCATTGTTGTTGCTTTAATGGATACGCTTAGTGGTACACAATGCGATGAACCAAATGCACACGACATCTACCATCGTGCCGCACAGTTAACTAATCGCCCATGCGTGCACACAGTTAAAACTGCCTCAGCAGCTTAATAATGAATGTGTTTAAAAGTGCTCGATAACTTTATCTGCAAAGTCTGTGCAGCTTAAGGTTGTCGAGTTATGAGTTTTTGAAGTATCAATGCCTTGCTGGGTTAAATCAAAAGTAACATACCCACTTGCTAATGTGTTTTCTAGAGCATTTTCAATAGTTAATGCAGCCTCATCCCATTTCATAAATTTAAGCATAAGTACTGCGCTCAAAATACTACTGCTTGGATTCGCTTTGTTTTGCCCTGCAATTCGCTCAAATGTACCATGAGTAGGTTCAAAAAAAGCCACATCATTATTCAAGTTTGCCGCAGGCATAATACCTACACCGCCCACTTGAGCGCTTAGCATATCGGCTAAAAAGTCCCCATTTTGATTCGTAGTTGCCACTACATCAAACTGCTCAGGGTTCATTAAACATTGTTGCAGCATGTTATCGGCAATGACCTCTTTAATTATTAGAGGAGTCTGCCCAGCACGCTCAATTTTCAGCCAGCGGCCATTTTCGTGTTCAATAGCATTAAATTCCTTTTTGGCGAGTGCAAAGCCCCAACGTTTAAATGCCCCATCTGTAAACTTAAGCACATTGCCTTTATGAACAAAAGTGACAGAATCTCGATTATTATTAAGGGCAAAATTAAGAGCGAAACGTGTTAATCGCTCAGAGCCTTCTTTGGATATATTTTTTATACCTATGCCGCAATCTTGTGAAAACCTAAGGCGTGTTACCCCCATTTCTTCACATAAAAAGTCGAGCATTTTTTCACTTTCAATGCTCCCTGCTTGCCACTCAATACCTGAATATACATCTTCGCTGCTATCACGAAGAACCGTAATATTGGTTAAAAAAGGATTTTTTAAAGGAGAAGGCAAAGCACTAAACCCTTTGATAGTGCGCATATTTACAAATAAATCCATTTCTTGGCGTAAAGCAACATTTAAAGAGCGGAACCCTCCACCCAAAGGCGTAGTTAATGGCCCTTTTATTACTATTTTACAGGCTCTTACTGCTTGTATTGTTTCTTGTGGAAACCAATCACCATCGTAAAGCTTAGCTGCTTGCTCACCATTAAACACTTGCATCCAATGTATTTTTCGCTTGTTTTTGTAACAGTGTTTAATAGCGCAATCTACAATATTTCTCATAACGGGCATAACATCTTGCCCAACTCCATCTCCATTAATATAGGCAATAACAGGCTCTGAAGGAATAACCCACTGCCCTTGCTCATCTACCGTTATATGTTGCCCTTGCTCTGGCATTTTTATATGTTGGTATTGCATCATTAAAGCCTATAAATCAATGTATATGGTCGATTAAACCATGTTAATTAAGGCGTGTCTTTAATTGCCTTTTTATAGTTGGTATCAGTTTAAAAAATAACAAATACGATGTGCTTATGTAGTTAAAAGGATGGTCTTATAGCGTGTACGGTTCGTATTAGTTTTTAAATATAGAGGGGTTTTAATGAAGTTATTGTGGACGTTGCTATTTTTATACTCTTTAAACATCTACGCTCTTGAGGTTGACATACACGAGCTAGACTCGCTGTCTAAAAATGGCCAGCAAGTTGTCTCTACCTGGATTGATCAGAGTGTAAAAAAAACTGAAAATACGCTTGGACCTTTAAAGCAAACTACCTTGCCTATTTATTTAAAGCCGCAATATTTTGCATTTGAGCCTGTACCATGGGCAACGGTAAAGCGAAGCAACCCCGATGGGGTTGAACTTCATATTGATAGATACGCAAGTTTAAATGCATTTACTAAAGACTGGACCCTATATCACGAGCTATCGCATTTATATTTACCGCTTTTCCCCTACTCTGCTTTTTGGTTAAGTGAAGGGTTTGCCAGTTATATGCAAAACGTAATTATGCGAGACAGCGGTGTAATAACCCAAGCGCAATTTGTTCAACGATTAGATGCTGGGTTTAATAGAGGCAGACTACAAAGCAAAACCAAGTCGCAGCCCTTAAGTGAGCTTTCTGCTGATATGTGGAATCAAGGTGCACAGCAACGTGTGTATTGGACAGGCGCTGCATTTTTTGTTGAAGCCGATTTAGCACTCCACCAGCAAGGTCAAACCCTTGCTGAGATAATAAAAGCCTATCAGCTATGCTGTAGAACAGCGCGTTCAAGTGCTAAAACGTTTATCAAAGACCTAGATAAACTCTCACGTAGTAGTATTTTTACTTCTTTATACGCAGAATATAAAAACCGCTCTGACTTTCCAAACGTGACTAAAAAATTAATAAACACACTTTGAGCTGTATTGATTTTAAAGTTAGGCGTCTATCACCAAGATGCTAAAAATCATTTGAAGTTAAATAGTTACAAAAGTATTGATAAGCCTGTTCATTATAATTTAAAGAACGCTTATTCATAAATCCATGACAATAATCTGTTGGTTTGCAAATTACGTTTTGTTTTTTATTAAGCTCATTAATAACAGCAGTCACATCAAAGTGCACCTCATCGTAAGGAAAAATAAACTCACAGGGTACACTTGCGTCTAAATCTAAGTAGTTTCGTATTTGTGATGGATAAAAACCAACCACTTTTTTAAGATGTGGATTGCTTGTTAATAACTGGGCTCGCCATGCGGCACTAGCCCCTGCACTAAAGGCAATGCAAATTGTTGGCTCTGTGAGTCTATCAAATTGTTTATGCAGCATTGCCGTATACACGTTGTGGCCACATGCTTTTATAAAATTTTTATAGTTAAGTTCTTCACTTTCAATAGCTTGCTCTTTCCCGCTGTAAGGTTCAACGAGGGTGAACTGAGTGTTTAATGTTTTACAAAAGTCATGTAAAGCCGGTGTTTTTCCGTAAATATCACTTACTATTATGTAATGCATACCATTCCCTTTTGGTGTAATTCAAAGTATTTAACCCAGTTGATAAAGTCTACACTACAAAAACTATACAAATAACTTGCGAGCATAATTTATTTAGGTTACATTCCCTCTCTGGTTTTAAGAAACCACTGCGGTTAACCTATTTACCCTGATCCAGTAAGCCCCGCACAACGTATATTTGAAAGCTAAGTTATTGTACGGCGAGTACCCCTTAAATAATACCGAGATGAATTTTACAATCATCGTAAAAGTGTCATAAAGATCGTCAACACTGTAATGAAGCTAAACACAACATCGTTAATTTATTGACTGCAATCTGCTATAAAAAATAGCGCAGAATAAATTACAAGAATAAAGTGAGTTTTATTATGTCTTATAAATATAACGGATCTATGATCCAAATAGCACATCCTGTGCAATCAATTTCAGTTAATAAACATCGTGTTATCTTTAGTGATACACAAGGTTTAAAAAACGCATTGTTTCAAAAAGCTAGCGATGCGCGTCAATTTGTTAAGTGGCTAAAAGTTAGCTAAGCAAAGCTATATCGTAATCACATGCGCGATAACACGTAATATTATGCCAGCCTTGTTGCTGGCATTTTACTTTTTAATACTTAAGTGTTAAAACAATAATCCAATTACATTCGTTGGTTACTGCAATGTTACGTGTACTTTTCACTCTTTTATTTTGTTGCTCTCTAACTTCAGTTTGTCATGCTCAAACAATTAACTGGTTAACCAACGACTTTGCACCTTACTATATATTAAATGGTAAGTATCAGGGCCAAGGCCGCGACGAAACAATCATAAAATTACTCGAAGACCAACTACCTCATATCAAATTCAATCGTGTTGTGGTGCCTGCAAGTAAGCTAATTCAAACCCTTTCTGATAAAACGAATGACGCGTGCGTACTTTCTCTTTATAAAAACGAAAACAGAAAGCAACAAATGGTATTTACACAAGAAAGCTCTACTGTTGGTTTATCTCCCTCTGTTGCACTACATAAAAAGCTAGCAAATGCGCTATCGCTTAAAAACGACGCTGAGGTGTCTTTGTATGATTTACTACAAGAGAAAAAGCTAACATTAGGCGTGTCTTTGAGTCGCTCTTATGGGGAAGCTATCGATAGTATAATTAATTCAACGCCCGATGTTGACATTGTTATTCGCCCTACCCGAGATAGCTTAGCTAGTCTTACCTATATGCTTAACTTAAAACGCATTGATATTTTACTTGGCTACCCAAGTGAACATTTTTATTTAGCTAAATCTATGAACTTTCAAGATAACTTAACCCAAAGACCATTAACTGAAGCACCTGCGTTAAGCTATGGTTTTATAGGTTGCACTAAAACCGAGCAAGGGATTAAAAATATTGCTTTGCTAAACAAACACCTTAAAGTAATCAAACAAACTGATGCATACATAAATGCCTTATCAAAGTGGTTGCCCGAGCATTTAAAGCCATTGCTAAAAACAAGAATGAATTAACAAAAAAAACGCCACATAATGTGGCGCTTTCAAAGTTAGTTGTATAATTACAACCTTGCTTATTTACGAATACCTTCAATAAATAACCCAATATCAACATGAGTCGATGCAGGTCCTAAATTATAGTTAATGCCATAGTCACTTAATTTAAGGCTTGTTTCGCCTTCAAATCCAACACGGTAACCACCCCACGGGTCTTGACCTTCACCTATTTTATCTATTTCAAAGGTAATACTTTTTGTCACACCATGTAATGTAAAATCACCAGTTACTTTGCCTGAATCATCGTTGTTAAATGTAATGTTAGTACTTTTAAATGTAGCCGTTGGGTATTTATCAACATTTAAAAAATCTTTACCACGTAAGTGCTTATCTCGCTCTGCATGGTTAGAATCAAGACTGGTTGTATCTATATTTACCATTATTTGTGAAGCATTAGGTTTTTCTGCGTCATAATTGAATTCACCGTCAAACGTATTAAAACGTCCATGTAGCCAGCTGTAACCCAAATGTTTTATCTTAAAGTTCACAAAAGCATGTGCCCCTTTTGTATCAATAACATATTCAGCAGCATTTACAGCCGATGCTGATAAAACGAGAGCCGCTGATACAGCCGTATTTAGTAATAGTTTGTTCATATTAATCTTCCTTCAATGGGGTAATCATTCTTGTTAAAGTTTTATCTTTATCTATAAAATGGTGCTTTAGTGCACCCAATGCATGTAAAACAACAAAACCAATTAATATACATGCACCGTAGTAATGAACTTTTCCTGCTATATCAGCTTGATCATCAAAAACAAAGTCGAGAGCTGATACATTAAACAGCGTAAAAACTTCAATGGGCCTTCCGTCTGCAGTTGAGATCAAATAACCAGCTACCACAATCACAGCTAATAAAATGTACATAGCTATGTGGGCAGTATGTGCTAGTTGATTGACTTTAGTATTTGTACCTAGCGGTTTTGGCTGTTTAGAAAAAACACGCCATAAAATTCTAAAAATCAAAATAGCTGCAAGCGTAATTCCAATGCTTTTATGTAAATCAAGAGAACCTTTGTACCAACTGTCATAGTAGGTAAGTTCAACCATGTATAAACCCAAACCAAATAAGCCAATAACGGTAAACGCCATCAACCAATGCAATATAATGGCAACTAACCCATATGAGAGTGGGGTGTTTTTAAACATAATTAATATCCTGTGTTTTGATAACAACAAGATATAGAAAAGAAGTGCGCAGTAAAATAGCATGTGCAAACAGCTTGTGTGCGTATATGCACATAAGTGGTTTACATAGGGGAATTTAGTGGTTAAAGAGAGTGTTTCAGTTTTACTCGAAGCGGCTATTCAGTGAGACTTACGTATATTAAGCTCTCTTCATTAACTTGCAGGCAAGTAATAAGCCCTTCCTTGATAAGCTCAAGTATAGCTATAAAGCTTACGACAACCCCGCTGCGACCTTCTGATGCTTTAAAAAGTTCGTTAAACACAATTGCACTCTTTGCTTTGGAAAGCTGGTGTAATATTTGGCTCATGCGCTCGCGGGTTGATAACACCTCTGCTGTTATTTGATGATGCTCAAAGGTTTTAGCTCTCGCCATAACGTCACTTAAGGCAAGCATTAAATCTTTGAGTTCTAATTCGGGTAGGTTTTTGCTTGTATCGTCGTTAATGGGCATTACCGCATGGGCAACGAAAATATCACGGCCAACACGAGGAATATCATCCAAATTTTCAGCTGCTTTTTTAAACTGCTCGTATTCTTGTAGGCGTTTAATTAGTTCAGCACGAGGGTCTTCCTCTTCTTCGAGCTCTTCGTGAACAGGAAGAAGCAGCCGTGATTTTATTTGCGCTAACAATGCCGCCATGACTAAATACTCACCAGCAAGCTCTAATTGAAATTCGCTCATCATTTCAACATAGCTAACATATTGTTCTGTAATACTAAATATTGAAAGTTCAAGTACGTCAAGCTTATGTTTTTTTATTAAATAAAGAAGTAAATCAAGCGGCCCCTCAAAGGTTTCTAAAATAACTTCAAGTGCGTCGGGTGGAATATATAAGTCTTCAGGTTTATCAACAACGGCCTTTCCATGCAAAAAAGCCAGTGGCAGATTTTGCTGCACTGGCTCATCAATTACTGGTGGAAGTTTAGTCGTTGAAGCCACGTTTAATTACTCAAACGGGCTCACATCACCACAGCCAACACGCAGTATTTTTACATCGTCCTCGGACAAATCAATAACGGTTGTTGCCTGCTCTGGTAAGTATCCACCATGAATAATAAGATCTACGTGCTTATCAAGCCTATCTAAAATCTCGTCTGGGTCCGACTCTGTAAATTCTTGTCCGGGTAAGATTAGCGAACACGACATGAGTGGCTCGCCCAACTCGGCTAACAGTGCACATGCTATTGGGTGCTCAATAACACGTATGCCAATCGTTTTTTTCTTATCGTTTAATAAACGCTTAGGTACTTCCTTTGTGCCTTTAAAAATAAAGGTATAAGGTCCCGGCGTATTATTTTTAATCAGTCTGAATAATTGATTATCAACGCGTGCATAAGTAGATAACTCTGATAAATCACGACATACAAGTGTAAAATTGTCGTTTTTATCAATGCCACGAATACGCTCTATACGCTCTTTGGCTTGCTTATTACCAATATTACAGCCAATTGCATAGCCAGAGTCGGTAGGGTAAACAACAACACCACCTTGCTTTATTATATCAACAGCTTGAGTTATTAACCTTGCTTGTGGGTTATCTGGATGAATATGAAATAATTGACTCATGTTAATGCCCCTTCTTGTCCTTCCCAAACTTGCCAAACACCTTGGCAATCTTTAGGTAAGTATAAATTTTTACCAAGCTCTAAATAGCTTGTCGGAAAATGAAAATCTGAGCCTTGTGAACATAATAATTCGTACTCTCTGCTGAGTTCACCTAAAAATTGACGTTCACTAGGTGCTTGCTGAGGTTGCGCTACTTCCATTGCATCTCCCCCTGCATTTTTAAATTCAACTAACAGTTTACGCAACCACTTATTAGACATTCTGTAACTACTTGGATGGGCAAGCACTGCAACCCCTCCTGCTGCATGTATTGCTTTAATAGCGGTTTGCATATCACACCAACAGCTTGGTACGTACCCCGTTTTACCTCGCCCTAAATACTTTTTAAATACTCCAGGGAAATTTTTAGCGACTCCACGCTGCATTAATGCACGTGCAAAATGGGCACGTGTAATTTGTCCATTTAAAGCAAGTTCTTTAGCTTGGTCGTAAATGCCTTCAAAGCCATTTTTTTCAAGGCGAAAGCCTATTTGTGTAGCCCGATCCTCTCGCTTTTGCTGCTGTGCAGTTAATAAGGCATCGAGCTCTTCGTTATCAATATTTATGTTTAACCCGACAATGTGGATCTCAAAGCTTTCCCACTTTGTCGATATTTCTGTGCCTGTAATTAATGACAGCGGAAGATTCTCTGACTGAATAAATGATTGAGCCGGTTTAATAGCTGCCACAGTGTCATGATCGGTAATAGCAAACACATCAATATTTTTATCTACTGCACGGTTTAATAATTCTTCAACCGTTAAATGTCCGTCTGAATGTGTTGTGTGGCTATGTAAATCATATTTTATCAAAAGAAAACTGCTTAAAATTAAGGTTTAAAGGTATTTATGCAAGTATAACAAGTTTTTTCATTAAATTGTTTTAAATAAACACTTGACACAAAAGCACTAGATACGTTTTACTGTAGCGACTTTAAGACACATAAAGAATTAAAAACAATGAACAATTCAAACCTAAACACAATTTGGTGGTGGCACTCGTAATTATCGGGTGATGAATTGTCGTGTCTGACAAAATTTCAAAACCCGCAAATATGCGGGTTTTTTTATAACTAAATTTTAATAAATACATAATAAATTTGAGGCAGAAAACATGAATAACGGTATTACTCTTACACATCATTGGTGGTGGCGCCTGGTATAGCGGGACGGTAATGATCTGTTTGTAATTTAGATATCGTTATTCAAACCCCGCGTTGCACAGCATTGCGGGGTTTAATTTTTTGAGGGAATGAGGTTTGATTTTTAGTCATATAACAACTACACCGGGTGAAGTAACGAGTATTACGCAAACACGCGACTACATCAGTAGTCCACTTGCGCTCTACGCAGCACTTGATAAACCTAACTCACTGCTACTTGAATCGGCTGAAATTGATTCTAAAGACAGTGTAAAAAGTTTAATTTTAGTCGATTGTGCATTGCGCATCGTTTGCCAAGGCAAAACAGTAACGATTACAGCCCAGTCAAACAATGGCCACCAGCTGTTAAGTTACTTACAAGCTCATGTTAAAAACTGCAATGCAGAATTAAACGATACAAGCCTAACCCTAAATTACTTGAGTACAAGTAACGAGATTGATGAAGCCAGTAAACTAGTGGCCGATAATGCATTTAGTGCCCTACGAACCTGTATTAACTCAATCAAAAGTACCACCGACAATCCATTTTCTCTATTTTTAGGCGGTGTATTTGCCTACGACATGGTTGCAAACTTTGAACAGTTAAGTGACGTTCCCGATGGCGAGAACAGTTGTCCTGATTATGTATTTTATTTAGCTGAAACATTAGTTGTAATAGACCACCAAAAACAGACCACCGAACTTATCGGTAACGTGTTTAACGGCCCTGACGTACACGCAAACTGCTTTGAAGTAGGCAAACAGCTAGAGCAGTTAAATAGCCTTTGCGATAACGCAGCCCAATACAGCGCCCCATTAAACAAAGGCGAATGTGAGGTGAGCGTAGACATAAGCGACAGCACCTATTGCGAACAGGTTATAAAACTTAAAAAGAACATTGTAGACGGGGATATTTTTCAGGTTGTTCCTTCTCGTACTTTCTCGCTGCCTTGCCCTAATGCTTTACATGCGTATAGCCAATTAAAACAACAAAACCCAAGCCCTTATATGTTTTACATGCGCGATGAGGACTTTGCTTTATTTGGCGCATCACCCGAATCGGCCCTTAAATACGATATTAATAACCAGCAGGTAGAAGTGTATCCAATTGCAGGAACGCGCCCTCGTGGTAAATTTGCTAATGGGCAAATAAACCCCGATTTAGATAGCCGTATTGAACTTGAACTTAGAAACGATCAAAAAGAACGTGCAGAACACCTAATGCTTGTTGACTTAGCCCGTAACGATGTAGCACGCATTAGTGTTGCAGGTACACGTCATGCCAAAGAGCTATTAAAAGTAGACCGTTATTCGCAAGTTATGCATTTAGTTTCACGTGTTGTTGGTACATTAAAACCAGAACTTGATGCACTTCACGCTTACCAAGCATGCATGAACATGGGTACCTTAGTAGGCGCGCCTAAAGTTCGCGCAGCAGAATTAGTTCGCCAAACAGAAGGAAAACGACGTGGCAGTTACGGTGGCGCAGTAGGTTATTTAACCGGTGATGGCGCAATGGACAGCTGTATTGTTATTCGCTCTGCCTTTGTTAAAAACAACATGGCTTATGTTCAAGCCGGTGCCGGGGTTGTATTTGACTCAGACCCGCAATCTGAAGCTAACGAAACACGCGCTAAAGCTCAAGCGGTTATTACCGCCATAAAATCAACTTTCGAGGCGGTATAACATGGGTGCATCACAGCCAATCAAAATTTACTTTTTAGATAACTTTGACTCGTTTAGTTACAACTTGGTAGACGAACTAACTATGCTCGGTGGTGAGCTTGTTGTGTATAGAAATAACATAAGCGCCAATACTATTTTTAATAAAATGCGCCAAGAGCAAGGCCAAGTATTACTTGTACTTTCACCAGGCCCAGGCACACCAAGCGATGCTGGTTGCCTTATGGATCTTATTGCGCTATGTAAGGGCCATTTCCCTATGCTGGGTATTTGTTTAGGTCAACAAGCGTTAACACAAAGTTATGGCGGAGTAATCGGACATGCGGGTGAAACCGTACATGGTAAGTCATCAATTATTGATCTAAGCACACACCCTGTGTTCGAAAATATGGGCGAGACAATGCCGGTGGCACGTTACCACTCATTAATGGCTACGCAAGTACCTGATAGCATAGAGGTAATAGCACAATACCAAGATATTCCTATGGCTATTTATCACCATGATGACGGTGCTCTGGGTTATCAGTTTCACCCTGAATCAATACTAACGCCCAACGGGGCTATGTTGCTGCAACAAAGTGTTGCTTACCTAACAAATAATAATTAAGAGGACGTTATGAGTACACATTTAACAAACGTACTTAATGTTCAACACGCCATTGAGCAACTTACGATTAAGCAATCACTCAGTTATAGCCAATCAAAAGCGCTATTTAATGAAATTATGCAAGGTAACATGAGCGATATTGAGCTAACAGCTTTGCTTATTAGTCTTAAAATGAAAGGTGAAGTGAGTGATGAAATAGCGGGAGCTGCGGCATCTATGCGTGAAAACGCAGTGGCTTTTAATACTACTTGCTCACAACTTGCAGATAGTTGTGGCACCGGTGGCGATGGGTCAAATACTATTAATATCAGCACCACTGCCGCTATTGTCGCAGCTGCAGCGGGTATTAACATGGTAAAACATGGCAACCGCAGTGTGTCGAGTAACTCAGGCTCTGCCGACTTACTCAAAGCGCTTGGTATTAATATAGATATGAGCCCAGAACAAGCAGCAAAATGCCTTGAGCAAACACACTTTACATTTTTGTTTGCACCTCATTATCACAGCGGTGTGCGCCATGCGATGGGTGTGCGTACTGCACTTAAAACACGAACTATTTTTAATATTCTAGGCCCCCTTGCGAATCCTGCGGCACCTGATGTGCAATTATTGGGGGTTTACGACGAGTCCCTATGTATGCCTATGGCGCAAACGCTTAAAACATTAGGCACACAACGCGCAATGATCGTACACGGTTCTGGCACTGACGAAATTGCCCTTCATGGGCCAACGCATGTTGTTGAATTAAACAATGGTGAAATAAGCCAGTACACGCTCAACCCAAGCGACTTCGGCCTTGCAAACTATTCACTTGAACAACTAGCAGGTGAAGGCCCACAATATAACGCTGATGCAAGCGTTGCTATTTTACAAGGCAAAGGCACTGATGCGCACAACGCCGCTATTGTGGTAAATGTTGCTGCTCTTTTATACCTAACAGGTAAAGCCGATTCACTTAAAGATGGCGCACAACAAGTACACTCACTTTTAAGTTCAGGCAAAGCCATGGACACATTAAATGCAATTATTGAGGTAAGTCATGGCTAATGTATTAGACAAAATTGTTGCTGATAAAAAGCAAGAATTAATTGAACGAAAAGCCGCTCGTCCGCTTGAAAGTTTTAAAGATCAAGCGGTACCAACCAGCCGTGATTTTTATAAAGCATTGGCGGCACCCGGTACGCAATTTATTTTAGAATGTAAAAAAGCGTCCCCTTCTAAGGGGTTAATAAGAGAACCTTTTGATTTAACTGAAATCACTGCAGCTTACAAAAAATATGCAAGCTGCATGAGCGTACTCACCGATACTAAATACTTTCAAGGTAGCTTTGACTACCTAGAGTTTGTACGTAGCCAAGTTGATCAGCCACTTATTTGTAAAGACTTTTTCATAGATGAGTATCAGGTTTATATGGCCCGTATTTATGGTGGCGATGCTATCTTACTTATGCTTTCGGTACTTAATGATGAAGAATACACAGCACTGCATAAGGTCGCTGATTCACTTAATATGGCGGTGCTAACCGAGGTAAGTAACGAAGAAGAAGTACACCGAGCACTTGACCTAAATGCTAAAATTATTGGTATTAATAACCGTGATTTACGTGACTTGAGTACCGATTTAGCTACTACTGAAAAACTACGTAAATTAATCCCTGAAGATAAAGTCGTTATTTCTGAGTCAGGTATCTATACCCATCAAGACGTTAAACGCTTAGCACCGCTGTGCGATGGCTTTTTAATTGGTAGCTCGCTGATGGCCGAAGTTGATTTAGAACAAGCATGTCGCCGGGTTATTTTTGGGGAAAATAAAGTATGTGGACTTACTCGCAGCCAAGATGCGCAAGCTGCGTATAATGCGGGCGCTATATATGGCGGTTTAATTTTTCATTCTAAGTCTCCACGTTGTGTTGATTTAGATTGCGCCCAAGCCATAACGCAATCAGCCCCCCTCAAGTTTGTGGGTGTTTTTGTTGATGAGCCAACAGAGAAAGTTGCTCACGCCGCAAGTGTGTTAAAATTAGCGGCAGTTCAATTACATGGCCAAGAAAGTGACGATTACATTAAAGCGTTGCGTACACAATTACCTAGCAATTGCGAAATTTGGAAAGCACAAGCAATTAAAGATGCGCTACCTACTCCTGTAAATGGCGTTGACCGCCACTTGTACGACACTCACAGTGATAAACAAGCTGGTGGTACAGGAGAAGTATTTGATTGGTCGCTTCTTCGCGATGCAACAAAACCGTTTATGCTAGCTGGTGGCTTAAATCCAGACAATATTAAAGATGCGCTTTATCAAGGTGCCTTAGGCCTTGACTTAAATTCTGGGGTTGAAGACGCTCCGGGCAAAAAGTGCCCAAACAAATTACATCATGCTTTTACAAGTATCAGAAATTATTGAGGTTAAAATGCAAAATCCAGCTTATTTTGGCGAGTTTGGCGGTATGTTTGTACCCGAGTTGCTTGTCCCTGCACTTAAGCAGTTAGAAAACGAATTTAACAAAGCGCAAAAAGATCCTGAGTTTCAGGCAGAACTTAGCAAATTATTAAACGAGTATGCGGGTCGCCCTACGCCTCTTACTTTAACGCGTAATTTAGTTAAAAACCCAAAGGTTAAACTTTACTTAAAGCGTGAAGATCTACTTCATGGTGGTGCACACAAAACAAACCAGGTGCTTGGCCAAGCGTTATTAACAAAACGTATGGGTAAAAAAGAAGTAATTGCTGAAACCGGCGCAGGTCAGCATGGTGTTGCTACTGCTTTAGCGTGCGCACTTTTAGGTTTAAAATGCCGTATATACATGGGCGCGAAAGACGTTGAACGCCAACAACCTAATGTATTTAGAATGAAATTAATGGGCGCAGAAGTCATTCCTGTTACAGCGGGTTCTGGCACATTAAAAGATGCCGTAAACGAAGCGCTACGTGACTGGTCAGCTAACTACCAAGAAGCGCACTACTTACTAGGGACTGCGGCGGGCCCTCACCCATTCCCAACAATTGTTCGCGAATACCAAAAAGTAATTGGTGAAGAAGCCAAGCAACAAGTGCTTGAAGCTGAAGGACGCTTACCAGACGCTGTTATTGCCTGCGTGGGTGGTGGGTCAAATGCTATAGGTATGTTTACCGATTTTATTGACGAGCCTAGCGTAAAGCTAATTGGTGTAGAGCCAGCGGGTAAAGGCTTAGATACCCACGAACACGGCGCCACTATTTGTAAGGGTACTAAAGGTATACTACACGGTACTTACACTTACATTATGCAAAACGATGATGGCCAAATTGAAGAGTCATACTCTGTATCAGCGGGTCTAGATTACCCAGCGGTAGGCCCACAGCATGCATTTTTACATGAAACTGGCCGTGCACAATATGTAGGTATCAGTGACACTGAGGCACTTGATGCATTTCAGTCATTAGCTAAAAACGAAGGTATTATTCCAGCACTGGAGTCAAGCCATGCCCTAGCCTACGCGCTAAAATATGCAGAAGAGCAGACGCAAGACAGTGTAATCGTAATTAATTTAAGTGGCCGTGGCGATAAAGATTTAGCACATGTACACAAAGTATTATCTGAAGGAGGCCAGCTATGAGCCAAGTTAAGACGGACCGTTATGGCGCTATGTTTACTGCACTTAATGAGAAAAAACAAGGTGCGTTTGTTCCCTTTGTGACTATTGGCGACCCAGGTAAAGAGCAGAGTATTGCTATCATTAAAAGCTTAATTGATGGTGGTGCTGACGGACTAGAGCTGGGTATTCCCTTTTCAGATCCAATAGCCGATGGCCCTGTTATCCAAGCCGCTAATATTCGTGCCCTTGATGTGAATATTAACACCCAAGATTGCTTTGACATCATTAAAGAAATTCGCGAATACAATGCAGATATTCCAATTGGTTTATTGTTATATTCAAATTTAGTGTTTAAACGTGGCTTAGAAGCGTTTTACAAAGATGCAAAAGCCGTAGGGGTAGACTCTATTTTGGTAGCGGATGTTCCTTTGCATGAGTCTAAAATGTTTAGAAAGGCTGCAATGGACAATGGGGTTGACCCAATATTTATTGCAACACCTAATGCAGATGACGACACTCTTCGCCAGTGTGCTTCATATGGACGCGGTTATACTTATTTACTTTCACGTGCAGGCGTAACAGGTACTGATACCAAAGCACAAATGCCCGCTGGTAATATTGTAAATAAATTAAAAGAGTATCATGCAGCCCCTGCTCTACTGGGCTTTGGTATTTCAACGCCAGACGATGTTAAATCAGCATTAAATGCAGGTGCAGCCGGTGCAATTTCAGGCTCTGCGGTGGTAAAGATTATTGAAGCCAATCTTGATGATTTAGATGCAATGACAGCACAACTAAAAGCGTTTGTTAGCAACATGAAAGCCGCTACAGAGCTTTAATTAAACTCAGGTTATAACACATAAAAAGGGCATTTAAATGCCCTTTTTCATTATTAAAATTTAGTGTGCTTTATGCTTCCCTTCTAGCACCTCTTCAATAAATTTAGCGTTAAAAGCATCTAAATCTTCTGGGCTGCGGCTGGTTACTAAACCTCTGTCTACACACACTTCCTCATTTACCCAGTTTGCGCCTGCATTCATTAAATCGCTTTTAATACTTGGGAAAGAAGTGATTGTGCGGTCACGTAACTTGTTAATTTCTGCCAACAACCATGGTGCATGACAAATTGCAGCAACTGGTTTGTTTTTTTCTGCACCAAAAAAGCCGTCTATAAAGGCTTTTGCGTGTTTGTCTTGACGAAGGCTGTCTGGATTAAATAACCCACCGGGTAACATTAATGCATCGTAATCAGCTGAGTTTGTATTGGTGACGAGTTTATCTACTGATACTTTTTCGCCCCATTTATCTTCATTCCACCCAGTTATTTGACCTTCTTTGATAGAGACGATCTCTATTTCTGCACCCGCATTTAATAATGCATCGCGAGGAGAAAACAATTCACTTTGTTCAAAACCGTCAGTGGCTAAAATGGCAATTTTTTTACCTTTTAGTGGTGTACGCGATTGTAATGTATTCATTTGGCTCTCCTTATAAATTAATTAAGTGTTTAACTCACTAAACAATAAGCAGGACGGATGCCAAATTTAAATCATTGAAAATTATATTAAATTTTAATTTATGATATAACCCCATGTAAATTATTTATAATTAATGAATAATCTACATGACGTTAAAAGAGCGTTGTTCTAGATAGTACAAATAAAAAGGTAAGTAGAAGTGAAGTATTAAAGGCTATCTTTAAGTGCTTTAGCTGGTTTAAAAACGGCCTTGTTAGCCCCTTCTATTTCGATTGTCTCACCCGTTTGTGGATTGCGCCCAGTGCGTGCCGGATAATAGCTAAGTGCAAACGTACCAAATCCATTAATTTGCACCTGATCACCTTCAGATAACGATTTAGTAATCACTTTTTGAATACTTGTAAGAGCGGCTTGTGAATCTTTTTTAGTAAGTTCACTGTGTTTTGCCATTTCGGCAACAAGTTGAGTTTTGTTCATATAAGGCTCCTAAATACACGTAAACAATGAATACGTTTAGCGTGGGAATATAATGATGAATAAATAAAGCCACGCAGGCTAAGGCTTACAGGGCTTTAAGTCAACCTTGTAGTTACCAAGTGTTATGTGGTAAAAACGCTGTAATTTATTTTTGTATAATTTAGGTAGTATATGCACGCATTAATTGAATACATTCCACTTATACTGTTTTTTGCAGTGTTTAAGCTTGTAGATATTTACTGGGCAACAGCTTTATTAATTGCAACATCGCTTATTCAAGTCATATATAGCTATTACAAACATGGGAAAGTACCAACCCGCCAGTGGATCTTTTTTTCTATTGCTGCCGTGTTTGGCACCTTAACGCTTGTGTTTCACGATGAGCAATTTGTAAAGTGGAAAGCCACTATAATATACGCGGGTTTCAGCATTATGCTGCTTGTGAGTCGTTACATACTCAATAAAAACTTAGTAAAAAAGGCACTAACCGCTATTTTAGAAAACGCAAATGACACAGATAAAAAAATAACCGTGCCAGAGCCATTATGGGATAAATTAAACTTAATGTGGGTAGCTATTACCGCCGGTATTGCAGCACTTAACATATACATAGCGTATAACTTTTCACTCGACTTTTGGGTAAACTTTAAAGTCTTTGGCTTGATGGCTATTACGTTTGTGAGCATTTTTGCCACAATTATTGCCCTTTATAAATACCTCCCTGATGATGACGAAGCTGTAAACTAGTTTTCGTCATAAAAATGTCGTCTTAGCTTGTTAGTTTATAAAAAAACAGCCTGAGACGACCTTGAACGCTAATCAATACCGTTGGTTTGAATTTACCCTCATATTTATTTTTTTACCGCTAGTAGGCTTTAGCTTACGCAGCCATTTAGCAAATTGGCTTTTCCCTGCGCTTATAATATTAATGAGCGTATGTTGCATGCTTTTGTTGAGCGACCCACACTTTAAACGCTTCAGGCTTACCAGCTTTGGACAGTTTTCTGCTGTAAAAAATCGTCTGTTTAGTTTCTTTTTATTAGGCGCCGTTTTCTCTGGTATGTTTTATGGGATCATCCATCAAGAAAACTGGTTTGCCCTCCCTCGTAATTCTTTTAATGATTGGCTACTTTTGTTACTGCTATACCCCGTGTTGTCGGTTATCCCTCAAGAGCTAATATTCAGAACCTATTTTTTT
This sequence comes from Pseudoalteromonas sp. ECSMB14103, assembly GCF_000813065.1. Classification (NCBI taxonomy): domain Bacteria; kingdom Pseudomonadati; phylum Pseudomonadota; class Gammaproteobacteria; order Alteromonadales; family Pseudoalteromonadaceae; genus Pseudoalteromonas; species Pseudoalteromonas sp. ECSMB14103. The sequence goes on along the minus strand of NZ_JWGY01000002.1, from coordinate 33,733 downwards.
CATCGTTATAAACACATTATGCCTAAAAAAAGTATGCGAATTATTGTAAGTGCCACTGTGTTTGCACTGGCTCATATAGTTTATGCAAATTGGATTGCGGTATGTTTAGCTTTTTTAGGCGGGTTGTTATTTTCGTATACTTACGCTCAAAGCCGCTCAACCTTTGTATGTGTTATTGAGCATAGCTTGTGGGGAATTTGGATGTTTACTCTAGGTATTGGGAGTTATCTAGACTCAGGTGCTTTAACCTAAATGTTAGGCACAAAAAAACCGCGGCAAGCGCGGCTTTTTTTATTCTTTACATTTTAAAAGCCAAATAACTTTAAACCAAAGAACTTGGTAGCAACCGTGTTTATAAATATCACAGCTAAAATAAATGGGATAAACGTTGAAAGAGAAAAGTTAACGTATTTCTCCATCATGCTGCCTTCGTAGCTAGGTGAACCTTGGCTTAGTTCCTGTGTTAAACGCGCTTTTTTCCATCGATACATTACAAACAAACACACCATTAAGCCATTTAGAGGTAAAATAGTGTCGTAGAATACATCAACTACAATATCAAAAAAGCTCTTACTGGCACCGCCATAGCTGGTAAACGACGTTAAACTGTCAACCATACCAAACGACATAGTACATATAATTGTAAGCACGCCTGTGCTAAGCGTTAGTATACCTAAAGCTTTTTTACGACTAATACCTTTACGATCACTCAATGTAGCCGTTGGTACTTCTACAATTGAAACCAAAGACGTTATTGCTGCAAAAAATACAAGTAAAAAGAATGAAAAGGCGACAACTGAAGCCCCTACATAGCCAATATCGTTTTGTAATGCTAATAAGATTTTAGGTAAATAAACAAAAATCATTGATACAGACGAGTCTGATAACGACTCCGGGTTAGTATTTGGGTCAAAACTAAATATAGCGGGTAAAACCATAAGGCCGGCAACAAACGCGACTAGTGAGTCTGTAATAGCCACCATTTTTGCACTACTAACTATGTCATCTTTCTTAGAAATATAAGACGCATAGGTCATTAAAATACCCATACCTAGCGATAAAGAGAAGAACGCTTGACTCAATGCACCATTGAGTACGCTAGCACTCATTTTTGAAAAGTCAGGAATAACGTAATACTCAACGCCTGCCAATGCGTTATCTAGCGTTAAAACATACGCTACCAAAGCTAACAGCATTACCAACAATGCTGGCATTAATACTTTAGCCGCTTTTTCTATGCCCTGTTTTACACCGCCGAGTAAAATAAGGTTAACAATAACAACCACCACTGCCATATAAGCAAATACTGTGTAGCTGTTAATAAATGTCCCAAAATGGCTTGGATCGGCTAACGCATCTAAGTTACCCATGCCTGCCTGTATCAAGTAGCCAAAAATCCACACTGTAATTACCATATAAAAAACGGCAATCATAAATGGAGTTAAAACGGCTAAAAATCCTGCAAATTTCCATTTTTTATCGTTATTTGCTAAAAGTTTGTATGAACCGAGCGGATCTTTTTGAGCATTTCGGCCCATGGCCATTTCTGCCATCATCACGGGTAAACAAATAAACACGACAAATAGAGCATAAATTAATAAAAATGCGCCGCCACCATTTTTAGTCGCAGAAACGGGAAAACCCACTAAATTACCAATACCAACAGCAGAACCAGCTGCAGCCAGTATAAATCCGAGACGGGAGCTAAATCGCTCTCTATTATCGCTCATGTATAAAACCTTTTTATTATTTTGAGTATCTGAGCGACTCTACCAGTGTTATACAGCGGTTTTCAAGCAATTAGCGTTAAAAATAAAATCCAACTGTAAACCTAAGTGTATACGCTTTTAGTTAGCCAAATTTGAGCTCTGTGGTACTATTTGCATAATTAAATTTAACAACTTAAGTGAGAATCTTTTATGTTGTACATGATTTACTCAACAGACGTTGAAAACAGCCTTGAATTACGAAAAGCCGCACGTCCAGCGCACTTAGAACGCTTAAAAGAGCTTGATGCACAAAACAGGCTACTTACCGCCGGCCCTTTCCCTGCGGTTGATAATGAAGACCCTCAAGATGCCGGTTTTACTGGCTCAGTTATTATTGCAGAGTTTGATTCGCTAGAAGCTGCGCGTGAATGGGCAACTGATGATCCTTACGTTTCAGGTGGCGTATACGTAAATACAATTGTTAAACCATTCAAAAAAGTGTTTCCAGTATAAATAACAGCGTGTTGTTACAAGCCAACCTGTAATTCAGGATTTGTTCACACGTTTTTAATTAAAATTACTAATGTAATTACGGATTTAACGTTTTTACTTGAATTTTAGTAACTTAGTTAATTAAACTAAGGTTATCTGGTCTAGGAGTTTCTGTTATGCGCGTATTGTTAAGCCTCATTTTTATTGCTTGTGTTAGCTTTGCTAGCAACAGCCAAGCTTCGGCTACGCCCACTAAAAAGGTTAATCAACCGGTGGATAAAAAGAAAGCGGTAATACTTGCAAAACAAAGCATTGGCGGTAAAACGCTAAAGATAACTGAAAAACCAGAGTTTTATACCGTACGAATACTCAAATCTGACGGCCACGTCGTTGATTTACATATTAATAAAAAAACCGGCGAAGTGAAAAAGGATTAAAAAATGCGAATTTTAGTTATTGAAGACGATCTACATTTAGCAGACAACCTACGAAATGCATTAGAGAAAGAACGCTACAGCGTGGATTTATGTCACGATGGTGAAGCTGGTTTATTTCATATTACGGAATACCCTTTGGATATGGCTGTGGTTGATTTGGGTTTACCTAAAATTGACGGAATTGAGTTAATTAACAAAGCACGTGCCCAAGGCGTGACAATTCCAATTTTAATTTTAACAGCCCGTGATCGCTGGCAAGATAAAGTTGAAGGGCTAGATGCCGGTGCAGACGACTATTTAACAAAGCCATTTCATGTTGAAGAATTAGCAGCGCGTTGTAACGCACTTATTCGCCGCAGTGCAGGTAAAGCTAACCCTGAAATGACAGCAGGACCTATAAAAATACACACCCGTTCGCAACAAGTTTGGGTCGATGACAAAGAGTTAAGCCTAACGGCTTATGAGTATAAAGTACTTGAATACTTAATGGTAAACCCACAAAAGGTTATTTCTAAGTCAGAACTCACTGAGCATATTTACGATCAGGATTTCGACCTTGATTCGAATGTAATTGAAGTGTTTGTTTTACGCCTACGTAAAAAGTTAGACCCAGAAGGCACCCTCAACCCAGTTGAAACGTTACGTGGCCGTGGTTACAGGCTAAAAAGTCAGTGGTAGGACCGCAAGTATCACTAAAAATAAGGCAAGGATTTATCCTTGTCTTTGTTTTATTGGTGGCCCTGCCTATTTTGTTTTACTCAATTGGCAAAGCCTATTATGCCTCTTTGGTCGATGCCACAGAAAAAACGCTAGAAGCTCAACTCTATTCTCTCATATCTGAGGTAGACTTCACTGAACATGGCATAATTATGCCAAGCACTATATTAGCGCCTGAGCTTAACAGATTAAACTCTGACACATACGCAATGATTTACCGAGACGAAGAGCCAATTTGGCATTCGGAGTCGGCGGTGAATGTCGACTTTGTACCTCAACAAATAGAAACCAAAGCCGGTGCTGCTGACTTTAGGCGCGTAGAATACAAAAATACGGTTTATTGGCAGCTTAGTTTAACCGTAATATTAAACAATATTGATCAGTCCGAGCAGGCTCGGTTCATTTTAGTAAAACGTAACGACGCTCTACTTCGCTTAATGGATGGGTTTAAACAAACACTTGTTGAGTGGATGTTTGTTATGGGTATTGCCATAACAATTTTAATGGCTATCGGTTTTATTTGGAGCGCTCGCCCACTTCAGCGCTTAGATAAAGAAATAAAAGCCATTGAATCTGGTGATATACAAGAAATTAAAGGCCTTTATCCAATTGAACTACAAACCATAAAAGCCGACTTAAACTTGTTACTTGAATCTCAGCAACGGCAAAAAGAACGCTACAGAGCATCGCTCAGCGATTTAGCGCACGCACTTAAAACCCCACTAGCTGTTCTTAAATCAAGCCCGCTTGCAAATGATGCTGACGCACAAGAACAGTTAGACCGTATAAATGTGATGATCGAACATCAATTAAAGCGTGCAGCTACTGGCGCGTCAGATACGTGGAAAAAACAAACGCCTATAAAACCAGTTATCGACTCAATACTTAGTGCAATGGCTAAAGTTTATCGCGACAAAGATATTATTTTTGATTGTATAGTTTCTGATAAAGACTACTTTTTAGGTGACCAAACCGATTTAATGGAGTTACTAGGCAACTTAATTGATAACGCCTGTAAAGCGTGTCGTTCTCAAGTAACGGTACAAGTGGTGCAAAGTAAAACATTATGTATAGGTATAAGTGATGACGGCCCGGGTGTGCCAGAAGATAAGCGCGAATCATTACTTAAACGCGGTACACGCCTAGATACATACCAAAGTGGGCATGGTGTTGGCATGGCCATTGTCTCGGACTTGGTTACATCTTACCATGGTACACTGACAATCACTGAAGCCGACAAGCTAGGCGGCGCACAATTTATATTAGAGTTTAATTACCATGATAAAAAATAACACGTATGCAAACTTGTTTTCGTTTTTTCTCCTTATGATAAGTGGCAGTGCTTATTCTAATGCTGTGTGCCAATTGGTTGATAAGCCAACTATGAATGAATCTAAGCGTTACATACAATGCCTTGACACCCAGCTCGATAAAGCCAAACAAGAGCAAGGGACTTGGATTCAAAAACGCAAGTACGAACTCGTCCAATCTGAAGAAGCAACGGGTAATACCCAAGTGCTGCAGTTATTTATGCGCAGTATAAAAAATAATGAGAAGTACATTGAAAGCGCCTGTCAGTGGCGCTACATATTAAAACTTCCTAATGCAAAAGCAGCCGCTATCAGCTACAAGCACTGTGAAATTCAGTTAGTAAATCAGTTTACAGAATCCTTGAAACAACCTTTTTGAACCACGTGTAAATAACACGACTAGCTCGCATACTCACTTGACAAAAGTGCACACACAAAACAAACTACCTACTAGTAGATTGTTAAACTTAAAAAGGTAAATAATGGCCAAGCCTATAATAATTATTGGTGGCGGACTTGCAGGGCTTTATGCTGCAACAAAATTGCATGAACGTAATATTGCGTTTTTATTATTAGAAGCCAAGCCATTTTTAGGTGGGCGTGTTTATTGTGAAAATTCAATAAAAAATGAAAATATTGGGTTTGATCTTGGTCCGACGTGGATGTTTCCTCATCAACCAAAAATTCAATCATTGGTCAAATCGCTCAACTTATCGATATTTGAGCAATACAATCATGGTGATGTGTTATACCAAGCGCCTAATCAGGCAATTCAACAAATTGCAGGCGCTGGCGAAATGCAATTGTTTAGGCTAAAACATGGCATGAGTACCTTAATCAAGGCACTCTATAAAAAGCTACCTTCAAAGCATATATTGTTAAATCATTACGTAACAGAACTCAAAAAAAGTAATGATAACTGGCAGTTAACAGTCAATAACAATGGTAAAGTACAGCAGTTTGAAACAAAAACAGTGCTCACTGCCCTACCTCCTCGAATGATCACTCAACATTTAACACCTAATCTTTGGGCAAGTGAGAGGCTTATAAATCGTTTGACTACAACGCCCACTTGGATGGCAGGACAGGCTAAATTTGTGGCCACATTCGATTACGCCTTTTGGCGAGAACGCAATCTATCTGGGCAATGCTTTAGTCGAGTCGGCCCCATGGTTGAAATACATGATGCAAGTGCAGAACACAATAAGCATGCTGCCTTATTTGGCTTTATCGGCGTGCCATATTCCACTCGCAGTAAAGTTACCAAAGCACAATTAATAGAGGCTTGTATTAACCAGCTAATCTATTTTTACGGCGAAGCCGCTAGAAACCCCACACATTGTTTTGTAAAAGATTGGGCTGAGGATGAATTTATTGCCAATAAAGGCGATAAAACACAACCCTCACAACACCCTGATTTCCATTTAGGTGAACTAACAAGTGAGCTAAGAGATTTAAATATTCACTTAGTAGGAAGTGAATTCGCAAAAAAAGAAGCAGGATATTTAGAGGGAGCACTTAACGCTGTTGATGATGCATTAAGTGCTATTTAGCAATTCAAATGGGTTATATTGGCTATAAATGCTGTAGGTTAACGCATCGCGCTATCTTCACCACTGCCTAATAATGTAGCAACCCATTTACCTTCTATGCTTGTTTCAAGGCCTATTTTAACAATCATTGTTAATGGAACAGATAAAAGCATACCCACTGTACCAAGTAGCCACCCCCAAAATATTAAAGATAAAAATACAACAAGGGTCGATAGGCCAAGCCCTTTACCTAAAAATTTAGGCTCTACAATGTTTCCCATTACCGTGTTTATTGTTAAGTAACCCGCCGCTACCATACCTGCAATTAGAGGGCCTTGAGTTATTAACGCAAGTAACACGGCAGGCACAGCCGCAATAATTGACCCAATATTCGGAATGTAATTAAACATAAATGCTAAAACACCCCATAATATAAAGTAGTCGACATTTAGAACCCATAAGTAAACAGACACAATAATACCGGTAGCTAAACTAACGAGTGTTTTTATAGCCAAGTAAGAATTAATTGATTCTAAAAATCGGTCAATTTGCTTCATTTTACTATCAGGATCTTCAAGAGCCATATGTATTTTATTGCTTAGCAATGGGCCTTCAAACAGCATAAAAATAACCGTTAAGATTATTAAAAACATGTTTGCCATTACGCCACCAAGCCCTGTCAGCATGTTAGTTGCTACATCAACCATTTTGCCTGGGTCAAACATCGAAATGAGTTGTTCTTTATTAATTAAAATATTGTACTGGGAGGCGAGGTCTACAAGCCAAATAAACTCTTCTTTGAGTTGGGCTTTATATTCAGGAAGCTGCTGTGAAAAATCATTAATGGACTGGCCAACTAAGCCACCTAAGCTGACTCCAAGCCCAACAATAATTAGCACCACAAGCATCACTGCAATGCCTTTAGGAATTTTATAACGTGCAAAAAATTTAATTAGTGGATTACAAATAATGGCAATAAATGCTGCTAATATGAAAGGAATAACAATGACACTTGCTGATTTGATCCCTGCCAATACCACTACTAAAGCAGCAAAAACAATTAAGCTTTTATTTACACCCGTTAAACCTGCCACTTTATTCATCCTTTTATTTGTAATAAGGCCACAGTGTAAGGCAAAACCTAATGAAATGAAATAATTACAAAGTGATCATAACCCTTGTTACTTCGTATTAAGGATAGAAACTACATGCTAGTGAGTATAAATTAAAAACACTTGCTACAATTATAATTTGAGGATTCAATATGCATATATTTGTTACAGGTGCTACTGGGCTAATTGGCCAACATTTATGTCCTTTTTTAGAGCACCATAACACGGTTACCGTGCTAAGCCGTAATGCCACAAAAGCAAATGTATTATTGGGTCATAAAATTAAAGCAGTCACTGACATAAGCGCTGTTGATTTTAATACCGTTGACGTTGTTATTAATTTAGCCGGTGAGCCAATCGTTAATAAACGTTGGAGCGATAAACAGAAGCAAATTATACGTGACAGCCGCATTAATATAACGCAGCAAATTAGCCACGCTATTGCAGCAAGTACTAACCCTCCACACACGTTTATATCAGGCAGTGCTATTGGCTACTATGGACGCCAAAGCAACAAGCGCATAGATGAAAGCTTTACAGAACCCCACAATGAGTTTAGTCATCAGCTTTGCAAAGACTGGGAAGACGCAGCATTAAAAGCAGAGTCTGAAAAAACACGAGTCTGCCTATTACGAACCGGTATTGTATTAGCTAAAAAAGGTGGCGCATTAAGCAAGATGCTTCCCGCATTTAAATTGTGTTTAGGCGGGCCAATTGGTGACGGCGAGCAAGGTATGTCGTGGATACATATAGACGATATGACACAGCTTATTTTATATATTATGAAACACCCTGAAATTTCGGGGCCAATTAACGCCGTAGCACCAAACCCAGTTAGTAACTCAGAGTTTAGTAAACGCTTGGGTAATGCATTATCGCGTCCTGCTTTTATGCCCATGCCTGCATTTGTATTGAAAGTATTAATGGGTGAAATGTCTGACTTACTTACTACCGGGCAATTTGTAGTGCCAACCAAAGCACAAAAGCATAACTATCGTTTTCATTACGAAAACCTTAAATCGGCCTTGGACAGCTTGGTTTAGCTGGCGTTAATTATCTTCTGCGTATACTCTATTCAGTTACAATATGGGTAACTAGTACTATTTACCCATATTGACCTTTCATGATTAATACATAATACTTAAGTTAGTCAGACACAATTTCCTAATAAAAGCGAAAATGAATGCTACACCTGCCTACTGTGATTGGTCTCTCTTTTATACTTAACCTACTAATAGGGTTGTTTTTTTTATCTGTTCATAATTACAAAAAACAATCTGCTTTTTTAATTTTTGGTTTAGCGTGCATTGCATTTTCATTTGCTGAACTACTCGCATGTTTAAAACTAATACTTAATTTTCCTTTTATTACGAGTTATTTAGCGAATATTTTTATAATACTCAGCCCATTTTTAATTATTCTGGGACTACATAAATACAAATACAGCAAACCTTTAAACTTACGCCCTATTTACTATTTGCTACTTTTTACCGCTGTAATTTTATTATCAGTGTACCCTTACTCCGCGGCACAAATGGTAACGAGCTTTATTATTGCAGGGTTATACTTATTTTCTGCTTACATCATTAGCACTATGAGCTTTGTTGCAACCTTACAAAAAAAGGCATTAATTACCTGCTTTTTAATCCATAGTTTGCTTATGTTTGTTCAAACAGTGCTGCTTGCTTTACCTATTTTAAGCCTAAGCGAGACAACCTATTTAGAACCATTAGAGCTCATTTTAAGCAGTCATTTAATTTTAGCCACTTGCAGTGCATTATTACTCCCTTACTTATTAGCATCTAATACAGAACATACGCTTGCCAGCATTGCTAATACTGACGTTTTAAGTCAACTATTTAACCGCCGTGGTTTTTTTATAAAAGGAAAAAACGCGTTAAGTTTACCTCTTTACCAAAACAAAAATATTTCACTTATTTTGCTCGATATTGATTTTTTCAAACGCGTTAACGATACCTATGGCCACGAGGCCGGCGATCAAGCCATAAAGTGGATCGCTCAGCATGTAAAATCACAATTTTTAAATGAGGAAATATCAGCCAGGATCGGCGGCGAAGAATTTGCCATTTTGTTGCCCAACTGCTCATTAAGTGATGCCAGAAATAATGCCGAAGAACTACGCGAAAGCATAAGCAGTTATCCATTTTATTACGAAGGGCACGATATAAATTTATCGGTGAGTGCAGGCGTCAGTAGCACAATAAACGGCGAGCAGACTATAAAAGAGTTACTAGCGAACGCCGACAAACGACTCTACCTTGCTAAAGAAACGGGCCGTGACAAAGTGGTAACCTACGATGAAAAAAGCTTACTTTTGCAAGCTTAATTTGAAAAAGTCTTAACTTGATCTGCCAGATTCGATTTGTAGAGTTGAATTAAATCTGACAGTGAATAGCCGATTTGTGCCATGAGCGGACTATCGTAACCTTAGACACTTTTATGGTAAATTTTTTAAAAGGGTAAAATAGCATCAGTTACTTTGTCTGATATTTCCAAATCTGCCTCTAAATTTAAAACTTCGTCTTTAAATGAACTATTATCAAACCTTTTGGAGAGATACTTGGTCACTTCTATTTGTATTTTATTTTCTTTAAAAAACTTATCAATAACTATTACATAGTCGCCATCCAAGTCTTGAAAGTCGACATAATCTGATTCATCACAATAAGATAGAAACTCAGCGAGCATCATCGCTTTACTTTGTAAGTATGAGTTTATAGCATTTTTTGCAAACTCTGAGTATTGAACGTATAAAACAGAAGACAATGTATCTCCCCAATAAAAGTTCTTTAGCCTACCGGCTTCATCTATTCGCACTTTTGAATCACTACCTACTAGTTTTAATAAAGAAGGATAATTTATATTAATTCTTGAATTATCATCTAAACAAAGTGCATTTTTCTTATACGGGATAAGAAAATATTTTCTGTAATTTCTTTCATCGATAGTTTCAAGAAACGATAGGGTATTTTGCCATTTTCTAAACTCATTAAAATCATTGATGACTAGTTTATAAAAACCTATTTTACGATCCTCACTAAGCATTGAAATAAATACGGAAGCAAAATACTCCTGAATACTTTTATGAGTGAAAGAGAATTCATCAAAACCATCTCGAATGATTAGTGCAGTAATACTTGTTATATCGTCAATTAAACGATCTTCCAAATTTTCTGGGAGTCCATCCAATTTTGCCGAATTATGTAAATAATCTTGAAATAAATAGCTAGGAAATCGAGTGTTATTATCATTCAAAGATAAGAAACTTAAGGAGTTAAATAATCGTTGCATTTGATAATCGGTTAAGCCAGCCTTTCTTTCTCTCTCAAAGCCCATTTTCATTCTATCGTGCCTATAAAGCATAGTTGGGAAAATTAAGCTGTAAAATTCAGAAAGGCTGTCTGGTTTGAACTGTCTCGCATTATAAGTAATAGTAAATAAGGTAAGTAATAAAGCTGTAGTAGTAACTTCAGAGATAAAGTCACTGTTTGAAAGGATTGTATTAATACTTTCTGCTTCTTTATCTGATTCATATAAATGGTTTACAAATTTCTTTTGTGTATCAAGTGACATAGGGCTTATTTTTCGTTTAGAAAAATAAAAAGAAGAGCCCATACCAGAATCTGGTCTTGAAGACACCACAATCCGTAAATCAGGATAAGTTCTTACTATTGTTTCTAACTCTCTTGCGATTCGGGTTCTTTCGTTATTTGGTACCTCATCAAAACCATCTAAGAATAAGACTACTTTTTTTGACTTCGCCAAAAAATCAAATAGAGAATTATCAAGTTTAACTCCTAGATCTTCGATTGCTTCCATTAACTCTTCTTTGAGCTTTTTCTTATATCCCAAATTTCTAAATTCGATAAAAATAGGTATAAAATTACTTCCAGCTCCTTCTTTGATGCAAAGTTTTCTAAGGTATAAAGATTTCCCTTGACCAGGACCTCCTTCGACTAGGACTTGTTTAGTACCAAATTGACTAAATGATTCAATTTTTTCACCGTCAAAAAGTACAGCGTCATCAAAAAATATATTATTTAAATTTACAATTGAATCGGGATTTAATATGGTTTTCACTTGTCCTATTCGTTCAACATTATCTTTAAAGGACTTAAGCTTACCGATAGCGAATGCTTCAGATATTTTTTCTTGAACTTTTCCTTTGGCAGACTTTAATAAGTCATCGACAATACCATCGAGACCACCAGTTGCTTTTTTTATTATATCGTCAATCATAACGGCTCCATGTAGGTTGAGGATTTCTCTATTTGCCTAGCAGCTTATTGAACACCATTGTGGTTTTTTATAACACACCAAAATGGCGTATATTACATATCCTGATAATTTCACCAATAATTACATTTGTAAACAGGTAATTAAAACAGCTAGGAATTAAGCATGTTATTTTACCCCAAAACGGCGTTTAATAATGTTATCGGACAAAATTAGGCTCCTACTCAAAGAAGTAGGAATAAATTTAACTTTTCCAGTGTCCGGTTATCGCTCATAGCTGCCTGTCAGATAAAGTCTAAACCTATTTGCTTATACTGTCAGATCAGATATGAGCTACTACACTTAATTACTAAATTAAACTATCTGTGTATTTTGATTCATAAAAAAAGCCCTTCAAATGAAGGGCTTTACTACACACAACAATCTATCTATTTAATTTAGCGTACCCTTACTTGCACTTAAGCGTAGCTTCATCTGCTTTGTTTGGTACAAATTTTATATCTGATACCGACACAGAGGCTTTACCTGAGCTGTGCAAACTAAATGGGCTTGTTAAACTCGCAAAATTTACGCCTTTATCAGCAAAGCATTTAAGGTCAATCGATACTGACTGCCATTTACTAAGTAAACTACTATCTACAACGTTAGCTAGGTTAATACTTTCACCACATTCACCTGAACACATTGCAAGTGAAAGTTCATTACCAAGCGCTTGATTCAGCTTTATGTCAAAACTAATTACGCCATTTGCTTCAACATAAGTAATAGTATCTTCAGCAAAGCTCGTTACTATTTCTGCGCTCGCTTTTTCACTACCGTTGAAATTAAACTGACGAGCATCTTCTTGTACAACCTTATCTTCAGTTCGGTATTTTATAGCGCCAAACTCATGGGTACTGCTCGACACATCTAACAATTCATCACCCGATTTGAGCAATAAGCGCCATGGCGCAACCGGTGCTCCCACTAAAATATCCATACTCGTCAGTGATGAATTATCTAATTGCGAATTTTCATCTAAATTATCCGCAAGTATATTTTTATCGCCATAGGTTAAACCAAAGCCATACGGTAATAGCGGCGAGTAATCTTCATCTCCCTTATTAACCGTTGTTTGAACTGCCGTTTTAGGCCATGAAAAAGAAAGTTTGCCTTTAAAATCATGGTTAACACTACCGTCGGCTGCTTTTAGTAGCACATCGGCAACACCACCGCCTTCAGTACCAGGTAACCATGCTGCTACAAATGCATCAGACGCATTAAGTTCACTGTTTACCCACATTGGACGACCAGAAATAAATACAGAAACAACGTTTATTCCTTGCGCTTTTAATGACTTTAACAGCGCTAACGATTTTTTATTGCCGCGCTCAAATTCAAGGTTATCTCTGTCACCATGACCTTCCGCGTAAGGTTCTTCACCAAATACAACAACGGCTACATCGGGTTTTTGCTCAAAAGAGCCATCATCACTGAGTGTAACTTTACCGCCTGCGGCAGTAACTTGCTCTTCTAAGCCTTTATAAATTGACGTGGCTCCTGGGAAGTCAGCATTTTTATTGTTAGTGCCCTGCCAAGTAATACTCCACCCACCAGACTGCTTACCGATATTATCGGCACCGTCACCGGTAATAAGTACATGTTGATTTGGCGAAAGCGGCAATAAGTCATTTTTATTTTTAAGAAGTACGAGTGACTCACGTACTGCTTGTCGTGCTACTTCACGGTGATCTTGTGCGCCAATTAATTCTGTTTTACCTGAATATAAACGGTTTGCTGGACTTGGCTTATCGAATAAACCCGCGCGTAGTTTTACACGCAATACACGTGCAACAGCATCGTCAATACGCGCCATGCTAATTTCGCCAGATTTAACTTGCGCTATGGTATTTTCATACAGTGGTTTCCAAGCGCCCGTTGGCACCATAAATATATCTAGCCCAGCATTAATAGCTTGTGGGCAGCTTTCGTTGGTACAGCCTTTTATTTGTCCATGTCCATTCCAGTCACCAACAACAAACCCGTCAAAACCCATGCGTGTTTTTAATACATCGGTCAGTAAATATTTATTACCATGATTTTTAACACCGTTCCAACTGTTAAACGACGCCATTACAGACTGACTACCCGCCGATAATCCACCCACATAACCTTGTGCATGAATATCAAATAACGATTGCTCACTGTCGATATTGTTACCTTGATCGTCACCATCAACAGTGCCGCCATCACCTAAAAAGTGCTTAACAGTACTAATTACTCGTTTATCACTTAAAAAGTCTTCATCGGCCTTACCTTGTAAGCCATTTACAATAGCTGCTGAATACTCACGCACTATTGCAGGGTCTTCAGAATAACCCTCATAGGTTCTACCCCAGCGATCGTCACGTACAACTGCAACGGTTGGCGCAAACACCCAATCAATACCTGTAGCCATAACCTCTACCGCGGTAACAGCTGCAATTTGTTCAATTAGTTCAGGATTATTAGCCGCACCTAAACCAATATTATGTGGAAATAATGTAGCACCAATCACATTATTATGACCATGCACTGCATCTGTTCCCCACATAGTAGGAATTTTGCTACCGTCTATTGAATCATCAACCGACGCTTGATACATTTTTTCAGCAAGGGCAACCCAATCTTGTGGAGTGGCATGTTTATCTCCATTAGGAAACGCCCCTCCACCATTTAAGTAAGAACCAAAACCGTATTTACGCATATCTTCAACGGTAATATCACGTATTTCAGGCTGAATCATTTGCGCTACTTTTTGCTCAAGCGTCATTGAGTTTAAATAACTCACTATTTGTGCTTCTATCTCTGCATCTTTTTTAACCGCAATATTGAGCTTGGGCCATATTTGTTCAGCACTAGCGTGCGCTTTTGTAGTATCAGCTTGATTAGTATTGTCGTTTGAACAAGCTGTTAATGTTGTCACTGAGGCAACCAATGTTGCTAATGCAATTTTATTGAGCGTAAAACGTGTGTTCATTATAAAGTCTCCTTAGCTTGAACGGGTTTGCTGCCACTTAAGCCGTAAAATACGATGAATAGATAACATAAAATTGGTAAAGCATACGAAAGTTGAACCCCAACACTATCAGCAAGTGCACCTTGTAAAAGCGGCACAATTGCACCGCCTACAATTGCCAAACACAAAATGCCCGAACCTTGCGCTGTGTGCTTGCCTAAGCCATTTAGTGCAAGGCTAAAAATAGTAGGAAACATAATGGAGTTAAATAATCCAACTAATAATATTGACCACATTGCTAACTGACCAGATGTGCTCATGGCAATAACCACTAAAATAATAGCCATGGTTGCATTAAAACCAAGCACTTTACCGGCAGGAAGTTTTTGCATTACAGCCGCGCCAATAAAACGCCCAACCATTGCACCGCCAAAATAATATGTAATGTAATGAGCCGCGACATGTTCTTTTAATCCAGCAATATTTTCTTGCGCTAAAAAGCTAACTAAAAAACTACCAATCGCAACTTCCGCGCCCACATACATGAATATGCCTACTGCACCCAAAACAAGGTGGCGATATTGCCATGCACTCCCTTCAATGGTGTCTGATTTCTCGGCAGCTTCTTTTTGCTCGCTCATAATGTCTGGAAGCTTAAGCCATGCAAACACACCGGCTAATACAATTAGCATTGCAGCAAGCAGCAAGTAAGGAAGTTGAACTGATTCGGCATTTTGCGCCGGTGTTAAAAAAGCATCCGACGCTGAGCCTAGTATTAATAATGCACCAAAAGACGGTGCAACCGTGGTACCAAGCGCATTAAATGCCTGTGTTAGTGTCAAACGAGAAGACGCTGTTTTTGCAGGACCTAATAAGCTTACGTATGGGTTTGCAGATACCTGTAATAAAGTAATTCCGCTTGCTAAAACAAACAGCGCAAACAAAAATACAGGATAGTTATGCATTTGTGCCGCTGGATAGAATAATACACACCCAACTGCAGCAATTAGTAACCCGACAACAATGCCGTTTTTATAACCCAGCTTTTTCACAATAAGCCCGCTGGGTATAGACATTAAAAAGTAAGCACCAAAAAAACAAAACTGCACAAGCATAGCCTGCACGTATGTTAAATCGAATACCGCTTTTAAATGCGGGATTAGAATATCATTTAGGCAGGTAATAAAACCCCACATAAAAAATAGCGTTGTTAACGATGTAAGTGCAAATCCATAATTATTATCGCCTGTGTTTTGCGATTGTGTGTGTGTCGTTGTTGGTGCTGAACTAGCCATGTGCTCTCCGCAATTTATTATTATCGTTAACCTTCTATGTATTGTTAATAAATTGGCGGCTAAGCCATGCTATTAAAGAGTTGACCTGAAGGTTAATTAACATTAATCTTAAAAATGTAAGCGCTTTCACAGCTAATTAAATACGAACACGTAACATAATTCAACAATTTTTATTTTTTTATCAAGTCGAGAGTAAGCTACGAGGCAGTAAATATCGGCGCTAAAAGTGCAATTTAGGTTTTAAAAGGTTTGTAACTAATGACTAAAATATCTTTACCAACTTGTTCACCTCTATTAACAAAAGAGTTTATTTATGGTGTAGCAACAGCGTCTTTCCAAATAGAAGGTGGATCAACTCACCGTCTGCCATGTATCTGGGATACCTTTTGTGATACGCCAGGTAAAATAGCTGATAACTCAAATGGGCATGTTGCATGCGATCATTACAATAATTGGAAACAAGACATAGATTTAATCGAATCATTAGGAGTAGATGCTTACAGACTTTCTATTTCTTGGCCTCGTGTTATTACAAAAAGTGGTGAGCTTAACCCTGAAGGCGTAAAGTTTTACACCGACATCTTAGATGAACTGAAAAAGCGCAATATCAAAGCGTTTGTCACGTTATACCACTGGGATTTACCTCAACACCTCGAAGACGAAGGGGGGTGGTTAAATCGAGAAACAGCTTATGAGTTTGCTCACTATGTTGATTTAATTACCTTTGCATTCGGCGACCGAGTCCATTCATACGCTACCTTAAACGAACCCTTTTGCAGTGCTTTTTTAGGTTACGAAATTGGCATTCATGCGCCAGGTAAAGTGGGTAAACAATACGGGCGCAAAGCCGCCCACCATTTGTTATTAGCACATGGGCTTGCCATGACCGTATTAAAGCAAAACTCACCGACGACTTTAAACGGTATCGTGCTTAATTTTACTCCCTGTTATAGCATCTCTGAAGACGCTGATGACATTGCTGCAACAGCTTTTGCAGATGACTACTTAAACCAGTGGTACATGAAACCCATCATGGATGGTACATACCCAGCAATTATTGAACAATTACCGTCAGCACATCTGCCAGATATTCACGATGGTGACATGGCTATTATTTCGCAATCAATTGATTATTTAGGTATTAACTTTTACACCCGTCAATTTTATAAAGCGCACCCTACTGAAATATATGAGCCAATAGAGCCTACTGGCCCGCTAACCGATATGGGCTGGGAAATTTACCCTAAGTCGTTTACAGAGTTATTAGTCACACTTAACAATACCTATACCCTACCGCCTATTTTTATTACTGAAAATGGCGCAGCTATGCCCGACAGCTATAATAATGGTGAAATCAATGATGTAGATCGACTAGACTACTACAACAGTCACCTAAATGCCGTTCACAATGCAACAGAACAAGGCGTTAGAATAGATGGCTATTTTGCCTGGAGTCTAATGGATAACTTTGAATGGGCAGAAGGTTACTTAAAAAGATTTGGTATAGTTTATGTAGATTACAGCACACAGCAACGTACTATAAAAAATAGTGGCCTAGCCTATAAAGCATTAATCTCAAATAGATAAAAAAACGTATTTATTAACGCAACTAAAAAAACATAAAGCGAGATAAAGCAACCATGGTTAGTGTAAAAGAAAAAATAGCCTACGGATTAGGCGACACCGCCAGTAATATTATTTTCCAAACGGTAATGATGTTCCTAATGCTTTACTATACCGACGTGGTGGGCTTATCCCCCGCCGTTGTTGGTACTATGTTTTTAGCTGTTCGCATTTTTGACGCCGTAACCGACCCCCTAATGGGCAACCTAGCTGATAAAACACATACTCGATGGGGGCATTTTCGCCCTTATCTACTATGGCTTGCGCTCCCTTTTGCCATTATTAGTATTTTAGCGTTTACTACACCAGACTTAGAAGGCACTGACAAAATAATCTATGCCTTTAGCACCTATACCTTACTGATGGTTGCTTACACTGCTATTAATATACCTTATTGCGCACTCGGTGGCGTGTTAACCGCAGACGCAAAAGAACGTGTCACTATTCAATCGTACCGTTTTGTATTTGGGATGCTTGGTGGTGTTATTGTTGCTGGATGCACCATGCCAATGGTTGAATACTTTGGCCAGGGCGATAACGCTAAAGGTTACCAGCTAACCATGACCGCCATGAGTATTTTAGGCCTTGTGCTGTTTTTACTTTGCTTTTTAGGCACCAAAGAACGTATTCAACAACCCAAAGAACAAAACATCCCTTTTGCTAAAAGTATTCAAGCCCTAGTAAAAAACGATCAATGGCGTACCTTGTGTATTGCTGCATTTTTCTTGCTGACTGGCCAAGTACTTAGGCTAACTCTGGCGGTTTATTACGTCAAATACTACCTCGGTCGGGAAGATTTAATTACTCTATTTATGACCCTAGGTGTAGTTGCTAGTATGATAGGTTGCGCAGTTGCACAGCCTCTAGCTGCGCGTTTTTGCAAAATAAAGGCCTACATCAGCTTACAACTTATCGCTGCAACTATTTGTGGATTTAGCTACTTTATTGGGAGTGAACAACTGGTTCTCGCGTTTGCTGCTTTTATTCTATGGAAATTCTTTTTAGATATGGCGACCCCACTCCTATGGGCAAAAATGGCTGACACCATAGATTATGGTCACGAAGTAACGGGATTACGGATTACGGGCTTAGTTTACTCCGGTGTTATATTTTTTATTAAGATGGGTGTTGCTGTTGGAGGTGCCATTGCGGGTTGGTTATTATCATTTTACAGTTATCAGGCTGATGTGACGCAAACAATGAGTACTCAGCAGGGTATTTTACTGTCGTTTACTGTACTACCAGCCCTAGGATCCCTTTTTGTAGCATACACAATGAAAAAATATACATTAACTAACCAGGTTGTTGAAAATATTCAATCAAAGCTAACCACAGTCAACAACACTAAGGTATGATTTAGCTGATTAAGTTAAGGGTGAAAGCGAGTCAATAAGTAACATGGCAACAATTTATCAAGTATCAGAGCTTGCAGGTGTATCGTTAGCTACCGTCTCTCGGGTAATGAACAAAAATACAAAAGTAAGTGATAAAACAACTAAAAAAGTACTCGATGCAATGCAAACATTGGGTTACAAACCTAACTCAATAGCCCAATCTTTAGCATCAAACTGCACTAACAGTGTTGGTATTTTAGTATCTGAATTACATGGTCCTTTCTTCGCCCAAATGATGGCAGGGATTGAGTCTGAGCTTAGAGCTGCCGGTAAACACGTTATTATTACAACCGGCCACAGTGAAGAAGATAAAGAAAAAGAAGGCATCGACTTTTTAATTAGCAGGCGCTGCGACGCCATAATTTTGCATGTTGAAGCAGTGACCGACGAATACCTGATATCGCTCAGTAGAGGCACAACGCCTGTTTATTTAATGAGCCGCTACGTCGAAGAACTCAAAGAGCACTGCATTAGCTTAGACAATAAACTAGGAGGTTATTTAGCAACTAAATCGGTGTTAGAACAAGGCCATACCGAAATTGCTTATATTGCAGGTCCTCAGTTTAAGGCCGATGCTGCAAACCGTTTAGCTGGCCATAAACAAGCCCTTGAAGAAGCCAATATAACGTTTGACCCATCGCTTTATTTTGAAGGTGATTTTAACGAAACTGGGGGAAGTTCAGCGCTTGAGCACCTCATTAATAGTAAGCTAAATTTTACCGCTCTTGTGTGCGCAAACGACGAGATGGCCTCCGGTGCAATGAAATATGCCCGAGAGCACGGCTATCACCTACCCAACGATTTATCGATAGTCGGATTTGATAACGTAATATTTGCAAACTACCTCTACCCGACACTGACAACGATTGATAATCCGGTAGCTAAAATGGGTGAAATGGCCGCAAAACTTGTTCTTAAAGACGTATACCAAACAAAAAATATTAAAATAAATCGTTTTTTTGAACCCACACTTATGCAGCGTGACTCTTCAGCGCCACTAAAATAAAAAAGCGGCTAATGCCGCTTTTTTGTATTTCATTGCAACGTTTACCGTTACTTTGCAATCCAGGGAGTGACTTTGAATACATTACTAATTTCACCGAACGATTGGCTATCCTCTTCCCAATTATCGTCAACATCAAAATAACAAATCGATTCCTCGCAGGTTACGTTTTCATCATTAATGCTTATTGGGTTTTTAAAGGTAACCGCTACACCTTTTTGCTCAGGTAATAAAAACCACATTAGCTTACTAACAAAAAAGCCTGACAAATCCGTTAGTAATTCGTCTAGCTCCTCGTTAATGGTGTATAACGCATGTTTTGAGAAAGCTAAATCGTCAAATTCGTTAGCTTCTATTTGTAGCTTTAACTGGCAGTCATGCTCAGGGTTTTGTGGCTCGATGACAATAACGGCTTTATCTGAATCAAGTTGCTTATCAAAAGGCAACAACAGCTGTGCGCTATCTGTGAAGTTAAGCGGATACTCGTTATTCTCTGTTAAAATGGTTCCGTTTTTTATTGCGCATGCCTCGTTAGTAGCAATGTCGCTTATATAAAAGTTGACACGGGCATATTGAAAATCCCCTTTATTAACTACTTTTAAACGGTCATAAAACCCATCGTACGACATTACAAACTCTCTGGCGTTGGTGTTAAATGCACTTAAGCTCAACAAGAAAAGTAAACTCGCGTAAAAGTAACCTGTCATATATTTATTCATCAAAATAAGCTCTGTTTTGTCTAATCATCGTATTTAACTCCTCAATGTATGCCTCGCCTCGTTCAGAGTAAGACATCAAACCATGAGTTAGTTTGGTTGCTAATACTGGTTTTTTTTCACGGCGCAGGTTTTCACGTATGCCCCGTAACTCTTTATAAGCGCCATGAGTATTTATATTTCTAAAATAAGAGCTTACCGCAGCACGAACCGATTTAAATGCAGCGACTTCATGCGCTGCTCCAGTGTTACGGCGTTTTGGCACCATACCGCAGCCTTTTGAGTAACACCACTGACCAAAAAAATTCAGGCCAATTTGAGCAAATCGCGAGGTGCCCCAAGCCGACTCATTAGCAGCTTGCATTAGCGCCATTTCTTTAGGAATAATATCAACACGGCGTAAAGCCTGAGTTAGCACAAGTGTGTTAACCGTTTCAGGTAAACCATATTGCTTGAGTATTTTAACAATATCTTTATTTTGTTTTTCTTCAAGCGATAGGTTGTTTTCAACCATCATGCGGGCTATTTCTAACTTGGCACGTTGTTGTAATATTTTTTTATTTTCAGCCTCAACATGGGGACGGATAAAATCAAAAAATGCGCGTTTTTTCTCTTTTACATCCGTAAATTCAGAAAATTTAGGCAACGTGACATTGTGTAACGGCTTTTCTTTTTTCTTCACTTTTTTAGCTTGTTCACTGGTGGTTTGATCTGCGCTATCGGTTTCATCACTTTGTACAAACGGGTACGCAAGCGCCCATATAAAAAGGATGGCTAACAAAAACTGAAAGATAATCTTAAGCATGTATTGTCTCATTCAAACAACTATTTATGTATGGTAACTACACACACATACGAACCTTCATTATACCTAAGCCACTATATAAACGCGAATTACAAAAATATGTTCATTCGCAATTTATAAGTGCATGGGTATACTAAGCACTAAACAGGTTAAATAGTGGTTTAGCAGTATGGACAAAGTTTGGCAAAGTAGAATAATAGAGCAATATAAACACAGACCTAACGACAACCGTTCACCTTGGCAGGTTGACCGCTCAAGAATCATTCATGCCGCTGCGTTTAGGCGCTTACAAGCTAAAACACAAATTATGGGGATTGGCCTAAACGATTTTTATCGTACCCGCCTTACCCATTCGTTAGAGGTGTCACAAATTGGCACAGGTATTTTAAGGCACTTAAAGACACAACATAGTGATTTTAACCATTTCCCATCAACCGGTTTACTCGAAACACTCTGTTTGGCTCACGATATTGGCCACCCACCATTTGGCCACGGAGGTGAAATTGCCCTTAACTATATGATGCGAGACCATGGTGGCTTTGAAGGAAACGCTCAAACTTTACGAATAGTTGCTAAGCTAGAGCCCTACAGTAATGGCTATGGTATGAACCTTACACGCCGAACATTACTCGGGTTTATTAAATACCCAGCGTTTATAAACGAGTTGTGGCACACAATACCCGATACGCATGACTCACGTGCTTTTATCAAAGCCGATGATTGGCGCCCAGCAAAAGGGTTATACCAAGACGACGCACACATATTTGACTGGATTGTCGAACCATTAAGCCAAAACGACAGAACGTTATTAAATACTCACGCAACAATAGATAAACACCGCGCTAAAACACTTTATAAATCCCTTGACAGCGCCATAATGGAACATGCCGACGATATAGCATACGCCGTGCACGATTTAGAAGACGCCATTGCAACTCATGTTTTAACATTAGATGACTGGCAATCACATGCATTACCTCACTTGCAAGCGCTTAATTTTGACTGGCTAAATAGCTTACTTGAAACGTTAACATCTCGACTTTTTTCAAAAAATGATTTTGAACGAAAAGACGCCATAGGTGAGCTGGTGAACACCTTCATCATTCATATTCATTTAGACATACAACACGAGGCATTTGAATGCCCTATTTTAAAATACACTGCTAAGTTGCACCCAGAGTATGAAAACGTACTACACATACTCAAGCACTTTGTATTTCAACGCTTAATTCGCGACCCTGAAATGCAACAAATTGAGTTTAAAGGGCAAAACCTACTGATTGAATTATTTACAGCGTTTGCAAGCGATCCGCTTCGTTTGCTACCCGAAACAACGCAAGCGCAATATATTGAGGCTCAAAAACATAATCAAGGCATGCGCATTATTTGTGACTACTTAAGTGGTATGAGTGATGAATACGCATATAAAACCTATCAGCGATTATTTTTGCCTGCGCAGTAGTTAATAAGTAGGTTTTTGACTCCAAAATAAAGTTAATAAAAAAGCCGAGTAAATTTACTCGGCTTTTGTACTTTAAAACAAGGTAACGTTAACGCGTTTTATAGCTCTTTTACACCCATGTTATATAGCGTAAAACCAAACATATCTGCGTATAAATCTATAACTTTGCTGGTTGGTGTGCCCGCACCATGACCCGCATTTGTTTCAATACGAATAAGTGTAGGGTTATTTCCAGCCTGCTTAGCTTGTAATTCAGCAGCAAATTTAAATGAATGAGATGGTACCACACGATCATCGTGATCACCGGTTGTTACCATAGTGGCAGGATATTCAACGCCCGCTTTAACGTTATGCAATGGCGAGTAAGCTTTTATATATTCAAACATTTCTTTACTTTGCTCACTAGTACCGTAGTCGTATGCCCAACCAGCACCCGCTGTAAATGTGTGGTAACGTAGCATATCAAGTACGCCTACCGCTGGTAATGCAACTTGAAATAAGTCAGGTCGCTGCGTCATCACCGCACCTACTAATAAACCACCATTTGAACCACCGCGCAGTGCTAAACGCTTTTTAGAGGTGTACTTTTTATCTTTTAAGTACTCTGCAGCGGCAATAAAGTCGTCAAACACGTTTTGTTTTTGCATTTTTGTACCAGCGTTATGCCAGTCTTTACCGTATTCACCACCACCACGAATATTAGCAACGGCATACACCCCACCTTGCTCAAGCCAAAGCGCGTTAACGGGGCTAAAACTTGGCGTCAAACTTACATTAAAACCACCGTAACCGTATAAAATGGTTGGGTTTGAACCGTCTAATTTTATACCCGTTTTATAAGTGATGATCATTGGCACTTTTGTACCGTCTTTTGAGGTATAAAAAACTTGCTCAGAGGTGTAATCGTTACTATTGAAATCGATTGCCGATTCACGATAAACCTTTGACTCGCCTGAGCTTACATCAAACGAAAAAGTAGTCCCCGGAGTTTTATAGTTAGTAAACGAGTAATAAAGCGTTGTTTGATCTTTTTTACCGCGAAAACCACGTGCACTCCCTACGCCGGGTAAGTTAATTTCACGGATTAAGTCACCTTGCTTGTTGTATTGCTTAACCTGCGAAATTGCATCCACCATGTAATTAGCAAAAAAGGTATTCCCGCCTTTGCTTAGGTTAAGTACGTTATCGGTCTCTGGAATAAAATCGACCCAATTTTCAGGCGCTGGGTTATTTGCATTTACCGTAACCACTTTTTTGTTTGGTGCGTTTAAATTTGTAACTAAGTAGAGCGTATCGCCATCGTTATCAATCACAGATGTATCTGAATCTGCGTTACCAACAACAGTAATAAAATCACTGTTTTCTTTACTTAAGTCTTTTATAAACAGCTTGTTTCCAGACGTTGAAACACTGGCCGAAATTAGCAAGTACTTGCCATCATGTGTCACATCGGCGCCAACGTAACGATGCTTTTGCGCCTCGCTGTCACCAAATACAACGCGGTCGTCATTCTGCGATGTACCTAAAGCATGGTAATACACTTTATGTTGATCTGTTTTAGCCGACAGCTCACTTCCTTTTGGCTTATCGTAGCTAGAGTAGTAAAATCCTTCATTACCTAGCCAATCAATACCACTAAATTTCACATCAACTAAAGCTTGCTCTACTTGCTCTTTAGTCGTTGTATTAATTACGATAATTTTACGCCAATCACTACCACCTTCAGAAACTTGATACGCTAATAAACTGCCATCTTCAGAAAACGACAAACCCGACATAGACGTTGTGCCATCGTCGCTAAATTTATTAGGATCTAAAAATACCTCTGGCGCTTCATCGCCTTTGCTGCGGTATAAAACATATTGATTTTGTAAGCCATCGTTTTTGTAAAAGTAGGTGTAGCCGCCCTCTTCAAATGGCGCACCTATTTTTTCGTAATTCATTAGTTTTTCAAGGCGCTCTTTGAGCTTGTTTCTGTAAGGGATTTGTTCTAAGTATGAAAAAGTAGCCGTATTTTGCGCTTTTACCCAATCAGCAGTCTCTGCACTCATATCGTCTTCTAACCAACGATAAGGGTCGGCAACGTTTTCTCCAAAATAGGTATCAACTACATCACCTTTTTTGGTTTCGGGATACACGACTGAGTTAACTTGATTCATAGATGATTTTACTTCTTTTTGATCTGATGTATTGGTTGGCTCTGAACAGCCACTGAGTGCCAATAATACAGCACATGCAAGAGTACGTTTGAGTAACATAATTTGTGTTCTTTTTATTGATTAAGTAGTAGGAATAACTTATGAGTTTTTTAAGCTTATGTCTATTAAGATGCGTTAAGTGCCATTTATCGCTGTAAACAAGTGTAAACTTACGCTTTAATAGTAAAAACATATAATAAAAATAAAGCGTGATTTATGGAAAAACAAGAACCCACTTTCAACAGTTTTAAAACTTTTTACCCTTATTATTTAAAGGAGCATCGCAACGTAACCTGCAGGCGTTTGCATTTTATAGGTAGCCTATTAGTACTTATGGTCATTATTACCGCATTATTAAGTCAAAAATTTGCGCTATTGTGGCTGCTACCCGTTATTGGCTATGGCTTTGCGTGGGTTGGGCATTTCTTTTTTGAAAAAAACCGACCAGCTACGTTTAAACACCCATTTTATAGTTTGTGGGGAGACTGGGTTATGTTTAAAGATATACTAACTGGAAAAATAAAATTTTAATAAAGTTATTTGCACCAAAAAGCCACCTTAATTAGGTGGCTTTTTGGTGCAAATAACGTGGGTATTTAACGCTATACCACTTTAGTTAACCATCCATGTTTGTCTTCGCTTTTACCCCATTGAATGTCGTTCAATGCTTGGCGCAGACGTGCAGTAGTTGGCCCTGGCTCTCCTGTGCCTACTTTATATTCTTTATCGTTATGAATAAACGTTCCCACTGCCGTTAATACCGCAGCAGTACCTGAAAGCGCAGCTTCTGTGCCTGGTTTTGCAGCACGCTCTAAAAGTTCAGTCACTGTAAAATTACGTTCGCTCACAGTCATGCCTAAATCTTTAGCAATCGTTAAAATACTATTACGCGTTACGCCGTGTAAAAAGGTGGAGTCGAGCGCTTTGGTTATAATTTCGTTGCCATCAATCAAAATAAAGTTTGCAGCGCCCGTTTCTTGTACATCACCACCTGGGCAAAATAATATTTGATCTGCTTGATACTGTTTACGTGCAGCGCTAATTGGGCCAAGTGCACTGGCGTAGTTACCACCGCTTTTAACCATACCCATATGAGGTGCGCAGCGCATACCATCTTCCTCAAGTAACACACGTAATGCCGTAGCACCACCGGCAAAATAATCACCTACTGGCGAAAGTAAAGTGTACAGCAATGAGCTCATTGAAGGAGCTGCCGCTTTACCAATTGCCGCTTCTGTGCCTATATGTGTTGGGCGAATATACATAGAGCCAGGCGGTAATGGGGTTTCATCGGCATATTGGCGAACAATATCAATAATCATCGTTTTAAGCATATCGCCATCAAAACTTGGTAAGCTTAAAAGTGCAGAGCTTTGCTGCATACGTGCTATGTTTGCATCCATTCTAAAAATATAAACAGACCCATCTTCATGACGAAATGCTTTTAAGCCCTCAAAACAGGTGCTTGAATAATGAAGAACGTGTGCACCAGCATGAAACTCAAGCTTATCGCATGGAACAACTGAGGTTTCGCCCCATTGATTATCTGAAAAACGAGCTTGAATCATCTGTGGCATAAACACAGTACCAAATGCGGCCATTTTTTATCTCTCTTGTGTGGTCTATTTTTCTCCATTGTATGACAATCACGCATCAATTAACCATAGCTAAAGTAACGGATTTTTAATTAACAATAAGAAAAAACCAAACGCACTGTATGTTTATTAAGCACAACAGCAAAAAACCGGCATATGCGCTTACACATGCCGGTTTATGTTTTAGCTTTTAAAGCGCTTAATGCACCCTATCACTATTTAAATGAGTATCTAATAATTCGCTTTAACACCGAGCCGTATTGTTTAAAAAATCCGCCAGTGTGGTAATCAATCCCGTGCTTTTGCATAACTGCCTGTACCTGAGGTGCAACCTCTTGATATCGCGACGACGGCATATCAGGAAATAAGTGGTGCTCAATCTGGCAGCTCAAATGGCCCGTTAAAATATGAAACCAGTTTGCCCCTTTAATATTAGACGAGCCCAATACTTGACGATAATACCACTGGCCTTGGGTTTCGTTTACGCAGTCTTGTTCTTTGAATGTTTCGGTTTCTTCGGTAAAGTGGCCACAAAATATAATTGTTGATGTCCATAAGTTACGAAGCAAATTTGCCACTAAATTACCCGCTAACACCCATAAAAACAGTGGCCCTGCAAGTAATGGGAAGATCACATAATCTTTAATTAACTGGCGAGCGCCTTTACTAAAAAAACGCTGCTTTAAAGTGGCATGCGATACACCCCCTTCACGATTTTCTTTCTTTTTACCTATAAAAACACGCTCTGCTGCCAGCTCATGGTATGACACACCCCACTGAAACAGGACGCTTAAATTTATGTAAGTAAAAAACTGCCACACATTTTTAAAACGCCACTTAAAATCATCACTCAAACGTAACAACCCGTAGCCAAAATCACGGTCTTTTCCAATAATGTTAGTGTATGTGTGGTGCTCAAAATTATGAACCCGATGCCAGCTTTGGCCATCGCAGGCTATGTCCCATTCGTATTGCTGAGAGTTAAGCTGTTTGTCGTTCATCCAATCGTATTGACCATGCATAACATTGTGGCCAATTTCCATATTATCGAGAATTTTAGCCAAGGCCAGTAACAAAACACCGGCAACCCAAAGTAAAGGCTGAATAAATCCAAGCATTAATAGTATTCGCCCACTCCACTCACATAGTCTTTGCTTTCGAACGACAGAGCGAATGTAGTCAGCATCTTTTTGCCCTACTTTAGCAAGCGTATTCATTTTTATAGTATCTAAATCGCTTGTAAGCTGATCAAAGTTTATGTTTTTCATAATTGTAACTCCAAGTCACTCACCGGTTGGCTTATACAAAGTTGGATTAATTGCTCACCGTTGTCTGACATTTCACCTGTTTTTAAATTACGTACTATTCCCGACTTTTTAATACATTGGCACTGATGGCAAATACCAATTCCGCAGCCACGCTTTACCGGTAATTTTTTAACTTCAAACTGGCTAAGTAGTACATCATTTCCTTCAACTATATGAGCTTGGCTGTTTACCTTTACAGTAAACTGATCTTCATTGTTTACTTTGGGTAACGCTAAACCAAATGCTTCTTGGTAATAATTAAGATCATGTTTTTGAGCAAACGCTTGTACCGTTTGCATAAACCCTAGCGGCCCACAGCAATATATATCTGGATTCTCCCAATGTTTAATATTGCTAGTAATGTCGCTCGACTGCTCACGAGTTAATAATAAAAATGAAAAATGACTAAATTGTGTGGCTAATTCACGCAACTCATCAACACACTGATGTTCGCCCGATTTTGCGTAATACACTAAATTTATTGCTTTGGTTGTTTGCGCTAAATAATCGTCAAGCATTGCTAGCATCGGCGTTATACCAGACCCACCAGCTATTAATGTGGCAGGAGTATGTGTATTTTTAAATACAAACTCACCCGTTGCAGCAGATATGTTGCACCATGTTCCCGCTTTTGCTTTGTTATTTAATAAACCAGTAAATCGTCCTTGTTCGCTTGTTTTAATTAACAAACGTATAAATCCCGTTTCGTTGAAATATTTAACGCTTGAAGCAACTGTAAAAACGCGCGTTAATAATCGTCCATTCATTTCAATGGTCAAACTAACATGCTGCCCTGCGGTATGTGCGGGCCATTGTTTGCTTGGTTTTAGCTGCAAACTCAAAAATTCACCATTTAATGATTCTGAACTCATTAGTTGCGCTCTAAATTGCCCTGCACGCCAAGCAGGTTTAAACACTTGCATTATTGGCTCTATGTAGCCTGCAAACGTTTGATGGTGTAAAAACCACGTTGAAAATTGGTTTAATGCCTGCGTAAACATTGTAATAAAATCTCTATATTGGTTTATTGCTCAATGGTTTGCACGAACTGGGTGTTAGCACAAATCAGAACCTTAACTATTTGAGCCTACAAGTGTACGCTCAAACTTCAGCGCACAAGTGTACGCTGAAAATTCAAGTTTTCAACCCTAATAGAGTGTTTATTCCATTATTTTTGTTAAAAACTACGAACAAAAAACAAACTAAACTCAATTTATAAACGTATTTCAAAACTAAATAAAATATAAAAAATACTTTACTGAGTGAGCTAACTATTTCTAATACTGTGTGAGTGATATATGTAACTAGCTAAAATTAAAGCATTTTCACTTATCGCAACGCTTAGCAAATTTTTACAGCTCGTGCTAACGTAAACCTAATTTGATTAATTTTGGAAAATAACATGCTCAATATAAAATCAAAAAAATATACACATTCTTTTAAGGGTGCCGTGCTAACAGCCGCTTTATTGACGCTGCCTACAATGTCAGTAAATGCAGTTGATTTTAAAAAGCTGCCGAGTTTGCCGCTTAATGTAAAAGCAGTAGACGTTTCAGAAGGTGTAAGTATTCCTTGGGCAATCGAAGCACTATCAAATGGTGATTTATTAATTACGGAGCGAAGTGGAAAACTATTTTTATTACGTAAAAACACCTCAACGCTTATTCAAGTAAAAGGATTGCCCGATATAGATGCTAACGGCCAAGGCGGTTTACTTGATTTAGCACTGCATACCGATAATAAAAATAGTCAATGGCTTTACCTTACTTACTCAAGCGCTGAAGGCAAAGGCAGTGGTAGTAACACTGCATTAATGCGCGCAAAATTAAGTGATGACCATACTCAGCTATTAGAGCCGCACGTTTTATACAAAGGTGAGCATAACAGTACAAAAGGTCAGCACTACGGCAGTCGTATTGTGTTTGATAAACAAGGTTATGTTTATTTTTCGATCGGGGATCGTGGCTCGCGCGACCTAAACCCGCAAGATCTTAGCCGTGATGGGGGCAAAATTTATCGTCTTCATTTAGATGGTCGTATTCCAACAGATAATCCCTTTGTAAAACAAACAGACGCTAAACACGCTGTTTGGTCTTACGGACATCGAAACCCGCAAGGTATGTGGTTTGACGCTGAAAATAATCGTCTTTGGGCACATGAGCATGGCCCCCGAGGTGGCGACGAACTTAATTTAATAAAATCAGGATTAAACTACGGATGGCCAGTAGTTAGCTATGGCGTAAATTATAGCGGCACGTCATTTACAGACCTGCAAACAAAAGACGGCATGCAATCGCCAACATCACAATGGACTCCATCTATAGCACCATCAGATATGCTATTCGTCACCAGCGACAAATACCCTAAATTAAAAGGTAAAGTGTTGTTATCGTCTATGAAGTTTTCGTTTTTAAGCGCACTTACGCTTGAAAACGATACACTAAAAAGCCAAGAAAAAATATTAGAGGGCATTGGCCGCGTAAGAAGTTTAGCGCAAGGTGAAGATGGCTACATTTACTTGGGACTAGATGGCCAAGGTATTAAACGCTTAGAGCCTGAGCTATAAAACCGTTTAGTAAGCGCAGCATAGTAAATAATTCACTTACCTTGTTTTAATTTAACAAGGTAAGTGCCTTACTGCCAAAAGAACTTTTTAGCTGTTTGTAGCGTATGGTAGTGCTATCACTTTTATAAAATTAAGCGAGTCCCATGTTTTCGATATTCAAATCAGACCCTACAAAAAAATTACGTAAAGAGTACGACGCCAAATTAGAGCAAGGCATGCAAGCTCAGCGTAAAGGCGACATTAAAAGCTACGCCATGTTAAGTGAAGAAGCCGAAAAAATCTGGAGTGAAATAGAAGCGCTTGAGGCAAAAAAAGCCAAGTGAATTCGTATTAAACGTGTCTGCCCGTTTCAAAGCAGGTAGGCGCGTTTACCAATTATTCATCACCTCCTTTTTACAGCTACCTCCCGCAAAAAACCTACCTTTTTAATAGTCTTACACGAACAATTGTATTTAAAGTAGTTACTTATATTACCGTTGCCATTTTTTAGAGGTGGTAAAATGGTTTAAAAAAGCTTTTGCTTTTCATTTTAAATTTTTAATTACTGCATTTACTAAAGCGATGGCGTTTTTCCTCCTAAGTCAGAAAGTGAGGACACTTTCCCCTTTTCTGCCTGTTGTTAATTAACAGCCCGACTTAAAGTTTAATACTCGCAATGTGTTACAGGATTTGTTATTAATATTAAAAATAAATAAGAGGACATACATTGCTCATAAAAAGAGGAAAGTGTCCTCTGATAAAGTTGTTAGTTGCGATGGATCCATTACAGAAACTTGCTGAACGAAATAGAAAGCACGCTGAAATAAATAAAAAAGAGCGCAGGGAAAATCTAAAGCTTTATCCCATAGCATTGCTCTTTTATTTTCTCTATTTTGGTGGGTATTATTTTTACTTTTCCAATGAAGAGCAATTTCTTAGTTTCGAGTTTTGGAAATTAACCAAACAAGTTTGGCTCATTTCTATGGTTACAATTGGCGGGATTGGTTCTATATTTTTTAGTGCAAGTTTAGCTATTTTAATTTGGTTAAATATATTCGTAAAAGAGCTTGGTGCTAAAGTTAATTTATTTCGCTCTGGTATATTTTCGGTAATATCAATATCTATCAGTTATTCGTTTTTTCTTTTTGCTAAGTGGCTAAATATTTTCATTATTGAAAATAATAAAAATATTTATGAGTTTCTCAGCGTAGATTTTCCAGGTATGGTGTTCATGGTCGAAACAGGCTTGTATTACATAGTTGGTATTATCTCAATGATTTTCTTGATGTTGTTTTTCTTTATAATCTCTATACCGTTTAAAGCTAAAAAACATGCTCAAAAATTCGCAACTAACAAGGCATTAAAATCGGATTCGTAACAGTTTGCTCGGTTCCACTTCGTTTCACATTTTAGCAAACTATTACTCACCGCTTAATGCGGCGTTAAAGCTCAAAACCAGAACGGAGTACTAAATGGGGAAAGGTAAAATTGGACGAAACGATCCCTGTTGGTGCGGTTCGGGAAAAAAGTACAAGAAATGTCATAGGGATAGAGAGAGCGAAAAACCAGTGGAACCATGGGATGCCGCTAAATCAATGCGGGATAAATTCTCTAAACGAATATGTTCAGCGCCAAAGAGCCTGCATGGCGAATGTGCAAAAAAGATAGTTAAGGCCCACACCGTAGCAAGAAGCTCAAGCCTAAAAGCCATCGCGGTAGATGGCCATGTTTTAGGAATCAAGTTAGGGTTAGAAAGCCTTCAGAAACATAATGGAAAAATCCGTCCTGAAAAAATAGGTATCAACAGCGCCTCTACGTTTACTGGTTTCTGCGCAAAACACGATGATCAACTTTTTTCTTGCTTAGAAAAGGAGGTATTCACAAAATCAGAGGAACAATGCTTCAAGCTCGCTTTTCGTTCATTTGCTAGAGAGTATTATACGAAGTCGGCCTTAGTAGATATGTATGAAGTAAATGCTGACCTAGATAAAGGGAAGCCTGCCTATAGGCAGGCCGAAATACAGGAGCAGGCATTCTTCACGAATATTGGGGCAGAAGCAGGACTGCGGGACAATATCTATCAGAAAGAGAGATTTGATAAAGGCATAGAAAGGAATGACTATAGTGATATACGGGCTGTTGTAATCGAGTATACAAATCCATTTCCAGTTCAAGTTAGTGGTTCAGTTAATCCAGACTTCGGCTTTGATAACACTAAACTTCAAGATTTATCTGATCTTGAAGTGGTTCCTGACTTACTATCATTTACATCATTTTATGATGGGCATAAGAGTTATATTGTTCTGTCGTGGTTGGAGCATTGTCACAATACCTGCATAACCTTGGTGAAGTCGCTTATGTCTAAATCAAAAGAAGACATTTCAACGTACTTAGCGCAATACATATTCAGTAATTTTGAAAACTACTTTCTCTCACCAACGTGGTGGGACGGGCTAAGCAGTGATGATAAAGAAAGCATTGTTGAAATATCCCATGACAATGTAAATATGTTCGTAGAACCTCATGGAAATAGTATATCTAATAAAATACTAAATACATTATTGCCTGAGCCAGAGAAAATTGAGTATGTTAATTGGCAAAGGTGAGCAAAGCTTTAACAAAGCCAGCCAGAGGGACTTCCGCACTGCGTGCTCCAGCCCCTGCTGGCGGCGTTAGGTAGCAAGGATGATTGTCAGACACATTATTGAAGACGTTGAATCAGTCTTCGAATCACTTCCAGAATCACAAGAGTTTGATTTAGCTTTTGCGTGCTACGCTGAAGACGGGTCGGGAAATATCGAATTTCGCACAATTGAAGCATTTCATTGGGACGATGATGAAGAGTTTTTCTTAGTTCCTAGTGGTTGTGCTCAGCATTACTCTTTAGATCCAATACAATATAAAGCTAAGCAGTTTTTAGATGAACTAAAGAACAAAATTCACGACGAAATTGAAGAATATTGTGCATATGCGAGAGCGCGTATAAAAATTGCGAAAGATGGTTCTGTTGTTTCACTTAATTCGCCTTTGTGGGGAACTGGCTATCACGAGCAAGAGCAGCTTTTGTATTTTTATCATGGGAAGCAACCAAGTGACGCTACCTAACAAGCGCCTGAATTCGCTCGGACAATTAACAACGGGTTATTGTCGCTGGCGCTCAATAATTTTAACCCATTGTCAATTTGCCGCTTAGGCGGGCGTTGGTATGACTCCCACTGTCAAGTTAAACGCACTGATCCTTGCCTAA
>NZ_JWGY01000019.1:0-13392 GCF_000813065.1 Pseudoalteromonas sp. ECSMB14103 | reverse complement strand
GGAGATCCGAAAACAGATCAACCCTTTTTTGAAGAAAACTTGAAAAAACATACTGTTCGATGAGTATTTGAACTAAACACACTAAAAAAACAACATTGCTTTCATTTTATTAACATGTATCGTCAATTTTGCTTTGAAACGGTAGGCTAAGATCCGACGATCTTCATATACAAACTCACTCCCCATAAGATCACAAGGATCATTAGTGAAAGCGTGACGGCTGCAGAGCCCATATCTTTTGCCCTGCCTGACAAAACATGTAGTTCTGTGCTTACACGATCAGTGAGTGCTTCAATTGCTGAGTTTAATAATTCAACAATTAATACCACTAACAGTGAGCACATAAGAATTGCCCAATGAAGTAATGAAGATGCCAGCAGAAATGAAAAAGGAAAAAGGATTATGCAGAGCAGTAACTCTTGCCTGAATGCAGCTTCTTCTTTAAACGCTGCTTTAAATCCTAGATAGGAGCAGTATGTGGCTTTAAATACACGCTTGAACCCTAATCCATTTGGTTTGAATACATCTTTCATTAAATAAGCTCTTTAAAAGGTCAAAAGAAAGCCCCGCAATGCGAGGCTTTATATTTTAGGCTACGCCGTATTTATCACGATACGCTTTTACTGATACTAAATGTTCACCCATTGTCCCTTGGTTTTCAAGGTAACTAATCAAATCAGCAAGTTTAACAATAGAGATTACCTGTGTATTAAAGTCGCGCTCAACCTCTTGAATAGCAGAGAGCTCAGCTTTACCTTTTTCCTGACGATCTAGTGCTATTAATACACCACTTAAGTCTGCGCCATTATCTGCGATGACTTCCATTGATTCGCGAATTGCGGTACCCGCAGTGATCACATCATCCACCAGCATGATTTTACCATTTAATGGTGAGCCTACTAATGTACCGCCTTCACCATGCGCTTTTTTCTCTTTGCGGTTAAAGCAATAAGGTACATCTTTGTTGTAATGATCTGCTAATGCTACAGCTGTGGTGGTAGCGATTGGAATACCTTTATAAGCTGGTCCAAATAAAACATCATATTCTATAGCCGCATCTTCTAGAGCTGCAGCATAAAAACGGCCTAACCGTGCTAAATCACGTCCAGTGTTAAATAAGCCTGCATTAAAGAAGTATGGACTAGTACGGCCTGATTTAAGGGTAAACTCACCAAACTTCAGTACCTGCTTTTCTAGCGCAAATTCAATAAATTCTTTTTGGTAATCTTTCATTTTTTGCTACCTACTTATTTATGCTAATGCTTGCTTTTGAACGTCAATGATCTCTCTAATAGAGTGTTTTGCTAATGTGAGTAACTCATCAAGCTCATCAAACGAAAACGGTTCACCCTCTGCCGTGCCTTGAACTTCAATAATTTTACCTGTTTCAGTTAAAATTACATTCATATCAGTTTCTGCCGCTGAGTCTTCAATATATTCTAAATCACTTATAGCTTGGCCCTTATATATGCCAACTGAAATTGCAGCAATCATATGCTTAAGCGGGTTTGAATTAATCATACCCTTAGCACGCATGTGGGTTAGTGCATCGACAAGTGCAACACAAGCACCGCTTATTGATGCTGTGCGTGTTCCACCATCGGCCTGAATGACATCACAATCAATAGTAATTGTGTTTTCGCCAAGTGCTTTTAAATCAACTGCAGCGCGAAGTGCACGTGCGATCAAACGTTGAATTTCCATTGTTCGGCCACCTTGCTTACCACGAGACGCTTCACGAGCATTGCGCGTGTGTGTTGACCTTGGAAGCATGCCGTACTCAGCATTTATCCATCCCTTACCTTGGCCTTTCATGAAACGCGGAACGCCCGATTCAACCGTAGCTGTACAAAGTACTTTGGTATTACCAAATTCAACAAGTACAGACCCTTCTGCATGTAAAGTATAATTACGTGTAAATGATACGGGTCTAATTTGATTTGGTGTTCTTTGGCTTGGACGCATTGACGATCCCCTTAATTCATAATTTGCCACATTATAAGTGTATGTGAGTACAGATACCATGCTGATTTAACAAATACCTGGTTGCAAAACATTCAGCTACTTAAATTTTCCCTAGAGGTTGGAGAGTGTTTCGGTATAATAATAATTAATTATGTATTATAAAACTTAGGAAACCATCCATGATCCACAGTATGACAGCTTATGCGCGTCGCGAGATAAAAGGCGATTGGGGCACTGGCACTTGGGAAGTTCGATCAGTTAACCAACGTTACCTTGAAACCTTTATTCGCGCACCAGAGCAATTTCGTGGGATGGAGCCTGTTATTCGTGAACGCTTACGTAAACATCTACAGCGCGGTAAAGTAGAAGTATTTTTAAAGTTTGTTGCAAACCCAGCTCATGTTGGTGAGTTATCAATTAATCAAGCATTGGCTGAACAACTTATAAATAGTGCTAAATGGGTTCAACAGCAAAGTAATGGTGAGATAAACCCTGTTGATATTTTACGCTGGCCTGGTGTAATGGAAGCCGAAGAACTGGATATGGACAGCGTAAACACAGCGCTAATTGCAGGGCTTGATGAAGTAATAGAAGACTTTAAATCAGCACGGGGTGATGAAGGCGCAAATTTAGAAGAGATGATAGCAACTCGCCTTGATGCAATTATAGAGCAAGTAAACACTGTAGAAACTCACATGCCAGAAATTACTAAATGGCAACGTGAGAAACTTGAACAAAAATTGGAAGATTTAACGACAAATATTGACGAGTCTCGTCTTGAGCAAGAACTAATTTATTTGGCACAAAAACAAGATGTAGCCGAAGAACTTGACCGCTTAAAGTCTCATGTTAAAGAAACTAAAAAAATTCTTAAAAAAGGCGGCGCATGTGGCCGTCGCCTAGATTTTATGATGCAAGAGTTTAACCGAGAAGCAAATACCCTCGCTTCTAAGTCTATTAATAGCGATATTACTAATGCGGCGGTCGAGCTTAAAGTTTTAATTGAACAAATGCGTGAGCAGATCCAGAATATTGAATAGCGTAAAGTACGCCTGTGACTCACTTGAGCACAAATAGCTAAATAAAGTACAATGTAATGATTAAAGGCTTGGGTTATTTATAACTCAAGCCTGTTTATTTTTTGATAGAGAAAAACATGGCTCAAACTCGCGGAAACTTATTTATTTTATCAGCGCCATCAGGTGCAGGTAAGTCTAGCTTAATTAATGCCTTACTTAAGAAACATGCAGATATGAAAGTATCGGTATCGCACACCACTCGCTCACCTCGCCCAGGTGAAGAAAATGGCGTTCACTATCACTTTGTAACTACTGATGAGTTTAAGGCATTAATTACCAAAGATGATTTTTTTGAGTGGGCACAAGTTTTTGATAACTATTACGGTACATCAAAACAAGCTATTGAGTCGCAACTTGACGCAGGAATAGATGTATTTTTAGACATAGACTGGCAAGGTGCACAGCAAGTTCGTAAAATTATACCAAGCGTGCAGACTATTTTTATTTTACCGCCTTCTAAAGCAGAACTTGAACAACGCTTAAATAACCGCGGCCAAGACTCTGCAGATGTTATTGCATCTCGTATGGCCAAAGCACAATCTGAAACATCTCATTTCAACGAGTACGATTTTGTTATTGTAAACGATGATTTTGATACTGCCCTTGGTGATATCGAAACGATTGCTATGGCGCAGCGTTTAACATTAAGCGCACAAGAAGTTCGTAATAAAAAATTACTAAATGACCTTTTAAAGTAAATTAAGGTCATTTAATTAGGTCATACTCAGTAAAACTGATAAAAATTGACCACTACCTATTGGCGAAAGTCTCTGCGTACAGTAAACTACGCCTTTGCTTTTAAATTATTTTTGGAGTGCTGAGATGGCTCGCGTAACAGTTGAAGATGCAGTAGATGCAGTTGGTAATCGTTTTGACTTAATTTTAGTTGCGGCTCGTCGTGCCCGCCAAATTGCTGTTGGTGGTAAAACTCCACTAGTAGACCCTGAAAACGATAAACCAACCGTTGTTGCTTTACGTGAAATTGAATTAAACCTTGTTGATAGCTCATCAATGGATTTAATTGACCGTGAAGAACAACAACATCAAGAAGCGGCAGAACTTGCTGCTGTTGCTGCTATTGTTGGTGGCAACCAATAATCGACCTCCCGGTCTGATTTAGCCAACGGTGTAGTATTTCTACTATAGCCGTTGGCAATCCTTTCTTTTCATCGTATATTCTTAACTTACCGTTACCTAATTTGCTTCACTAGAACATTGGAGTGTGAATGTATCTTTTTGAAGGTCTAAAAAAGAAAATTTCTGAATACTTACCTGCTGCTGAAGTAGAGCTGGTACAAAAGTCTTACGTGGTAGCACGAGAGGCTCATGAAGGCCAAACTCGCTCAAGCGGCGAGCCTTACATTACTCACCCCGTTGAAGTAACTCAAATCCTCGCAGGTATGCACCTTGATCATGAAACACTCATGGCCGCATTAATGCACGATGTAATTGAAGATACCGACTTTAGCCAACAAGACTTAGCTGAGATTTTTGGCGAAACTGTTGCAGAACTTGTTGAAGGTGTAAGTAAGCTTGATAAGCTGAGCTTTAAAGATAAAAAAGAGTTTCAGGCTGAAAACTACCGAAAAATGATCATGGCAATGACCCAAGACATTCGGGTTATTTTAATCAAACTTGCCGATAGAACACACAATATGCGCACCCTTGGCGCACTTCGTCCTGATAAACGCCGCCGCATAGCGCGTGAAACACTTGAAATATACGCACCCATTGCAAACCGTTTGGGTATTCATGATATAAAAAATGAACTGGAAGACT
The DNA here is from genome assembly GCF_000813065.1 of Pseudoalteromonas sp. ECSMB14103. NCBI lineage: Bacteria > Pseudomonadati > Pseudomonadota > Gammaproteobacteria > Alteromonadales > Pseudoalteromonadaceae > Pseudoalteromonas > Pseudoalteromonas sp. ECSMB14103. The sequence goes on along the minus strand of NZ_JWGY01000019.1, from coordinate 8,569 downwards.
TAGGTTTTCAAGCATTATACCCTATGCGCCATCGTGCACTTAAGTCGGAAGTGGCTAAAGCCCGTGGTAACCGCAAAGAAGTTATCTCCAATATTCAAACCGAAGTAGAAGCTCGCCTAGAAGAATCGGGCATTGCTGCTACTGTATCTGGACGCGAAAAACACCTTTATAGCATTTATAAAAAAATGCTAAATAAGGAGTTGCTGTTTAATGAGGTAATGGATATTTATGCGTTTAGAATTGCCGTCGATTCAATGGATACATGCTACCGTGTATTAGGCGTTGCGCATAATTTATATAAACCTATTGAAACTCGCTTTAAAGATTACATTGCGGTACCTAAAACAAATGGTTACCAGTCGTTGCATACTTCGCTTGTTGGCCCGCATGGTATTCCTGTAGAAATACAAATTCGTACTCATGATATGGATCATATGGCCGACAAAGGCGTTGCAGCACATTGGATGTATAAAAAAGCAGGCGATGGTGCAGGAAATACGTCTCAGCAACGTGCTCGTCAGTGGATGCAAAGCTTACTTGAACTTCAACAAAGTGCAGGGTCGTCGTTTGAATTTATTGAAAACGTTAAAACAGAATTATTCCCTGAGGAAATTTACGTATTCACTCCTGATGGCCGAATAGTTGAACTACCAATGGGTGCTACTGCGGTCGATTTTGCATATGCAGTTCATACCGACGTAGGCAATACCTGTGTAGGCGCGCGTGTTAACCGCAAACCTTACCCGTTAAGTAAACCACTAGACACAGGCCAAACAATTGAAGTGATCACCAGTTCAGGCGCTCACCCTAATGCAACTTGGCTTAACTTTATTGTGACAGGTAAAGCGCGCTTAGGTATTCGTAATTACCTTAAGAGTCAACATCATGAAGAAGCTATGTTACTTGGTAGACGCTTACTCGACTCCGCACTAGGCGAAAACAAGTTAGATAGTATTCCTGATGAAAATATTGCACGCGTTCTTGAAGAGCATGAGCTTTCGACCTTACTTGAGCTGCTTGTAGAAATTGGCGCTGGTAATTTAATGAGCGTACTCATAGCCAAGCGTTTGTTGCAAAATGATTCTGACGACTTGACCGACATAACTAAACAAGCCAAAGCGACCATTATTGGAACAGAAGGCATGTTAGTCAATTACTCTAAATGTTGCCGTCCTGTCCCAGGTGATGCAATTACTGCACACATAAGCCAAGGTAAAGGATTAACAGTTCATCGCCAAGAATGTAAAAATATTCGTGGCTGGGAAAGTGAACGATCTAAATACTTGGTCGTAAAATGGGATGATAACCCTGAAAAAGAATACATAGCAGCCCTTAGGGTAGAGATTATTAATCATCAAGGTGCGTTAGCTAAGTTAACCAACGTAGTTGCCACAACCCACGCTAATATTGTTGAAATAGCGACTGACGAAAAAGAAAGTAATTTATATGTGATAGACCTTGGAGTCACGGTTAAAAACCGTGTCCATGTTGCCAATATTATGCGAAAAATTCGCGTAATGCCCGATGTGCAAAAAGTCTATCGAAAAAAATAACATAGGAAAAACATGAACAAAGCATTTATATCCACCGAAAAAGCACCTGCAGCAATAGGTACTTATAGCCAAGCAGTTAAAGTTGGCACTGCAGTATACTTGTCTGGTCAAATTCCATTAGTACCTGAGACTATGGAAGTTATATCAGAAGACTTTAGTGAGCAAACACATCAAGTATTTAAAAATATCACAGCAGTGTGTGAAGAAGCCGGTGGTAAAATTCAAGACTTAGTTAAAGTAAATATTTATTTAACTGATTTATCTAACTTTGCTGTCGTTAACGAAGTGATGAGCCAGTACTTTAAGCAGCCATACCCTGCACGTGCAGCAGTTGGTGTACGTGCTTTACCAAAAGGTGTACAAGTTGAGATTGACGGAATAATGGAACTGCCTTCAACTAACTAATATTTTCCTGAGCTATAGACCCACTCTATAGCTCACACCTGTCCTCTTTTTATACTATATTGTTATTCTTACTATCTTGACTCCGTCTTCAATTTCTATCACTCTGTAACTATGTCATTAATTTACTAAAACTTTAGTGGTTAAAAAGGATTAGCTGTGTTTAAGCTTGCTCATAATGGGAATGTTTTACTCGATGTAAATAAACACCCGCCTCCAAGTGCTACATTTGTTATTGAAGCAATAGAAATGTCTAAATTTTGCGACTGTAAAATTGATTACGACGCAATTAATGCATTCTTCAAAGATAAAAGTGCAGAGCCAGTACTTATCGTCGCGACCAAATACGATGCAAAGTTAGAGGTTGTCATCAGTGATGATAAAATGATGGCTACTGGCGAGCTTACCGTCGCGCAAGGCGGTGATTTACTCAGCCTTGATGATGCAAAAAAACAGCTAGTCAAAGCAGGTATAGTTCGTGGTTATAAGCAAGCATATTTAGAACAACTATTACAAAAGCAATTTACTGCTAAAGCAGGTGAGGTTGTGCAGGGTATTTTGGCTCAAGGCCGCCTGCCCAGTGATGGCTTAGCAACTAAACTCGTTACCAAAGTAAGAACTTTAAAAGACCATCTAAAAACCCCAAAGTTAAAAGAAGATGGCAGCGTTGATATGCGTGACTTTGGTAAAATGGCAAGTGTTGAGCCTGGTGCGGTACTTATACGCCAGCAACCCGCAACTCCAGGAAAAGAAGGCTTTACTGTACTTGGCGATATATTACCGGCGAAACCGGGTGACAATAAACAACTTGTTGCCGGTGAGGGTACCGAGATCTCTAAACTTAACCCTCTAGAGTTAGTATCAACCATATCAGGTGTGCCTATTGAAATTACTAACGGAATGCGCGTAGACGATATTTTTACTATTCCCGATGTCAACGTTAAAAGCGGTCATATTGATTTTGAAGGCAGTGTGATTGTTACTCGAAATATAGAACCTGGAATGAAAGTAACCGCCAAAGGTGATATTACAATATTTGGTACTGTTGAATCTGGTGAGTTAACGGCCGGCGGTAATATTACTGTTAAGCAAGGCGTTATTGGGCATCAAAAATCTGACGACAAATCGCTTTCGTGTAAGCTTATATGTGAAGGCGACATTCATGTATCCCACTCACAATATTGCTATTTAGAAGCTGCAAATATTTTTATTGAGCGACAAACTAGCCACTGTATTATGAAGGCACGTCATGCTCTTAAGGTAGGTCAACCAGATTTACCTAAAGGTAAGATATTTGGCGGCGAGATTTTAGACGCGACAACATTAATTGCTGGTGAAATTGGCAACGAATCGGGTGCTAAAATGGTTATTAATTTAGCAAGCTCCGGCGGTGATATTACTGCTGAAACTGACGAGTGCTTTAAAGAGCTTGCTAAAACGGAGCAGCAATTAGACTCCTTACAACCTGCATTAGAAAAAGCAGACTTGCTTAAAGATCCAGAAAGAAAAAACGAACTTATCAATAAAATTGGTGCTACTCAGTTACATCTATGTCAACAAGCAGAGCAATATGAAAGGCAACTCTCATCATTAGAGAATAACCTTCATGAATTACTTACAAATACACACTTAATCGTCAATACAGTTTTACATTCAGGTGTGGAAATACATATTTTTGATAAAGTTCTTAAAACAAACCGTAATTACCCACCTTGCACAATAAAACTGATGAATAACAAAGTAGAAGTTGAGTTTAAAACATCGTGAATATAGAGTGCTCAAAGCAGCACTCTTATATCTTTCGTTAGAGTAGACCGTCAACGCTTGCATGTGTTTGTGTTGACCATACTCCAACTTGAACTTGTCCAATATGTTCCTTTTGCAGCAATAACATAGCCAAACGTGATTGCCCAATACCGCCACCAATAGTTTGTGGAAACTGACTTTTTAATAATGCCTTATGCCAATCCAATTGCAGGCGGTTATCATCTCCTGTAATCCTCAACTGAGTTTTTAGTACTTCAGGGCTTACACGAATCCCCATAGAAGATATCTCAAAGGAATCTTCAAGTATTGGATTCCATACTAAAATATCACCATTGAGCCCTATATATTGTCCGCTCGTTGGTGTAGACCAATCGTCATAATCAGGCGCTCTTACATCGTGAATTTGACCATCGCCTAATTGACCGCCAATCCCAATTAAAAATACAGCACCATATTTTTTTGCTATTGCTTTTTCGCGATTTTTAGCCGTAAGGTCAGGGTACATTTTACGAAGCTCTTCACTGTGCACAAATTGAATATCACTTGGTAAAAAAGGATCAAGCGAAAAGTGTTCGCTAACAAATTGCTCTGTTTCTTTTATGCCTTTATAAATTGATTCAACTGTACGTTTGAGGGTAGTTAAAGAACGTTCTGTTGATTCACAAATTACCTTTTCCCAATCCCACTGATCAACGTATACCGAGTGGATAGGACTTAGCGACTCTTCATCAGGGCGCAGTGCCTTCATTTGAGTGTAAAGGCCTTCACCTTTACTAAATCCATACTCACCTAACGTTTTACGTTTCCACTTTGCTAGCGAATGCACAACTTCGTATTGGCTATCGGCAATCGCTTTTACATTTACTGCTACAGCGTTTTCATGACCGCTTAAATTATCTTGTGTGCCATCACCTACTTTTGCAAGAATAGGTGCCTGCACTTCGACTAGCCCTAACTGTTTTTCCAATTGCCGTGAAAAAAATTGCTTTACGCTGCTTATTTGCAACTGCTGCTGCACATAGTGTGAACTCATAATAATTGGCCTCATTCCCAGTTATTGTTACTTACTTTATTTTTAATAACGCACCTAACAGATGCTGCTAATGAAGTTACTGTAACGATTTAAACTTTTAATTCAATAACCCATAATAAAAATAGCTTTAATGTATTAATTCGACTAATTTACAGGGTATAAAAATGTGAATTCACTAATTTAAATAAGAAAAAATAATGGAAAATTATCAAATCGATAATCTCGATAAACAGATACTTCACGCTTTAATGGAAAACGCCCGTACAGCTTATGCAGAATTAGCTAAACGTTTTAACGTAAGTGCCGGTACTATTCATGTGCGTGTAGAAAAATTAAAACAAGCAGGAATTATCACAGGTACCCAATTAAGTATAAATACAAAGCAACTTGGCTATGACGTTTGCTGCTTTATTGGTATTAATTTAAATAATGCACGCGATTACCCTGAAACACTCATTAAACTCGAAGCGCTTGAAGAAGTTGTCGAAGCTTATTACACCACCGGTAATTACAGCATTTTTATTAAAGTAATGGCTAAATCAATCGACCACTTACAGGATGTATTAATAAATAAAATTCAAGCGATAGAAGCTATTCAGTCCACCGAGACACTTATTTCTTTACAAAACCCGATTAGCCGCACAGTGATGCCTTAGTACATAAAATTTCGTATAATTAACAAAAAAGAGGATCACCATGCAGCAAAATCGCTATCAACGAATTAAAGACGTCTTATCGCGTCGCCAAACCGACTTAACCGTGTGCCTAGAAGACGTGCACAAACACCATAACCTATCGGCTATTGTAAGAAGTGCCGATGCAGTGGGTTGCCACCATGTACATGCTGTATGGCCTGAAAACCAAAAATGGCTAACTAATAACACCTCTGGCGGGAGTAAAAATTGGCTAGAAACCCACCTTCATAAAAACATTGATGATGCCGCAACCATGATGCGACAGCACAACCCAAATGTACAAATATTAGCCACGCACCTGAGCGAAGATGCCGTTGATTTTAGAGAAATAGATTACACAAAACCCACAGCAATTATTGTTGGGCAAGAAAAAACAGGGATCTCAGCACAAGCCCTTAAGCATGCCGATCAAAACATAATTATCCCTATGCAAGGCATGGTGCAATCTCTTAATGTTTCTGTGGCTGCAGCACTCATTTTATTTGAAGCACAACATCAACGCGAAAAGGCAGGGCTATATAACCGTAATATGTTGAGCGAAGATATAAAACACCCTATGTATTTTGAAGGCTACCACCCCGTTATAGCTAAACAATGCCGTATAAAAAAACTACCTTACCCGCCACTCGATGAAGAAGGTGAAATAATTGCTGACGATGAATTTTGGCACGCCTTAAAACATGCTTGATGCTTAGCGAGCCTGTGAGTACACTTAACTCATTCACAAATAAAAAGATTTGAGCCTACATTGTCTAAACCTAGCTTAAACCAATACCCCATTACGGAACTTAAAGGGGTCGGACCCAAAATGGCCGAACGCCTTTTAAAGCTAGGTATTAAAAACGTGCAAGACATGCTCTTTCACTTACCGCTTAGGTACGAAGATAGAACCCGTATTTATTCCATCAACGAACTGTCATTACACAGCCACGTGAGCATTGAAGCCACAATAGAAACAAGCCAGATCACATTTGGCAAAAGACGTATGCTCGTTGTGCAAGTAAATGATAATACAGGGAGGCTCACACTTAGGTTTTTTAATTTCAGTGCAGCACAAAAAAATGCATTAAGCCCTGGAAAAATAATACGTTGCTTCGGCGAAGTTCGCCGCGGGCGTGTTGGCTTTGAAATGAGCCATCCAGAATACAGTTTAAGTGATACACCAAGTGAGCAGCCAACAGTTTCAACATTAACGCCAGTATACCCAACAACAGATGGTTTAAAGCAATTATCTATTAGGGCCCTAAGTGAACAAGCTGTAGAGCTGCTTAATAAATACTCTGTTGAAGAACTGTTACCCGTGCAATGGCAACCTTCTCAACTTGCACTAGCTGATGCCTTATTGTTGCTTCATCGCCCACCTAGTGATATCGACGTTAATGAGCTAGAGCAAGGAACACACCCTGCTCAGCAGCGTTTAGTATTTGAAGAATTACTTGCACAAAACCTAAGCTTATTAAAAGTAAGAGAGCAAGGACAGCAAGCAAAAGCGGTGTCTCTAAGTTCTACAAATAAATTAGAGCCTCAATTTTTATCACAATTGCCTTTTGCGCCAACCAATGCACAAAATCGTGTTGTGTCAGAAATTAAAGCTGATCTAGCATCTCCTTATCCTATGATGCGCCTAGTCCAAGGCGATGTAGGCTCTGGCAAAACCTTAGTTGCGGCATTAAGCGCATTAACAGCAATAGCTCAAGGGTTTCAAGTAGCCTTAATGGCACCTACTGAAATACTTGCAGAGCAGCACGGTATAAGTTTTGCCTCATGGTTTAAACAATTAGGCATTGACGTAGCATGGCTTGGTGGAAAAACAAAAGGTAAAGAACGTACAGCAACATTAGAAAAGATTGCCTCTGGTGAATCACAAATGATTGTAGGTACACATGCTTTATTCCAAGATGAAGTAAAATTTAACAACCTAGTACTTATAATTATTGATGAGCAACATCGGTTCGGTGTTCATCAGCGTTTAACATTAAGAGAAAAGGGACAATTTAATGGCTGTTATCCACATCAACTAGTGATGACCGCAACCCCCATTCCACGTACTCTAGCAATGACAGCTTATGCCGACTTAGAAGTCTCAATTATTGATGAGTTACCACCTGGACGAACACCTATTACTACAGTAGCACTTCCAGACACGCGTCGTGACGATATAATTACTCGCGTTAAATCAGCTTGCAATGAACAAGAACGCCAAGTTTATTGGGTATGCACACTCATTGATGAGTCTGAAGCACTGCAATGTCAAGCAGCTGAAGATAGTGCTGTGCAATTGAAAGAAGCCCTGCCAGATTTAAATATTGGCTTAGTGCACGGACGAATGAAGCCAGCAGAAAAGCAGGCCATCATGGACGACTTTAAAAGAGGCCTTATACATGTTTTAGTTGCTACAACAGTAATTGAAGTAGGTGTTGACGTACCTAACGCAAGCTTAATCATTATTGAAAACCCAGAGCGCTTAGGTTTAGCACAATTACACCAGTTACGCGGGCGAGTGGGAAGAGGGAGTATTGCCTCCCATTGTGTTCTTTTATACCATGCACCACTTTCGCATACCGCTCAAAAACGATTAGGTGTACTTAGAGACAGTAATGATGGCTTTGTGATAGCCGAGCGGGATTTAGAAATACGCGGTCCAGGTGAAGTCCTAGGAACTAAGCAAACAGGCTTAGCAGAATTTAAAATTGCTGATTTAACCAGAGATAAACAAACTCTGAATCAAGTAAGGCCCATTGCACAACAAATGTTAAATCAATACCCTCAAAATGTAGATCCACTCATCCAACGCTGGTTGGGCAATAAAACAAACTACGCACAAGCATAACCCAATTATACTTATTCCAGCATCACTCTAGGTAGTAAGCGTTTTTCAAATATAGTGGACAATCTTCTAGCTGAAACCTCTGGATGTAAATGCATATACGCTGATTACTTCCTACCCTTAGCCTTATAAATTATGTTGTAGTGCCCACAGCGGTAGAGAGTCACAGTGAAATGTTCCCTACCATAGGCCTGTGTATTGAATAACCAAAACACTGTTCACAAAGAGGCGCTTTGCTTAAGAGACGCGATGCTTTAGAGAAGGGAATACTGAAGATTACTTTTCTGCAGAC
>NZ_JWGY01000018.1:0-25269 GCF_000813065.1 Pseudoalteromonas sp. ECSMB14103 | reverse complement strand
GCCGATGATAGTGTAGCATTTGCTATGTGAAAGTAGGACATTACCAGGCTTGAAATTGTAGAAAGCCCGACTAGCAATAGTCGGGCTTTTTTGCGTCTGCAGAAAAGTAATCTTCAGCATTCCCTTCTCTAAAGCGTAGCGTCTGTTGAGCAAAGCGCCTCTTTGTGAAGAGTGTTTTGGCTATTAAATACACTGGCCTATGGTAGGTAACATTTCACTGTGACTCTCTACCGCTGAGGGCACAATGACATTCTACTGCGTAGCGCATCGACTTCAAATTGTAGAAAGCCCGACTAGAAATAGTCGTTTTTTTTACATCTGCAGGAAAGTAATATTCAACATTTTCTTCTCTAAAGCGTAGCGTCTCTTAAGCAAAGCGCCTCTTTGTGAAGAGTGTTTTGGTTATCTAATACATTACCAGATGATGACGCAGAATTAGCTCTTTGGCTCTTTAGCGCAGGGTACAGCGCCACTGCTATAAAGCCGCTCTCCTACTCTAAATACAATAAAGCACGACTCGAAAGAGTAAGAGTTTATATGACTGTAGACCTTTAACAGTTTGGCTTGTGGTGTGGGAGTGTACTATCTTATGAATTCGGTTATATATTAAAGAAACTTAGTCGCTGGGGTAAAAATTAGAATCAAAAACGCCAACTCAAGGTTGGCGTTTTAATTATGAGGCTAAAGGCTATTTTTAAGCTTTAGGGCCTGCATTTTTAATGTCGTCAGATACGTCGTATTTCGCAAAGTTTTCTGTAAAGTCAGCTGCCAATTTCGCTGCATATTCATTATACTTAGCCTTATCTTCCCATGTGTTAATAGGGTTAAGAAGGTTGCTATCAACACCTGGAACTGCAACTGGTACGTTTAAGTTCAATGCATCAATATGTTGGGTCTCAACACCGGCTAATTTACCTGACACTATGGCGTCTATTACAGCACGTGTAGTTGGTATATCAAAACGCTTGCCGATACCGTAAGGACCGCCAGTCCAGCCAGTATTCACTAGGTAAACTTTAGCGCCAAACTCACGTACACGTTTCATTAGAAGCTCAGCATAAACCCCTGCAGGACGTGGGAAGAATGGTGCGCCAAAACAGGTTGAGAATGTAGATTCTATATCGCTTGTTGAACCAATTTCGGTTGAACCTACTTTAGCAGTATATCCGCTTAGGAAGTGGTACGCAGCGGCTTCTTCACTCAGTACAGATACAGGAGGTAATACGCCACTCACATCACATGTTAAGAATACAACAGCTTTAGGCTCACCTGCGCGGTTTTCTACTTTACGCTTTTCAACATGTTCTAATGGGTACGCAGCTCTGCTATTTTGGGTCAGACTTGTATCGTTAAAATCTGGCACACCTCTATCATCAAGCACAACATTTTCTAAGATAGTGCCAAAGCGGATTGCATCCCAAATAACAGGCTCATTCTTTTGTGAAAGGTCGATACATTTTGCGTAACAGCCGCCTTCGATGTTAAATACACTACCAGGTGCCCAGCCATGTTCGTCATCGCCGATTAGGAAGCGAGTTGGGTCAGCTGATAACGTTGTTTTACCAGTGCCAGATAAACCGAAGAATAATGCTGTGTCGCCAGCTTCACCAACGTTAGCCGAACAGTGCATTGGTAATACACCCTTAGCTGGTAATAAGAAGTTTTGAACTGAGAACATCGATTTCTTCATTTCACCGGCGTAGCGCATTCCCGCCAGTAATACTTTACGTTGTGCAAAGTTAATAATTACGGTGCCATCGCTGTTAGTGCCATCACGTTCTGGTTCACATACAAACGATGGTACGTTCATCACTTGCCATTGTGGTAAGTTTGAAGCGTTATAGTTTTTAGGTTCAATAAACATGTTTTTGGCAAAAATGTGATGCCATGCAGTTTCTGTTGTGACAACTACAGGTAAATAATGCTCTGGGTCAGCGCCAACTTCTAGGTGAGAGGTGAAGTGGTCATTACTTTGCACATGTGCTTCTACGCGTGCCCATAAAGCATCAAATTTGTCAGCATCGAAAGGACGGTTTACATTGCCCCATTGAATTTCATTTTGTGTTGTAGCTTCTTGTACAATAAAACGATCTCGAGGTGAACGGCCTGTTCGTTTTCCTGTAATGGCTACGAAAGCACCATTTGCGGCTAAAGTTCCTTCGCCACGGCGGATCGCATGCTCGACAAGTTCAGCTGCGGTTAAATCGACAAAACGTGTAGCGCTTGTAATCATGTTTATACCTAACTATGTATGAGAGTTTGAACGGGATAGCTCTGGGTAAATAGTGCCCTTCAGCTGTAATGATAGTAACAGAAGGTTTTCAGATATTCGAGCCTGTAAAGCCCTTAAAAACATATATATTTGCAAAAAAACATGAATAATTTCAATGATACCGGTGTCATTAAATGTCACTTTTTATGACACCGGTATCATCTTTTTATAATATAAAACCGCATATTTTGCGGCTTTATATAGGAAGATGAGCTGAGATGGAGTTTTTAGTTGAAAATACTCTTAATGTCTTGCTCATTAAACGTATATTCTTTTAAGCAGTAATGACAGTTGATATTAACACTACCGTTTTCTGCTACATCATCGAGTAGTTCTTGTTGTCCTACATTAACTAATGCGGTGATTGTTTTGTCGCGACTACAGCCACATTTGAAACGTATGCTTTGTGGTTCAAAAACACGTGGATTATCTTCATGATACAAACGGGTTAAGATTGTACTTGCATCAAGATTTAATAACTCTTCATCTTTTATTGTATTGCTGAGTGCTTCTAGGTGGGTAAAGTCTTCAATTGACTTCTGTTTATCAACAGGCAGTACTTGTAAAAATAAACCACATGCCTTTGCACTGCCTTCGGTTGTATTGGTTGCAAACCATAAACGAGTTTTTAACTGCTCTGATTGCTCAAAGTAACTTTCAATACACTCACTTAGAGTGTCATGCTCTAGAGGGACTATACCTTGGTAGCGCTCACCTTTATCTGGCGTAATAGTAATAACCATATAGCCATTACCGATTAGTTCTTTGACAGTACTGCCTGTCACTTCATTTTGTAGACGAGCAATACCACGCATATTTTGCTTATCATCACCATTTATTACTGCATATTTAACGGGTCCGTCACCTTGCAGTTGCACGGCTATTTCACCTTCAAATTTTAATGTAGCTGTAAGTAAGCAAGTAGCGACCAATAGCTCACCTAGTAATGCTTTTACAGGTGCTGGGTAATTATGGTTTGCAATCATTTCATTGTAGGCACTCTCAATTTGAACGAGTTCGCCACGAACATCTAGTTCGTTGAATAAATAACGGTGAAGTAAATCTTGTTGCATGAGCGGCTATACCTAACTTGATTTCATTTTTAAAAGTTCGCGTCTTTGCTTTTTATCGGGTTTTTTATCCGGATGAGGAGCAAAAAAGCTATTATTTTTACGTGCGATGCTGTTTTCTTCGCGTTTGGCGATACTAGCATCAGATTCTTGGTACAAGGTCTGAGCAATGGGGGCGCTTTGTCGTTTTTCAAGCACCTTAGTTATGGTTACGATTTTTTCATCTACGCCTTGAGCGAGTTTCACTACCGCACCAACCTCGACTATTTTACTCGCCTTTGTTCGCTGTCCATTATAATGCACTTTACCGCCTTGTACCATTTCCCTTGCTATCGCACGTGTTTTATAAAAGCGTGCTGCCCATAACCATTTATCTAATCGAACTTTTAGGTTATCTATGAGGTCAGAGTCTTTATTACTATTACTTTTTTTACTCATAACGTGTTTGTACCTGCAGTAACTTATTATCTAAAATTTACCACGAAATCTATCTAGGATGAAGGTATTACAGTGGGCGTTTGTTTTTTGTTCAAGTAAATAGAAGTTATTCATTCTGTTTACAAAGTTTAATATTAGTGTGCTTGTTGAATGAAAAATGAAAGGGTACTATGGGGTCGCGCTTACGCAGTAAATTAAAAAAAGAACACTATTTATGGAACAGCAAATCCAACAGCTAAAACACATTTTAACTCGATTACCGCATGCTAAATTAAGTGCGTTAGTCACGCTATTAGTTGTTGTTTACCTTGCATTTTTATTATCAAAATTGGTTTGGCTTTTATGGCCTCAACCTCAGGTATCTTTACTTAGTCCTACTCAGTTTGCCACACAGTCATCGGGAACAAGTAATAATTCGGCACAACGTATTGTTGAGCAGTTTTTGTTTGGTAAAAAAACGGTAACAAACAGCGCTAATACTGCAAAACAATCACAAATTATTAATGACGCCCCTGAAACACGTTTAAGTATTAACTTAACAGGCATAGTAGCTGTAAGTAATGATGATAAAGCAGGCGTTGCAATTATTGAGTCGCAGGGCAAGCAGGTTAGCTACCTTGTCGATGAAGTTGTATCTGGGACCCGTGCAAAAGTAGCGCAAATACTTCCTGACCGTGTCATTTTAAGTGTAAATGCTCGGTTTGAAACGCTAATGCTTGATGGGCTCGATTTCACCAAAACAGTCTCTATGCCGGTGCTCGCTGCAAAAGATGAGCAAGAAATGGGGCCGCAACGATTAGATGGCAGTGAAGAACAAATAAATGCGACTGCAGACCCAGAAGTAAAAGAAGCCATTATAGAAACACGTGAAGAATTATTAGAAGAACCCGGTAAGCTTTTTGATTACATACGTGTATCTCAAGCAATGAGTGAAGGTGAGCTAATTGGTTACCGCTTAAGTCCGGGAAAAGAACCCGCACTATTTAAGCAAATGGGATTAAAAAATAACGATTTAGCTGTTTCTATTAACGGCTATCAACTAACAGATTTAAAACAGGCCATGTCAGCCATAAACGAGCTGCGCAATAGCACCGATGCTACTATCACTATTGAGCGTGATGGTGAGCAAATAGATGTGCAATTTAGCCTGCAATAACTTAGCTTTGGAGTTTTAACATAATGGTTCAGGTGCTACACCTCACAAAAATTAAAAAAGGGTTAGCTAAGTACGCAGCACTTTTTTTGGCGGCAAGTATATCTTTGTCTGTTTCTGCAGTTGAATATGCAGCAAACTTTAAGGGAACTGATATCAACGAGTTTATTAATATTGTTGGTAAAAACCTTAATAAAACGGTGATTATAGATCCCAACGTGCGTGGTAAAGTGAATGTACGTAGCTATGAGTTAATGGATGAAGATCTTTACTATCAATTCTTTTTAAATGTATTAGAAGTTTACGGCTATTCAGCTGTTGAAATGGATAATGGCATCATTAAGGTAGAAAAAAGTTCTGACGCTAAAAAGTCGAATGTGCCACTAATTACTGAAAACAGTTCTGCATCGGGCGATATGATGATCACCCGTGTGGTGCGCGTAAAAAATGTAAGCGTGCAAGAACTAGGACCATTAGTTCGTCAATTTAGCGATCAAAAAGATGGTGGCCATGTTGCTAACTTTAATGCTGCAAACGTAATGATGTTGACAGGCCATGCTGCATCAGTAAACCGCTTAGTGGAAATTATTCGCTCAGTTGACCAAGCCGGTGATAAGCGTGTTGATATTGTAAAGCTTAAATACGCAACCGCTGATGATGTTGTCTCTGTAGTAGAAAATATTTATAAAGATAGTGGCAAAGGAAGCGTACCAGAATTTTTGATTCCTAAAGTCGTAGCCGACGGCCGTACCAATAGCGTAATTGTGAGTGGTGAAGGGCAAGCCCGCACACGTGCAATTGAATTGATTAAGCGCCTTGATGGTGAGCTTGAAAGCCAAGGCAACACTAAGGTGTTTTATTTAAACTATGCCAAATCGGAAGACTTAGTTAAGGTTCTTCAGGGTGTAAGTAAAACGTTAACCGAGGAAGCTCAAGGTAGCGCAACTAAAACGCGTTCGCGTAGTAACAACGAAACCAGCATTGAGGCACACCCAGAGTCTAATTCACTAATAATTACAGCGCAGCCCGATACTATGCGTTCATTAGAGTCAGTTATTGAACGATTAGATATTCGTCGCGCACAAGTATTAGTTGAAGCAATTATTATTGAAGTGATGGAAGGTGATGGCGTTAATTTGGGCTTGCAGTGGATTTCAGAGCAAGGTGGCATGCTGCAGTTTAATAATGGTACAACAGTACCTGTTGGCTCATTAGCTGTTGCAGCAGAGCAAGCGCAAGATACAACAGTTACCCAAAATATTATTGGTACAGAATCAGGTAATGTTACACCTTACACAGAAACCACCGAAGGTGACTACGGGCCGCTTGCATCATTACTTAGTGGTATTAATGGCTTAGCACTGGGCGTTGTAAAAAACGACTGGGGCGCAATTATTCAGGCTGTTGCAACCGACACTAACTCAAATATTTTGGCAACGCCTTCAATTACCACCATGGATAACGAAGAAGCCTCTATTTTAGTAGGTCAAGAAGTACCTATTATTACCGGATCTCAAACGGGCACTAACAATAGCAATCCATTTCAAACGGTTGAGCGTCAAGAAGTGGGTATTAAACTTATTGTAACGCCACAAATTAACGATGGCTCAGCGGTACAGCTAACCATTGAGCAAGAGGTATCGAGTGTAAGTGGTGCAACTGCGGTTGATATTTCAGTGAACAAACGTGCTATTAAAACAACGGTTATTGCCGATGATGGCGGTATGGTTGTTTTAGGTGGCTTAATAGACGAAGACGTTCAAGAAAGTGTTTCTAAAGTTCCATTATTAGGTGATATTCCTGTTTTAGGGCACCTATTTAGGTCAACAAACACGACTCGCCGTAAGCGTAACTTAATTGTATTTATCCGCCCAACGATCATCCGTGATGGGGTGAGCATGAATAAGTTAAGTTTTAACAAGTATAACTTTATTCGTGGTGAGCAAACTAAGCAGCAAGAAGATGGTATTGATTTAATGCCAATGACCGATACCCCTGTATTACCAGAGTGGAATGATGAGCTAGTGCTTCCGCCAACTTATGAAGAGCATTTACGTAAACAAAATGCACAAGAGCGTAAAGATGACTAATGCGATACAAGAGATAAACCAAGACGTGGTTCATCCTAATACGCATAGTGCAGATGAGCCCTTAGCTGATGACGTACTCGTTGACTTACCAGCAAAACGTTTACCATTTTCGTACGCGCGACGTGCGGGTGTTTTGCTCAGTGAATATCAAGGCCAAACTACCGTGTACTTTCGTGGTGAGCTTGATTTAGATGTATTACTTGAAGTGCGCCGAATCGCAGGTCATGGCTTTAAATTAGAGCAGCTTGATGATGACAAGTTTGAATTGTTACTAGAGTCATCTTACCAACGTGATAGCTCTGAAACGCAGCAAATGATGGAAGATATTGGCAACGAAGTTGATCTGTTTTCTTTAGCTGATGAGCTCCCGCAAACTGAAGATTTATTAGCTGGTGATGACGATGCGCCCATTATAAAACTCATTAATGCCATGCTTAGCGAGGCCATTAAAGAGGGGGCGTCAGATATTCATATTGAAACGTTCGAGCAAGAGCTTGTGATTCGTTTCAGGGTTGATGGGGTTTTAAAAGAAGTACTAAAACCAAATCGTAAACTTGCCTCATTGCTTGTATCGCGTATTAAGGTAATGGCAAAACTCGATATAGCTGAAAAGCGTATTCCGCAAGATGGTCGTATTAGCTTGCGTATTGCAGGACGTGCAGTAGATGTGCGTGTATCAACCATGCCGTCGAGCTTTGGTGAGCGAGTAGTATTACGTTTACTTGATAAGAACAATGCTCGCCTAAACCTAGAAGATTTAGGTATGACTCCAAAAAACCGTGAGTTGTTTGCTGACTTAATTAGTAAGCCGCACGGGATTATTTTGGTAACAGGACCAACGGGTTCTGGTAAAAGTACCACCTTGTATGCAGGTATGAGCCAAATAAATTCTCGCGATCGTAATATTCTGACTGTAGAAGATCCTATTGAATATGAGATCCCAGGTATTGGTCAAACGCAAGTAAATACAAAAGTAGATATGACGTTTGCAAGAGGGTTGCGTGCTATTTTACGTCAAGATCCCGATGTTGTAATGGTGGGTGAAATACGTGATCTTGAAACTGCCCAAATAGGGGTTCAAGCATCACTTACTGGTCACTTAGTTATGTCTACACTGCATACAAATACGGCGTCTGGTGCTATTACTCGAATGGAAGACATGGGCGTTGAACCGTTTTTGCTTTCTTCATCGCTATTAGGTGTTTTATCTCAGCGCTTAGTGCGTACGTTGTGTAACAGCTGTAAAGAAGGGCATGTGGCAGACGAACGTGAATGTCAGCTTTTAGGTGTACCATTTGAGAACAAGCCAACGATATACCGTGCAATAGGCTGTGAAGAATGTAACTTTAATGGTTACAAAGGCCGTACTGGTATACATGAACTACTCGTTGTAGATGAAACAATACGAGAAATGATCCACAACGGTAAAGGCGAGCAAAGTGTAGAAAAATACATTCGCACTCATAGCCCAAGCATTCGCCAAGATGGTTGCAGCCGTGTGCTTGCAGGAAAAACCACGCTTGAAGAAGTGCTGCGTGTTACCCGTGAGGAAGGCTAATAATGGCTGCGTTTGAATATCGGGCATTAGATGGCCGCGGCAAAGAAAAAAAAGGTATTTTAGAGGCCGATACTGCCAAGCAAGTTCGTCAGCTTCTGCGCGATAAAAGCTTAACCCCTTTAGAGGTTGTGCCTGCGGCTCAGAGTGATAAACAGGTAAAGGGGGAGAAAGCACCTTTATTTGGTAGCCTTTTTAAACCAAGTATTTCTACATCTGAACTTGCGCTCATCACACGCCAGTTAGCAACGTTAATTCAGTCAGCATTACCAGTTGAAGGTGCGGTAATGGCGGTGGCTGAGCAGTGTGAAAAACCACGTTTAAAACGTATGTTAATGTCGGTTCGTTCAAAAGTTGTTGAAGGCTATACCCTTGCTGATGGTATGAGTGAGTTTCCCCATGTGTTTGACGACTTATATCGTTCAATGGTGGCTGCGGGTGAAAAGTCTGGGCATCTTGACCAAGTACTTAATCGCTTAGCCGATTACACCGAGCAGCGTCAGCATATGCGTAGTCAAATAACACAGGCTATGGTTTACCCAACTATTCTAGTTATTTTTGCCATTGGTATAGTGTCGGTTTTATTAGGTACTGTTGTTCCTAAAATACTAAAAACCTTTGAAAAAACTAAACAAGTATTACCTTGGACCACCGAGTGGGTAATGGCTGGGAGTCATTTTGTACAAAATTACTGGTTTATTAGCCTACTAGCCATCACCGGCATTGCGATTGGCATTAAGTACGCATTAAAAAAACCACAAGTGCGCTTTTGGTGGGACGACCGTGTGCTGCACATGCCGGGTATTGGTAAGGTGGCTCGTGGTATTAATACCGCTCGCTTTGCTCGTACGTTAAGTATTTTATCTTCAAGCTCTGTGCCACTACTTGAAGGAATGCGGATTTCTGGCGATGTACTCGTAAACGAAAAAATCAAGAAGTCGGTAGCCGACGCAGCTGACAGAGTAAGCGAAGGTGCAAGCCTTAGAGCGGCTTTGCAGCAAACTAAATTATTCCCGCCGATGATGCTACATATGATCGCCAGTGGTGAAAAATCAGGTGAGCTAGAGCAAATGCTAGAGCGTGCAGCGAATAACCAAGACCGTGAATTTGAAAGCATGGTAAACGTATCGCTTAAGTTATTAGAGCCTGCAATGATTGCATCTATGGCTGTTATCGTTTTATTTATTGTTATGGCCATTTTGCAGCCTATTATGGCAATGAACAAAGCAGTTGGGCTCTAAATTTAAATAGTTTTTATATATTAATGGTTTTACCTAAACCATTTTTGCTTAGTGTTTTTAGAATAATGAGGTAATTACGTGAACAAACAATCAGGTTTTTCTTTACTAGAAGTAATGGTGGTACTGGTTATCATCGGGATGATTATGTCTATTGTTGCGCCAAATATTATGGGCCAACAAGAAGAGGCCGCTATTGATAAAGCGCATTTAGATATTCAGCAGCTTGAAGATGCGATGAGCTTATACAAGCTTAAAAATAAAAGTTACCCAAGCACAGAGCAAGGTCTTGAAGCGTTAGTGACTAAAACGTCTATTGAGCCTGTTCCAAAGCGTTTTCCTGATGGCGGCTTTATCAGCGAATTACCAGAAGATCCATGGGGCAATACATACTTATTAATAAGCCCAGGTGAAATTGGTAAATTTGATATTTTCTCTATGGGACCAGACGGTGAAGTCGGTACCGACGACGACATTGGTAACTGGGATGAAGAAAAGCAGTAATGAGTCAGTCTACTGAGCTTAACCTAAATGTACTTTTTGAAGACTTACTATGAACGTAGGTCTTCAATCAATGCACAAGAAAAAGGGCTTTAGCTTAATCGAGATTTTAGTTGTATTAGTGGTTATCGCTTTTGCAACAAAAATGGTGGTATACAGCTTAGATGGCGGCGCTGAAGATGAGTTAGATGCTCAAGCGCTTAGGTTGCATACCACCATTAATATGGCGTCAGAATTTGCAATTTTAAATCAGGTAGAGCTTGGCTTACTCGTTGAAAAAAATACCCTAGAATACTTAGTATTTGATGGAGAAAAATGGGTAACCTTTGACAGAGAAGAGTTATTTAAACCCATAGAGTTGGAGCCACGCCTAAAGCTTACCCTCAACTTAGAAGACCTTGCATGGGCTCAAGATAATCTACTTGAACAGTCTAATTGGCGAGAGCTTATGAGTGGTGGTGAAGAAGATAGCTTACTCGAACTTAAAAAGCTTAAAATACCTCAAGTACTTATTTTATCGTCGGGCGAAGTAAGCGCATTTCAGTTAATTCTTGAGCTAAAAGATCAAAGTGACCCTGTTTACTTTATTGAGGGTGAATTTACAGCACCAGTAAATTTAAGAAGAGAGCCAGAGTAATGACATTAAGTAAAGGCTTTACCTTGTTAGAAGTACTTGTTGCTTTGAGTATTTGTGCAATGGCGGGTATTGCAGCAATGCAAGCCACAGGCGAGCATATTCATCACTTAACAACAATTGAAGAACAAACATATGCCTCATGGGTTGCTGAAAATGTCATTATTGAACAACGGGTAAAAGGCGAGCAATGGCAAGGTAAAAATAACTTACGTGGTAGTGAGGTTATGGGGGGGGTTGAATGGTTTTGGCAGCAAGAGGTTGTGCCCACTGCAGATAAAAGCTTTGTTAAATTAACCATAAATGTATTTATCGATGAAAAGTACGAACAGTCAGTCTATGAGCTTTCAACGTATTTAAATAAAGGTAAAAAGTAAGTGAAGCAGCGCGGATTTACATTGCTTGAAGTAATGGTTGCTTTGGGGATTTTAGCTTTTGTTGTTATTTCTACGCACCAAATACTAGACAGCACAACTAAAGCAAAAGACGCATCGGACGAAAAAATAGCGGAACTTAATGGCTTACAAACAACGTTTAGACTTATGGACCAAGACTTTAGCCAAATGACTAAACGTGCAGTTAGAAACGAGTCTGGTGACGTACAAGAATATTATTTATTAGCAGGGCGTTATGTGCTTGAAAGCCAATATGACGGCATTGCATTTGTAAGAGACGGTTGGATAAACCCAATAAATTTATTGCCTAGGTCAGAGCTGCAGGCTGTTGGATATAGGGTCATAGATGATAATCTTGAGCGTGTGTATCGCGTGTACGTTGATCAGCTTGATAATATGGAGCCACGTGTACAGCAGGTATTAGAAAACGTCGAAGAGCTTAAGTTTGAATTTTTAGACAGTGACAATAAGTGGCAAGAACAATGGGAAGTAAAAGCATTGCCTAAAGCGGTTGCGGTTACTTTACAACAAATAGAGGCCGAACCTATTCGTCGTGTATTTTTAGTTCCTGGGCAAGGAAGTAGAAGTAATGGGTAGGCAGTCTTCGCGCGGAGCAGCGCTGGTTATTGTGCTATTTATTGTTGCATTAGCTGCTATTTTAGCCGTAGAAATGAGTGCTAATTTAATGGTGCAAGTGCAAAAAAGTACTAATTTACAAGGTCACCAACAAGCAAAATGGTATGCCTACGGTGCAGAAGAGTTGGCCATTAAAGGGCTCATTCAAAGTAAAAAAGATGACCCAGATAAAACAACGCTTGATCAAGTATGGGCAACACAAGGTAACGCAGCATACCCAGTTGATAACGGCACATTAAGTGGTTCAATTACTGACTTGCAATCATGTTTAAATTTAAACGCCATAGCGATTGAACCCGATACAAATAGTGCTGACAAAACAAACCCTGCACACAAAGCACTGTTTGCCTTACTTGAAAATATAGAAGATTTACCAGCGGATGAATCGGAAGAAGCAATGGCTGATAGCGTGTTCGACTGGCTGGATGAAAATAGCATAACCTATCGCTCAGGTGCTGAAGAGGGAGAGTACTTATCTCGTAAATTTCCGTATATGACTGCTAATAGTTTATTTGCATCTCCATCGGAACTTCGCTTGGTAAAAGGCTTTAACCCGCTAGTAATGGAAAAAGTACTGCCTTATGTGTGTGTTATTCCGGGGAGCAATCAGCTTTTAATTAACATTAATACAATAGCACCAGAACAGGCTTTACTACTAAGCGCGCTGATGGATAATTTAAGTTTGTCGGCTGCAGAGGCTGTCATTGCCGCAAGACCACAAACAGGTTTTGATTCTTTAGAAGAATTTTTTGAACAGGTACAGCAACAAGGCGGTACAAACACTGAATCAGTGAAAGACTTATTTAGTATTAAAAGCGAATATTTTAAATTACAAACGCAGGCAAACTTTGTAGATCTGCGTTTTTCGATGACCACCTTACTGCACGCCAAAGACGGCGAAGTAACGATACTGGCGCGAAAATTTGGAGGCGTACAGTGACAGAAATATTGTTGATCCGTACGGGTCAAACCCAACAAGAACGATTAAATTGGCTTGTATATTCACCACAAGAACAAGAAATAATAGCCAGTGGTGAGCTATCAAGCGCAGGCAATTTGAATGAATTAAGTGAAAAAGCAGCCAACAGGGAAGTGGTTGTTTTATTGCCAAGCGATCAAGTGCAATTAAAAACGGTAACACTACCCACAAAGTGGAATCGCAAATTAGAGCAAGCACTCCCTTACATGCTTGAAGAAGATATAGCCTGCGATGTAGACGATTTGTATATAGCTATAGGCGAAGCAACTATGGTTGGTGAGCAGCATGCTATTCAGGTTGCTATGACTGACCGCGAATGGTTTGAGCAATGGCTCGCGTTGTTTGTGGAACATGAGCTGCCTGTTTATAAAATATTACCTGATGCACTGTTGTTACCCTCTGTAGGTGAGGGAGAGGCTAGTGCTATAGAGCTCAATCAGCAGTGGCTGTTTAAGCAAGGGGCATGGCATATTAGTGCGGTTGAATTAAGCTGGTTGTCAGGTTATTTGACTGCGTTAGGTAACCCTGAGGTTAAACACTTTAGCCCAGCCGAGGACTTCCCTGAGGGGACGAATTTACAAGCGCAAACAAGTCAGTACGATCTCCCGTTAGCTTTATTTGCAAAGCAATTAAATAACGTTAAATTCAACCTTCGCCAAGGTGTTTACCAGCTTAAAAAGAAGAGTGCGCTCTGGTGGGGTTACTGGAAAGGCGCGGCAATTTTTACAGCCGTCGCATTGGGCTCTACTTTAGTTATAAAGGCAATTGAGTTACAACAGCTTAATTCTCAAGTCGATATAGTAAAAAACCAAGTAGTTGAGCGATACCAGACAGCATTCCCCGGATCTAAAGTGCATCCTAATTTGATAAAAAATCAGATTAAAGGCGCATTAGATAGAATAGAAGGCTCTGATGAATCCGGTTTTTTAGAGCTGACGACTAATTTGGTTGATGTATTTTCACAAGTGAATGAGTTCACACCAGAAACGTTACGTTACGACAAACGAAGAAACGAGTTACGTATTCGCGCGCGTGCTAAAGACTTTCAAACCTTTGGTAAAGTAAAAACCATACTTGAAAAGCAAGGCTTAACGGTAGAGCAAGGGTCTTTAAATAACGATGGTGATTTTGTGGTAGGTGAGATTAAATTGCGAGGTGCTGCATGAAAGCACAAGCGATAAAATACTGGCGTTCTTTAAAAGAACAAGAGCAGCAACTTATTATGGTTGCTGGTGGTATATTTGTTATTTTTGTTCTTGTGATGGGGATATTCAGGCCGTTAAATAACGCCATAACAAAAGCAGAACAATCGAAAATTAAGCAACAGGCTTTGCTCGTGTGGGTTGACGAAAGCATAGTAAAGCTAAAAGCAGCGGGTAATACGCGTGTTGCGAGTAGTCAAAATCTAAGCCAAGTGGTTAACTCTACTCGCAGTCGCTATCAAATCAATATTAGTAAAATGCAGCCTAGTGATGGTTCGCTGCGTTTAACGCTCGACTCAGTAGAGTTTAATAAACTAGTAGAATGGCTCGATGAATTAGTGAATCAGCATGGTTTAAAAATCGAAAACTTAGATTTAAGTCGCGACGATAAATCGGGTTATGTAAGAGTAAGCCGTTTGGTATTAGAGAATTAATAAATGAAAAGAATAATTATATTATCGGCTGTCTTTTTAATTAGTTTTATTGTGTTTTGTATTATTAAATTACCCGCTGCAATCGCGCTTGATTTAGCAAAACCTCATTTTCCTAAGCAGTTAGAAGTAGGGCAGGCTGTAGGCACTGTATGGCAAGGCCAATTAATGCAAGTTCGTTTTGATGGCGAGCAGTTAAATAATGTGCGCTGGGATATCGCCGGTTGGGCATTATTTACTGGCAATTTAAATACTAATATAAAGTTTGGAAATGCTCGCGAACGCACCGATATATCGGGATATGCAACCGTCAGCTATGGATTGTTTAATCATACTTTAAAAGTAACAGATGGTTTAGTTCGCTCAACGGTAGAGCGAGCTATGCAACGAGTTCAGTTACCATTACCTGTTACAGCAAAGGGGCGTGTAATACTTGAGCTAGATGAATACACCTCAGGTGCTCCTTACTGTGAGTCATTAAAGGGTGAAATAGCGAGCCCAAATATCGATGTGCAAGGCTTAAATGGTTGGTTTAATATAGGACCTCTGGCTGGCAAGTTAAGCTGTAAGTCGGGCGATGTGGCAATATTAATCGACCCTGATAACACCCTTGGGCTTGAAGCCGATGCCACTCTTAAAGCTAACTTTGACTTTAGCGTAGCAGGGTATGTAAAACCAGATGCTAGCTTACCAAAAGATGTTCACGATGCGGTTAAGTTTTTAGGCCGACCAGATAGCCAAGGCCGTTACCCGCTCAATTTTTAATGTTTTGATATAAAGAGTTTTAATGCAACTACCGCAATTCACTGAGCTGCATGCTAAGCAGCTCAGCACATTTTTAAATACCCAACCTCAAGCCATGACCTTTGAACAAAGCAAAGGTTATTTATTTGGTGTTATATGTTCACCCGACCCTCTTGATGTGCACGAATGGGTTGATGTGATACTCAATAATTCAGCAAACGAATTAGATGAAGAAACGCTATTTTTATTTATGGCGTTTTACCATCAAATAAGTGAACAGGTGTTTGAAGTAGGGTATAAACTGCCACCACAGTACGACAGTGCATTTTGCTCGCAGTGGAGCCAAGGCTTTTTAACAGCAAGTAATGCTTACACGCAAAAGCTATTAGCAGCAACGAAGTTAGATGCACAGTACAAAGAGGCCTTAGAAACCGCACAAGCAACCCTCAGCTTTTTTGCATTAGATACACAGCTTATCTCTCAAATAGCATCACAAAATTCAATGAATACATTGCAGTTGTGTGAGCAACAATATGACCTTATGGGGGATTTTGCACTTGGTTTTGCAGAGCTAGTAGAAATAGTGGCGCTCAATAGTGGTTTGTATAACGATGATGGCTGGGACGGGTAGTTAGCGTTAAACTTTTTAATAATGGCGCTTTAATTAATATCAAGCGCCAAGATCTAAAATAATATCTGTGCAGCCTTGCTTGCACTTCACTACGCCTTTTCCCACTTCGCTGGTGGCTAAATCGAGTGTGAGTACCGTATTACATTTTTCGCATTTTAGCGTTTTACCTTTTGCTAACTGTTTAAGCATATTACGTTGCTTGTGAAACGAATCACTGGTTTTTTTGTTTAAATTAGAAAAGTCCATTATTTAGCCCGTTTTTGCTCGAGTGATTCAGACACTATTTTACACACTTTATTTAAGCGTTCAGCGTAGAAGTAAAGGTTTAAGTCGCGTTCACGACAGTAGCGCAAATTAAATAGCTGAACTGCGTCATCAGTGGTGAATGTTTTTTCTACGTATTCTTTTTCTGAGCTTGAGAGTGTCAGCTCATGACTAATTCTGTTTTTTGCTAAATTAGCAGCAGGGCTTCTATTTACTTTACTTGCATCACTTAAAAAGCCAATACCTTCGCCTAATAGCTTTTCGCGTGGTTCTTTTACAAGTGGATGATCAATGGTAAAAAACGCAAGGATCACAATTATCAAAATAATAAACTTCTTCATGGATACGTAAACCTTGATCTAAATAGGGTTGAATTATCAAGCAGTGTAATAAACTGCCTTTTAAAAGCAAGTAACTGAGATGAATAAATTAGTCGCAATCTATACCAGTAATTTTAGCCAATATTGGTATAATAACTAACAAAAGTTAGATATTTCTGAAATATCTGAAAGTATTTAATTTATGATTCATTAAACTAGTCTTACTTAGCAAGTTACTTGCTACACTATTAGTATAGAGCATTTGATTAGTGCTCAGCTTTTATTTTCCAAGCGGTGTTGAGGAACTTCGATGGACAAACAGATTAAAGTAAAAAACATTCCTGTTGAGGTAAAAATTCAAAAGCCGGATTTAAGCCGTCAAGATGATAGATTTAACCCCCGTAACCGCATTTATGTGAGAGCCGTAAAAGGTCTTCACCAATTACTAAGACAGCGCATTGGTTTTTTAGGCATGCTCGCATTTATGGTTTTGCCATGGATAAACTTTAACGGTCAGCAAGCCGTGCTATTTGATTTAATAGCACAAAAATACAATATTTTTGGTCTAACTTTATGGCCTCAAGACTTCACCATACTGGCGTTTATATTCATGCTGGCGGCTTTTGCGCTGTTTTTGGTAACTACATTTTATGGACGAGTCTGGTGCGGATATACCTGTCCTCAAACGGTATGGACCTTCATTTTTATCTGGTTTGAAGAAAAACTTGAAGGGACAGCAAATCAACGTAAAAAGCTCGATCAACGGCCTATGGACTTTGACAAGTTCTGGCGAAAAACAGCTAAGCATTCCAGCTGGGTGTTGTTTTCTTTGTATACTTCTATTTCGTTTGTTGGTTACTTCACACCGATAAGAGAGCTACTCCCTGATTTTATAACCTTTAATGTTGGCGGTTATGCACTAGTGAGCATTTTAGTATTTGCTGTGTGTACATATGGCAACGCAGGCTGGATGCGTGAAATTATGTGTTTGCATATCTGTCCCTACTCACGTTTTCAGTCGGCAATGTTTGACAAAGATACCTACACAGTAACCTATGATGAAAGCCGAGGTGAAAGCCGGGGCCCTCGCTCACGTAAGGTTGCCCACGCAGATTTAGAAATAGGTGACTGTATTGACTGTAACCTATGTGTGCAAGTCTGCCCAACAGGCATTGATATAAGAAACGGTTTACAGGCTGAGTGTATAAATTGTGGTGCGTGTATTGATGCGTGTGACGGCGTAATGGATAAAATGGAGTACCCGCGAGGGTTAATTTCGTATACCACAGAACGTAATCTTGAGACGCCAGAAAATAAAACCAATCCTCTACGAGCCAAAATTATTGGGTATACGGTCATACTAGTGTTGCTAACAGGCGCGCTTGTTACAAATATTGCACTGCGTAAACCAATGGACTTTGATATTATTCGTGATCGAAATCAGCTATATCGTGTCGACTTTAATGGTTTGGTTGAAAACACATATACCTTAAAGGTCATCAATAAGGCGCAATATGAGCAAACCTTTAACATTAAAGTGGCGGGGCTAGAAAACTTTAAATACATAGGTAAACAAGTATTTACTGTTCAAGCAGGTCAATCGCATAATGTGCCATTATCACTCGTTATGGACCCTTATGACTTAAAAGCGCCTATAACAGAGTTTAATTTTGTATTGTCGCCAGTTAATGAACCGGATGAGACAATTTCGCAATCGAGCAACTTTTTTAGAGCGCGATAGCCGTACTTTCTAATTCGGTAAATATAGCAATAACAAAAGCGGGTTTAACCCGCTTTTCATTTTTATAAGAAGAGCATGAGCAAATTTAGCTTTATAGATTTAACCCCAGATTTAATACTTGATGCGATAGAAACCATAGGTATTTATCCCGAGTCTGGGTTACTAGCGCTTAACAGTTATGAAAATAGAGTTTATCAATTTAAAGCCGAAGACGGTCTGCGTTACGTAGTAAAGTTTTATCGTCCCGAGCGTTGGAGTAAAGCACAAATTCAAGAGGAGCACGATTTTGCTTTTGAGCTTGCTGACGCTGAAGTACCCGTTGTAGCCCCTGTTTTACATAATGGACAAAGCTTGTTTGAACACCAGGGCTATATGTTTGTGGTATTCCCAAGTGTGGGTGGGCGATTATTTGAAGTAGATAATTTAGATCAGCTTGATGTTATGGGACGTTTAATTGGTCGAATGCACCAAGTAGCTAAAACCAAACCCTTTACTTACAGACCAACAATAAGCTGTGAAGAATATTTGCATACAGCTAAAGTTCATCTTCAAAAAAGTAACTTGGTGCCAATGGGATTAAGCACTGCTTTTTATACTATTTTAGATTTGGTAATTGAGCAGACACAAAAGCAGTATCAAGATACAAATAGTATTCGCTTACATGGCGATTGCCATGCAGGCAATATATTATGGGCTGGCGATGCGCTAATGTTCGTGGATTTAGACGATAGTCGTCAAGGGCCTGCTATTCAAGATCTATGGATGATGCTCAGTGGCGACAGACCAACGCAACTGTTACAGTTAGACACTTTGGTGGGAGCGTATGAAGAATTTTGTGATTTTGACCACGCTCAACTCAAATTAATTGAACCGCTGCGAGCAATGCGTATTATTCACTACATGGGATGGGTGGCAAAAAGGTGGAGCGATCCAGCTTTTGTGCGGAACTTTTCATGGTTTGCTGATGACAAATACTGGGAGCAACAAATTTTAGCGCTTAAAGAACAACTTGCTGCACTGCAAGAACCGCCGTTAAAGTTATTGCCGTAAATTATTATTTAATGACGAGTACAACGAGACACTAATGCTTAAAAAACTAAAACTGAGCCTACTTCTTTTATGTTTACCATTTGCAGCCTTTGCTGCACAGTTTGAGGCAAATAACCAATACACGATTATTAAAACTGAAAAAAGCACAACACCCCAGGTAACAGAGTTCTTTTCATTTTATTGCCCGCACTGTTTTAAATTTGAACCAGTGGCTAAAGCAATTGAAAAAAAACTGCCTGAAGGCACTGATTTTGTTAAAAGTCACGTCAACTTTTTAGGTGGTGTATCTCCACAGGCACAAAGTAATTTAAGCTTTGCTTACTTAATCGCAAAACAACAAGGGCAAGCACAAAATATAGCTGACCAAATTTTTAGAAGTATCCATATTCAAGGTGCGCCTTTAACAGAAGTTAAAGACCTTAAAAAGCTATTGGAAGTAAATGGAATTGATAGCGACACATTTGACCAAGCGATTGCAAGCATGCCAATTATTGCCGCAGAGCAAGCAATGCAAGACAAGCAAAACAAATATTCAAAGTTAGGTGCGTTAACTGGTGTACCTACTTTTATTGTTAACGATAAATACAAAATCAATATTAACACCATAAAAAACCAACAAGAACTTGATGAGTTAATTGCGTTTTTATTAGCATTATAAATTTTGGAGCATAAGAATGATTAAACTACTTAAAGCAGGGTTACTTGCATTAGTATTACCAATGGCAGCAACAAGCTTTGCGGCGGACTACCAAGAAGGCGTCCATTACGATGTTATTGCTGAACGTGCCACTAAAAAGCCAGAAGTAAAAGAGTTTTTCTCTTTTTACTGCCCGGCGTGTAATAACTACGAGTCACTGATCAGCGAATTTAAGCCTAAACTAGATAAAAATGTTAAGTTTAAAAAGAGTCACGTTGATTTTGTGGGGGTTCGTAATCCAGAAAACCAACAAATGATGAGTCAAGCACTTGCAACTGCTGAAGTACTCCCTCAAAAAGAGAAGCTTATCGCAGCTATTTTTAATCATATTCACACTAAGCGTGCTAAATTTAATGAATTAGCTGACGTGAAAGATGTGTTTGTTGCGCAAGGTGTTGATGGCGATAAGTTTGATAAGTTATTTAAAAGCTTTTCGGTTCGTACATTAAGCTCTAAGATGAAGCGCGATCAAGAATACTTTAAAGAAAAAGGTGCTCTTCGTGGTGTACCCACATTTATCGTAAACGGTAAGTATAAATTAAACTTAGGCCGTGAATCGGGTGTTACAGCACCTGAAGATATCAGTAAATTAATTAATTACTTAGCTAACAAGTAAGTTTAGCTAAAAGCAAAAAAGCTCCTTAAGGAGCTTTTTTGCTTTATAAGGATGTAGCAATGAAAAAAATATTAGTATCGAGTTGCTTGCTAGGGCAGCCTGTTCGTTATGATGGGAAAGGACAAACATTACAGCATCCACAATTACGGGTATGGCAAAGTAATAAGAAAATAATATCCTTTTGTCCTGAAGTGGCTGGTGGGCTATCTACTCCTAGAGCTCCTGCTGAAATAATACAGGGGAAAGTAATTACTAATTCAGGAGAAGATGTAACAGAGCAATTTCAAACTGGGGCTAATATAGCGCTAGAACTTTGTAAAAAAAATAAAGTTCGTTTTGCTTTACTTAAAGAATCGAGCCCTTCTTGCGGACGAAATACAATATATGATGGAAAGCATCGCGGAATAAAAATCGAAGGTCTAGGTTTAACTGCAGCATTATTAATAAAGAATGGAGTTCAAGTATTTAGTGAAGAGCAAATACCAGCACTTATAAAAGCACTGGCACTTTAATTTTGGTTGGTTATTTACGCTGTAAGAAAACACCTGACTCTATATGATGTGTATAAGGGAACTGATCAAATATCGCAAAGCGCTTAACGTTATGCGAACGCGTTAAATGATCTAAATCGCGTTCCAGTGTGTCAGGATTACACGATATATAAATTATGTTTTCGTAATTAGCCACTAAATCACAGGTTAACTCATCCATACCAGCGCGTGGCGGGTCGACTAATATGGTTTGGCAGTCATAGCTTTTAAGGTCAATACCGTCTAAACGAGAAAAAGTACGTTCTCCATTCATTGCTTGAGTAAACTCTTCGCTCGACATACGAATAATATCTAGGTTGTCTACATTGTTTTTGGCAATATTATATTGAGCAGAGTGAACAGACGATTTAGATATTTCAGTTGCGAGTACTTTATTAAAAGACCCCGCTAACGCAATAGAAAAGTTACCATTACCGCAGTAAAGCTCTAGTAAATCATTTTTAAGTGGTTTACATAAATCTTGTGCCCACTCAAGCATACTTATATTTACTTTTGCATTAGGTTGCGTAAAGCTATTTTCTACTTGTTGGTAAATTAGTTCTTGGCCATTTACAGTTAATTGCTCTGTTACAAAGTCATCACCTAGCACTTCTTTCTGCTTACGTGCTCGGCCAATAAAATCTATTTTATATTTTTCACTCAGTTTTGCCTTTAGTGACTTAATTTCACGTAGCCATTCATCATCAAGCGGCTTGTGATAAAGCAAGCTCACTAAAATTTCACCACTGAGTGTAGACAGGTAATCTATTTGAAATAGCTTTCGGCGTAAAACCTCGCATGGTTTAAGGTTTTCAATCATCACCTGCATGATTTCACCAATAAGCGGTGCCGCAGGGTCAAACGTATCAACGCGTATTTTTTCTTTAGTTTGCTGATCAAACATTATATGAAACAGATCGTCTCCATCATGCCATACTCTAAATTCGGCACGTTGGCGGTAGTTAATTGGCTCCGAGCTAAATACTTCTAGCTGCTCCACACCAAAACGTTGAAACTGTGAAGTTATACGCTGTTCTTTTTCACTTAACTGCGCTTGGTACTGTGTGGTATCTATTTTAATAACTGCCATTCGCGTTACTACCTTATCTAAGATCTGTTTATCGGCGCTATTGTAGGGAGCGGTTCGCATTTGTCTAGTTTTGGCTAGAATAAATGATGTTTTTTTGCACGGTTTACTTTAGTTTTTTATGCCCTGGCCGATAACAAACTACGCATGCTCAGGAGACGATTCATGAAAATAGGCAATTATGGCTTTATACCAAGCCAGAACATAAACAAATTCAACAACAAAGCTGACGTACAACAACCTACCATCGCGTCTCCGCAAGACAGCTATCAGCAACGAGGTAAAGAATTAGCTGCTAAAGTTTTAGGTGATAAAATGGCAGAGCAGCTTGGTTTGCCAGTTCAAGAAAAAAAAGCAGATAAGCCCCTTTTTGATTTTGAAGCAATAGTTAAAAATGTACTCGACTTTGTTACCGGCGCCGTTAATAAAGCAAAAGCTGATGGTGCCGATGACGATAAATTAAAAGGTATGCTAAGTGATGCCCGTAAGGGGGTTCAAATAGGTATTGATGACGCCGTTGATGAGTTAAAAGAATCCGGCGTTCTGAACGATGAAACCCAAGAGGGAATCAACAAATCAAAAGAAGGTATTTTTGATGGCCTTGATAAGTTTGAAGATAATTTGTTTAACCCAATGCCAGCTAGTGTGGGGGTAACCCAAGCACAATACGCAAGTTTAAGTAATAATGCTCAGTACAGTTTCACCACAGCAGAAGGTGATGAAGTAACAATAAGTTTTGCCGATGCATTTAAATCTCAGTCTGCTAGTAGTTATCAGCGTGGTGAGGGAGGGGAGGCATTCGTAAGTGAATCATCACAATCGAGAGAGCTTTCATTTTCAATGTCAGTTAACGGCGACCTTAATGATAAAGAGCAAGAAGCAATTAATGAGTTAATGGAAAACCTACAAAACGTAAGTAAGACCTTTTTTAGCGGCGATTTAGAGCAGGCATTCGAAGAAGCTCAAGAGCTTAGTTTAGGCAATGAACAACTTGTTGCATTTTCAATGGATTTACGCCAAACCAAAACAGTTGCTGCAATAAAGGGTTACGAAGAAAATAAACCGGCTCCAGAAAAAGTAATTGCAGATAAAGTAGCGCCTTTTAATGATGACCTCCGAGAGGCATTTTCTAAAGCAACCGAGCTAGGTATTCAAAATCAATTATCAGGTATTATGCAGTGGCTTAATGAAGATCAAAGTGAGATCGATAAACTGGTTGATTACACAAAAGCTATGTTTGAAAACCTTAATAAGATAAATAGCGCGACAAAGCAAACAGCAGAGGAAGTTTAACCTCAACATTAAACTACTTTCTTTTGCAAAAATCACATGGCAAACTGCCGTTCTAATCTAATAATAGGAACGGTCGTTTGTCAGCGCATATAATGGTTTTTGATTCAGGGATTGGTGGCACAACAGTACTTGATCATATAAAGCAACGTATCCCGAATGCTCAATATAGCTATTTTATGGATAATGCTTTCTTACCTTATGGAGCCCAAACACAACAAACAATTATTAATCGTTTGTGTTCGCTCATTCATTTCATTAAGTCAAACAAGCTAAACGTCGATTTAATTGTAATAGCATGCAACACGGCATCCACATCGGCATTAAGTGCTGTACGCAAAATTACAGATATACCCATAGTTGGTGTTGTACCAGCAATCAAGCCCGCCGCAGAATTAACACGTTCAAATCACATTGCTTTACTGGCAACACCTGCCACAATAGCGAGCTCATATACAAAAAAGTTAATAGCACAGCACGCTAGTAATGTAACTGTTAACTTATATAGCAGTGTTGAGTTGGTAAACCTTGCTGAATTACTTTTCTTTAATGGCTATTTAGATACAAATAAATTACATGCTGTACTTGAAGGCTTGAGTATTGAAAAGCAAACAGATGTGCTTGTATTGGGGTGTACTCACTTTCCAATACTTACAAAGCAGATTAGTGAGTACTTTAAAAATAGCATTCAGCTGGTGGATTCTGGTGCAGCAATAGCAAATAGGGTTATTTATCTATTAACTGAGTCAGGTTTAATAGCACAAAATATACCTGGCATAAAAAAGCCGTTGCAATACTATGCAACGGCTAATGTTATCAGCGATAAACTTGCGGTTAAGCTAGTTAAACTGATTGATCCGCCTGAGTTCGAAGCGTATTAGAATCATCTTCTTGTTTTTGTTTTGCTTCACGAACTTTTAAAGTGCGTTGTTGGAACTCACTATCGTTCAAGTTCGCAATAGCATTGTCTGCATCAGCTTGCGCCATTTCAACAAAACCAAAGCCACGACGTTTGCCTGTATTTTTATCCTTTAATAGACGAACGTTGAATACTTTACCTTGCTCTTCAAACAAAGCACGAACAACACCTTCGTTTGCACGGTAAGGAAGGTTACCAACGTAAAGTGTTTTAGTTTTTACTTCGGCCTCTTCTAAAACGTCAGAAGACATAGCAGCAATAACTAGCCCACCTATTAATAAGCCAACAGCAAATACAATTGCAGGGTCAAGTTCTAAGCTTCCAAGGGCGAACTTAACAATAACAAAACCAACTACAGCAATAACAACAGAAAAGATAAAAGATTTTTGATCGGGTAATTTCATTTTAGATCTACCAATAAACAGGAAATAAACATTAATTTAACATTGTGAACTTGCTATCTTAACGTCTTAAACGAACTTAGCAATGATATTTATATGAAATTATAAAAAGCAGTGTAAAAAAACATCAATTTAAGCGTGTTTTAACATGGTTTTTTGTGGTTTTGTTCTAATTTTGTTCGAACAGTAAAAAGATCTAAAAAAAGGGTTGATCTGTTTTCGGATCTCCCTATAATGCGACCCCACTGAGACGGGAAACGCCGAAGCATAGCAAAGTGTTAGCGGCTCAGAGAGTTAAGTAAAACTTCGGTTTTAAATTATCGTAAGAAAGTTTAAAACAAAGTATTGACTCGAAAAATAAAGGATGTATTATACGCATCCCTAG
>NZ_JWGY01000017.1:0-48910 GCF_000813065.1 Pseudoalteromonas sp. ECSMB14103 | reverse complement strand
TGAATCATCATTTGCTTCATCAATTAAGCTGTCGATATCGTCTAAGTCAAAATCGTCACTTTCTTCAGAATTTTTATCAGATGTGTCTACTGGTTCGGCACTCGTTTGATCAAGTAAATCATCTATATCAAAATCATCGGTCGCAAGCTCTTCGCTCAATGCTGCCATTTCATCGTTAGATTCTAAACTATCACTTTGTGGCTCTTTTTCTGCTGGTGAATCAAACTCAGGTAAGCTGTCATCTTCGTCAAATAGGCTATCTAAGTCATCATTACTTAAAATATCATCAGTGCCAGACGGTTCTTGGTCTAAATCTAAATCAATATCGTCCAAGCTATCATCAGCGCTGTCGTCAAACCCTTGTTGCGTGAAAATATCGACTTCATCGTCTTCGTCACTTTCATCATCAAAAACAATATCGTCGCTAAGAAGGCCTTCTAACTCGTCTTGATCAAGTAAGTTATCTGAATCATCAAGTTCGTCTGAGTCATCTTCTAATAAATCATCATCTGGAAGCATGTCACCTTCGAGGTGATCATCTAATTGAACGCTCAAGTCATCCAATGGATCTGGAATGATTGGGTCATCAAGTGGATCAGTTGCTAAGTCATCCTCATTAGAATAAGTTGGAGTTTGCGGTAAAAATTCATCATCTGCTTGAGACTCTTCTTGATTGCCTTTTCTTTTGCGAAGAAACATAACAATTGCAAAGATAATCAATAATCCGGGAATGAACATTAACAGCCCAAGCACAATAGGGTTTGACAACAAGGCTAGTAAGTCAAAACTGCTTTGAGGTTCAACCTCTTTAGCTTTTTGCTGGGCAATTATTTCGTTTTGTTTAAGTATTAATTCCTTTAGCTGCAGCTGTATTTCACTATCTTGCCCTAATTGTTGGCGAACATTTTCGAGCTCTTTAGAAATTCCAGTCAGCTGTTTTTTAAGGTTATTATTCTCAACTAAAATCTCTTCAACATTTGTTACTGAACTTTTAAACTGTTGCTGTAACTCAACTAATTTATTAGTTTGGTCGGTTTTGATTTCTTTTATTTCTTTTTGTAACTCTTTTTTGGCGTCGTCTACATCAACTTTACGCGCTTGTGTAACTTGTGTTTGAGCTGATGTTATTTCAGTTTGTGTAAGTGTTCCGTTTTTTTTCTTTTCCCATAGCTCGTCATCTTGCTCAGAACGCTGCCTAGCTAGTTGAGTATTCACACGTCTAATTTCAGATAAAGTGGGTATTTTTAAATAGGCCCCACTTCGCATATGATTGAGGTTTTGATCTAAAAATGAGTCGGGGTTTTTGTTATACAAGGCCTGCATAACTTGATAAATACTTACAGAGTTATCTGGACGCACTTTTACGGCTATGCGCCAAAGTGTATCGGTGGGTTTAATCGGACCAATAGACCGCCCTTGAGCACCATAGTCAACGCCTTTAGGCCCCTTTAATTGGGTACTATCTTGTGTATATACAGGCGTTACTACCAGTGCAGACGCTAATATTATAAGTATAGCCAAACCGCGCATGCTGATCCTTTAATGTCTAAATGTTACAAAGCACTCTTAAATAGGTGCGTAAACATTGATTACTCTTGCCTTATCAGTCTAATGACTGACTCACATTTGTTATTACAATCTATTTTTGTTGCAAGCTCTATTCCAATTACAAACTATAAACCACTTAGGGCACAATATCCATTGCAACACATTGAAAAGAAATGCCTTAACAACACATTTTTAATATTAATTTATTGAGTATTATCAGTAACTTTATTAAATATTATAAAAAACGGCAAAAAAGTGGCACTCTATTTAAACAAAAAGCGGCAAACACATAGTGCTTACCGCTTTTAAAGAGTGCTTAACATTTAAAAATGTTACATATAATTTTCTATTAACTCTTCAGCTATTTGAACGCTATTGGTTGCAGCACCTTTACGGGTATTATCACTAACAACCCACATATTTAGGCCATGAGGGTGTGAAATATCAGCGCGCAAACGGCCAACATATACAGTATCGTTACCACTGGCATCGGAAACCGCTGTTGGATAATCACCTTCATCGTCAATTAGCTCAACGCCTGGTGCATCATTTAACAGCTGTTTAACGTGTTCGAAGTCGTATTGCATACGTGTTTCAATATTAATAGATTCAGAATGACCAAAAAACACAGGAACACGCACACACGTTGGGTTTATTGCGATTGTTGTATCACCTAATATTTTGTGCGTTTCGTTTACCATTTTCATTTCTTCGCGGGTATAGCCGTTATCTTCAAAGCTATCTATTTGCGGAATAACATTAAAGGCTATTTGCTTAGGAAATATTTCATTATCCATTGGGCGTGCATTCATCAAGTTAGCTGTTTGCTTTGCTAACTCATCAACAGCTTCTTTCCCAGCCCCTGATACCGCTTGGTAAGTTGATACATTTATTCTATCAATACCATACGCGTCGTAAATTGGCTTTAGTGCCAACATCATTTGAATAGTCGAACAATTTGGGTTTGCAATAATATTACGATTTCTAAAGTCGGCAAGACTTGAGGCGTTTACTTCAGGTACGACAAGGGGTATTTCAAAATCATTTCTAAAATGCGAGGTATTATCAATAACTATACAACCTGCATCGGCTGCAATTGGGGCATATTTTTCTGAGACGCTCCCACCGGCAGAAAACAATCCAATATGCGCTTGGCTAAAATCAAAGCCCTCAACGTCTTGTACTTCAATTGTCTCACCACGAAACTTAATGTCTTCACCTGCACTGCGGCTGCTCGCAAGCAAAAATAGCTGATCAACCGGAAATTTACGATCTGCTAAAGTTTCGATAATTTGACGTCCTACTAAACCAGTAGCACCAAGTACGGCAACGTTATATTTTTGCGACATATTTTTTCCTCTTTAAACGATATTAAAACACCGTTAAATTAATAATTAGTTGGTTAGTTTAAAACCAAGTTGACCTAAGGCAGCTAACTGCGAGCCATCACCTTTAACGGTTAAGGTGCTAAATTCTCTCCTTACAGGATAGTTTTTACGTAAACTATCAAAACCATACGACTCTAGATGACGAAGTAAAATCCCATCATCCCTTCTTACATCGTAAATTGTGTGCACTAAGCGTGCGATGTCTTGCTCTGTAAAACTCTCAGCAATAGCCACTTGCGTTATAGCTGGTACGGGCAAAAAATCGGTTAAAGATTTTGAAGCCTCAACGCCTTTAAGCTCACACAGCTTTTGGTAAAGCATTTGTGTGCCTCTGGCCTTGCCTTCAAGTGTATGGCCTGCAATATGCACACTGGCATAGCGTACATGTGCAAGTAAGTCTGTTAAAATATTAGGTTCATTTTCCCACACATCAAGCACTAAATCTAAATCAGCCCCTGCTTCCATTAAATCTAGTAAAGCACTATTGTCAATAACATCCCCTCGGCTAGCATTAATTATCGTAGTACCCGGTTTTAAGGCGTTAAGCCTTACTTTATCCATCATGTGA
This sequence comes from Pseudoalteromonas sp. ECSMB14103, assembly GCF_000813065.1. Lineage (NCBI taxonomy): Bacteria > Pseudomonadati > Pseudomonadota > Gammaproteobacteria > Alteromonadales > Pseudoalteromonadaceae > Pseudoalteromonas > Pseudoalteromonas sp. ECSMB14103. The sequence continues at coordinate 45,406 of NZ_JWGY01000017.1, read as the reverse complement.
AGTGTTTTATGTGGCCCTTTTTTAAAAAGTGGCACATGGAAAGTTACAACATCTGATTGTGCAAGTAGTTCATCTAACTCTACATGCTCATTCAATAACCCTTGTGCATGTTTTAATGGATCGCACAAAAGCAGCTTTACATTTAATGCTTTTAACTTTTTAGCCAAACAACTGCCAATACTCCCGACCCCTACTATGCCAATAGTTTGGCCTGTTAATGGGCGGGCATTTTCTTGGCTTAATGCAAATAAACTACTAATAACGTACTCTGCAACAGCAACAGCATTACACCCTGGAGCACTTGTAAAAGCGATGTTTTTGTCTTGTAAAAGATCTGTATCAATATGATCGATACCAATAGTCGCAGTACCAACAAAGCTTAATTTATTCGCTTTTGCTAATAGCTCACTAGTAACATTGGTAACAGATCGCGTGAGTAATACTTCTACGTCTATCAGTTGGTCAGGTTTTAAGTTACGCCCATCAAACCGCTCAACCTCACCAAAATCTGAAAAGTACTGCTCAACTAAAGGCATGTTTTGATCGGCAAGAATTTTCATCACAGAGTCCATTTGGCAATTTAGGGCGCTATTGTATCGAACAACCAGACCTTTGCACAAACTAAAAAGGCCGAATCAAAAACTGATCCGGCCTTTTTAGCAAAATAAAATATAATGTTTAAATTACATTGTATTTTTACGCAAACTTCAGTTTATAACTCAAAATCTTTTTTGAATTTTAAACCAAATTCGCTGCGGTCATTACTTCTCATAACACCAACAAACCCTGATTGCTGTAAACGACCTACATCGTATACTTCATTCAGTACGTTTTCGCCATAAAGTGTTACTTCCATATCGCCATATGCGTTAGTGTAAGAAATATTAAAGCCAACTAGCTCACGCGAATCAATCGTTTCACTCTGGCTATAAACTGACTGACCTTGCATTTCACTACGGTATGAATAATTAGCATTTAGTGCAACCGTTGCACCACTGTCTAAATCCATAAAGTATGATGGGGCAACCATTACAGTCCAACGAGGTGTTAATGCCGGTGAATCACCTTTACCAATACCTTGAACACCCGCATCAACCTCAGTGATCTCTGAATCTAAGTAACCTACCGCACTTCTTATTGTAAAGTCGTCAGTAATTGCAACGGTGGTTTCAAGTTCTATACCTTGCGCTTTTGATTGGCCCGCATTTTCAACAATAGTTACAAAACCACCACCCGCTGTTGGGTCTGAAAACGGAAGTGCTAAATCAGTGTAATCAGTAACAAATACCGCTAGCATCATAGATACGTTTTCGTGTACTTGGCCTTTTAAACCCATTTCGTAGTTTACGGCTTTAGTTTCGTCGAACGATACAAACTGATCAGGTCCACCAAATGGACGTGGTGGGAAGCCACCAGTTTGATAACCTTTTTGAATTTGACCATAAACGTTCATGTTGTTACTGATTTGGTAAGATGCATTAATATCCCACGTCACAGCATCAAACTCTGCACTTACGTATTTACGTTCAGCAAATGTAGGAAAAATCGCATCGGCATCTTTCTCATCTTTTGAGTATCGAAGACCACCACCAATACTTAAATCATCTGTTAAATCGTAACTTGTATTAAAGTATACAGCGTATGAATTTGTTTCTTGGTTTATTTCAAAGTCACCATAGCCACCAAATGAAGGTGTAACACCATCGTTTAATAAACCATTAGGTGTGTTGAATGGGCTAAATACAAATGGACCAGAACGTGTAAAGCCATCTTCATTAAAGAAGTAAAGGCCTGATACAAAGTCCATATTATCGTATGTAGCATTTAGCTGGATTTCAAACGAGTACTGGTCTGCACCACCCTCTTCAGGGAACTCAGATAAGTTAAGTGGTGATGCATCATCATCAAGACCACCTTCATATTCAGAAGTACGGTAACTTGAAATAAATTTAGATGTGTACGTATCATCGATTGCCCAATCAGCAGTAAATGACGTACCCCACCCTGAGTAAGACGTAGATTCAATACCAGCAACGGTAGTGCCTAGATCATCAGGGTCTGATGGGATCATGTCCTGTGTTAATAAAGGGAAGTCACCATTAAATACATTATTTGCATCAAGCGGCTCAGTTAACTCAATAGTGTAAGGAGATTGACCCGACTCGTTATCAACACCATCAAGTGAAAAAGTAAACGCTAAATCGCTATTAGCCTGCCATTTAAGGGCTACGCGGCCGCTAAACTCTTCTTCTTCACCAATTTCTTTTTCTGGGTTCGCTAGATTTACTGCTTCGCCAACGCCGTCACGTGTTTTGTATGACGCACTTGCTGACATACTTAACTCATCATTTAATGAGTTATTAAAGTACACATCGCCTGCAATACGGCCACGGCTACCTAACTTTGCAGACGTTGTTAAAATACCTTCATCGCCCGGCTGTTTTGTAATAACGTTTACTGCGCCACCTAACGTGTTACGGCCATATAAGGTACCCTGTGGGCCGCGCAGTACTTCAACACGCTCAACATTTGGTAATGATAAGTTAGACCCCATTTGACGACCTAAGTAAACCCCATCAAGGTATACACCCACACCTGGGTCAGTAGTAATAATGTGATCTTGTAAGCCAATACCACGGATAAATACAGAAGCATGGGCTGCATTGCCTACACCGTAACGTGTGATATTTAGATTAGGGACGTATTTACCAATATCTTCAAGGTTACTCATATTGGCTTTATCAATTAAGTTAGCACCAATTGATGTGATAGCGGTTGGAGATTCAAACAAGCTCTCTGTACGTTTACGAGCTGTAACTTCAATTTTTTCAAACGCATCTTGCTTTGCTGTTGTTTTGGTTTCTTCAGCGTTTACTGAGGTAGTCAGGGCAGCAACTATTGCTAGGCTTAACTGTGAGAGTTTGCGTAGTTTCAAAATATTCTCCAAAGGATACCGTAAATTATTTATTATGCATTTACTGGTGCAACCAGTAAGTTTTGGGCATAAAAAAAGATGCGTGGTAGCATCTTTCCTCTGGAAGGGCATTATATTACACAATTGTGAATTTATGTATTTATTTTTTGATAAAAGTAAAAACGTACCTAATGGAGGAAAAGCTAACACCTTGCAGCTATACTTGCCTCTTATGCAATTACGGCATAAAACCTCACGCTGTAAATATATGTTATGAAATTAAATTGGTTGCAACTTATTTTGATATTTTACTTAAAATCATTAACCTACATTAAAATTTTCAGGTATATACCGCAAAAAACAATGACAAAGTATTAAGTTTATTAATTTTTATTACTAACTTGCTAAATTGATTAGATATAGCTCTATTTCACTTCTATAATACGCTTGAATCAACATCTAATTAACTAATAGGAAATACATATGAAAAAGCTATCTGTAGCAGTAGCATTATGTGCGGCTTTAGCAACAAACTATGCTAGCGCCGAAGTTCGAATTAATGGCTTTGCATCAATTGTCGGTGGAAAGAGCCTTGATAGTGACAGCACCTTATATGGATATGATGATGACATTTCATTTAAAAACGAAAGTGTCTTTGCATTACAGCTATCAGCTGACCTAATGGAGAAACTAACGGCCACAGCTCAAATTGTTGCCCGTGGTGAAAATGATTTCGACGCAGAATTTGAATGGGCTTACGTAACTTATGAACTAAGCGACGAGTTACAAATTAGCGCGGGTAAAATGCGAGCTCCATTTTTCCGCTATTCAGACTTTTTGGATGTTGGTTACGCTTATCGTTGGGTACGCCCACCTCAGTCAGTTTATGGTATTCCTTTTTCTACATATGAAGGTTTAAGCTTATTGCACAATACACAGCTTGGCGATTGGGATTCAACGGTGCAGCTAATGTACGGAAGCTATGACGGCGAATTAGATGCAATTACTGAAAAAACTCAAGGCGAACTTAACGATTTTGCTGGCATTAACTGGACACTTGCATATGACTGGTTCAGTGTACGTGCTGCATACTTGGTTGCAGAAACATCATTTGCACTTGACGGAACAGACCCTAGCGGCGCTGCGTTAAATGGCTTAGAAGCAGCACTTCGTGCAAACAGCTTAAACACGTTAGCTGACGATATTGCAATTGACGAAGATGACAGTTACTTCCTAGGCTTTGGCTTCTCAATTGATTATGATAATTTCTTATTCGACGCTGAATATACACAGTTTGAAGTAGAAAACAGCATTTTGACTGAGCAAACACAATACTATGCATCTGTAGGTTATCGCTTGGATGACGTTATAGTTCATTTTACGTATGAAGATAATGACGATAAACATGATGCATCTCGCTTCGATCCAATTGCAACAGTGCCAAGTCTGAATGCTGCTATAAACGGTGCATTGACAGGTGTTCAAGCGCAAAGCAATGTATACACTATCGGCGCGCGTTATGACTTCCACCCTTCTGCAGCATTTAAAATTGACTTTAGCCGCTTTGAAGACGATGTAACCGATACAGAAACTGATGTTGTTGCTGTTGGCGTTGATCTTGTATTTTAATTGGAGCAGATAATGAAAAAATTAATTTTAGCTAGTGCACTTTCATTGTGCTCAATTAATGCTTTTGCAGAAGTTGCAGTAATAGTTAACGTTGGTAACGCAAATGCTTTAGATGCAGATACAATTAAAAAGATATACCTTGGTAAAGCCAAGTCATTTGGTGATGGTACTAAGGTAAACCCAGTAAACCAAGATGGTACCGCTGCTGCAGATGAGTTTAACGATAAAGTTGTAGGTAAATCTGGCAGCCAGCTTAATGCTTACTGGTCTAAACTTGTATTTACAGGTAAAGGGACACCTCCAGAGAAATTAGGCTCAGATCAAGCTGTAATAGATTTTGTAGCAGCTAATGCAGATGCTATCGGTTATGTAGATAGCGCAAAAGTTAGTGACAATGTAAAAGTGGTTGCGACTTTTTAGCCGTTAGCCCGTAAATTAAAAAACCACCAAATGGTGGTTTTTTTGTACCTGTAAAAAGTTATGTCTGTTGGCTTAACAAGTTAATCTCGTGTCCAATCTTGCGTTCTAAGTTGTTCTATTGTTGCAGGCTGGTGAGACATACCTAGCTAGCCTTCAAAACAACAAAGCCTCCAAAAGGAGGCTTTAATAGAGACTTTAGCTGTTCAGGTTAATTATTCAATTCTGAATTTGGCTGTAGCGTCTAATAAGTTATCTGATAAGTAATGTAGGTTTTTAGCTACATCTCTTACAGCCAGTAATGAGTCCATGGTATCTTCAAAAGAAACATGCATATTAGATACATTTTCTACAACCATGGCTGCAACCGATGTTTGCTCTTCAGTTGCTGCTGCTATTTGTGAGTTCATGCCATTTATTTCTAGCATTTGCTCAGCAATCTTCTCAATTGATATTCCTGTTTTTTCAGCCGCTGTTGCATTATCTGTTGCCATATCTCGAGCTGAAGTCATCGCAGTAACCGAATCATTTGCAGCGGTCGTCAAAGCACCTAACAATTCGCGTATTTCATTCGTTGAATGGGCGGTTCGTGAAGCAAGTTCTCGTACTTCATCAGCTACTACCGCAAACCCACGGCCATGTTCACCAGCACGCGCAGCCTCAATAGCCGCATTAAGCGCAAGTAAGTTGGTTTGATCGGCAATTGAAGTAATTACATTCAATATTTGTGATACGTTTTTTGTATCGTCTGCAAGTTTATTAATTGTTGTTGCTGCTTGGTTAATTTCATCACTTAGCGTACGAGATGCATTGACAGACATTTGTACCTGGGTACGGCTTTGCTCTACTTCTTTTTCTGCTGTTTCAGCCGCATGTGATGCATTTGCTGCAGATTGAGAAATATCACCAACACTTTGCTTCATCTCTTCCATTGATTGCTTAACAATTTCAGCATCTGTTGTTTGTTTTGTTGTTGCGCGTTCAGCCTGCTCCATACCCTGTACTAAACGGGTAGAGTTTTCCATCAATGGCTCACATACAGCAATTACTTCAAGTACGGTTTCTTTTAACAGCGCAATAAAAGCATTAAAGTTAATAGAAACTTGGCCAATTTCATCTTTAGAATTCACGGTTAATTGAGTACTTAAAGAGCCTTTTCCATTTGCTAATAAGCTTAAATTATTTGCAGCATCGCTTGCTGATGAGCCAATGTTTTTCGCAATCCAAATCGCCATAAATAAAAGCAATAATAAAGATACAATAGATACAACAAGCATTAAAGTAAGGGCATTATCTGAGCGCGTATTAGTGCTTTCTACTAATTCAAAAAAGCGGTTGTCTGCCTTTTGTTGGGCTGCCTTAAAGCTCTCTAAAACAGAACCATAAAGACTTGTTTTTAACTGGGCTTGTTGCTGAATTTTACTAAAATCGGCCGTGCCATTTACCATACCATTAGCAATTGTAGCTGATATCTTCTCGTAGTCGGCTAATTCTTTCACTACATCATTGCTAATGTAGCCATTACTCATTTGCTTAATTAAATTTATGTTTGATTCAATTGTTTTGTAAGTGTCATCAGCTTTAGTTATTAAGTCTTGTTCGCCAAATGTAACTGCTTGGGTGTAAAGCTCATCTAGTTTTTCTAACAGCCCTACGTTCGCTGATGTTAACTTTACAACCTTATATGAAGAGTTGCCCATTTCATCTAAAGAAGCTCTATTATCATCTATGGCAAGAAAATTAATTAATACCATAATTATAAAAGCAACAACTGCAATACATGTTATTGCATGTATTTTTTTAGTTATGCTTAGGTTTTGAAAAGAGAAGCCTGAAGCCATACTATTTACCTTTTTGAGTTATCTAAATATATTATCGGCTCAATACTGATAAGTGTGAGTTAAATTTGTAAAATTTCTAGTTTTTTTTTCATTTTAATCATTAATTAAGCTAAAAACTGAAATTAACACAAGTAAATTGACTTTATTGGGTACACGAAGTGTTTTCTGTTAAAAAGATCATTAAAAAATCTAAATTATTGCTATAACACAAACGTTTCAAGTGCAAAAAACAATCAGAGCAAATTTTAGGTATAAAAAAACCAGTAACATAATTGCTACTGGTTTTAAATTTGGTGCGGATGGGGGGACTTGAACCCCCACGCCCTAAAGCACTACCCCCTCAAGGTAGCGTGTCTACCAATTCCACCACATCCGCATTTTAAATTTTTGTTCGCTTGTTTTATCTGTTTGAGGTTAACAAATAGCTGAACAGGAAACTGTATTAGTTTGGTACGCCTGAGTTACTTTCTTTATTAGAAGTAACTGGAACATCTTCTTCAACCGGGACTACTGTTTCAACAGCAGGCGCTGCTTCTAGGTTTTCCCATTCATCAGTCTGTTTAATCTGACCGGCTGTTAAATTACCTAGAACAATACTCAACACAAAAAAGACTGTAGCTAAGCTTGTTGTTGTCTTTGTCATAAAGTTACCAGCACCTGAAGAACCAAACACAGTTCCAGAAGCGCCTGCACCAAATGATGACCCCATATCAGCACCTTTACCTTGTTGGATTAAAACCATACCAACTAAAGCTAAAGCTACAACTAAATAAACTACTAATAAAATTTCGTACATCTTATACGGTCCCTTTTGCACTGTTACAGATAGCAACAAAAGATGCTGCTTTTAGACTGGCGCCCCCAATAAGGCCACCATCAATATCTGGTTGTGCAAATAATAATTCGCTATTTTTTTCGTTAACGCTTCCACCATATAAGATGGTAAGCCCTTGTGCTAAATCACTGTCTAAAGACGCAATTTTGTCACGGATAAATTTGTGAACAGCTTGTGCCTGTTCTGGCGATGCAGTCTTACCTGTGCCTATGGCCCAAACGGGCTCGTATGCTATCACAGAATCTTTCAGCGCTGCTACACCTAATTTTTTAATTACCGCATCTATTTGAGCAGCAACTACATATTCTGTTTGTCCACTTTCTTGCTCTGTTTCACTCTCGCCAACACAAAGAACGGGTACTAAACCAGCTGATTGAGCTCTAGCAAATTTATCAGCAATAACATCGCTGCTTTCGTTGTAAATACTACGACGCTCTGAATGGCCAACTAGCGCATAATTTACGCCAAGGTCTTTCAGTAGTTGTGCATCAACTTCACCGGTAAAAGCGCCAGGCGTGTTTTCAGATACAGTTTGAGCACCTGTTATGACGCCGCTTGCAATCATTGCTGAAACAAGTGGGAATGGAGGAAATAAAATAACATCTATTTCTGGTGATTTAATACTATTTATAGCATCCGACATATCTTTGACTAGCTCTATTGAGCCATTCATTTTCCAATTGCCAGCGACCATTGCTTTACGTATTGCCATTTTCCACTCCACATTAGAAAGCGGGCGAGATATTAACTTTTCTCGCCCAAAGTTACAAGAGGTTATTGTTATCAATCAGGTTGTTTGCTCATAGATTCGACAATCTCTGCAATCTTACGTGCACTGTCTAATACTATTTTTTCTTGTTCTGCTTCAACCATAACACGAACGACAGGTTCAGTGCCTGATTTACGGAGTAAAACACGGCCCTTATTACCTAAGTTTTGTTCCACTTCTTCGACCGCCGCAAGGACTTTTGGCGCCGTTGTAGGATCGGTACCCGGTGTATAACGCACGTTAATCATTTTCATTGGGTATTTTGTAAACCCGGTGCCTAAATCTTGAAGCGTTCTATTTTGTGCAACCATAGCAGCCAGCACTTGCAAGCTTGATATAATACCATCACCCGTTGAAATTAAGTCTAGATTGAGTACATGGCCTGAACTCTCTCCACCAATTTTCCACCCTTTTTGCTGAAGTAATTCCATTACATAGCGATCGCCAACTTTGCTTCTAGCAAACTCAATGCCTTTTGCTTTTAGTGCATTTTCTAAACCCATATTTGACATAACAGTACCAACAACACCGCCACCTAAAATATGATCGTTCGCAGCCTGACAAGCAATTATATAAACTAAGTCGTCACCATCAAATACACGGCCATTATGGTCAACCATCATTACACGGTCGCCGTCACCATCATAAGCTATACCTACATCGGCTTTATGTTCAAGTACTTTGCGTTTTAACGTGTCTACATGAGTTGCACCGCATTCATGGTTTATATTTACACCATTTGGCTCACATGCATGCGTAATTACGTCAGCGCCGAGCTCACGCATAACTGATGGGGCAATATGATATGTTGCGCCGTTAGCGCAATCTACAACCACTTTTAATCCCTCTAAAGACAACCCTTGTGGAAATTGACTCTTACAAAACTCAATATAACGTCCGTCTGCGCTTGCCAAGCGTGTTGCTTTACCTAACTTATCTGAAGCCACACAGGTCATTTGCTCATCAAGCATTGCCTCTATTTCAAGCTCTACAGCATCATCAAGTTTTAAACCTTGACCATTAAAAAATTTGATACCGTTGTCGTAATATGGATTATGTGATGCGCTTATTACAATACCGGCTTCAGCCCTAAATGTTTGTGCTAAATAAGCAACGGCCGGCGTAGGCATTGGGCCAAGCAGAACAACATCAATACCGGCGGCTATTAAACCTGCTTCAAGGGCTGTTTCAAGCATGTAACCAGAAATACGTGTGTCTTTACCAATAATAACTTTTTTTGTTCCACCTTTTGATAGCACACGTCCTGCAGCCCAACCCAGCTTCATTGCAAACTCAGGGTTGATTGGCGCTGTTCCCACTAAACCACGTACGCCATCTGTGCCAAAATACTTTCTTTGTTTCATTCTATTATTCCTTTTATACACGCTTGGTAAACACCAAGTACATCTGCAGTTTCTTTTACGTCGTGAACGCGTATTATTTTTGCACCATTTTGTGCGGCAATAAGTGCGCCAGCTAAACTGCCGGCCATTCGTTCGCTTGTATCTCTGTTTAACAGGTTACCAATCATCGACTTGCGAGAAAGCCCCGCTAACAATGGCAAACCTAACTTATTAAAATCATTAAATTTGGTTAAAATTTCGTAGTTATGGCTTAATGTTTTTCCAAATCCAAAGCCTGGGTCAAGAATAAGCTGCTGAGTTTTTATTCCCATCGCCTCACAGGCACTAACGCGACGTTTAAAAAATTCATTAATATCGCCCATTAAATCACTGTATTCTGGAGATGTTTGCATACTTCGGGGCTGACCCTGCATGTGCATTAAGCAAATTGCGATGTTTTCAAATTGTGCAACAACATTCAGTGCGTCAGGCTCTTGTAATGCGCGAACATCATTTACCATATCTGCACCAGCTAAAATAGCCTGCCTCATCACCTCAGCTTTACTCGTATCAACAGAAATAACACAATCACTCTGAGCACGTATTGCTTTTATTATTGGCACCACTCGTTCAAGCTCATCATCAAGGCTAACTGCCTGAGCACCTGGTCGAGTAGACTCACCACCAATATCAATTATTTTTGCGCCATCAGTTAATAACTGTAATGCGCGCTGCACAGCGATGCTGGGGTCTATAAATTTACCACCATCTGAAAATGAATCAGGGGTTACATTTAATATACCCATAATCACAGGCTCAATTAAATTTAGTTCTCGACCATTTGGTAAGTTAATAATGTTGTTCATAATGAGCCTTGTTTGCTTTTCAGAATTCAAACAAATCTAACTAAAAATTAGAGCGAAATTTAAACCGATACAAAAAAGCCCCGAAGTACGGGGCTTTTTGAGTATTTTAACGATTATTCAGCTTTGTCATCAACATTTGTTTCATCTTTTTTAGATGATTCTGTTGTTGATTGGCTTTCATCACTAACAGATTCCTTTACAGAGTCTGTTTGTGGTGCTTTAGGCTCATGACGGTCATGAGCATCGCGTGGCTCACGCACTGGCTGGCGCGCCATTAAGTCGTCAATTTGCTTAGCGTCAATCGTTTCGTATTTCATTAACGCGTCTTTCATTGAATGAAGAATATCAATATTCTCTTTCAATATTTTTTCGGCACGCTCGTAGTTTCTATCTGAAAATAAACGAACCTCTGCATCAATTACTTTAGCTGTATCATCCGACATGTTAGATGCACGACTACCGCCACCACCCATGTACATTTCGTTTTGATCTTCGGCGTAAAGTAGTGGTCCAAGTTTTTCACTTAACCCCCAATGTGTGACCATTTTACGTGCTATGTCTGTTGCACGTTCAATATCGTTACTCGCACCGGTAGTCACTTTGTCGGCACCGTAAATAAGTGCTTCAGCGATTCGGCCACCATAAAGGCTAGAAATCATTGATTCTAAAAGCTCTTTAGAATGGCTAACACGATCTTGCTCTGGTAAATACATAGTCACACCTAGCGCACGGCCACGTGGAATGATAGATACCTTATAAACAGGGTCATGCTCTGGCACCATGCGTCCAACAATTGCATGGCCGGCTTCGTGGTATGCCGTCATTTCTTTCTCTTGCTCGCTCATCACCATGGTCTTGCGCTCTGCGCCCATCATGATTTTGTCTTTAGCAGCATCAAACTCAGCCATGTTTACAACACGTTTGTTACCACGTGCGGCGTAAAGTGCGGCTTCGTTGACTAAGTTAGCTAAATCAGCACCCGAAAAACCGGGTGTACCGCGAGCAATAACAGCTGCATCAACGTTGTCACCTAATGGTACTTTACGCATGTGCACTTTAATAATCTGTTCACGACCGCGTATATCAGGTAAACCAACTTCTACTTGACGGTCAAAACGACCAGGACGAAGTAATGCCGGGTCTAATACGTCTGGGCGGTTAGTCGCAGCAATAACAATAATGCCTTCGTTACCACCAAAACCATCCATTTCTACCAGCATTTGGTTTAATGTTTGTTCGCGCTCATCGTTACCGCCGCCCATGCCTGCGCCACGTTTACGACCTACTGCATCAATTTCATCGATGAAGATAATACAAGGCGCTGCTTTTTTGGCTTGTTCAAACATGTCACGTACGCGCGATGCGCCTACACCAACAAACATTTCAACAAAGTCAGAACCCGAAATTGTGAAAAAGGGTACTTTTGCTTCGCCGGCAACAGCCTTAGCAAGCAACGTTTTACCTGTACCTGGCGGTCCAACCATAAGTACACCCTTAGGTATACTACCACCTAATTTTTGGAATTTAGACGGGTCGCGCAGGAAGTCCACCAATTCGGTAACGTCTTCTTTTGCTTCATCACAACCAGCAACATCAGCGAACGTAGTTTTAATTTGATCTTCGCTCATTAGACGTGCTTTGCTCTTGCCGAATGACATAGCGCCTTTACCGCCTCCGCCTTGCATTTGACGCATGAAGAAAATCCATACACCAATAAGCAGAATCATCGGGAACCAAGAAATAAATATGCTTGCTAAAAATGATTGTTCTTCAGGCTTTACACCTTTCACGTTTACATCACTTTTAAGTAAGTCATTTAAAATGTCTTTGTCGTAGATTGGCATAATGGTTTGAAAGCGCTCACCATTATTTTTAGTACCTGTGATTGTTCCACTGGTGCTCTCGATTGCCACTTCTTGTATTGAGCCATTTCGGGCATCTTTTACAAACTGACTGTAACTTGTTTGACGGTCGATTTGCTCGCCACCATTAAAGCTCTGAAAGACTGACATAAGCACAACTGCAATGACCAGCCATAGTATTAAATTTTTCGCCATATCGCTCAAGGGGTTAACCTCTTGTATCCAATTAATTTAAATTCAACTAAACGCCAAGCAACTGTACTACAGTTTGTATCCAGTCGCTACTATATATACTTCCCGAGAACGGGCACGTGAGGCATCAGGTTTGCGTATTTTCACTGCTTTAAAACTATTACGTACATCCTGCAAGTATTGATCAAAGCCTTCGCCTTGGAAAACCTTAACAATAAATGCACCATTTTTCTTTAGAACTTGATTACACATATCTAGCGCAAGCTCAACTAAATACATACTTCCAGCTTGGTCCACTGAGTTATTACCACTCATGTTCGGTGCCATGTCAGAGAGTACCACATCAACATTTTTTCCATCAATGCGTTTTAATAAAGCATCTAACACGGCTTCTTCACGAAAGTCACCTTGTAAAAAATCAACACCCGCTAAAGAGTCCATAGGTAAAATATCACAAGCAACAACTTGCCCCTTGTCACCTACCTTCTCGGCTAAATACTGTGACCAACTACCCGGGGCAGCCCCTAAATCCACCACAGTCATACCAGGGCGAAGTAACTTGTCTCTATTTTGTACTTCATCTAATTTAAAAACCGCTCTTGAACGCCAGCCTTTTTTTTGCGCTTCCTGAACATATTTATCATCAAAATGTTCTTTCAACCATCGCTGTGAACTGGCTGACTGTTTTTTATTTGTCATAAATTACACGCAACTAATTAGTAATATTCTCTAGATGGCGTTAGAATACCCTTAATTCAAGCCATATTCAGCAAAATTTGTATAAACATGACATTATCAAATAAACAAAAGCAGTTTTTAAAAGGCGAGGCACATAGCCTTAAGCCTGTAGTTTTACTAGGTTCTAACGGTTTAACCGAAGGCGTAGTGATGGAAATTCAAAGTGCACTAGAAATTCACGAATTAATCAAAGTTAAAGTACCAACTGACGATCGTGAAACCAAAGCGCTTATTTTTGAAGCTATCGTTCGTGAAACCGGTGCGACAAAGCTTCAAACAATTGGCCACACTATTGTGCTTTATCGCCAAAGCCCTGAGAAAAAAATTCAACTGCCGCGTAACTAATTTACTTCCTGAGTAATTTATTGCGCTTAATAAAAAACCAGCTATCAGCTGGTTTTTTATCATTTATTTAGCCCTGAATTCTAAAAAGTAAAATTCATTTCTAAGTCTTTGAGTAAATATTTGATTTCTGCATGATGCTTTTTTTTGCTTAACAAGAAATAGCGTGAAAACTGCATTTCACTCATTGGTTCTATTTTTTCACTTGAAAGCAACGTTGCAAGTTCTGGAGTTGTATTGCTATGACCAATCACAGCAACTACGCCATTCAAAGACACTATCTGGTTTTTTAAATCTGCCAAATCTCTAGCATTGTAAATCTTTATTTCAGAATCAAAATGCGCAGCAAGTGGGCCTGCTGTTTGTAAAGTACGTTTATAGTTACTACTAAATACATGTACCTTATCAAATTGCTTAAATAATGTGACTAGCTGCTCTGCCCGTTTATAGCCTTGCTGAGTTAACGCTGGGTTTTTACCTGCTAGTTTTTCACTATGGCGAAAAAGGTATATTTTTTCTGGAGCCGAAAATACATATTGGCTATTAAATAAAACTGCACATAACAAGATAAAAACACCGTATTTTACTTTCATATTGTCTGCTCACGTTTGTACGTCAATAAACGATTAATAAACTCGGTCGTTAACTCATTAATTAACCCTGTTTCGGCGTTTAACACTAAGCTAAAGCCAATATTTAAATGAGGGAATACCACCAAATCACTTCGGTATCCTTGCACCCAACCACTGTGGTAATACAAGGTTTCATTATCGTAATTGTATACTCGCCAACCTAAACCGTAATAAGCTTCGTTTAACTGTTTTTTCCACACCCTGCGGTACATTTCTTTTTTTGTGCGTGTATAGGGCCGAGTTTGTTTAGACAAAGCATCAAGTGACAACACTTCAGGATAGTGACCTAATTGCGCCTTTAACCAGATAGCCATATCGCTTGCACTGGCATTAACACCAGCTGCTGGTCCAACTTTGTAGTAATTTTTTTTCAGCTTTGCAGTGTACCAACGTTTTTTCCCACGTACGTGCGGTAAAGCGTAATTACTATCAACCACCATGGCTTCATAACCCAAGCTAGCATCAACCATATCAAGTGGCTGAAAAATGCCTTCATTTAGCCATTGTGAATAATCTTTATTTGTACTTTTTAAAATAACATCATCAATTAAACTAAACATGACGTTTTGATAACCGTAGCATATACCAGGCTCGCAAATAGGTTTAACCGTCACTAACTTTTGTACTATATCGGGATAATCCATTCGCGACTCAATTAAATTGTCATATGCGTTTGGCACCAAGCCGCTAGAATGGCTAAGTAAGTGATAAACTTTTAAGTTTTTTTCGTATTCTGTGCCTATAAAATCAGGTAAGTAATTACTGACGGAGTTATCTAATTTTATGAGCCCATCACTAGATAATTTTGCAGCCAGAGAGCCTGCAAATGTTTTAGACACCGACGCCAGTCTAAAACGAGTGTGAACATTAACCTTTTGACCATTTCGGGCTTTTGTTCGTCCGACCGCATGGATGTAATCACTATTGCCTAAATTAACTATCGAAAGTGCCGCTCCTGGAATGCCTTTACTCGTGAGTTTTTTTTCTGCGTAACGGCCATACTTTTTTACAAAACTATCCCAATTTGGGTCTTGCTGCGCTGCAAAACTAACGGTTGCATACACAAAACACACTGCAGTTAAGCAATACTTTAAAAGTGGTAAGCGCTTCATTTTTTAATACTTTATCTTTTTAACTGCCTCTGTATGCATAATATCATGAACTTTTCTTTGGACTAACGTACAATACAAAAATTATTGTACTTTTTGTGGGTGTTAAGTATTTATGCGTTTTTTAGTTGTATTACTTTTTGTTTTATTTTCATCAGGTTGTGCCATTACCAAACAACCAGCAGAACCTTTGGCTATGCCGTTAAAGCCAGCATTAACAACGCAAACATATCAGCTTAAATACCAAACAGAGCATGCTTCACCAAAAGTGAAGTCGGTGCAATTACCTGCACACAAAGTTTTACAAAATCAAACTGTAAAAATAATTACCGATAAAGCAAGTGTAACCGACACTCTACTATCGCAAATAAGCCAAGCACTTAACGATAAACAGCTTAAAGTTACGAGTAAAAATAACAGTGATTACACGCTGACTATTCAAAAGCTCGACTTAACATTTAAAGAAAACACACAGTATTCAATTGCCACACCTGAAAAGCCATTTGTCTTGTTTGAAAATATTGCAAAGCAATACCCAACGCAGCAATGTGCATCTATTTTTGCAGAAGTTAATATGCGTTTAACACACAAAGCTTCTGGCGATGTGGTGTGGTTTGCAACGTCGTCAATAGATAGTGCCAGCTTTCACCGAGAGCCGCTAATTTACAGCTTAAGTGAAGAACAAAGAATTACAAACGAACTAGAGGTTGTTGCATTTATCCACCAGCAAAACACAGAAGAAGCACGTTTAGCTAGAGTGGGTAAAGAGGTGAAAATCCCTGAGTATCAAATGCTGTCTAAATTATCTAGCCTAAGTAAGTTAAGTGGTCCGTGTAGCCGCACAGAAGTCAGTGCTCTAACACCTATGATGCAATTTTACTTAAGCAGTATCTTAATAGATAAAATTAAAGTTCAGTAAAAGTAACATTTGCTACATTTTTTTACAGATTAAGGGTACACCTTAACAATATACTACGCACTATAACAACAAATAATCAGGCTCAACGTGGATGAAATATACCTTACTTAACCGTACTCTTTTTAGTATTGTCTTGTTTAGTCTGAGCCTTATAGCAACCTCAGCCCAAGCAAGTAATCGTTATTATGCAGACAACACGCTTGAGCCCACTCAAGGATTTGCATGGGACTGGAGCGCAGGGGCAAGTTATTTTGTAGAAGATACCTACCTAATCGGCACCAATGCCTACGACACCGATTTAGAGCTCGATTTAAGCCTTGCTGTATCCTACGACCGATTTTATCTCGACTTTGACCATAACCAACTCAGTGGTGGTCTTATTATCGGCTATAGTATCATTGATAAGTATGATTGGGGCTTGGATATACTGGGCACGAACACCCAAGCAGGCTTTGACGAGAAAGGCCTTGGCTTTTATAACAGTGGTGTAATTGCAGAGCTTGATGGCATAAAGTCTCGTCGCTATGATTTTGGTGTTGGTCTAAGGCTTACACGCCGATTCGAAAACTCTCAAATTTCATTTGAATACCTTTATGATGTTTCTGGCGCCCATAACAGCTGGGTTGTTAACACCTTCTTTAGCCAAATTTTACCGTGGCGAAACTGGGAATTTAGATCCGGTGTTGGCGTAAGTGCTTATTCAGCTGATTTTACAAATTATTATTTTGGCATTGACCAAGAAGAAGTAGCCGAAAACCGACCTTTTTATGATGCACATGCAAGTACCAGCCTAATATTTGAATTTCATGCTGAATACCCAATAAGCCAAGATTGGGTTTTTCTAGCTGGCTTTCTTTCCACATGGTTTTCAGCAGAAATCGACGACAGCCCAATTATTTCTCAAGGGTATCAGCATAAAGCCAAGGTAGGCCTACGTTATGTTTTTTAGATGGTTTTGTTTGCTAATAATTTTTCCTGTATCAGCACTTGCGCAATCTAGCGATACACAAAATACTTTAACCGCGGTTCCTGATACGTGCGTAGCTCTTCGTGAAGGCCGCGATTGTTATGCCGACGTTGTTATTACGTGGCACCAACCCATTATTGGTAATTATTGCCTACGCGATGCAACATCAAAATACATTATGCAATGTTGGCTCAAACAGCAACAAGGCACATTAAATTACGCGTTTGATTCTAAGCAAAGTATCGCATTTGAACTATTTGATAGTAATACATCAAAAATAATTGGCACTGCAGAAGTAAAACTTCAGTGGGTATATCAAAACAGACAAAAAAAACGTCGCTGGCGATTATTTTAGCCACTGCATTAAGGATAATTTATGGATAATTACGGCACTATTTTATTAGTAGAAGATGATGCATCATTGGCTCAGTGGGTAGCCGAATACCTAACTGAACAAGGCTACACTACCTATGTTTGTCACCGAGGTGATGAAGTTGTCAGTCAGGTAAAAACCTTGAACCCAAACATTGTCCTACTTGATATTATGTTACCTGGTCAAGATGGCATTAGTGTCTGTAGAGAACTTCGTAGCTTTTATAATGCGCCTATTATTATGCTTACAGCACGTGATGAAGAAATGGATGAAGTTATAGGTTTAGAGGTAGGTGCGAGCGATTATATAATGAAACCAGTACGCCCGCGCGCTTTGCTCGCTCGTATAAAAGCGGCACTTCGTCAAAGCAGTGAGCCCAATAAATTGGAAAAAGTAGAAAGCACAATTTCGGTCGGTTCGCTTAATATTAATACCGAATCGAGAAACGTGAAATTTAACGGCCAAGACGTTAATATTTCCAGTGCTGAATATTTACTCCTGCATTATTTGGCAAGTAATGCAGGCCAAGTTGTATCACGTGACGCGGTTTTTAAAGCCACTAAAGGACGTGAATACGACGGACTTGATAGAAGTGTCGATGTGCTTATTTCTGCACTAAGAAAAAAGTTTAGCGACGATCCACAAAACCCTGAAAAAATTAAGACAATTTGGGGGCGTGGTTACTTGCTCGTCTCTACTGCATGGTAACTTACAGCTGTATGCTTAAATGAAAAAGTTTTACATATCACTACTTGGCAGCGCACTGGTATCTATTGTAGTTTTAGGGTGGCTTATAGACGCCTTTAGCCAGCAAGCACATACCCCACAAGACGAATTTAGTGTGCAAAGTAAAATGATGATGGGATTTAGTAAACAACTGGCAAATATTCCCACCTCTGAACGTGGCGCATATGTTAAGCAGCTAGGTGAAGAGTTTGATCTATCAATCGATTATAAACCTAATGAATCACTTGCTTTACCTCCTTCATTATTACTTCAAATGCATGCTGTTGGCGGATTGATTTTAGAAGATCAGCAAGGTTTTTATATGCTGTATAGCAACCAAGCGCTAAACCCCTTTCATATTTCTATGCGACTTAAAAAAAGCGCAGACACCGATAAACGAAATGATATATTTTTAACTTTGCTTTTTTATGCTGGCTTATGCATTTTAATGGGATTCATTATTGCGCCACTCGCTAAGCGACTAAGTGTACTCAATGAGGCTGCTAAACAGTTTGCATCAGGCAATACACAAGCCAGAATTAACGCCTCGCATTTCACGTACATAAGAGATGTAGAGTTAACGTTTAACCGTATGGCGAGCCAAATTGAAAAACTTGTCGCTGAGAATAAATTAATGGCATCAAGTTTATCGCACGATATACGCACCCCTATTGCCTGTCTTCGCTTTGGCTTAGATGCCGCCTTAGATACCCATGATGAGAAAAAAATAAAAACCTATTTAGAGCGTATGGAAAACGATTTAGATCATATGGAATCCATGCTTAAAAGTTATTTAGCGTTTGCAACACTTGAACAAAACGCAAACAAATTGACGTATTCTTCAACAAATATAAAGCATTACCTTGAAGACATTTTAGTTCAGCTTGCCCCTAAGTTAGAATCACAAATGCTAAGTGTTGACCTTAATAGCTCAACTGACATTATTGTGGCCGACCTTCATTGGTTAGCACGTGCAATTACAAACCTGCTGACCAATGCCTGCGATTTTGCCGAACAATATATCTACTTGAGCGCCAAGGTTCACGAACGCCAACTTATCATAACTGTTGAAGACGATGGCCCAGGGATTGCCCAAGAAAACTTTAAAAATGTATTAAGCCCATTTTTTAGAGAGGAAGATCATAGAAACCGCGCAGATAAAAGCTATGGCCTTGGCTTGGCTATTGTTGAAAAGGTCGCTGACTGGCATAACGGTACTATTTCTGTCAGCAAAAGTAAGCACTTAGGCGGAGCCTGCTTTACCCTTAGTATTACCCAGCATTATAAATCGTAAAGTATAAATTACGCGGTGTAATTAACATTTTTAAAACAAAATCAACCCATTAATTTTAATCTACTCCTAACATTTACTAAAAACAGCGCATTAATCACACCACTGGAAAACTAAATTATGTGGGATCAGCAAATAAGCACTTTTTATTTTTTTACATTTCCAGTAGATTGTCAGCGCCGTTAAAAAACAGAGAAGTATAATAATATGAGCGCAGTTAGAGGCGAGTTTAGTTCTCGCTTTGGATTTATTATGGCCGCCGCCGGTTCTGCCGTAGGTTTGGGCAACATATGGGGCTTTCCCACACAAACAGCCAGTAATGGTGGTGCCGCATTTTTAGTTGCCTATTTAGTGTTGGCTTTCTTTTTAGCTTATCCTGCGCTAATGGCCGAACTCATGATAGGTCGACACGGACAAGCTAACGCCGTCGTTTCTTTAACTAAAGTATCTAACAAACCTTGGCAAAAACACTTTGCATTTATTGTCGGCTTTGGGGGTATTTTATGCGCCGGCTTTATACTTAGTTTTTATGCTATTGTTGCAGGTTGGATGCTTAGTGCAACAGCACAACCTATCGCCGCCTTGGCCGGAGCCGACGCAGCATCAACTTGGCTAAGCGAGCAATCACTTACTCGCAACGTTATTTTTACCCTTGTTTTTATTGTTTTAACAATAGCAATCATTAGTCGTGGTGTTGAAAACGGTATCGAAAAATGGTCAAAGCGCTTGATGCCAGCTTTATTAGGGATTTTATTTTTATTAATTGCTTATGTACTGACTCAAGAAGGTGCAATGGAAGGGTTAAAAGCCTACTTGTTACCTGACTTTTCGTCTATTTTTGACACCCAGTTAATTGTGAGCGCCTTAGGTCAAGCGTTTTTCTCATTATCGCTTGGCACAAGCGTTATGATTATATACGGCTCGTATATTAGTAAAAAAGAAAACCTAGTCTCTCTCGGTGCATACGTAACGTTAATTGATGTGTTTATTGCCTTTGTTGCTGGTTTACTTATTATTCCTGCTATGTATGTAGCTCAAGCACAAGGTGTTGAGATATTTTCTGCCAGCGGAAAATTGCTCTCAGAAGATACTTTAGTATTTCAGGTATTACCCGCTTTATTTGATGGTATGGGCAGTGTAGGTCTATTTGTTGGCTTTGCATTTTTTGCCCTAATGAGTATAGCTGCGCTCACTTCGTCAATATCAATGCTTGAAGCACCTGTTTCCTATGCTGTAGAACGCTTTGCCTTGAAGCGCATTCAAGCAACGTGGGTCATTGGGGCCTTGATAGCAGTTGTTAGTATTACGATTGTGTGTAACCTAGGCGCATTATTTGGTTTAGTGATCACACTTACCACTAAGGTTGCGCAACCATTACTTGGCTTAATGTGCTGTATTTTTGTAGGCTGGATTTGGTACAGAAATTCATTACTACAAGCCATTCAACAGGGCAATCCCGAGGTACAAACTACGCTATTTTGGAAAATATGGCCTTGGTATACTAAGTTTGTGTGCCCTATCGCAATAGGTGCAGTGTTTGTCCACTCGTTACTAAGCTAACAACAACTCATATAAAAGCCCACACTTGTGGGCTTTTATATGAGTATAAATTTAACTAGCCGTTGTTATTTTTTAGTACCATATCTTGATGCGGTATACCGTCCTCTAAATATGCATCCCCTGTACACTTAAAACCAAATGACTTATAAAAGTCCAGTAAATAGGTTTGCGCACCGATAACTATGTCCTGTTCAGGCCAATGCGTTTTACAACACGCTATTGCCTGTTCAACCAATTTACTAGCGATCCCCTTTCCTCTGTGATGCTCACTCACTAAAACACGTCCAATTGCGCTGTACTGTCCGTTTTTTTCATAACAACGGGCGTAGCTCATTAACTGCATATTATCTAACGTATAAATATGCTGAGTAGTTTCAGAAGTATCAACATCATCCAGCTCAGGGTAAGGGCACTTTTGCTCTACAACAAATACGTCTATGCGCCCTTTCATAATTGAAAACAAGATATGAGGGGTCAGTTTATCAAATGGTTCACAGTTAAAATGCATGGTAATCCTTAAGCAAAAACCCAGCTGAAGCTGGGTTTAGTATCTCTATAGTACGAAATGAAAATAAAATTACATTCATCGCTGTACAGTATAAAAAGTATTAAGCGAATAAACGCTCTAACTGATCACATAACTGAGACAAGTTTACATGGTCATGCTCAATGGTTACATCAATATACCCATCGCCTCTAAATGCACGGTCGAGCTCAATTAAAACGTGAGTTTTATGGGCCTCTGGTACAAATGACAACTCGATTTCTTGAATTCCAAATAAACTTCTGCTGTTAGGTTTATATTCAAGTTCTTGGTAACACCCTGAAACAGAAGCAAACGTAGAGGCACGTAAAAAACCTTTTTCAACATCGGCTTTAGATAAACTAAAACCTAATTTATCCATTGCCTGCATACACGTTTTCACTGCTTCATTTGGGTAAATATGAAGATGGTCTTTGTCTGTTGGATCTAGTGCTAAATCAATATCTAGTCCAGTTTCTAACCAAACATGGGACTGGTTGTAACCCGCGTTAATTTCAGTGATCGGTGTTTCTGAATGCAAACGCGCTTCAAAAGGTATGCTTTTTACGTCACCGGGTTCCAACTTACCTATATCAGTAATTCGCCATTGATCAATTACATGATTAGTAAAATAATCACCTTCATCACCAGCCACTTTAACACGGGTCATTAGTAATAAATCTAAGCCTGCAATTTCTTGGCTAACGTCACCTGCTGTAATGACAATATTAGCGTTAAAAAGTTGCCCTGGTTGCAGATGTTCAGTCTCTAAAATAGTGTCAACTTTTGCCGCGCCAATACCTACTGATGCTAAAATCTTTTTAAACATATAATTCTCCTTAAGCTGAGCCGCTCTTAAATATGCCCTAACTTAAACGTCTTCGTTATCTCATCTTAACCATAATTAAAAGCCGTTGTCAGTTTAAAAGTAGGATTTAAATGCTTTTAAGGGTTAAATACGCATAATTTGTGCATTTATCATCCAAACAAGGTGTTAAAAGCGACTAAATAAACAAAGCTCAAGTGGTAATTTAATTTTCATTAATCGCTGTTTTTAGCTACACTGCAGTACCAAATGATGTAATTTTAAGTATTATGGAACTAATCTACTTTGCTACCGCATTTGTGTGTGGTTTTGCCATTTATCAATTAAAACTCCCCCCTCTTATTGGCTTTTTGCTGGCGGGCTTTGCGCTTAATCTAGCTGGTTATAAAAGCACAGAATTACTTGATACAATTGCCGCATTGGGCGTTACTTTATTGCTGTTCAGTATTGGCTTAAAACTTAAAGTAAAAAGCTTAATAAAACCCCAAGTGTGGGCACCTGCTTCCCTTCATATTATATTTAGTAGCGCTATTTTTAGCGGTTTCATGTTGTTATTAGGTGTGTTTGCCCTGCCCCTTTTTGTTGACTTAAGTTGGCAAAGTGCCTTGTTGATCGGCTTTGCTCTTAGCTTTTCAAGCACTGTATTTGCGGTAAAAGTATTAGAAGAGCGCGGTGAAATGGCCAGCCTACACGGTAAAATCGCTATTGGTATACTTGTAATGCAAGATATTTTTGCGGTTATATTTTTAGCTATTAGTACAGGAAAAGTACCGAACATTTGGGCGCTGGCTATTATTATTGCCTTGCCTTTAATACGCCCTATTATGTATTTTATGCTCAACCGTTCTAAGCATGGTGAACTGCTGCCCTTATTTGGTTTCTTTTTTGCGCTTGTTGCTGGTTATAACGCATTTGAATTTGCAGGCCTTAAAGGTGATTTGGGTGCGCTGATCATAGGCATGATGTTTGCCCCACATAAAAAAGCGGGCGAGCTATCAAAATCCTTACTCAACTTAAAAGATATTTTACTTGTCGGTTTTTTCTTAAGCATTGGTTTAAATGCTGAATTAACAGTTGATTCGCTTATCATTGCCATTGTGCTTATTTTTGTACTCCCTGTTAAAGTTATTCTTTATTATGTGTTTACTAACGCGTTTAAATTACGTGCACGTACCTCGCTACTTACCGCATTTACCTTATCTAACTACAGTGAATTTGGCTTGATTGTATGCGCTGTTGCAGCTTCAACAGGTATTATTACCCCTGAATGGTTAGCCGTTATGGCTATTGCGGTATCTATTACCTTTGTTATTGCCTCACCCCTTAACAAACGCTCTAATGAATTATATGTAAAAGTAGAAAGCTGGTTAGTAAAGTTTGAAAGCAAAACACGCCTAGCCGAAGAATTACCAGTAAACCTTAATGATACAAAAATTGTTATTTTTGGTATGGGTCGTATTGGCACCGGTGCTTATGAAACTATCAATACGACTCACCCCAATTTAGTAGCGGGTATAGATATAAAACCCGAAGTTGTCGATAAACATATAAGTAGAGGCCGTAAAGTACTGATTGCAGACGCTACCGACCCTGATTTTTGGCAACGTGTAAACCACTCTCACGTTGAAATGGTCATGTTAGCAATGCCAAAACACATGCAGAACATTTTTGCATTAGAGCAGCTTCAAGCGTCAGGCTACACAGGGCAAGTTACTGCAATTGCAAACTACCCAGATCAACAAAAAGAGCTTGAAAGTATGGGGGTGCACTCAACGTATAACTTTTACTTAGAAGCCGGTA
Organism: Pseudoalteromonas sp. ECSMB14103; assembly: GCF_000813065.1. NCBI lineage: Bacteria > Pseudomonadati > Pseudomonadota > Gammaproteobacteria > Alteromonadales > Pseudoalteromonadaceae > Pseudoalteromonas > Pseudoalteromonas sp. ECSMB14103. The sequence continues at coordinate 20,932 of NZ_JWGY01000017.1, read as the reverse complement.
GTGGTTTTGCTGAACATGTAAAACAAGAATTGTTTGGTGAAAAATAGTATTTACTATGTGTAAAGGCACAAAAATAATTCTTTTTCATTAGTAAATAAATAAAAAGCAATTGTATTTACATTCCTTTACAAGTGCATGCACCACGTCTGCAAAAAACAGGTAAACTGTCTTCGTTGGTTAAATATAACCCATGTTAAATACAACCTAGTTAGACTCCAGCTAACAAAAGTTGTGTCGGGCTTTTTACACCAACAAAAATTCTTAAATCAGAGGGCCTACTCCCTCACTCAATAGGCTGTTTCTTGCCCGTCACAGCCTATTTTATTACTCTAAAATACCTTACACTAACCCCATTGATACACTTAAAAGCAAACCTATGGATCCGGAACAATTAAAAATTGCCATAAACACTAAAATGCCATTTGGAAAATATTCAGGTCGTCCATTATTATTACTCCCCGAACCTTACTTAGTTTGGTTTAAACAGCAAGGTTTTCCAGATTCAAAACTAGGCAGTCAGTTAGCTATGATGTACGAGGTTAAGCTAAATGGCTTAGAGCAAATGCTTATGCCATTGCTAGAAAAAAAATAAAATTTTACGAAACTATTTTATAAATTGGCGGTCTATTTAATTGCTACTTGTTGATTTTGGTTTTAACCACAAAAAAAAGCGCCTTTTGGCGCTTTTTTTATTTTTTAGTTTTGCTCTATGGGTAAGCTAATAATGAATTTTGCTCCACCTAAAGACGAATGTTCAACACGATAACTTCCCTGATGCCAAGCAATAATTTTAGCAACAATCGCTAACCCAAGGCCAAATCCACCTGTTTTTTTGCCTCTACTTTTATCAAGCCGCGTAAAGGGCTTAAATACGTTTTCTCGCTCTCTTTCAGCAACGCCCCTGCCATCATCTTCAATTACAAACTGTACTTCGTTATGCTGAGTAACAAGTGATATCTTAACTTGGCTATTAGCGTATTTAATTGCATTACCAATTAAATTTTGAAAAGCGCGCGCCATAAAATGCGGATCACATTGGTAAATCAAGCTACTTGGTAATGCTTCATCCAAACTAATTTTCTTATCAAAATTAAGCTTTTCAACGCTAACTTTTATTAACTCAACCAAATCAGTTGGGTATGGTTGTAGGCTAGGTTGTTGAGAGTCTAGTTTTGCGTAATCAAGCATCTCAGAAACTAAACTTTCAAGCTCATTAATATCGCTGTTCATATTAGCAATATAAACTTCACTTTTTTCATCTGATAAACGTTCATCTAGCATTACTGTTGCAAACTTTAAGCGAGCTAAGGGGGTTCTAAATTCATGAGAAACCGACGAAGTCAGCTCTTGTTGAGCGTTTAATAAAAAACTGATGCGTTGTTGCATTAAACTGAGTGTTTCAGTAATTGGTAAAAAAAACGACTTGGAAGTATCAGAGAGTTGAAAGTCTTGAGCACCTTCAACGGCTTTACATGCATTACGCAATTTAGAGAAGTCACGCCAAAGTAAAAAGCTCCATAAGCCTACGGGAATACCCACAATAGTAAGTAATAATACGTATGGCCATACAGAGGTCGTTACGGGGGTATCTAATCCTATAGGCCCTACCTTCAAAAGCTCAGAGTCATTAAGGGTAATATACCAAACAACTCGCTGTTGTTTGTCATATAAATATAGATAGTGCTGACTATTTAACTGAGCCAGTTGTTCTTGAGGTAGTGCTAAATCAGCACGACTAATAACAAGGCTTTTGTAGTGCTCCTTTAATTTTGCTAATCCATTGGGTGTTTGTGAAAGCAGCCAAAGAGACTGCCCAAATTCGTCATCAAGAAAAACGTGCTGTTGCGATTCATCATATGGCCATAATTGTTCTATAACACCGCTAACAACAAACAATGAAACCACAATATAAATATATAAACTTGCAAACAGCTTTCCCATTAATGCCTATTAACCTTGTATTTAAAGATCCCACGCATCGGAAACAAATAAGTAGCCTTGACCCCATACTGTTTTTATACGAAATGGCTTGTCGCTATTATCACCCAGCTTTTTACGGATACGCGACACTCGAACATCAACGGTGCGATCGAGCCCGTCATATTGGCGACCAATCATATGTTGGTGTACATGCTCTCTACTAAGCACTTGGCCAGCGTTTGAGGCTAACAACCAAAGTAACTCAAACTCATGTGACGTTAACACAATCTCTTTGTCAGATAATTGCACTATACGGCTAGTCTTATCAATGATTAAATCACCAAACTGTAATTCTTCACTCGTTTTTGTCACTGTTTGACCTCGGCGTAATAGCGCATTGACTCTTGCGAGTAACACACGAGGCTCAGCTGGTTTAATAACATAATCATCTGCGCCAAGTTCTAAACCCAATACTTGGTCAAAATCTTCGCTTTTAGCGGTTAACATTAAAATTGGTAAAGAAAACTTATCACGCACTTGACGACACACGCTAAATCCATCTTTGCCCGGCAACATAACATCTAAGATCATTAAATCGGCGTGATTATTTTCTAAATAACTAAACACCTCATCACCACGTTCTAAAACTGCGACTTCTAATCCATTATGTTCAAGGTAATCTTTTGTGAGTTGCTGTAAACCAAGATCATCTTCAACAAGTAGAATTTTTGGCATTGATTGCTCCTAAATTAAAAAAAGCTCCATGGTGAACGAAGCCGACGCCTACTTTTTTGTACATGAGTACTTTGTACTTCAACCTGTGCTTTAGCTATTAACACGCCAGATTTCGAATTGATTAAGGAGTATAGGGTTTCGACCTGAACACGCGCTTTATAATTAAACTCTCCTGCGCGCTGCTGTTGCCAGCAATGTATCTTTTTACTCTGTTCATATATGCAAACATCCCCCACCACATCACCCTGCCATTCAAACTTTAAATCAAGATCGCAAAAGTCCTGTACCTGAGAAATGACACATACTTTGGGTGACACAGTAAACGACGCAGCTTGCGCATTACTGAGGGGGATAAGTAGTGGCGCTAAAAATAAAATGACCATTAATTGTTTCATATTAAAAAGTGCGTTCGAATCCTATAAATGCAGTCATTGAATAGTCACGCTCTAAAAGCGGACTATCATTAATAGCCGAGTAGTCATAATAAGCTAAATGGAAACGAACAGAATATTCATCTCTTAAGGGTAATCGCCCATCAATTTTTGCATAAGGTTGCCAACTGCTGGCAACCTCAACATGGCCCAATAAAGTTTCGCCGTCTTTAAGGCCATAATAATAGGTATTTAGTTCCGCAGATTTATAATTTAAACCAAACGATGGTTTAATATTTACGGGCCCAAGTTGAGTATGGTATTGCCACTGTAATGCACCGCGAACACCGTTATAAACATTTGTCACATCATGCAGTAGTTGAACAGAAAACACATGGTGATCACTCACATAATGATAAGCAAGCCCTGTGTCTAAGGCTAGGTGGCGTTTATGTAGGTCATTTAAATTAACATTTTTTACTGATGAGGCCTCTGCAGCCTGCAAATAAAAAGGGCTATCTGCACTGCTGCTTTGCAGCGTAAGCAAATTACTTGGATGCCAATCTATAAAAAAACGAGACTCAGTATTAAGCTCGCTAACAACGTTAAATTGGTGTTTAGAAGTTTGAAGTAAAGAATAGCCTAAACGGCCATTATCAAAAAACCAATCTTCAGCATAAAACGCTATTTGAGGTATAACGACTAAAGGAACATTATCACCACCACGCAAAGGATTAGTGATCACACCGACCCCTGCGTTAATACTAAAAATTAGCTGATGAGATTGAACATGCTGCTCTGAGAACTCTTGATCCGAATACGTATTTGGCTTGGCACTTAATGTAAAACAAGTGAGCAAAAAATTTAAACAAAGAATGGTAAATAGAAAGAAATTAAACCGCATCAGCGTAAATCAGAACATAAAATTATTCATTTACGGATAGTAACAAGGTTACCTAAAACTATCTGTAGCTGATTACAATCATTCACACTTTTTATACACAAAGTAAAAATTTAAACCCCTTATAATAATTAGATATCAGGGGCTATTTCTACTCGGTTGCGTCCATGTGTCTTAGCAATATAAAGTGCTCTATCGGCACGCTCAACCAGCACTGAGCTTTTTGTGAACGGTCGTAGCATAGCTAAACCAAAGCTTGCTGATATTGCACGTTTGTTATTTACATCTTGTTTTTTACGAATAGCTAATTTCGCAATTTCTTGCCTTATACACTCAGCAAAAGCAACTAAATCATTTATGGTGTCAAAATAAGCAGTAATACAAAACTCTTCTCCGCCGTAGCGATACACTTTTGCTTTGTCAGTTAAGTTTTCTTTTACTTTTTTTGCCACCAGTTTAATAACTTCATCGCCTTTTTGGTGGCCAAAGTCATCGTTAAATCGCTTAAAGTGATCAATATCAAACATAATCAGTGCAGCAAGGGAGCTTTCTGTAGTTTGCTCTGAGTACTCACGGCAAAAGTCATTAATATCAGAGTCAAATTTACCTCTGTTATAAAAACCTGTTAATGGGTCTGTGTCGGCAGCTTCTTTAGAAAGATTAAGCGCTTCTTTTAAGTCTTTAATTTCATTATATGCAACCGATAGTTTTGTTTGAAATTCGCGAGCAGAGTCTTGCATTGCAATAGACTCATCAGTCAAACGCTCAACACAACCAAGAATATCGTTAAAAGAGTTGGTACCTATCAGGCTGTTTATTTCGTTCTGCGAGTCAATCAGTGAAGTACTGAAACTTTTAGAATGACCAAGTGTGATACTTATATCTTGCTGGATATTTTCAACCGTATTATGAAATTTATCCGACATTTCCTGAAAAAGAGCTAAATCTTCATCACTAAGATGCTTATCAAATATTTCTTTTGCTTTACTTTGAGTGCATGTTTGGTGCTCTGAAATAACTTGATCTAATTCAATGTTTAAAGACGGTTTACTACCCTGAAAATAGCAATACCAAATAGCATAATTAATAGGTGTTACCGGCATACGGTACTTCACCATCATGGGTACTGCTTTTTTTAAATACTGAGCGGAATGAGAAAGTGATACAGCATTATTCATAAAGAACTCTCAAGCGTCATTTTTATTATTAGCATTCAATGTTAAGTAATAGTAAACCTTTACGCAAGCCATAATAATACTATTTTATGAACTTATTTAACGGTAAAAAAATCTAAATCGCTTTTGCGTCTAAAGTTTGTGCAATATTCCACAAAGCACTAATAGCGGGGTCGTTGAGCTCTTTTCTTAAAACTGCTAAGCCAATGTCAAAGCCTTCAGGGGCTTGCATTTTTGGTGTAAGTATCTGTACTTTGTCTTTTAGTGGGCTGTTATCTAATACTATTTTAGGAACCATTGCTACACCAAATCCTAGACTAACCATAGACACCATTGCCTCATGCCCCGCCACTTGTGCATAAATTTTTCCGTGAATATTGTTTTTTCGCCACCACATTTCTAGGCGCTGCCTAGAAAAGCCTTGTTCTGGCACAATAAACTCTAATTCAGACCAATCAAGCTCTGTATTGTTTGATGTTAATTTTTCAGTAATCGTACATTGAACTTTTGGCCCAATAAGCACTAATGGTGAATGGCCTATATCTACAAAAGCAATTTGCGCGGGTAATTTGCCGGGTTTAGCTGCTATTGCCATTGATTCATGACCATCGAGCACACGGTTTATAGCTAGTGCAGGGTCGCCCGTATTTAAAGTTATTTCTATATACTGATGCTGCGCTCTGAGTTGCTCTAAAATTTGATGCAAAAAACTATAAGAGGCGGTAACAGAGCAATAAATACTGACTTTTCCATAAATATGTTGCTGTGGCTCTTTCACATTAGCTTTAAATCGTTGCCAGTTAGCGAGGGTAGCAGTGGCGTAATCAATAAAAGACTCTCCCTCTTTTGTTAATTTTACACTGCGGTTATCGCGCATAAATAGCGCAACGCCCACCTCTTCTTCTAGGTGTTTAATATTACGACTTAATGTAGGCGCACTCACATGGCAAAGCTCACTTGCTCTAGCAAAGTGCAGTGTTTTAGCCAACGCTAAAAAATATTTTAAATGCTTATGATCCATAGCAACACTAGTATTTCATATTTTGAAATACTTTAATTCAAATATATCATTTTACGCAAGTAACATTTTTAAATATGGTGTTTACAAGCGCAAAATACAGCGCATCTAACAAACATATTTATAGGACACTAACAATGGCGAATTACTTTAATACCTTACCTTTACGCGAACAATTAGCGCAATTAGCGCAATGTGAATTTATGGACGCAAGCGAATTTATAGACGGTGTTAACGCACTTAAAGGTAAAAAACTAGTTATTGTAGGCTGTGGCGCACAAGGTTTAAACCAAGGCCTTAACCTACGCGATTCAGGTTTAGACGTGTCTTATACGTTACGCGATTCAGCTATTACTGAGCGCCGCCAATCATTTTTAAACGCATCTGAAAACGGCTTTACTGTAGGTACTTACCAAGAGCTAATTCCAACAGCTGACGTAGTACTTAATTTAACGCCAGATAAACAACACACAGCAGTCGTTAACGCCATCATGCCGTTAATGAAGCAAGGTTCTACACTTGCTTACTCACATGGCTTTAATATTGTTGAAGAAGGCATGCAGGTTCGCGAAGATATCACAGTAATCATGGTTGCACCTAAATGCCCAGGTTCTGAAGTACGTGAAGAGTACAAACGTGGTTTTGGTGTACCAACACTTATTGCCGTTCACCCAGAAAACGACCCACAAGGTCATGGCCTAGCACAAGCTAAAGCCTACGCTGCTGGCACAGGTGGTGACCGCGCAGGCGTGCTTAAATCGTCATTCATTGCTGAAGTTAAATCAGATCTTATGGGTGAGCAAACTATTTTATGCGGCATGTTACAAACGGGTTCTATTTTATGTTTTGACAAAATGATTGAAAAAGGAATTGATGCAGGTTACGCATCTAAACTAATTCAATTTGGTTGGGAAGTGATCACAGAAGCTCTTAAATACGGCGGCGTAACAAACATGCTTGACCGTTTATCTAACCCAGCAAAAGTGAAAGCATTTGAACTTAGTGAAGAGCTAAAAGTTATTATGCGTCCACTTTATAATAAGCACCAAGACGACATCATCGACGGTACATTTTCACGTGTAATGATGGAAGATTGGGCAAACGATGATGCTAACCTTCTTAAATGGCGCGCAGAAACCGCTGAAACTAATTTTGAAAAAACACCCGCTGGTGATGTAGAAATTTCAGAACAAGAATTCTTCGACAACGGTATTTTAATGGTCGCTATGGTTAAAGCAGGTGTTGAACTTGCGTTCGAAACTATGACAGCGGCTGGCATTATTGAAGAGTCTGCATACTACGAGTCGCTTCACGAAACACCGCTGATTGCTAATACCATTGCACGTAAAAAGTTATTCGAAATGAATCGTACTATTTCAGACACCGCTGAATATGGGTGTTACTTATATAACCATGCTTGCTTACCATTACTTGCTGACTTTATGAAAAATATTGACACAGATGTAATTGGTAAAGGCTTAGGTGAGCAAAGTAACCAGGTAGACAACAAAGCGTTAATTGAAATTAATACAGCGCTGCGTGAGCACCCGGTTGAAATAGTAGGCGCTAAATTACGTGGCTACATGTCAGCAATGAAAAAAATTGTTTAACGTTATCCTTTAAGTTTCGCTTGTTAGAAACCAAGCTCACATGCTTTGCGTGTGGGCTTTTTTATGCCTTATAGTTTAGTTAAAAAGAGGCTATTTTTTTGTTCATTCGCATTATTTAACTCTAAATAAATTGTGTGCTAACATCATATTCTACTTCGTTGTAAAAAATTATTATAAAATGATACAAAACCTTTCTATTACTCAAAAAATTACAGCACTTGGCAGTGGCATCGCTATTTTTGTTGCAGCACTCATTGGCATTACATCGTTATACAGTTCTGAAGATATAATAGAACAACGCATGATTGAGTCAGAGCTACCAGGTAAGCTGCAAACAATTAGTAACCACATTGGTGGTGAAATAAACATGCTAATTGGTGCTGCAGAGCAACTCTCATCAAACGAATTTATTTTACAATGGTCACAAACTAATAATAACGATGCATTGCTTTTAAAAGAGCTTAACCGCTTGGTAGAACAATACGACTTAGCCACTGCATCGTGGGCTAACCGAAACACCGCACAATACTGGAATCAAGAGGGCTTTTTACGCGTATTAAAAAACGATGAAGCCGATGGGTGGTTTTTTGCTTTCAAAGAATCAAGAAAACCCTACTCTATCAGTATTTACCAAGAGTCAGTGAACGACGTAAAAATGTTCATTAACCATCAACAAGTAAATGGTAAAGGTTTAGCAGGACTTGCAAAAAGTATCACTGACATGCAAAAGCTACTGCAACAATTTAAAATTGAGCAAACAGGGTTTGTATTTATTGCTGATAAAAGCGGCCTTATTCAATTGCACAAGGATTCAAATAAAGTAGCAAAAGCAAATGTTGATTCGGTGTATGAAGCGAATATCAGTAATGAAATATTAAGCTCAAACGGATTTAGGTTAAAAGAAATCGACCTCGATGGCCAAGCCACTCTCGTAGCAGCGACCCCGATAGAAAATACTGACTTATTTATTGTGGCTCAAGTGCCAAAAAGTGAAGTATTTGCAAGTGTAAGTACGCTTCAGTGGCAAATATTTACATTTACTTTAATCATTGCCTTAATTGCTAGCCTAATTAGTTACTTATTAGCGCGTTCGTTGTCTTCGCCATTATTTAAAATGGGCGAATTATTCTCTCGTTTAGGTTCTGGCGACGCAAACTTAGCATACAGGTTACCCGAATCAAGCCAAGCCGAGCTTAATAACTTAAGCGCGGGTTTTAATCAGTTTATTAGTAAAATTGAAGTAGCCATTGGCCAAGTTGCCACAGAAAGCCACGATATAAAGCGCAGTTCTGACCATGTGTTTGAACAAGCCAAACGAAATTCTCAGGCTATAGACAGCCAAAAAGAACAAACTATTTCTGTAGCCGCAGCCATTAACCAAATGGGTGCAACAGTGCAAGAGATTGCTCAAAGCGCAGCTAACGCCGCCAAACTTACCGATAGCAGTCGCGAAAACACAATGCAAAGCCACAATCAGGTAATGCAAAGCCAAGCAACTATCTCTGCGCTTGCAAGCGACATTGACGGCATAACAGAGCAAGTGTCACTACTCTCTAAAAAGACGGTTGATATTGCCAGTATTATTGATGCGATTCGCAGTATTTCAGAACAAACAAATCTATTGGCGTTAAATGCGGCAATCGAATCTGCTCGTGCTGGTGAGCATGGCAGAGGGTTTGCGGTTGTTGCCGATGAGGTAAGAGCGCTGGCAAACCGCACTTCACAATCAACTAACGAAATTCAATCAATGATTGAAGAGCTGACCCAAATATCAGATGACGTAGTAAAAGATATTAGCCAGTCAAAAGATAAAGCGCAGCAAAGTGTGGGGGCCATGCAAAACTCCGTTGAGTTACTTGATGTGATTAGCGAAACATCTAATCAAATAAATGACATGGCAACCCTAATTGCAACGGCTACCGAACAACAAAGTAATGTAGTAGCCGATGTAGGGCGTAACATTGAGCAAATTAGCGAAATTAGCGACAACGCCATGAGTGAGCAGATGAATACTGAGCAAGCTATTCGTGACCTAGCAAGCAGCGCTCAAACATTAGATGCCTTAGTGGCAACCTTTGAAAAGCACCGTTAAAACCTCTGAACCATACCAATTCGCTTAATCAATGATCCCAATGGGTTGATATCAACGCGAATTGGTATTAAACACCTCCTCTAAACAAAATTGCGACTACAATTAGTTTGGAGGTGGTTATGCAAACCAATCAATTTAAGTTTTTGATCATATTTGTAGGGCTATTTGCGCTGGGCGCATGCAGCTCAACACCGCTTGTCGCACCACCAGTTAAACTGCTCCAAATAAATTCGTTTGAGTCACATACTCTAGAATCACCAGAAGAAATATTTACTCTTAGCGACAGCCTCAAGCAGCAGCTCAAAAGCCATTTAAAAAGTAAGCAATCTACCCAAACGCTAGCACACAATATACTGAGCTTTTTACTTAAAAATGGTGATGATTCGCTTTCATATCAATCGGGGGCAACCCTCACCGCATCACAAACCTTTAAAAACTTAAATGCAAATTGCTTATCGCTCTCTATTTTAGCGTATGGCCTTGCTGACTATTTGGGTATAAAAGCGCGGTTTAATAAAGTTCATATCCCAGAATATTGGGCTCTTAACAATGGATTTAACTTACTGACAGGCCACATTAACTTAAGTATTGATACCGCCACTGAACCTTCTAACCAGTCTGTATTTATTTACCAAGGCAAAAAACGCTTAATAATAGACTTTGACCCTAATAGCCGTCAGGCTCGCTTTAAAACAACACCTATTAGTAAAAACACTATCACAGCCATGTTTTATAACAATAAAGGGGCTATTGCACTTGTTAATAAGCAGTACGACTTAGCTTATAACTACTTTAGCCACGCAGTTAAAGCCGACCCTAATTTCAGTGCTGGGTGGGGGAACTTAGGCGTGTTGTTTCGACAGTTAAACTACCTAGCTGAAGCAGAAAAAGCCTACACCCACGCAATATTGCTTAATCAAAACAACAATACTGCACAAGGTAACTTGGCTGTTTTGTATCAGTTAACAGGCCGTTCGGAGTTAGGCACTGACATCTTAAAAAAATTACACATCAAGCGTCAAAACAACCCTTATTACCATGTATCCCTTGGTAATACCGAGTTTGAGCAATCTAATTTTGCACTTGCATTAGCACATTATAAAAAAGCCTATAGCCTTGCACCTTCATTACACGAAGGCCACTTTGGCCAAGCTAGCGTGTACTTTAAATGGGGAAACACCCAAAAAGCGATATACCATCTTGAACAAGCAGGCAAAAAAGCTGACTTTTTACATGACAAAAAACGTTATGAGAGTAAATTAAACGCATTACTTTCATTAACAGCAAAACTATGACCATTAAATACTTTTTATGCTTAATTTTAATATGTGTGTGCACTAATAGTTATGGAAGTGCCCTACACACGCAGCTTATTGATGATTTAAACCATTTAGCAAGCAATGCGCTCATGGGCCGAAAAACAGCAACAGAAGGTGCAGCAAACACGCGAGCATACCTACATAGTAGGCTTTCTAAGTTTAACTTAAATGTAAGTGAGCAAACGTTTACTTATAAGTCAGGCATTTTTGAGCATGCACAAGGCATTAATATTATTGCAGTCCCCACCAAATCTACACAACGTAAAAAAATAATTATTACAGCCCATTACGATCACCTTGGTAAGCGAGGTGGGAAATATTATTTTGGGGCAAATGACAATGCAACAGGCGTTGCTGCCCTGCTTTACTTGGCGTCTTCGTTACAAAATAAAGAATTCCCTTACGAATTGGTATTTGTATTAACTGACGCAGAAGAAAATGGCTTACATGGCAGTAAACACTTTGCACAAACGCTTAACTCAAATAACATTTTAATGAATATAAATTTAGATATGCTTGGGGTGAAAAAACATAAATCCCGCGTGTATGCATTAACATCCTACTCATTAAAACAAAAACTTAAGCCCGTATTCACCGCCTTAAATAACACTAAAATAACAATCAAACCTGTCTATTCGTCAAAACAAATGAATCGGCTAATTAAATCACAAAATATTGATTGGCATAAGGCAAGCGATCATTATTCATTTGCGCAAAACAACATACCGTATGTTTACTTTGGAATGGGTCACGACCCTCACCACCACACAACTAAAGACACCGTACAGCACATTGATATACCTAAGTATGTAAGTACCGTACTCGCAATAGAGGGCTTTATTAAACAGTTAGCGTACCATCATTATGATGATTTAAACGCTGAAACATAAGCCTCTTTTTTTGCCCTTGGTAACTTTTTTATTTTACACTCAAGCTTACTCGCTTCGCTTTTACTCCCAACTTCCTGCTGATGAATAAGTATAAGAGGCCCTTTACCTTTTAAATTTTTCGCCCCTTTACCCGCTTGATGCGTTGCAAAGCGCTTACCTACATTAGTAGTAATGCCGGTATACCAGTGCCCAAACCGTGTTTGCACTATGTATAAGTGCCATAAAGTGCCTGAAGTATGTGTTTTTGGCTCTAGGGTTTGTAAACTTTTTTCATTATTGGTGGTCAAAATATTACCTTAATACCCTTAACTCAAAACAATTGCTTAAAAGGGTTTTACCTTCAGTGACTAATCGGTATCATGCAGATTATAAAAAATAAGGATCACAACAAACAATGCAGTCGTTAAAAACTTTTTCTCTTTGGCTTATCGTCGCTTTAACACTTAGCTCTGCAGCAGGTTGCTCTAGCTGGGTATACAGAATAAACATCCCTCAAGGTAACTTTTTAGAGCAATCGGATGTTGAAAAGCTTCGTGTAAACATGACTCGAGACCAAGTTATTTATGTATTAGGCCGTCCTATTGCCACAGATGCTTTTGATAACAACACATGGCGTTATGTTTACAGCTTCAATAAAGGCCGTGAAAACGAGCAACATAAAGAGCTAGTGATTAACTTTGAAAATGAAAAACTTGTTTCGCTTTCAGGTGACTACGATCAGCCAGAAAATTTTAACACCCCTTTAGAACAATAATATTGTCGCTAAAGTAAAAAGGTAAGCTTTGCTTACCTTTTTTTATACCTAAATTATCGCTCGAGTGGGCGACCGCCCGTTATTTTATTGGCTCGGCCTTCTTCTTTTGCCTTTTCAGCGCGTTTTCTTCGTGCATCTTTAGGGTCTGCAATTAATGGACGGTATATTTCAATACGATCCCCATCTTTTAATTCGTAGTTTGCCTTAACCGTTCTATTCCATACACCTAATGTAAGTGCATTTGCGTCTATTTCAGGGCACTTTTCAATAATACCCGACTGAATAACCGCTTGTTCGGCCGTGCAGCCCGGCTGCACCTCAATCGATAAACAGGTTGCAGTGGTAGGTAAAGCAAACACAACTTCAATGTTAATCATATTCGCGCTCCGTATACTTCTTTAGCTCGCGAAGTAAAGGCACTTACCATATTTTTTGCAACATCATTAAAAATTTTACCAAACGCGAGCTCAATAATTTTGCTCGAAAATTCAAATTCAAGCTCTAAATAAACTTTGCATGCATGGGCATCCAATGCTTGAAAATGCCAACGCCCTTTAAGCGTTTTAAATGGACCATCAACCAGTTTTAATAACACGGTTTGTTCGTCTATAAAGGTGTTTTCGGTGGTAAACCACTTTTTTATACCCGCCTTAGATATTTCTATACTCGCGGTCATGTTATTATGCTGCTGCGAAACAATTTTTGAATCAGAACAATTTGGTAAAAACTGAGAATAAGCTTCTACATCATTAACTAGATCAAACATTTCTTTAGTGCTGTACATAACCAGCGCACTTTTTTCTATTTGTGGCATACTCACTCCCAAATGTGTGGGCGAATTTTAGCAAGCTTTGTTCGTTTCCCCAAACTTTCATGACGCATAAATTAGATCTAATTTTTTAAAATCATTACTAAAAATCGATGTAAAACATCTCACATTACGTATATTATAGGGCACTATGGCTAAGAAAAATTCATCAAAATCGACAAGCAATACCATCGCGCTAAACAAAAAAGCGCGACATGAGTATTTTTTACACGATAAGTTTGAAGCAGGTGTCGAACTACAAGGCTGGGAAGTAAAAAGTATCCGAGCTGGTAAAGTAAATATCTCTGAAACTTATATACACCTTAAAAACGGCGAAGCATTTTTACTTGGTAGTCAAATTCAACCATTAAATAGTGCCTCTACTCACGTTATTTGCGACCCTATGCGTTACCGAAAGCTTTTACTAAGCAGACGAGAACTTGACCGCTTAGTGGGAGCAACTGAACGTGACGGCTATTCATTAGTGGCTACAGCCATGTATTGGAAAAAATGTTGGGTGAAACTTGAGTTTCATTTAGCAAAAGGTAAAAAAATGCATGACAAACGCGAAGACGGTAAAAATAAAGACTGGTCGCGTGAAAAAGAGCGCTTAATGAAGCACAAAGTTTAAATAAAACGCCTAACTCAGTTAGGCTTTTTTTTATAAAAAAACCAAGCACCATTTGTTTTATTAATACACAACAAGACCATTATTCAGCCTGAATATACCTATAAATAATTTATTACAATTTTATTGTGAATCAATTAATTTAATTATTACCCTTAATGAGGTTGTATTTTTTATTTCTAAAATAAAGCATATGCGCCTATTTAAACCTGCTTCAGCGCATAACATCTGCTTTAAAATCATCCAAAATCACACTAAAACCCATACTAAAATCACATTTCAGTCTAATTGCTAACACTTAAGTTACATGATATTAATGTCGTCGCTTGTTATATCAATCCGCTTAAATATGGGATTTATTTAACAATTTAAAAGGATTGGTATTGAGCAACTAAACTTATTACATATCAACAAGGATTTAAGGATGAAGCAATCAATTGCATTTACGCCAAGTATTATTATTGGCGCAACACTTTCATTATCAGCGGGCTTTACAACAACAACTTACGCCGCTGAAGAAGCAAAAAAAGTAGAACGCATTGAAGTTACAGGCTCGCGTATTAAACGCTCTGACATTGAAGGCCCATCACCGGTGCAATCAATCAGTAAAGCCGATATTGAAAACATGGGTTACGATAACCTTCAACAACTACTCGAAAGAATGCCTGTTGCAGGCAGTGGTACTTTTTCTACACGTGGTAACAACCAAGATTCGACGGCAAATGGAGCTGCCGCTGTAAGCTTGCGAGGCTTAGGTGCCGACGCAACACTTGTACTGATTAACGGGCGCAGAGTCTCAATTAGTGCGTTTGCAGAAGGGATAACTAATTCATTTGTCGATATAAACAGCATTCCAGTATCGGCTATTGAACGAATTGATATTTTAAAAGACGGAGCATCTGCAATTTATGGCTCTGATGCTGTAGCCGGTGTTGTTAACGTTATTTTGAAAAAAGATATCGATGGCGTAGAAGTAAACTTAGGGTACGGCGGCACTGACGGCCCTAACTATGAAGAAACGACAGCAAGTGTTGTTTGGGGTACCACTAGCGAAAAAAGCAGTGCGTCAGTAATCATTGATTACTTTAAAAACACATCGCTTTCATCAGATGAAATGGGCCGCTTGGGTACCGCAAACCAATCACCTTATGGCGGTGAAGATTTCCGTTCATCTCGTGGCTTCCCTGGCTACTTTTACGTTGATGGTGTAAAAACAATTGACCCAGATTGCCCAGCAGAAAACGCAACTGCAAGCGGAAGCTGTTTATTTGATTATGGCCCGTTTGGCTACATAGCCCCAGCTGCTGAGCGTATTGGTGCAATATCGCAATTTGAATATCGTTTTGACAATGGCATTACGGGCTTTTTAGAAATGGCCGTTCAGCACAATACGTCGGTTGCAGCGGGTGCACCAACCCCACTTGACGAAGATGCAGGCTTAACGGTACCAGCAAATCACCCTAATAACCCATTTGGGCAAGACATCGAAATTGGCCGCTACCGTACTGTAGACGCGGGTGCCCGCCAATGGGATATTGAATCAGACACAATGCGAATTGTAGCTGGCTTAAAAGGCGAAATTAACGACTGGAGCTGGGAAACAGCAGTACAAAAAGGTCGCAGTAAATCAATGCAAACCGGCGACCGCTCGCAAGGTTGGGTTCGTACTGATTTCTTACAACAAGAAATTGACGCAGGTAATTACAACCCATTCGGCGGTACATACAACGATCCGGCAGTTGTAGACAGAATTACCACCAGCCTTGTTCGTCGTGGCGAATCGCATATGACTTCATTTGACGCAAACATTACTGGTGAAGCATTTAGCTTTGGCGACGATGTTGTAATGATGGCCGCTGGTATCGAATACCGTGAAGAAGACGTCAGCGATATCCCAGATGATCAATTCCAACGTGGTTTAATATTTGGTACTGAATCTGTATCAGCATCAGCAAACAGAGACCAGTACGCCGCGTATGTTGAGTTTTCAATTCCGCTTGCAGAAACCCTAGAGCTACAACTGGCTGGTCGTTACGATGACTACAGCGACTTTGGCACCACTACCAATCCAAAGGTTGCACTTCGCTGGGCACCAACCGATGAAATTACGGTTCGTGGTTCATGGGCGCAAGGCTTTAGAGCCCCTTCTCTTGCACAAGTTGGTTTAGGTCCATCTCAAGAAAGTCAGTTTTTTGTAGACACGTACCGCTGTCAAGCAACAGGGAAAGACTGTAGCGCACTTGATTACAACATTGAGTTTGCAGGTAACCCCGATCTACAACCAGAAGAATCTGAATCTTGGAACGTTGGCTTTATTTGGGCACCAACAGCCGAATTTGGTCTGAGCGTAGACGTGTGGAGCATCACACAAGATAACAAAATTGACGAGCAAGAATTTGGCCCTATTTACGCCTCTGAATGTAATAACCAAAACAGCACAGTATGTGTTCGTTTATCACCAAATGGTGGCGATGCGTTAGGTACTATTCAAAAAATATTTAGCACCTTTGAAAACGTATCATCGCAAGAAGTGTCGGGCGTTGATATTTCAACAAACTACAATCACTCGCTTGACGATTTAGGCTTATTAAAATTCAATTTAGAATGGGCATACCAAGATAAATTTGAAAAAGATGGCCGCGATTATACCGGTGAATATGGGTACCCAGAGCACCGCTTTATCTTCTCAACAAACTGGGAAATGGGCGCGTTTAACACTAACTTAAACATTAGTTATGTTGGTGAGTTTGAAGATACACCAGATATCGACTTCGATGGTAACTTAGATTTCGATACCAATACATCACGTATGGTTGACTCGCAAACACTGGTTGACTTACAAACGTCTTACCGTGTTTCTGACTCTGCTAAAGTATCGTTAGGTATTAATAACTTATTTGATGAAGAGCCACCATTTGCAATTGGTGACGGTGATTCTGATTTATACGGCTACGCCTCGGGTGTTCATAACCCACGCGGTCGTTATATCTATACTAAAGTAAGCTTTTCTTTCTAAGCGCTACACAAACAAAAAAACCGCCAACTGGCGGTTTTTTTATTTAAACAAAAGGGCTAAATTATAGCTCGCCTTCGTTTTCAGAAAGGAACTTAGCAACACCTTCAGGGCTTGCATCCATACCTTTTTTACCTTCAGTCCAACCAGCAGGACAAACTTCACCGTTCTCACTGTGGAACGCTAGTGCATCAACCATACGGATCATTTCGTCAATATTACGACCTAGTGGTAAATCGTTAACTACTTGATGACGTACGTTACCTTCTTCGTCGATTAAGAACGAACCACGAAATGCAACACCCGCTTCAGGATGTTCAACGTCGTATGCTTTACAAATTTCGTGTTTAACGTCTGCAACTAGTGCGTATTGTACTTTACCAATACCGCCGTCAGCTACAGGCGTATTACGCCATGCATTATGAGAAAACTGAGAATCGATAGAAACACCAATTACTTCAACGCCACGCTTTTTAAACTCTTCAAAACGCTTATCAAATGCAATAAGTTCAGAAGGACATACAAACGTGAAATCTAATGGGTAAAAGAAGATTACAGCTTTTTTACCTTTAATTGTTTCGTGTAGATTGTAGCTATCTACAATTTCACCATTACCTAAAACTGCTGCAGCGGTAAAGTCTGGTGCCTGGCGGCCTACTAATACACCCATTTTATTCTCCAAATATTTTGAGTTTGTTTTCAATTGCTTTCGCAATGCTGGTACATATATGGGCGCTAAAAGTTAAAAACCAATAGCACCTACACATAATTGTTTTGTATATTAGATATAAAGTTTTAAAAAAGATAATCGTATTTACCGATGTGGGCAATCGAAAATACCGAACAGAAAATTAAAACACCACAAATACAAAAAAACCTGCAAATGCAGGTTTTTTTAAAATGTTTAGTCCATTATATCCGACGGCATATCGCCACGAATTTTTTGCCAAATTTCACCCGTTTGATGACCATATTTACGCATCATCGAAATTGCACCATCGTGCTCATTATTTTGCGCTAATACAGTTAAATCTTTATAAAACTGGCGGGCAAGCTCGCGGGTACCCGGATCTGAAAAGTAATGACAACCAATTTTAGAATAAAACCCTCTAAAACCGTTTAAAATTAAAACATAAATTCGGTTATTACCTGCAACGGCCAATTCGTGATGCACTTTATAGTCATAATCAGCAAATGCTTGTGCCGTATCTTCAAGTTCGTGACTTAATGATAAAATTTCAATGACACGCTCAGGGTTAAGCTTAATTGCAGCACGGGTATAAATAGCACTTATATTTGTTCGTGCAGACAATAGCTGATCTGTCAGCTCAGGCATTTTATCTTCATCTAAACGTGCTAACGTTTCTAATATATTTAAACCCGACGTTTCCCAAAAGTTATTAACCTTTGTTGGCTTGCCGTGCTGAATAGTTAGCCAGCCGTCTCGCGCTAAACGCTGTAACACTTCGCGTAATGTGGTTCTTGTTACGCCAATTAACTCAGAGAGCTCTCTCTCAGCTGGTAGAATTGAACCTGGAGGGAAATCGCCATTCCAAATAGACTCAACTATGTATTCTTCAGCAAATCCTGCTGGGCTTTTCGCTTTAAAAATTCTCATCCAATTCCCACTCGAATTAATCTACAACGTTTCGCTTACGCGAATAACTGACTGATTGTACCAGACGCAACTCAACTAACAAGTAAAGTAAGATATATTGTTAAATTGAACATACACATCAAGGTAAAGTAACTGAACGGCGAGAGCGACTGGCCATTTAAAAGGAACAAAAATCGCTTTTCATAAACAAATTCATTGAAAATACCATATTACAATTAGGCTAAACATAGGGGAAATGTTGCAAGTAACGAGACTCAACTTAGTGGCTGAACTAACAGCCAATTGTACACATTGAAGATTTTAAATGTCTGAAGTCAAGATCTGACCCCCTCACTTCTGAATCAACAATAATATCTAAACCGTTATCTGATAGTTTAACTTCATCAACTATCGTACTGCGATCTGATTTATATGGTGATTCAATTAATAGCACCTTAGGTTCGTATATCATCGTAGTCTCTAACGCCTCACTAAGAGGCAAATAATAGTTGGTTAAAATAAGCGACGAAGGAGCAAAACCAACTGTTATTTGTCCTGCTTGAGTGACTTGTTAGCCATACTTGGTTGCAACTCTATCCATGCACCCGCAAAGTTATCATGATTAAACCACTGCAAGTTTTCAATTGAGAAATTGGAAACTACTATCTTTGTATTTGATGTCCAGACAACGTTTAAATTATCAGGTTTTCCATCCAATCCAAACAAGCCATTAAATACTTTGCCAGTTTCCACATCAACGATGTTGATGCCTGATTGCCAATTTGTTGTTGCACCACAATCGGAATAACTGAGTTTCGCAATTTTTTTACCGTTTGGGGAAGGAAATTCTGCTACGTCGGTATTGTTACATATTGAAGGAACTTCAACATGTAGCAAATCCATTCCATAGCCTATAGCTTTAAATCCAAACCAAATAAAAAATAAAATTGCTCCAAGATTCCAGACAGTTTTCTTAATGCTTGCAACAATGCTCATGCAGATCCTTATGTATAGCTAACGCTCGCCTAAGCGGCGAATAAACAATGGGTTAAACTTATTGAGCGCAGCGACAATAACCCATTGTTAATTGTCCGATGCGAGCTTGCGAGCCTTAAGGCTCTTGTTATGTTTTTGTTTGTATAAAAAGTATTTAAACAATAGTGCCTGACATAATGCAAACACACCGTAAATTAAAGCAGCTTGAATTACCCCTAGGAGGCAACTCAACGCAAGCGTAAATATAGCGGCGGCAAAAATATAAAAAATAAGGCTACCATTACAATATCTCGTTATAAACCAATGGGCCGGAAAACCAAATAAAAACCATCCAAATATTGAAAATACAAAGTACATTCCAAAAAATAGAACTAAAAACATTAGAAACCCTAAAAGCGAGTCTAAGTCTCGTGGAATGCCCATTTCATAAATTACGTAGAAAAATATCAGTAAAGCTGGCGCAAGTATGCTTCTCAACACTGCAGAACTCATACTGACTCCTAGAAAACATAACGCCGCAAATAAACGGCTAAAAATAGTTGGCTATAATTTGTGAGGTACGAACAAAGCCAACTATTTTTTGTCCGCACTTTTTAATTTGCTTTGTTATATGCCGTTTGCAGACATAGCCTCTGCACCTTCTTTTACTTGTTCATTTGATAAAAACACACCACTTTGCGGTTCGAATGTAGCGGAGTTTTTTTGATATCCGAGAAGATAAGCAGAATTTAAAGCCACAACCATTTCATTCATGTCACCGCCCCATCGAAATGTTACCACTACTGGCTCTATAAAAGCTGAGGAATCGAATGCAGGAAAGTAATCTGAGAACTCTGATAAAGGCGACATATATGTTTCCACCCCAGAGTCTTCGCCTTTCAGTTTGACAGGGAGAAACCCAGTATGCTTTTTTAAATCTACATTTTCTAAATATTGAACAGGAGTGTTTAACTGTTCTGATAATTCGTTTAGTGAGTTCGTATTTGGAACATCACTAAGAGATAAGATTACGTACATAGTCATCGACATTGATAGGTCCCTCTCAAGTTAACCAAGGCATATAGACATAATGACTCCCACACGGTGTTAGCCTCCGCTTTTCGTG
>NZ_JWGY01000016.1:0-59576 GCF_000813065.1 Pseudoalteromonas sp. ECSMB14103 | reverse complement strand
CGACGTTGTCGCTAGGGATGCGTATAATACATCCTTTATTTTTCGAGTCAACACTTTGCTTTAAACTTTCTTACGATAATTTAAAACCGAAGTTTTACTTAACTCTCTGATTAACTCTTGCCTCGCTATGCGTTGGCGCCTGCCGTCTCAGTGGGGTCGCATTATAGGGAGAACAGATTTTTACGCAAGTACTTTTTCAAAGAAAAACTAAAATAAAACACTGTTCGGTCAGTATATGAGCGAAAGCCCTTAAAACTGATAGTTTTATAAACAATATAGGCTTTACTGGCGCTGAAATAAGCACTACTGCTACACTAATACACTTAATATGTTTAATTTAAAGGTGCATATATGGCAATACGTTCTTATAAAGGAATTACCCCTGCGTTTAATAAGTCTGTTTATATAGACGAGTCGTCTGTATTAGTCGGTGATATTACTATAGGCGATGATAGCAGTGTATGGCCTTTAGTTGCTGCTCGAGGCGATGTTAACCATATTCGTATTGGTGAGCGCTCTAATATTCAAGATGGCAGTGTATTACATTTATCGCGTGCAACTAAAAGTAATCCAGATGGTTACCCTCTTATAATAGGCGACGATGTAACGGTTGGTCACAAAGTGATGCTACATGGGTGCGTACTTGGTAACCGTATACTCGTGGGTATGGGTGCGATTGTCATGGATAATGTAATTGTAGAAGATGATGTTATTATTGGTGGGGGCTCGTTGGTACCACCAAATAAGCGACTGGAATCTGGCTATTTGTATGTAGGAAGTCCAGCAAAGCAAGCCCGTCCATTGACTGAGCAGGAGCTCGCTTTCTTAAAGATATCGGCAGATAACTATGTCCAATTAAAAGATGAATATCTAGCTGAAGCTAACTAATTCCACTTCAATTTGACCTGCCGAGTTATAACTTTCTTCTTCTATTAGTTGCTCGGCACGTTCTTCGTATTCAAAACGGTATTTTTCAAAATAATCTGTTGCGTGACTTTCATCCGTGAGTTTAAGCGTACTTATCGCAATAACACACTCCACCAGCATGCCACTCACTTGAGCAAAAAACACTAACTGGTGATCAGGCTCTCTAAACTCGAGTCTATCTATAAATTGTACAGCTTGGTTCATTTTAGTGAGCCTTGTTTAAGTGCTTTAACCACGGGAAGAATTTCTGGCATTTTGTTATGCCAAACATAATAAGCTTGTGCTGCCTGCCCTACCAACATACCACTACCATCTAAAAGCTTAGTATTGTTATTATGCTCTGCAACCCAGTTCATAAAAATAGTGTTTGTCAGTGAATAAAACATATCGTATGCAACATCACAGCATGTTAAGTGCTTTTTAGCTAAGGCTGGTAATTCGTTATTCATGCTGCTAGATGTTGAGTTTACAATTAGTGAGTAATTACTTGCTGGTAAACCATCGAACCCATAGCCTGAAACTTTTCCGTATTCAGCAAATAGCTGAGCTAAGTCTTTTGCTTTTTGAGCGGTACGATTAACAATAATAATTTCTGCGGGTTTTTGTTCAAGCAATGGTAATATTACCCCCCTTGCAGCACCACCAGCACCAATTATTAAAATACGCTTATTTGTAATCACAACTTTGTTAGCAAGGAGGTCATTTACAAAACCAACACCGTCGGTGTTATCTCCTAATAATGTTCCATCGTTTCTTTTTTTAAGTGTATTAACTGCACCGACTATTTTAGCAAGCGGTGTAAGTTCATCAGCCATTGCAAACGCCTGCTCTTTAAATGGCATGGTAACGTTCGCACCTTTTCCACCTTGCTCAAAAAATGTCGATACTGTTTTTTCAAAGCTGTCGATAGGTGCTAATATTGCGCGATAGTCGATTTGCTCACCTAGCGAGATAGCAAATTGTTTATGTATCGCGGGGGATTTTGAATGTTTAATTGGATTTCCAAAAACCGCATATTTGTCCATTTTAAAACAACCTCTTTGCAGCTAAGTGCTGCCTATAATCGATGATAAATAATATGATTAAACGACTTTTTTCTAAATCTAAGCCTAAGAAAGTAGATCAAACACCTACACCTGAAAAAACGCCTTACGAAATCATTGGCGGAGAGAAAGGTGCACGCGCTATTTCTGAACGATTCTACGACATTATGGCCTCAGATGAATACGCTAAACCGTTATATGATATGCATCCTCAACCATTAGATAGAATTCGCCAAGTCTTTTTCGAGTTTTTATCTGGTTGGTTAGGTGGGCCTTCACTATTTGAGCAAAATCATGGGCAGCCCATGTTACGTAAACGCCATATGCCATTTTTAATTGACCAGAACTTACGGGATCAATGGATGTATTGTATGAACAAAACTCTTGATATTGAAATTGACAACCCACTACTTCGAGAAGGGCTTAAAAATTCATTTGCTCAGCTAGCAAGCCACATGATTAACCAACATTAATCACAAACAATAAAAAGACGCGAAAGCGTCTTTTTTATTGTTTATATTTGCCACTCTCGGGCTATTAGCTCTTCAGGTTTACTTGAAAGCCAAGCTTGTGGTCGCAAGTAATACTGATATAAGTTTGCCTCAAGGCTGTTTTCAGCTGGTGTAAAGTTATACTCCCAGCGCGCTAGTGGTGGCATCGACATTAAAATAGACTCTGTTCGCCCGCCACTTTGCAATCCAAATAATGTGCCTCTATCCCACACTAAGTTAAACTCAACGTAACGACCACGGCGGTAGAGCTGAAAGTCACGTTGCTGTTCAGTGTACTCATCGTTTTTGCGACGTTCAATAATCGGAATATAGGCATCTAAAAAGCCATTGCCGACTGACTGCATAAATGCAAAGCTTTGCTCAAAGCCTGGTTCATTTAAATCATCGAAAAATAAACCACCCACCCCACGTGTTTCATCACGATGTTTAAGGTAAAAGTACTCATCGCACCATGTTTTGTATTTTGAATAAACATCACTACCAAACGGCACACATATATCGTGTGCAACTTGATGCCAATGCTGTACGTCTTCAAATACCGGGTAAAAAGGGGTTAAATCAAAACCTCCACCAAACCACCATATTGGCTCTTCGCCCTCTTTTTCGGCTATAAAAAAGCGTACGTTGGCATGACTTGTTGGTACGTGCGGGTTTTTGGGATGAATAACAAGTGAAACCCCACAAGCATGAAAACTACGCCCTGCAAGCTCTGGCCTATGGGCGGTTGCAGAACCTGGCATGGATGCGCCAAATACATGAGAGTAATTTACGCCCCCCTGCTCAATTACGTTACCATCAGTAGTTACTCGAGTACGGCCACCACCGCCTTCAGCTCTTTGCCAGCTATCTTCGACAAATTTAGCACTGCCATCTGCAGCTTCTAGCCCTTGGCAAATGGTATCTTGCAAAGCCATAAAGTAGGCTTTTACTTGTTCTAATAATTCGCTTTGCATATTACCCTCTAAATACTTTACCGGTCATGGCATCTTTTATTGTGCTGGGTTGTGTGTTTCCACCTAATGGCTCGTCAACATAAAAGCCAACTTGATCAGCAAATTGCTCCTTTGCTTGCTCAATGCTTATTACTGTTTCTTGGCCTGTTAAATTTGCACTGGTTGATACCAGTGGCTTTCCAAACTCTTGGCATAAGCGCTTGACTGTTGGGTGATTTGTTACCCTAACCGCAATAGTATCAAACTGCCCTGTTAACCATTTTGGTGTGCTTTTTGCCGCTGGCATAACCCACGTAATAGCAGCAGGCCAACTAGAAAATATGTCTGCACGTTTGTCCATAGGTACTTTAGCATCATCAACATACTTTAATAATTGCCCATAATTATCAGCAATTAAAATAAGGCCCTTTTCAACTGGTCGCTGCTTAATTGCCAATAATTTTTCAACAGCATGCTGATTATCGGGGTCACATCCTAAGCCGAACACAGCCTCTGTTGGATAAACA
Source organism: Pseudoalteromonas sp. ECSMB14103 (assembly GCF_000813065.1). NCBI lineage: Bacteria > Pseudomonadati > Pseudomonadota > Gammaproteobacteria > Alteromonadales > Pseudoalteromonadaceae > Pseudoalteromonas > Pseudoalteromonas sp. ECSMB14103. The sequence continues at coordinate 55,635 of NZ_JWGY01000016.1, read as the reverse complement.
ATAACTTCACCTTCATTTAAACATGTAAGTGCTGAAGGCGTATTTGAAAGTTCTGACAAGATAGTCTCCAAAAATGTTAAACGTTATTGAGTAAGCTTATGCATGCAACTTTTTTGCGGGCATTGCAGTAGTGTACCATTTGCCATGTGTCTTTCTATGACGATGGGCCAATCACATTTTGGGCATGGCTGCTCTACAGGTTTATTATTAAGCGTGTATTTACAGCTAGGGTAGCTGTCGCATGAATAAAATACTTTACCAAACTTATTACTGCGAGCAACTAAGTGGCCTTTTTTGCATTTTGGGCATGCTGGTAACGTAGCCTCTTGTTCCTTTTGCTCGTTGTCGTTTGCAATATAATGGCAATCAGGGTACCCCGTACAACCAATAAACATACCGTAACGGCCATTTTTAACCACCAGCGGTTTGCTGCATTGAGGGCAAGAGGAATCTTCAAGTACTTTTATTTCGTTACTTTCGTGTTGTACTAATGGCCTAATAAAGTCACATTGAGGGTAACTTGCACACCCCAAAAAAGGGCCTGACTTACTGTTGCGGATCACTAACTCTGAACCACACTGTGGGCATACTTCGTATTCTTTTTCTAAGGCGTGCTTATTCGCCGAGAAAAGCGAATGGTCGATTTTACTCATAGTGTTCCTAAGAGGTAAGTGAATTTTCGCCTAATATACCCAAACCACTTAAAGATACAAGCTATGCTATGCGCTTCATCTCTAGTAATTTGGGTTATATAAATAAATTCATAAGGTATTAATGCAATAACTCGGTGGGCTCATCAAAAATTAAGTCTTCCATTTGCTCATATGCTTCTTCAGAGCCGGGGACATTAAATAACACCATAAGCACTATCCACTTTAAATCATCTAAGCTAATCGCTGGCTTATCAAGTGCTGCAAGCTTATCCATAACCATTTCACGGGTAATACTGTTAATAACCCCAATTTGCTCAACAAACATTAAAAAACCACGGCACTCGACGTTTAACATATTGCATTCGCTTTCTGTAAATATACGAATAGCGCGCCCTGGGTTAGCGATTAAATAAGGAGATTCATCGCTGTGTTGTAAATCGGCTAACTGCTCTAGCCAATTTAAGGCTTTAAATATTTCTGGTTTATTAAAGCCTGCACGAACTAACTCGTCGGTTAATTCATTTTGCTCAGCAAAAATGTCAGCTTCGCTATGAATGTAATTTTCAAATAGATACATAAGAATATCGAACATGCTACCTTCCTACGCTAAGCCTAATATAACCATCTAAAATGCGTTCAATTTGATCGTCTAACTCTAAATCAAGCAACCTTGCCAGTACTTTATCTATTGGCCATTGAACACGGCGTACAATATCGTCAACAGTTGTTACCTCAAACCCAATACTGTTTAAAACTTCACAATCACTACTTTGCTGAAGCGTCTCTTCTTTACTATATAGACCGCTTTGATAAGAAAAGCTCACTTCATCTAAAATATCTGTCAAATTTTCAACAAGTTTAGCACCTTGCTTAATTAAAAAGTGGCTGGCTTGTGCAAGCGGGTTTTTAATAGAGCCTGGTACTGCAAACACCTCTTTATTTTGTTCAAGCGCATAACGCACAGTAATTAATGAGCCGCTTTTAATTTCAGCTTCAACAATTAATACACCTAAAGATAAGCCCGAAATAATCCTATTTCGACGAGGGAAATTATGTGCGTTAGCGGCGGTTCCGGGTAAAAACTCACTAATTAATAAACCACTATTGAGTACTTGTTCTGTTAATAGTTTATGGCGTTTAGGGTAGTAAATATCAACACCCGTGCCTAATACCGCGATAGTTTTACCACTCCCTGCTAAAGCACCTTTATGTGCTGCGCCATCTATTCCTCTAGCCATGCCCGATGTCACAGTAATACCAGCCTTTGTTAATTCGTAGGCAAACTCGGAGGCTATTTCAAGCCCTGTTGGGGTGGCGTTACGGCTACCAACAATGGCTATTTGTGAGCTAGAAAGTAAAGACACATCACCCTTACAAAATAGTAATAAAGGTGCGCTAGCTATGTGTTTTAGTGAATCTGGGTAACGTGTATCAAAAAAACAAATAACTTCAATATTATGCTCTGCAACAAGCCGCTCATAATGCTGTACTTTTTGCCAATCTGTATTGAGTAAATTACTGGCCTGATTAGCCGTTAACCCTAACTCGTGTAATTTAGCGTGGGGTAAGTCAAACAATGACTCAAGTGGGTGGTGTTTAGATAGGGCTAATAAGGTTTTTGTGCCTAATCCCTTACACATATAAAAGGCAAGCCAGTGAGCTAACTTGCCTGATGACTGATCCATGCTCTCTCCTAGAGCACCGACTCGCTACTTCTTAATGAATAACTGCAATATCTCCAACGCGAATTGGGTGCTGGTTTTTTGTTATTAATGCATAACTTACTTTGTCATACACTTTGAATACGATTAACTCGCCTACTTTTTCTTTAGGCATTTTCCATGTTGTATTATCTTCGTCAGCTTTATTACTAAACAACTGACTTGCATCAGATAACAGTTTTTCAAATTTACTTGAATCCTCTGGGTAACGAGGACCACGAGGGCCATCAATAACCGTAGGTGACTCACGCTCTAAATCTAAAACATGACCTGGTTCAATATTTTGCTCGCTGCCTAAGTTTAGCACTACAACATCCATCGTGCTGAATTCTCTTACTTGGCGAGGAGACGCTATAACTTGCCCTTCTACTGGCTCTAGTGGGCGGTGAATATCAAAATAGGCTGGCAGCAACTGCCCCTCCATTGCTGGCATTAAAAAATCACCTTGTTTAATTTCTCGTTTTACTGACTCAACACGTAATGACGACGGCACACCATTACTTTCATCGCCACTCCTAAACGCTCGCGCCATGCCAACGTACGATGCACGCGTTGCTAATACTTCGCTTGTGTTTAAATCTCTGTAGGGTTCACCCTCGTTGTAAATCGCATAAGCACCATGTACTTTTAAGTCACCTTTAACGTATAAAATATGGCCTAACGTTTGTGTTTTTGTGTTTTCGTTAGCACCTAACACATACGGCATATTTTTTATATCGTCGCTGTTAATCGCTTGCTCGTAACTTAAATAAGGTTTAATCATTTGCAAAGGTAAAGTGGTAATTGCATTCAACCCTTTTGGGGTAATACGTCCTTGAGGTGACAGCTTTCGGTACGCTTTATTAATAACTAAACGTGGATTTCCGTCAGCATCGTATATAAGTGCCAACGCATCACCCGGATAAATTAGGTGAGGGTTATCGATTTGCGGGTTCATTTGCCATAGTTCTGGCCACAACCATGGCTCATCTAAATAAATGCCAGATATATCCCACAACGTATCACCTTTTTTTACAACATACTGTTTTGGTGCATCTTTTTTTATTTTTAGCACATCAGCAATCGCCCCAAAAGAGGTGCTTAGTGCCAGTATGATTGCAACTAACGGAAATTTCATTGAGCTTCCTTGTATTGTTTTTTCATTATTATTGCCCAAAACCTGTTAAAGGTGAACGTGAATGGCTAAAATAAGAGCATACAATACCCTAAATTAAGCACAAGTGAAAAAGGTAACTAATGGCTAGGTTAGAAGTTTTAAGATTTCCAGATGAGCGTTTACGTACAATAGCAAAAGATGTTGCAGACGTTGACGACCAAGTTCGCCAAATTGTAAAAGACATGCTCGAAACCATGTACGACGAAAATGGCATTGGTTTAGCAGCAACACAAGTAAATATCCACCAGCGTATTGTGGTTATTGATGTCTCTGAAGAGCGTGACGAACCACTGGTATTAATTAACCCGCAAATCATTAAAAAAGATGGGTCAACGATTAGCGAAGAAGGCTGTTTGTCAGTGCCTAACTCGTACGCAAAAGTAGACCGAGCAGAAACAGTGACTGTGGCTGCACTAAACGAAAACGGTGAAGAATTTGTGTTAGACGCAGATGAGCTATTAGCTATTTGTATTCAACACGAACTAGACCACCTTCAAGGCAAGCTATTTATTGATTACTTATCTCCATTAAAGCGCCAACGTATTCGTAAAAAGCTTGAAAAAGAAGCTAAGTTTGCAGCACAGTAATCAGTACCTTAGGAAAACTCAGTGATCCAACCATTACGCATAATATTTGCCGGTACGCCGGATTTTGCCGCACGCCATTTACAAGCGCTAATAAATAGCGAACATGAAATTGTGGGCGTATATAGTCAACCAGATCGCCCAGCAGGTCGTGGTAAAAAATTAAAAGCGAGCGAAGTTAAAGCGCTAGCACTTGAAAATGACTTGCCTGTTTTTCAGCCTCAGTCATTAAAAAATGATGAGGCACTTGCAGAGCTCACCGCTTTAAACGCCGACATAATGATTGTGGTGGCCTATGGCTTAATTTTACCCAAAGCTATTTTAAATGCGCCACGCTTAGGCTGCTTAAACGTGCATGGTTCTATACTACCTCGCTGGCGTGGTGCTGCGCCTATTCAACGTGCAATTTGGGCGGGTGACGAGGAAACAGGCGTAACCATAATGCAAATGGATGAAGGCTTAGATACCGGCGACATGCTGCATATTAGCCGCTGCCCTATTAGTGACACAGAAACCAGTGCCAGTTTATATAACAAACTAGCAGAGTTAGGTCCTAGTGCATTAATCGACACCGTTAATAAGTTAGCTAATGACGACATTACCCCTGAGCCTCAAAATGATGAGCTAGCTAACTACGCTAAAAAACTCTCTAAAGAAGAAGCAAATATAGATTGGTCTATGAGCGCCGTGCAAATAGAACGTAATATTCGCTCTTTTAATCCTTGGCCAGTGTGTTTTACCCAAATGGGCGAACAAACCGTAAAAATATACCAAGCGAAAGTAGTTGATCAATCAGGTAAGCCAGGCGAAATTTTAACAAGTGATAAAAACGGTGTTGTGGTTGCCTGTGGTGAACACGCTTTAAGTATTACTCAGTTACAACCGCAGGGTAAAAAACCAATGGCAATTAGCGACTTTTTAAATGGTCGCAGTGACTGGGTTAGCCCTGGCACACTATTAGGCGAAAATAATGAATAAAGTACAAAACGTACGAGCGCTAGCCGCTGAGACTTTATATAACGTGGTTGATAAAGGCGCTTCGCTTAATCAAGAACTACCATTTGCAAGCCAAGGTTTACCACCAAAAGACAAAGCACTGTTACAGCAAATTTGTTATGGCGTATTACGCTACTTACCTAGCCTTGAAAACTACTGCCAACATTTAGTAGAAAGCCCACTAAAAGGTAAACGCAGAATTTTTCAGTTTTTACTCTACGTAGGTATTTATCAATTGCAGCACATGCGCGTTCCACCGCATGCAGCAATAAGCGAGACCGTAAATGCACTGGGTCAAATGCGTGCACTAGGGTTAAAAGGGTTAATAAATGCTATTTTACGTAGCTTTCAACGCCAGCAAGCAGAGCTTGAAGAAAAAGCAAAGCTTATTCCAGTGTGTTTATACAACCACCCCAATTGGTTTATTAAACAGGTAAAAGAAGCCTACCCAGAAAACTGGGAAGCCATACTTGAAGAAAACCAGCAACAAGCGCCAATGTGGTTACGTGTAAATCAATCACAATTTAGCACGCAAGAATACAGTGATATGCTAACGGCTAACGATATAGAACATACATTAAACCCAAACTTTATAGACGGGATTAAACTAGCCAAGCCGCGTGATGTTTTTTCACTTCCTGAGTTTGATACGGGTGCTTGTTCAGTGCAAGATGCAGCAGCGCAATTAGCTGCTCGCTTTTTAGAGCCAAAAGATGATGACGTTATTTTAGATGCCTGTGCAGCACCCGGCGGTAAAACATGCCATATATTAGAGCTTGCCGACGCCGACGTACTTGCACTTGATAGCGATGCCACTCGCCTTGAACGCGTAAAGCAAAACTTAACCCGTATAGGTTTAGGTGCCGACCTACAATGTGGTGATGCATCACAACCGCACACATGGTGGGACGATGAACAGTTCGACCGTATTTTATTAGACGTGCCTTGTTCAGCAACCGGCGTTATTCGTCGCCACCCTGATATAAAATGGCTACGCCGTGCATCCGACATTGAAGACTTAGCCGCACTACAAGGCGATATACTCAATAGCATTTGGCCTCTACTCAAGCCTGGTGGTACATTGGTATATGCAACATGTTCGGTTCTTCCAAAAGAAAACCAACAACAAGTTGCTAAATTTTTAGCTAATAACGATGACGTAGAGCATATTCCACTTCATGATAAAGACACCCTCACCACACCGGGTTTGCAGCTACTTCCGGGTGAAAGTGATGGTTTTTATTACGCTAAAATGGTTAAAAAAGCCTAGTTAAACAAGGCTTAATAACGCGTACAACAAGCCATTTTTAAATTTAAAAATGGCTTTTTATTACTACTTAATACACTGGTAAATAATGAAAATAATCATACTCGGTGCTGGACAGGTTGGCGCCACGCTAGCTGAAAACTTAGTAGGCGAACAAAACGAAATTACCGTAGTAGATATTGACGGTAACCGTATACGCGAACTGCAAGATAAATACGACCTTCAAGGTGTAATGGGCCACAGTGCTCACCCTGATGTTTTGCGCCGCGCCGGCGCAGACGATGCCGATATGATTATTGCGGTAACCAGCTCAGATGAAGTAAACATGGTGGCGTGCCAAGTGGCGTATAGTATTTTTAATACGCCCACTAAAATTGCCCGAATTCGCTCTGAGCAGTATTTAAAATACCGTGAAAAACTTTTCCAAAACGATGATTTACCAATCGACCATTACATCGCCCCAGAAGCGTTAGTTACTAAGTATATACGCCGCTTAATTGACTACCCTGGCGCATTGCAAGTATTGCAGTTTGCCGATGGTATGCTCTCGCTAGTTGCAGTAAAAGCCTATTACGGTGGTTTATTAGTAGGCTATGCCCTATCTGCATTAAAAGAGCATATACCCAATGTAGAAACTCGCGTTGCAGCTATTTACCGTCAAGGCAAAGCCATTAAACCGCTCGGTACAACCGTTATTGAAGCCGACGATGAAGTGTTCTTCATCGCAGCAACCAAACATATACGCGCCGTAATGAACGAACTGCAGAAGCTTGAGCGTTCATACAAAAAAATAATGATTGCCGGTGGCGGTAACATTGGTGCAGGCCTTGCTCGCTCTCTTGAAAAAAATCACACCGTTAAGCTAATAGAGCGCAGTAAAGAACGTGCTGAACAGCTTTCAGAAATGCTCGACAACACGGTAGTATTTTGTGGCGACGCCTCCGATCAAGAACTTCTTTCTGAAGAACATATCGAACAAGTGGATGTGTTTATTGCCGTTACCAACGACGATGAAGCCAATATTATGTCGGCCATGCTTGCCAAACGCATGGGCGCGCAAAAAACCATGGTGCTTATTCAACGTGGTGCGTATGTAGACCTAGTTCAAGGTGGCGAAATAGACATTGCCATATCGCCGCAACAGGCAACAATTTCTGCATTGTTAACCCATGTACGTCGAGGTGATATTGTTAACGTGTATTCATTGCGTAAAGGGGCTGCAGAGGCTATTGAAGCAGTTGCTCATGGCGATGAAAACACCTCCAAAGTAGTTGGCCGTGCAATTGCCGATATAAAACTACCCGCTGGAACAACTATTGGGGCCATTGTGCGTAACGACGATGTACTTATTGCCCATGACGACACCATTATTATGTCGGGCGATCACGTGATTATGTTTTTAATTGATAAAAAACATATCAACGTAGTAGAAAAGCTCTTCCAAGTAAGTGCTATATTTTTATAACGCATCAAACACAAAAAAGCCGCTGAACATGGCGGCTTTAGTGGAGTATGATTGGGTCTTATCAATGCTACTGTACTTTGGCAAATTCTTCTTTAGAAAGCTCACCATTTCCATCTGTGTCTAAATCTTTAAAAATTTTCACTAGTTGTGAGTTTACTTGAGCTTCTTCCATGCTTATAACACCGTCACTGTTGCTATCAAACGATGCAAAATCTACCGCTGCATAAGCTGCTGAAGAAGATGCTAAAACTAAAACCGCAAGTGTTGTATTTAATGTTTTCATAGTGATGTTCCTAGTAAAATGAGAAATCCTTTTCTAAGATCCCTGTCTGTGAAAAATAGCTAAACCAATACCGGTTAACTTTAAAATTTTGCAAACTCGTCTTTAGACAGCTCACCGTTACCATCTGTATCTAGCTCTGTAAACTCAGCCATTAAATCGGTGTCTATTGCCGCTTCACTTGGGCTAATTGCTCCACTGCTGTCGGTATCTAAACTGTCAAAATCTGATGCTGCAAACGCAGCTGAAGAAGACGCTAATGCAATAAGTGCTAGTGCTTTATTTAAATGTTTCATAACTTAATCCTTCATGCTTAATGTTCTATCAAAAAATGGGCTTATTACCTTTTAAAATGGTTTCACTTCCTTGTTATCCTTTTTCGTAAGCTCCTTTGCCTACTTAGGTTGTCTTTGGCAACTCAGGACTCCATTTACTGAATTTAGGCTTTTGAAAACTCTTCTTTTGATAACTCACCATTTTGGTCTGTATCGAGCTCTGAGAACATGCTCATTAATTTTGCATCAACTGATGCTTCGGCTTGGCTAATTGCACCATTACCGTCTACATCGAGTGTATTAAAGTCAGAGCCTGCAAAAGCGGCTGACGAAGAAGCGAGTGCGATAAGTGCTAATGTTTTATTAATGCGTTTCATAGTATGTATCCTTCAAGTTGTATGTGAGTGATTGGTACTTACTGTTAATCACGTTTTTCGATTAGTACAACCAGACTATTACAACTTAAATGCCAATATTTATTAGTTTATATTTTTCAGTGCCTTACGTGTTAAATACTGAACAAAGTGCAAATTTAAGCATTATTTTTGTAGCTATTTAGCAACGCTGGTTTAATTAAAAAATATAAGTTATTAAAAATCAGATATTTAGGTTTAATGTAAAAAACCACAAAGCGAAGTTATTTAAATGATCAAGGTGTAATTAGGTATTGAGCAGGAAGTTTTAAACTGAACAAGGTGTAAAAATAAAATAAAATATAAAAAATTTGAATGCTATATCTCTGTTTTTATTTAATAAAAAATAATAATTTAGAGGTTGGTAATTTATTTTCGTTCATAAAGTAAAAAGTCGCTATTTTGTTGCAAAATAGCGACATTAAAACCTAATCGGCATCGAGTTCTATCATAGCGGGGTCAATAAAGTGCTCTTTCATAAAAGCTTTCATCTCTTCTTTACTGGCTAATAACTTAATACCGCAACGCACGCCTGCATTATGATCTTTCACGCTGCACACTTCGCCTTCAAAGCCTTTGCTATTACTACCTAATACCACAGTGCATTGTGAGTCTTTGATGCTTTCTAGATCTGCGTCAGTTTTTACATCAAACATAGCCCCCGTTAGCGAAATATCTTTTATAACACCATCGAGTACCTTGTCATCACTGAGTTTAAGTTTTGCAGGCAATAGAGTTGGAATACGGGTTTGCGAACGTAAACTAAATAGCTGAACTTGCTTGGGGTAGTTTATAAAAATCAGCCTAACGGGGTGTGATGCAATAGATTTAATTTGCTGTCTAAACGCAATTATTTGTCCATCGTCACCCTCTATTAATGCTCTTACAACTACGGTGACGCCATCTCGTAAGTAATCATTTGCACCCGGTAAACGTTTGGCTGTAGGGAAGTTTAAAATAATAAACTTTTCGTCAAGCAAGCCTACCATTTCTGTTTTCACGCGCTTACTGCTAGTGGGTGTTAATATTTCTAAGTCAACTAAACTGCCAACCGGTATATTATTTAATTTATCTGCATGCGTTGCTGGCATATCCATTCCATAAACATAGTAGTAAAACGTTGTGTTTTATCCGCGCCAAAACGTAGGCGTAAATAACACAAGCAAAGTAAAAATTTCTAGTCGGCCAAATACCATTGCAATAGTCAGCAACCATTTAGCGCCGTCGGTTATTGCACCATAATGCGAGGCAACATCACCCAACCCAGGGCCTAAGTTATTTAAACACGCTGCCGTGGCCGAAAACGCCGTAATATTATCCATTCCCGTGCCCATAAGCGCCAGCATAATAATAATAAATACTAAGGCATAGGCAGAGAAGAACCCCCACACAGCTTCTACAACCTTATCGGGCAATGCTTTACGGCCAAGTTTGATTGAATAAATAGCACGAGGGTGCACTAAGCGGTTTAGCTCACGTACGCCTTGCAGGTAAAGTAAAAACACGCGCACCACCTTCATACCGCCCCCGGTAGACCCTGCACAGCCACCAATAAAGCTCGAAAATATTAATAAAATAGGTAAAAACAGCGGCCACGTTGAAAAGTTATCGGTAGCAAAACCTGCCGTTGTACTCATTGATACCGCTTGAAATAGTGCTTGGTCAAGGGTTTCATCACCATTGGCGTATATCTCGTTCGACGACAACACAGTAAAACAAATAACCACCAGCGCCAATTGAATGCATAAAAATACTTTAAACTCGGGGTCGCGAATGTAGACCTGCACGTTCCGGCTTGCCACCGCAGCGTAGTGCAAGGAGAAGTTAATAGCGGCAATGATTAAAAAGAATACACAAATAAAGTTAATAACCGGGCTGTCGAAATGGCCCATAGAAGCATCATAAGTCGAAAACCCACCAATGGCGACGGTAGAAAACGCATGACAAATGGCATCAAACCAGTCCATTCCCGCCGCCCAATACGCCAACATACAGGCAATGGTTAACGACACATAAATATACCAAAGGTGCTTTGCGGTATCGGCTATGCGAGGGGTCATTTTTGAGTCTTTTACTGGGCCGGGGATTTCAGCACGATACAACTGCATTCCACCAACACCTAGCATGGGCAGTATTGCAACAGCTAATACAATGATCCCCATACCGCCAAACCACTGTAATTGCTGGCGATAAAACAGCACTGACTTAGGTAAATATTCAATCCCCGTCAGCACCGTAGCGCCTGTGGTTGTTAAACCCGAAAAGGCTTCAAACACCGCATCAGCAAGGGATAAATTAGGTTCTTGTAAAAAGATAAGAGGTAAGGATGCGAATGCCCCCAGTACCAACCAAAACAAAACCACAATTAAAAAGCCTTCACGCGCTTTTAAATCCCCGTTTTCATGTCGGTTTGGGTAATACGCTATTAAGCCAATAATAATACTGAAAATAAACGCTAAAACAAAAGGAACACCACCACCATCTTTATAAATTAAAGACACCACAGCAGGTGGCACCATGGTAATACTAAACAGCGCAACAAGTTGCCCAAGAATTTTTATGATGGTACGAAATTGCATTTAGCTAATCGCTTTTATTATTAGTAAATTCAGGCTCAACTGCATTAGCCTGGTTAAATAGAATGAATATGCATTGTATGCAACTTGTGTAGGTTATTACTCTTTAATAGTTAACTCAACTGCGCCGTGACTTAAATCAAAAATATCTTTAATTGCTTGCTGTGCTTGGCGGCTATCAATGGTGATCACCCAATCAATATTAGCAGTAAATTGCTTTTCAATGTTGAGCACTTGGTAGTGCGTTTTAAGTAGCTGCTCAATTGCGCCTTGCATACTGTATTCACTGCTGCCAATTAGCTCAACACTTGGAACTTTAAGTACGGTGTCTAATTTGGCTAATGCATTATTTAACGACCCGCCATAAGCTCGCACTAACCCGCCAGTTCCAAGTTTAATTCCTCCAAAATACCGGGTTACCACGGCAGTAACTTCACCAAGTCCCGATCCCACCAGCACATTTAACATTGGTTTACCGGCCGTACCATTGGGTTCACCATCATCTGAAAAACCATACACGTGGCTACCACCGGGGTTACCTGCCACATGGGCCCAACAATTATGCCGAGCATCGCTGTATTTATCTTCAATACTTTTAATAAAAGCTTTAGCTGCGGCTAAATCGGGAGTATGTGCAATATGCACAATAAACGTGCTTTTTTTAACTTCTTCTTGGTGAAACACAGCGTCGGCTGGGTATTTATATTCTGACATATTTTACTTAACCAAAAAAATGGGGCCATTAGGCCCCTTCTCTTGCTAACTTATCACTTAATCTAAGTGTAAGTCGCGCGTCATATTTTCTAAACTATCATCGTGCACAATAATGTTATCTTCAATACGAATACCGCCATAAGGTTTAAACGCTTCAACCTTATCCCAGTTGATGTATTGCTTGTTGTCGGTTTGCGCTAAATCACCTAACAACGAATCAATGAAGTACAAACCAGGTTCAATAGTAAACACCTGATTTTTCTCTATCATACGTGTACAACGTAAAAATGGGTGCCCTTCTGGAGATGCTTGATGAGTACCTTTGTCGTCACTCATAAAGCCGCCCACATCGTGTACTTGTAAACCAAGGTGATGCCCTAAACCATGCGGAAAGAAAGTAGAGGTAATTTTACGCTCTACAATATCTGCAGCCGGTAAGTTAACTATATTAAAGTCGCTAAGAATTTGCGCTATGCGGTTATGACACTCAACATGTAAGTCGCCGTAAAGCATACCTGGCTTTAATCCTTTGCCTAATTCGATTTGCGTCGTCGTCATTGTATTAACTAGCTCAGCAAATTCACCCTGCTTTTTGAAGTCATAAGTACGCGTTATATCTGCGGCGTAGCCGTTAAAGTTTGCGCCAGCATCAATTAAAAATGAGTTATGCGTTTGCGGTGCGTTTGGCTCAAAATGAGTGTAATGCAAAATAGCGCAGTTTTCGTTAAGCGCCACTATATTGCCATACGGCATTTCGTTTTCGCTTTGGCGTGTAGCCATAAGGTACGCTTGTTGAATATCAAACTCACTACCACCATTAAAAAAAGTGTCGCGTGCAGCTTTATGGCCATCAACCGCTATGCGGTTAGCATTACGTAAACACTCAAGTTCATACTGCGTTTTGTATGCTCTATTAAAGTGTAAATAGTTAAGCACCGGCTCTGGGTTCATTATGCTAAAGCCAAGTGCTTGAGCTACTTCTATGTATTCGCCCATGTAAGCGTACTTTGCTTTGTCATAAGGAAGTAGCTTTTCAACCTGATCGGGTTGTAACAATAGTTCTATATCAAAATACTCAGCCCAAAAATCACGTGGTTCGTCAGGTACTTTATGCCAAAAATCAACAGGACGATAAAAAATAAGCTTAGGTTTGTCGCTACCATTAACAACAATCCAGCAATGTGGATTATCAATAACAGGTAACCAAGCTTTAAAGTGAGGATTAACTTTAAACGGGTAATACATGTCGTCTAAAAATTGGCGCTTTGCTTGGCCAGAGTGAATAACTAATCCTTCTAACCCTTCGCTTTCGCAAATTGTACGAGTACGCTGCTGCAGTGTTGCAATATGTTCGGCGTATAAAACGGCTAATTTATCCATTGTTAATCCATCTGTTAAATTTAACTTGCTTTGAGTCTACCACTTATAGCTATTACGCTCAAAAAAGGGGGATGGCCCACTGTAAGCACAATCCCCCTTATTTAAACTTATGTTTACTAACCGCCTATTTTCATTTCCAGTATGGGAGCCAGTAAATTACCCTCTCGGCCCATACGAGTATGATATACCTGCCTGTAAGCAAATACATTTTTGACATAATCGCGTGTTTCTCTATACGGAATAAGCTCTATCCATAACTCTGCTGGCATTGCATCATCAGGCACCCAACGTTTTATACGATGGTAGCCTGCGTTATAAGATGCTGTAGCGAGTATTTCGTTACCATGGTTTTTCTTTTTCAAGTAACGTAAATAACTGGTACCTAACCTAATATTTGTTTTAGGTTGATATAATCGACTATTAGACACACTGCCTTTATTTACATACTTAGCGGTACTTGGCAGCAATTGCATTAAACCTCGTGCATTAGCACTTGATCGCGCGTCAGGAGCAAATGAGCTTTCACGCCTTGCAATAGCAATACTCCAAGCTACATCTATTTTATTACGCTTGCTATAGCGCTCAAATATGTCTTGAAAAGCAAATGGAAAACGTTGTTCAACATTATCCCAGGCTTTTATTTTAGCGAGTGTGAATATCGTGCTGTCGTGCCACCCCAAATTAGTAGATAAAACAGAGGCTGCAAGCTTTTCTTCTTCATTTGAAGTGTTTGTTAAGTAATTCCATTCACGTCTCGCTGAAGTAACACGCTCTAACTCATATAATGCTTTTGAACGTTTAAAACCAGGGGCATTACTCACCTTTGCAATTAATTGCTCACTCACCACTTTTGGTTGATTATTTAGATCAACCGGCAAACCTAAACGCGCAGCGGCTAAAAAACCGTAGTAGTCTCGGTTAGTCGCAATACTTTGCCACATTTTTTTAGCTGTTTGATCGTCACCGCGTTCTGCATAACTATACGCAAGCCAATATTGCTGACCTAAACTAAGATTCTCTTTGCCTGTAAAAAACGCAGCAATACCTGCCCAATCTTGGGTTTTAAGCATGTTACCAAGCTGCCATTGCATTAATTTGTTGTCTTGGCGCTCTTTTGGCACTTTGTTTAACCAAAAACTGGCTTGCTTATGTCCGCTAGAAGCAAGTGATAAAGCAAAGGTGTAGTATAAATCTGCCTTTTCTTTATCGCTGTAGTTAAACATACGCTCTATTTTTTCCCATGCGCGCAGCGCTAGTTCTTTGTCGCGCCAAATTAGACGCTTAACACCATAAAGTGCAATTTCACCCTCTTTAGGGGATTTATTTTTATAGCGATATAACCCCGCCGCAGCGCTTGGGTCGCGGCGAACTTTTAAATATAAGTCAGCAAGGTAACGCTCATTTTTTGGTAAAAGTGTTTTTAAATAAGGTAGTAGGCTTTGCGTTCCGCCTTGCGCGGCAAGTGTAATTCGTTGCCATACAGTATCGGCATTCATATAGCCTTTTTTGCGCCAGTACGAGAATAACGAATCGCACTCCTTAGGTTGTGACTTTCCCACCGTCCATAAATCCGTCACCTGATTTAAAATGGCTTTTTCTGGGGCGCCTAAATCTAATTGATACCCCAAATATGTACAGGTGTATTCAGCGTTACTGGTGTCGCGGTAATTACGAATAAACGCCGCTTTTCTATTATTTTTTTCAAGATACTCCAGCCATACTTTACGAACGGGCCATTCAAGTGGCGTATGCTGATATATATTTAAGTAATCTTCTATTTCTGCTTGATATTTTATGCTCGGGTTTCGTTGCCAGTATGTTTTTTCTACATACGGTTTTAGTGGGTGGTTTAGGTTATTAACTACGTTTTTAAACTCGCGGTAACTTGCGTTGCGTACTTTTTTTTCAGCATCTAAAAATGCGTCGTTATCGATGCTAGCCTCGGCAGAATAAAGAGGAAAAATAAAAGCAGCTGCCGCAAAACTAAATAATTGTTTTTTCATAATGTCCTTTAATAAAAAATTAAAGTAGTGAATAAAAGCTTTTTCACCACCTTAGCACCAAACCAGCTATATTTTAACCAGTCGTTTGTAACCGAGTTAAATTTTTCGTTGCATTTTTTACTCAAAGCAAGCACACTGATTGAAATGCAAACTCATCGTACCAGTCTTAGTTCGTCAACTAGGGAGAATAAAATGTTATATAAAAGCGATTCCTTTGAAGTTAGCTTCCTAAAGGAAAACATCGCCGAGTTTAAGTTTTGTGTTGCAGGTTCTGTAAACACATTATCTCAAAAAACTCTTTCAGATTGTGCAGCAGCATTAAAAGAATTAGCTGCTAATTCTGATATCAAAGGCATGGTTTTTACCAGTGATAAAGACCACTTTATTATTGGCGCCGACATCTTCGAATTTTTACCTACATTTACTAAACCTGAAGAAGATTTAGTCGTGTGGATCAAAAACGCAACTGACGTTTTTGATGCAATTGAAGATCTTCCATTCCCAACTCTAAGCGTTGTAAACGGCTTAGCACTTGGCGGCGGATGTGAGTGGGCACTTGCTACCGATTATCGTGTTGCAAGCGAAAGCGCTAAAATGGGCCTACCAGAAGTTAAACTTGGCATAATGCCTGGTTTTGGTGGCACAGTGCGCTTACCACGTATCATTGGCGCAGATAACGCCATGATGTGGATCACTTCTGGCGCTGAAAACCGCGCAGCTGACGCCCTTAAAGTAGGTGCGTTTGACGCAGTAGTTAGTGCTGACAAACTTTTAGAGTCAAGTGTAGCAACGCTTGAGTTAGCGATTGCAGGCAAGCTAGATTGGCAAGCAAAACGCAACGCAAAACTACAGCCACTTAAATTAAACCGTGTTGAGCAAGGTATGAGCTTTGCTATGGCAGAAGGTATGGTAATGGGTAAAACCAAAGGCCACTATCCTGCTCCGGTTATGGCAGTGCGTACTATTAAAGTAGCGGCAAACTGTACTCGCGATGAAGCAATGGCAATCGAAAATGCTAACTTTGCTAAACTTGCGCGTACCAACGAAGCTGCAGCGCAAACGGGCATTTTCTTAAATGACCAATTCATCAAAGGTAAAGCACGCAAACTTGCTAAGCACAGCGATGTAGAAATTAAACAAGCTGCAGTATTAGGCGCGGGTATTATGGGCGGCGGTATTGCATATCAGTCTGCTTATAAAGGCACACCAATCATAATGAAAGACATCCAACAAGATGCGCTTGATTTAGGTATGGGTGAAGCGTCTAAATTATTAGGTGCAAAAGTTAAGCGTGGCCACATGCCAATGGAAAAAATGTTGGCAACACTAAGCAAAATTAAGCCAACACTTAACGATGCAGACCTACAAGACGCTAACATTATTGTTGAAGCCGTTGTAGAAAACCCTAAAGTTAAGCAAGCAGTATTAGCAGACCTTGAAAAGAACATGCCAGAAGGCACTGTACTTACATCAAATACGTCGACTATCTGTATTGACCTACTTGCTGAAGCACTTGATAAACCAGAAAACTTCTGTGGTATGCACTTTTTCAACCCAGTGCCAAAAATGCCATTAGTAGAAATTATCCGTGGTGCAAAAACGTCAGACAAAACAATTAACGCAGTCGTTGATTACGCCCTTAAACTTGGCAAGTCTCCTATTGTTGTAAACGATTGCCCAGGCTTTTTTGTAAACCGTGTTTTATTCCCTTACTTTGCAGGCTTTAGCAAATTAGTTGTTGAAGGCGCTAACTTTGCAAAAGTAGATAAAGTAATGGAAAACGTATTTGGCTGGCCTATGGGTCCGGCTTACCTACTTGATGTTGTAGGTATTGATACGGCTTATCATTGTACTGGCGTAATGGCTAACGGTTTCCCTGAGCGTATGGCACGTGCAGAAAAAGATCCGGTAACTGTTTTTGCTAACGAAAAACGTTTTGGTCAAAAGAACAAAGCAGGTTTTTACAAGTACGAAACAGACCGTCGTGGTCGTCTTAAAAAATCAAGCGATGCAACAGCCGTTGAGCTACTAGCGCCAATTACTGATGCACCGAAAGAATTCGATAAGCAAGAAATCATTGACCGTTGTATGATTCCAATGATCAACGAAGTACTTCTTTGTTTACAAGAAGGCATTGTTGCTTCTCCACAAGAAGCTGATATGGCACTTGTTTACGGCGTTGGTTTCCCTCCATTTAGAGGCGGCGCGTTCCGTTACTTAGATCAAACTGGTTTAGCTAACTTTGTTGCAGCAGCAGACAAATACGCTCACCTAGGTGCGATTTACCAAGTATCAGAGCAAACTCGCAAATGGGCTGAAGAAGGCCGTGTTTTCTATAAGGTGGAAGGTTAATATCATGAATAATCCAGTAATTGTAGATTGTATCCGCACACCAATGGGTCGCTCAAAAGGCGGCGTATTTAAAAACAAGCGTGCGGAAGACTTAAGCGCTCATTTAATGAAGGGCTTACTAGAACGCAACCCAGCGGTTGATCCAGCATCAATCGACGACATTTATTGGGGTTGTGTACAGCAAACATTAGAGCAAGGCTTTAACGTTGCACGTAACGCATCACTACTTGCGGGTATTCCACACTCAGTACCAGCAACCACAGTTAACCGTTTATGTGGCTCGTCAATGCAAGCATTGCACGACGCAGCACGCGCCATTATGACAGGCGCAGGCGACACTTACCTAATTGGTGGTGTTGAGCACATGGGCCACGTTCCTATGACTCACGGTAACGACTTTCACCCAGGCTTAGCAACTTCAATTGCACAAGCGTCTGGCTCTATGGGTTTAACAGCAGAATACCTTGCTACTATTCACGGCATCAGCCGTCAGCAGCAAGATGAATTTGCTTATCGCTCACATCAACGTGCACATGCTGCAACAGTTGAAGGCCGTTTCCGCCGCGAAATTTTAGCAATGGAAGGTCACGCAGCAGATGGTTCTTTAATTTTAGTTGAAGATGATGAAGTAATTCGTCCTGAAACAACAGTTGAAGGTTTATCTCAGCTTCGCCCAGTATTTAACCCAGCTTCGGGTTCTGTTACAGCGGGTACGTCTTCAGCACTTTCTGACGGCGCATCAGCCATGTTAGTAATGAGCGAAGAAAAAGCAAAAGAGCTAGGTTTACCAATTCGTGCGCGCATTAAAGCAATGGCGGTTGCCGGTTGCGATCCATCAATCATGGGTTACGGCCCAGTACCAGCAAGTAAAAAAGCACTTGCCCAAGCTGGTATCACTATTGATGACATCGACGTAGCTGAGCTTAATGAAGCCTTTGCTGCGCAATCACTACCAGTACTTAAAGACTTAGGTTTAGCTGATGTGGTTGACGAAAAAGTTAACTTGAATGGCGGCGCTATCGCACTGGGTCACCCTCTGGGTTGTTCTGGTTCGCGTATTAGCACCTCGCTAATTCACTTAATGGAAGACAAAAATGCTAAGTACGGTTTAGCGACAATGTGTATTGGTTTAGGCCAAGGTATCGCAACTGTATTTGAGCGTGTTCAAGACTAATACTCTTAACACGTAAACCATCTTGGTGAGTAAAAAGGCGCACTGACGAAAGTTAGTTCGCCTTTTTTATTTGCCAAATTTTAAGGCGCTATACTAACGCAATTTAGATTTGTGTTGTTGTGATCGGGTTTATAATTTAGCGTTGATATAAATAAACTGAAGTTTAAACTGATCCAGATCTAAGTAAAATAGTTAATATATACTTAAAATTACGCTAAACTTTGGCGCAACAAAAAATCTGACTACTCGTAAAGTCACAGATTTGAAAACTATTTACAGGCATACGTACTATGAATTTTGATAATCCCGATCACCAATTAGATGCCATTGGCCTTCGCTGCCCCGAGCCAGTAATGATGGTACGTGCTGCTATTCGTAAAATGAACGACGGTGAAACACTGTTAATAACCGCTGATGACCCATCAACCACCCGTGATATACCAAGTTTTTGTGTATTTATGGATCACACGCTGGTGGCTAAAGATGCAGAGGAAGCACCGTATAGGTATGTGGTGAAGAAAGGGTTGTAAAGTTCTCAGTTCTCAGTTCTCAGTTCTCAGTTCTCAGTTTCAAAATAGAAACCGTGCTCGTTAAATCAAGTACGGTTTTTTACTTCTCTTTACGCTAAAAACTGACAACTATAAACATTCTGCTATTTCTTAGTAATAGTCACTTTTGGCTCATCATAGTCACTAAAATCAATGCTTACTATGTATGTGCCTTTTATCGCAGGTGTGTAACTAAAGTAATTATAAATAGTATTACAGTCTGCCGTTGCAGCTTGCCCAAGTGTTAAACTTTGACCTTGTGGGAATGAGTCGCTGTAACCACAGTTAAAGCCTTCACTAAAATCGGCATCAGCAATTTTGAATTCGTACACTTTACCTGGCGTGCTAAATTTTACCTGAGCTTGATACAGTGCTGGGCCCACTAAGTTAAATTGATACTGTGGCTCTGCGTCCCATAAAGTAAAATCGCCTCGCAGGTACATGGTGCGGTCGAGTTCTTTTTGTGGCAATACATCGTTAATTGATATTTGGCTTGAACATGCACTGAGTAACCCAGCAATAGCGAGTGGTATTATTTTTTTTATTGAAATCATCAATTTTCATCCTATTCATTATACCTATTAGCTTAATTAAGTTAGGTAGGTATTAAAACTAAAAAGCCAGCGTTATGCTGGCTTTTTAAATTGCTAATGGTTGTTATTTTTGTAAAACAGAAATATCTGCAATATCCAAAAATAGACCACTTAACTGGCTTAATAGCGCAAGGCGATTTTGCTTAACAGCTTCATCGTCGGCCATAACCATTACGTTGTCAAAAAAGTTATCAACACTTTCACGAATGCCTGCCAATTGGCTAAGCGCTTCTTGGTAGTTTCCATCGGCATAAAGTGGTGCAAGCTCAGTTGCAAATTTTGCCACTTGTGATGCCAATACTTTTTCAGCGTCGTCGCTTAATAAGCTCTCATCAACATTACCTTGGCTTGTGATGTCGTTTTTAGCAAGAATGTTACTTACGCGTTTATTTGCGGCTGCAAGGGCTTCTGCTGCGTCTAAAGTACGGAAGTGGCTTACGGCTTTAACACGACGGTCAAAATCAACTGGTTTAGTTGGACGACGTGCTAGCACAGCTTGAATAACATCTACTTCAATACCTTCGTCTTGATACCATGCACGGAAACGCCCAAGCATAAATTCAAATACGTCGGTTGATACATTTAGATTAGTTAGCTTATCGCCAAACAATGTTTGTGCTTTTGCTACTAGGTCTAAAATATCAAGAGGTAACTCTTTTTCTACCATAATACGCAGTGCACCAATAGCAGCACGACGAAGTGCAAATGGGTCTTTATCACCTTTTGGTGCTTGGCCTATACCAAAAATACCCACCAGCGTATCAAACTTATCTGCAATGGCTACTGCACAACTAATTAGGTTTGTAGGTAAGTTGTCGCCTGCAAAGCGTGGCATGTATTGCTCGTTTTGTGCAAGCGCTACATCTTCTGCTTCACCGTCAAAGCGAGCGTAATGCATTCCCATTACACCTTGTACATCGGTAAATTCCATTACCATTTCGGTCATTAAGTCTGTTTTGCTTAATAGACCTGCACGTTTTGCTAAGTCTTTATCTGCGCCTAATTGCTCAGCAATATACCCTGCAAGTTCGCTAATACGCTCAGACTTGTCTTTAAGCGTACCTAACTGCTTTTGGAATAAAACGGTATCAAGCGATTCTAAACGGCTTTCTAATGTTTTCTTTTTGTCGGTCTCAAAGAAGAACTGTGCATCAGCCAAACGTGGGCGTACAACTTTTTCGTTACCAGAAATTACTACGCTTGGATCTTTACTCTCGATGTTAGATACAAACAAAAACTTATTTAAAAGCTTGCCGTTTTGATCTAATAACGGGAAGTATTTTTGATCGTCCTTCATGGTGTAAATTAGCGCTTCAGCTGGTACATCTAAAAATGCTTCTTCAAATGTTGCCGTTAAAGTAACTGGCCACTCTACTAGTGATGTTACTTCTTCTAGTAAATCTTCATCCATTGCAACAACAGCGTTAACTGCGCTTGCAGCTTCTTCTATTTGTGCACGTATTTGCGCTTTACGTTGTTCGTAATCTGCAATAACGTAAGCAGATTTAAGTACATCAAAAACCTCATCGGCATGGTTAATGCTAATTTTTTCTGGGTGATGAAAACGGTGACCTTGAAGTTGGTTACCTACTTGCTTACCAAGGATCTCACCTTCTAGCAATTCGCTACCAAATAAAATAGTGACGGTATGAACTGGGCGAATAAATTGTGTTTTATTCGCACCCCAGCGCATTGGCTTTGGTATTGGTAATTTACTTAACGCTTTTGCGATAGCATCTGCCATTAGCGTTTTAGTTTCTTGCCCTGCTACTTTAGCAATGTGCAATAACCATGCGCCTTTATCCGTTTCAAGTGTTTGTGCTTCACTTACCTCAATACCACAACCGCGTGCCCAACCCATTGCTGCTTTTGTAGGGTTACCTTCACTATCGAATGCTGCTTTAGTTGCTGGCCCGCGCTTTTCAACTTCTTTGTCCTGTTGTTTAGCTTCAAGTGCTTTTACTTGTAAACCTAAACGACGAGGCGATGCATACCAGCTTACGCCTTGATGTGCTAATTCTAGCGATTCTAACTCTTGAGTTAAATTTGCAGCAAATGCCTCGGCAAGTTTACGCAACGACTTTGGTGGCAACTCTTCAGTGCCAATTTCTACTAATAAATTTTGTGCTGTCATGCTTACTTATCCTTACACAGCGGGAAACCAAGCGCTTCGCGTGCATCGTAATAACTTTGTGCACACGCTTTTGATAACGCACGAACACGTAAAATATAACGCTGACGTTCTGTAACCGATATAGCATGGCGCGCGTCTAATAGGTTAAATGCATGCGATGCTTTCATCACTTGCTCGTAGGCAGGAAGTGGTAAATTTGCTTCTATTAACTTTTGGCTTTCAGCTTCACACTTATCAAACTGCGCAAACAAGTCTTCTACGTTTGCATGTTCAAAGTTGTAAGTAGATTGCTCTACTTCATTTTGGTGGAACACATCGCCGTAAGTTACACGCCCTAGGGGACCGTCTGCCCATACTAGGTCGTAAATGCTATCTACGCCTTGAATATACATCGCTAAACGCTCTAGGCCGTAAGTAATTTCACCTGTTACTGGTGAGCACTCTAATCCACCTACTTGTTGGAAGTAGGTAAATTGCGTTACCTCCATACCGTTTAACCAAATTTCCCACCCTAAGCCCCATGCGCCAAGCGTTGGTGATTCCCAGTTATCTTCTACAAAGCGTACTTCGTGAGTTAGGGTATCAATACCCATTGCTTCTAGTGAGCCTAAGTAAAGCTCTTGGATGTTATCTGGTGATGGTTTTAAGACTACCTGAAATTGGTAGTAATGTTGTAAGCGGTTTGGGTTTTCACCATAGCGGCCATCCGTAGGACGGCGACACGGTTGTACGTATGCGCTAGACATTGGCTCAGGGCCAATTGATTTCAAAAATGTTTGCGGGTGAAATGTCCCAGCGCCCACTTCCATATCAAGTGGTTGAATAATGACACAGCCTTGCTGTGCCCAATAATCCTGTAAAGCCAGGATCAAACCTTGGAAGGTTTTTACGTCGTATTTTTGCATATTTGGCTTTTTACTATCTAAGAAGTAGCGTGAAAATTATCCTTAGTATACCGTGTGTACACTCAGGTTTTAAGCAGTTTGTGTATTTGTAGAAAATAAAAAAGGAGCCCTTAGGCTCCTTTTTATTATCTAAATATGTTTTTACACGTCTAAGTTAACTACGCGTAGTGCGTTAGTTTCAATAAAGTCACGACGTGGCTCTACCTGATCGCCCATAAGCGTAGCAAATAACTGATCCGCGCCTACAGCATCTTCAATTGTTACTTGTAACATACGGCGTGCGCCTGGATCCATGGTAGTTTCCCAAAGTTGATCTGGGTTCATCTCACCCAATCCTTTGTAGCGTTGGATATAGATCCCGCGCTTAGATTCAGTGATCAACCATTCCAAAGCATCCACAAAGTTATCAACAGGTTTTGTTTTCTCACCGCGTTGAATATAAGCACCTTCTGTAATGATGTTTGCAATGTTAACACCAGTCACAGCAATACGTTGGTAGTCACGCGATGTGATGAAGTCGTAGCTTAGTACGTGAGACTTATCTACACCGTGTTGACGAATATTCACAACAGGATAATACAAGTTACGCTCTGCATCATACTGAGTTGCAGCGTTGAAAATAGTTGCATCTTCGTCACGGTCAACTAAATCGTCAACAAGCTCTTTTGTCCACGCAATTACTTTAGCTTCGTCTGCAAGGTCTTCTTTTGTTAATTCGCTTTGGTAGATTAAACGTTCCATTACCGTGTTAGGGTATTTACGTTTTAAGCGCTCGATTACTTTAACTGTATTTTGGTAATCGTGAACTATTTTCTCTAATGCTTCACCTTCAAGCGCAGATGCGTCTGCACTTGTGTATAAAGCTGCATTATTAAGTGCAAGCGATGTTAAGTACTCAACAAGTGCTGGGTCATCTTTAATATAGCGCTCTTGCTTACCTTTTTTCACTTTATAAAGTGGTGGCTGAGCAATATAAATATATCCGCGCTCTACAATTTCCGGCATTTGACGATAGAAGAACGTAAGCAATAAAGTACGAATATGAGAACCATCCACGTCCGCATCGGTCATGATGATAATACGGTGATAACGTAGTTTTTCAGGGTTATATTCGTCACGGCCAATACCACAACCTAATGCAGTAATTAGTGTTGCAACTTCTTGTGAAGACAGCATTTTATCAAAACGTGCTTTTTCTACGTTTAAAATTTTACCTTTAAGCGGAAGAATCGCCTGATTCTTACGGTTACGACCCTGCTTGGCTGAACCGCCAGCAGAGTCCCCTTCCACTATGTAAAGTTCTGATTGTGCAGGATCTTTTTCCTGACAATCGGCTAATTTACCCGGTAAACCTGCAAGATCCATTGCGCCTTTACGACGTGTCATTTCACGCGCTTTACGTGCCGCTTCACGCGCACGTGATGCATCTATAATTTTCCCAACAACAATTTTTGCATCTACTGGGTTTTCTAATAAAAACTCAGTGAACTTCTCAGCCATTGCTTGTTCTACCGCAGACTTAACTTCGCTAGATACTAGCTTGTCTTTTGTTTGCGAAGAGAACTTAGGATCAGGAACTTTAACACTAATTACAGCTGTCAAACCTTCACGCGCATCGTCACCGGTTGCGTTACTGGTTGTTTTTGCTTTCTTGTTAAAGCCTTCTTTTTCCATAAAGTTATTAAGTGTACGTGTTAACGCAGATCTAAAACCGGCTAAGTGAGTACCACCATCACGTTGTGGAATGTTATTTGTAAAACAGTAAATGTTTTCTTGGTATGCGTCATTCCATTGCATTGATACTTCAACGCTAATTCCGTCTTCTACACGCTCATGTGTAAAGTGGAAAACACCTTTATGAATAGGTGTTTTGTTACGGTTAATGTATTCAACAAATGCCTGAATACCACCTTCGTATTTAAAGTGGTCGCTTTTATTTTCTTCACGCTCATCATTTAAAATGATACTAACGCCCGAGTTAAGGAACGACAGTTCACGTAGGCGTTTTGCTAAAATATCGTAATGAAAATCTAAATTAGTGAATGTTTCTGCACTTGGCCAAAAACGTAGTTCTGTACCCGTTGTTTCAGAATCTCCAATAACAGCAAGTGGCGCATCTGGCACACCCATAGTGTAAAACTGCTCATGAAGTTTACCTTCTCGGCGCACGGTTAGTTTTAATTTTTCTGAAAGTGCGTTTACAACCGAAACACCCACACCATGCAAGCCGCCTGATACTTTATAAGAGTTATCATCAAACTTACCACCAGCGTGAAGTACCGTCATGATTACTTCGGCAGCCGAAACGCCTTCTTCTTCATGGATAGACACTGGGATACCACGGCCATTATCTCTAACCGATACAGAGCCATCTAAGTGAATCGTTACAAAAATATCATCACAATGACCAGCAAGGGCTTCGTCTATTGAGTTATCAACGACCTCAAACACCATGTGGTGTAAGCCTGTGCCATCATCGGTGTCCCCTATATACATCCCAGGACGCTTTCTTACTGCGTCTAATCCTTTAAGTACTTTAATACTCGACGAGTCATAATTCTCAGACATGGTTAATCCCACTTATCTTGTTATTAGGTTGCCATGTTTCACGTGGAACATTTTTAGTTCTCGTTGCATGGGTTCCACCACAGCAGAAATACTCTCAGATAAAATTGAAGAGATAAATATTTGAGAACTGCAGTGAGACAATAGTTGTCCAACTTTCTCTTTTGTATCTTCGCCTAACTCTGAGGGTAAATCATCTATTAGCAATATAGATTGCTTATCGGTCTCTGACTCAATTAAGCTATTTTGCGTTACTTTTAACGCATACAATAATAACTTTAACTGCCCGCGTGAGAACGTATTCTCTACACTGTTGCCAGCGACACTGAAACTAAAGTCGGCCTTATGTGGGCCCTTACTTGTAAATCCTTGGCGAGCATCTCGCTCAAAGTTTTGCTCTAACGCATCTACAAGAGATTCATTCTCTTTCCAGCCTGCATTAAACGTCATTTCTAAATCGCGTATAAGCGTTAATTCTGAGCACATTTTATCAAAAAATTGCTGCTTAAACCTACTTATATACGCCAATCTTAATTTATTTATTTCTTCAGCCAGTCTAACAAATTCTTTGTCCCAAAACTTAATTTGGTCAAAATAATTCTTAGGCTTAGATTTTAGTAAAGCATTACGCTGTTTTAATACTTTATTAAACGATTGCCACAAGTAAAAAAACTCATGTTCCACGTGGAACAAACCTAAGTCTAAAAACTTTCTACGCTCTTTTGGCCCACCAAAAAATAAGGAATAGCTCTCAGGCGTAATAATTTGAACAGGCATAAGCTGTGCAAGCTCAGATATTTTACGGCTCGCTTTACCCTGAATCTTTAAATTTGTTTCACCTAAACGCGTTTTGCTAATACCAATAGGAATTGATAAATCATGCACCGTCTTTCGGCCATGAATTACAAATTGCTCTTGCTGGTGTGCAATAATGCTTTTGTGCTTTGGTGTTCTAAAAGACTTGCCGTGAGAAAGGTAATAAATAGCTTCTAAAAGGCTGGTTTTTCCGCTGCCATTTTCACCATATATAATGTTTACGCCATTAACAGGTTCTAGCGTCAGCGCCTCAATATTACGAAAATATTTGAGGCTCAAATGACTTAAGCTCATTATATGTTTGTGATCTTATAAACGCATAGGCATAACAACATACATTGCTTCATCATCACCAGCACCTTCTATTAGTGCACTGCTGTTTGAGTCTGCTAACGTAAACTGTACATCTTCAGTTTTTAATGTGTTTAATACATCCAAAACATAAGAAACATTAAAACCAATTTCTAACTCATCACCTTGATAATTTACTTCAACAACCTCTTCAGCTTGTTCTTGCTCTGGGTTATTGGCAGTAATTTTTAATAAACCATTTGATAAGTTTAAGCGTACACCACGAAACTTCTCATTTGATAAAATAGATACACGCTGAAAAGCATTTCGTAACCATTCACGGTTGGCAATAATTGTTTTATCACCGCCTCGTGGAAGTACACGACGGTAATCAGGAAAACGACCATCAACTAGTTTACTGGTAAACGTAAACTCAATATCAATAATACGAATGTGGTTAGCACCGAATTGAATAGTGACTAGCTCATCGTCGGCAACCATAAGGCGCATGATTTCTTGCACACCTTTACGTGGAATAATTAATTGGCGTTGAGTATTCAGTGATTGAGTAAGTTTTTTCTGTGCAATCGCCAAGCGGTGTCCGTCGGTAGCCACCGTTTTAATATCGCTATTATCAACTTCAAACGACATACCATTTAAGTAATAACGTACATCTTGGTTTGCCATTGAAAAGTGCGTGCTTTCAAGTAATTTACGAAGCTCTAAACGCGTTAGTTGAAATTCAACTTCACCATCCCATTCTTCTAAATTGGGGAAGTCAGCCGCTGATAACGTTGTAAGTGAAAAACGACTTTTACCACTCGTTAATAACAACTGGTGGTCTTGTAAGCTTAACGTAATGTCTGAACCTTCAGGTAGACTTTTACAAATATCGAGTAACTTTTTAGCAGGTAAAGTTAATTTTGTATCGGCAATATCATCACCAACAAAAACACCAGACACTAATTCGATTTCAAGGTCGGTCCCTGTCATCGAAAGCTGTCCGTTTTCTACTACTAACAAAACGTTAGATAAAATTGGTAACGTATGCTTACGCTCAATTGCGCCCGATACTTGAACCAATGGCTTTAAAAATTGTTGTCTTGATATTGTTATTTGCATAAAAAAGTCAGCCCTAAGATGACAATGTTCTTATTAAATTTTGATAATCTTCTTTAATTTCGTGACTTTCATCACGTAACGATTTTATTTTACGACACGCATGTAAAACCGTTGTATGGTCACGACCACCAAACGCGTCTCCAATCTCAGGTAAACTGTGATTGGTTAATTCTTTAGACAGCGCCATAGCAACCTGACGTGGCCTTGCTATTGAGCGGCTTCGGCGTTTAGAAAGTAAATCCGAGACACGAATTCGATAATACTCAGCCACTGTACGCTGTATATTATCAATTGTGACGAGCTTATCTTGCAGCGCCAATAAGTCACGCAATGCTTCTTTTACAAAGTCGATAGAAATAGGACGTCCAGTGAAGTTTGCATTTGCAATTACACGGTTAAGTGCGCCTTCAAGTTCACGTACATTTGAACGTAATTTTTTTGCAATGAAAAAAGCTACTTCATGAGGTAAATTTATTTTACTCTGCTGCGCCTTTTTCATCAAAATAGCGACACGTGTTTCAAGCTCTGGTGGCTCAATAGCAATTGTTAATCCCCAACCAAAACGAGACTTAAGCCTGTCTTCTACCCCTTCAATTTCTTTAGGGTAACGGTCAGAAGTTAAAATAATTTGTTGATTACCTTCAAGCAACGCATTAAAAGTATGAAAAAACTCTTCTTGAGAACGTTCTTTATTGGCAAAAAATTGAATGTCATCAATCATTAATGCATCAACACTACGGTAATAACGTTTAAATTCTTCTATTGCATTATTTTGTAGTGCTTTAACCATATCTTGTACAAAACGCTCTGAATGCATATACACAATTTTAGCATCAGGCTTATTTGCCATAATGCCATTACCTACAGCATGGAGTAAGTGCGTTTTACCTAAGCCCGTACCACCGTATATAAATACAGGGTTAAATGCAGAGCCAGGGTTATCGGCAACTTGAGTTGCAGCCGCTTTTGCTAATTGGTTAGATTTACCCTCAACAAAACTATCAAAGGTGTAGTTTTCTTTAATGTTTGATTTATAGCCCGATTTAGGTGCGGGTTCAACAACCGGTTTTTGCTCACGCGGCTGTTGCTTTGCTGATGCTTGAATACTAGGTGCAGGCTGTGCTTCTGTAGCAGGTGCAACCTGTGTATTTAAAAGTGGTTTGCTACCTACATCAAAACGAAGTTCCGGTGCTTCGTCACCACAAATCTCGACGAGTAGTTCGTTAATGCGGTTAAGGTATTTTTCTCTCACCCAATCAAGCACAAAGCGATTAGGTGCATAAATAGTCAGAGTATCTTCGGTACTTTCTGCTTGAAGTGGTCTTACCCACATACTGAACTGCTGCGAAGGCAATTCATCTTGCAATACATATAAACAACTTTGCCAAACCGACAGATACACAGTTAAACTCCCAGAGATATAATTTTTATTCCCGCACATCAAAAATGGTTAAAAACCATGCATTTATTGCGTTTAAATAGCCAAATAAGCGGCCCAAGACCAAGTATTATGAAGGCACTTTATCCACAAGTAAAAGGCTGATTTTTATAAAATTATATATAACGACATGAAAAAAAGCTAACAACCTGATTTAATTAAATTTTTAATTATTAGCCTGATAACAGATCATAACAAAATAACACCAAGATCGCGAACCAATTTTACGATCCAATTTACTTTTCCCCCGCTTTTATTCACTTTTTATACAAGGGCTGTGGAAAACTTCTTATTTATGATGATCCTACTAGATCGCGCTTTACGATCACTAATTGCCTGCTTAATAAACACGGTGCTTAACGCGTAATTATGATTGACTTTAGGTCGTTTCATCTATAATATCTCGCGCTCGCAATGGCACCTGTGCCAGGATCGCGACCTGCATAGGATGTTTTAACTTTAACCGATCGGATGAGATTGTTATGAAAAGAACTTTTCAACCTAGCGTTTTAAAACGCAAACGTGCACACGGTTTCCGTGCTCGCATGGCAACTGTAAATGGCCGTAAAGTATTAGCACGTCGCCGCGCTAAAGGCCGCAAAGTTCTTTCTGCTTAATTTATAAGTGGAAGACTTTAGCTTTGGCAGGGAGTTACGTCTGTTAACTCCCTCGCATTACTCTCGTATATTTAACGAACCCGCTCGGGCTGCAACTCCTTACTTTACTCTATTAGCTAAACCCAATGACCAAGAAAAACCTAGGTTAGGACTTACTGTTGCTAAAAAACGTGTAAAAAAGGCATGCCAACGAAACCGTATTAAACGTCTTGCTCGCGAAAGTTTTCGTTTAAATCAACACAACATCGATAACATTGATATTGTGCTTATGGTTAAAAATGGCATTGACGAGCAGTCTAATGAAGAATTAACCAAGCAACTGGCCAAGTTATGGCGAAAAATCAACGAACGCTGTAAACCAGGTGCGCCTAAGCCTCCACCCTTTAAGAAACGCCCAAACAAATCAGCTAAATCTAATAAACAAACCCAATAGCAATAGAATTACAGGGTTAATTAATGTATCTTTAGCTCACCTTTTAATCATGCATTTAAAATTTCCAATAGAGCCTTTAAATACATGATATCTATCTCACTAAATTTAACTAGGGGCATAAACATCATGAGGTTACTCAAACCACTTGTTGCTTTACCGACATTATGTTTAGTGTTATTGATCCGCGGTTATCAAAAGTGGATTAGCCCGCTATTAGGTCCGCATTGTCGTTTTAATCCAAGCTGCTCACATTACGCAATTCAAGCAATAAAATTGCATGGATTGATAAAAGGAAGTTGGTTAGCATTAAAACGCATATTAAAATGCCATCCTTTACATTCAGGTGGTGATGACCCAGTACCTGAAAAAATAACCCATATTAACCACCAACACGAGAAATAAGAGCTGTTATGGAATCGCAACGCACGTTTTTATTCATTGGCCTAATGCTAGTGTCGTTTTTATTGTTCCAAGAATGGAATAATGATTATAACCAGCCAAAAGTCGATCCAAGTGCCACAACACAAACGCAACAAGCAAATTCAACTGAATCGGATGATTTTATACCTTCATCGTCAGACTCTGGCTTACCGGCTTCAACAACATTAGCTAAACGTTCTGTTATAGAAATAACAACAGACGTGTTTAAAGTTAAAATCGACACCAAAGGTGGTGATATTGTTGAATCGGACTTACTTCAATACGAAGAAGTGAAAGGCGAAGAAACACCTTTCATGCTGCTGGGTGAATTTGAGGGTAATCAATACTTTTCACAAAGTGGTTTGATTGGTTTAAATGGCCCAGACGCATCTGCAAACGGTCGCCCTACTTACCACAGCGAACAAACGTCTTATACCTTAACAGGTGATGAGTTACGCGTACCGTTACAGTTTACTGATAGCAACGGTGTTAGCTTTACCAAAACTTATGTATTTAAAAAAGGTCAATATGATGTTGGCTTAGAATACACAGTAAACAATACAACCAGTGCCCCTATTCAAGTGCAGCTTTACACACAGGTTAAACGCACAGTACAGGAAAAAGGCAGCTTAGTTGATCAAAACTATTTAGGTGCAGCTTACGGTACAGACGAAGAACCGTACGAAAAGTATAGCTTTTCTGACATGGCCGACAAAAACCTAAATGAAAGCACGCAAGGTGGTTACATTGCATTTATTCAACATTACTTTGTAAGTGCGTGGGTACCAAAGCAAGACCAAACCAACACCCTTTATAGCTTAATTACAAGCAGTAACGCCGCTATCATTGGTACAAAAGCAGAACCTGTTAATGTTCAAGCCGGTTCAGAGCAAACCATTACTTCTATTTACTACATGGGCCCTAAAGAGTCTGATGTATTAGAAGCGCTTCACCCTGACTTAGACCTAACTGTAGACTACGGCTGGTTATGGTTTATTTCACAGCCACTATTTGTATTACTAAAATGGCTTTACAGTATTCTTGGTAACTGGGGTTTAGCAATTATTGCTATCACTATTATTGTTAAATCATTGATGTACCCGCTAACTAAAGCGCAATATACGTCAATGGCTAAAATGCGTGCCCTTCAACCAAAAATGGCAGCTCTTAAAGAAAAATATGGTGATGACCGTCAAAAATTCGGTCAAGCTACTATGGAAATGTACAAAAAAGAGAAAGTAAACCCAATGGGTGGTTGTTTCCCTATTTTGCTACAAATGCCTATTTTCTTAGCGTTGTTTTATGTATTTTTAGAATCAACAGAACTTCGCCATGCTGAGTTTATGCTTTGGTTAACTGATTTATCAGCACAAGACCCATACTACGTATTACCAATTTTATTTGGTGCAAGTATGTTTATAACTCAAAAGCTTCAACCTATGACGGTTACCGATCCAATGCAGCAAAAAATGATGACCTTTATGCCGGTTATCTTCTCTGTATTCTTCTTATGGTTCCCATCAGGCTTAGTGCTTTACTGGTTAGTATCTAACCTTATTTCAATCGCGCAAATGCTTTATATTTATCGCGGTATGGAAAAGAAAGGAATAAAAGTAAGAGGCTAACTTAGCCCTACTTATTACAAAGGCGACTTAGGTCGCCTTTTTTATTGCCCATTTTTTATCAGAGCATTCGCGAGTGGTAATTTCATAGGTTACAATAGCGCCATAACGTACACATTGTTGGTAAATTAAATAGCATGATCAATCAAGACACAATTGCAGCACAAGCAACCGCACCTGGGCGTGGTGGTGTTGGTATTATTCGGGTTTCTGGCAGCCTTGCCAAAAGCGTTGCTGAAAAAGTTATTGGTAAAATACCAAAAGTGAGATACGCCGATTATGTACCATTTAAAAACTTAAATGGCGATCAGCTTGACCAAGGTATTGCCATTTATTTTGCCGGGCCTAACTCATTTACTGGCGAAGACGTACTTGAGTTGCAAGGTCATGGCGGCCCTGTTGTACTTGATATGCTACTTAAAGAAATTAGCAAAATCGAAGGTGTACGTTTAGCAAAACCAGGTGAGTTTTCAGAGCGTGCATTTATGAACGACAAGCTTGATTTAACCCAAGCAGAAGCAATTAGTGACCTAATTAATGCCACCAGTGAACAAGCAGCTAAAAGCGCCTTACAATCACTTCAAGGTGAGTTTTCTAAACACATAGAAACCCTAGTTGAAAAAGTAATTCATCTTCGTATGTACGTAGAAGCAGCAATCGACTTTCCAGATGAAGAAATAGACTTTTTGTCAGATGGCAAAGTATCGGGCGATCTAGACGCAATTATAAACCAATTAAACACCGTAACTGACCAAGCTAAACAGGGCAGCATAATGCGCGAAGGTATGCGTGTTGTGATTGCAGGTCGTCCTAACGCGGGTAAATCAAGCTTGCTAAATGCTCTGGCAGGCCGAGAGGCAGCAATCGTAACCGAAATAGCAGGGACTACCCGCGACGTACTGCGCGAACACATTCATATTGATGGCATGCCACTGCATATTATAGATACCGCAGGTCTTCGTGAAAGCCCTGACCGCGTAGAGCAAATAGGTATTGAGCGCGCATGGGATGAAATAAACCAAGCCGACCGCGTTTTATTTATGCTTGATGGCACCGATACTGTAGACACCGACCCACATAAAATTTGGCCAGAATTTATGGCAAAATTACCAAAAGGTATGGGGGTTACAGTGATCAGAAACAAAGCCGATTTATCGGGTGATATTGTAGGTTTAGATGAAAACCAACAATACCCGGTCATAAGTTTAAGTGCTAAAAACGCTGAAGGTATAGAGCTCGTTCGTGAACATTTAAAGGCCTGTATAGGTTTTGACGGCGCAACAGAAGGTGGCTTTATGGCTCGTCGCCGTCATTTAGACGCTTTAGAGAGCGCAGCTTATCATTTAGATACGGGTAAAACGCAGCTTGAAATGCATGTTGCAGGTGAAATTTTGGCCGAAGAGCTGCGCCTAACGCAGCAATTTTTAAACGAAATAACCGGTGAGTTTACTTCAGACGATCTACTTGGAAAAATATTTAGCTCGTTCTGTATTGGTAAATAAAAGACCTAACAATTAAATAATTAAAAATTAAGGGCGTAAAAACGCCCTTTTTTACTGCCTAAATTAAGCCTTTCTATATCAACATATGGATATTTTTTAGATAAGCTGAGTGCTATTTTAGGCTCTTATTTTCTCTAAATTAGTATCTTTAAATGCTTATTAATGGCCTACTTTACAAGATATAACCGCCTATTTAAGGTGATATATCTCCCACATACGAATAAGTTAAGCCACTATAATTAACTCTAAAACAAGCTGAAATCACTGTTTTTAATATTTTATTAGCTAAAATTGCAGCCTTAATTGGCTATATATCAAAAAATAAGGCGATCACAAGTGTGTATTGATCGCGCTATCCACCAGCTCAAACATGTAAATGCATGATCGAATATCACAAAAACTTTAAATTTAGTCAGATCAGTTATCCACAATTTCCATTTTTTGGACAAAAATCCAAAATTTTTTAGCTGAAATACACGTTATTAGCTCTATTTTTAGTAAAAAGCGGCCGTTATAAAAACTATTTTGATATTTATTTAATAAGATCATAGTTAATTGATCGTTATTTAAAATTATTTTCGATCTAAATAATCGGTTATCAACACCCTTTATATCCACACAATGATCAACATTACTTCTATATTAAACATTCATCATAATTGGACTTACAAAAGCTTAAAATCAATAACTTACAAAATTTTAGTTACATAGAACATAAAGTTAAACAGAACTTCCCCCAATCTTATTAACAGTTTGATCAGAAGGTTGCATTTGAAGGTATTATTTTACATCTATATAAATCAACAACTTAAAAAAACTTTAAACAATGATCTAAAAATTAGCCTAAAAATAGTTATCCAAACCCACACTCTTCTCTTTACTGCAGTTTGTACTCGGCTATCATAGGCAGCAATTAAAACTAATGCGATCATAACTAATCATGAGTTCAGTAAATATTATTGTGGGCAGCCAAATGGGATCGGCCGAGTATGTTGCGGAGCAATTAAGCGATGAGCTAAATAACCAAGGTATTACAACCCAACTCCATGATCAGCCAAAATTTAATGAAATAGATCAACACAATACGCTCTGGTTAATATGTACATCTACTTATGGCGCAGGTGATTATCCCGATAATCTTTTAAGCTTTGTAGAACAAATAACGCAATCAACTGATTTAAAGCATTTAAAGTTTTCGGTTATTGCATTAGGTGATACCAGCTACGACACATATAACTTAGCAGGGCGCAATATAGAAGCACTACTAAGCAAAAAAGGCGCTATAAAAGTGGCTGAACGCTTAGAGTTAAATATATTAGACGAGTCACTCCCTGAAGACACAGCCCTCGCTTGGTTAGACACTTGGGTTACCCAAACAGGTTTAAAATAAAGAGATCAAGTAAAATCTCATATAAAAGTTACTCACAATTTACTAATAATTTAATTAATAATGTGGATAAAGTTTGAATAAACTGCATTTTAAAGCATGCTTATCCATGGGATAAGATCTAACTAATCGCCCCCTGTGCATAAAGTGGCTTTTTGATCAGTGCTTATTTGTGGGATGATCCGATCATATTAACACCTTTAGATCTGATCTAATTTAATGTTTTTAAACAAGATCTAAAGCTTATCAACAGAAAACCCGATCAGTAGTAGTAATAGTATTAAAAGATCTCTTTAAAAGATCCTTTATATTATTAGAGATCACTTACTTAGATCTGAGCACAGTTTAATCATTTATCTTCTGCTCATTTCTAGGTAGAATACGCTCCCTTTTGAAGTTTACCGGTTTGATTTAAGTAGGATCCCATTAATGATTTTTCATGAAAATTTTGACGTTATCGTAGTAGGTGGTGGACATGCAGGCACTGAAGCCGCATTGGCAGCTGCCCGTATGGGGATGAATACCCTGCTACTAACTCACAATATGGATACCCTTGGTCAAATGTCTTGTAACCCAGCAATTGGTGGGATAGGCAAAGGTCATTTGGTAAAAGAAATCGACGCGCTTGGCGGTGCAATGGCACAAGCTATTGATAAAGGCGGGATCCAATTTCGTACTTTAAATTCTTCAAAGGGACCTGCGGTTCGTGCAACCCGTGCACAAGCTGATCGCGCTTTGTATAAAGCGGCTATTCAAACCACATTACAAAATCAAGAAAACTTAAAAATATTTCAGCAGTCGTGTGATGATCTTATTGTTGAAAACGATCGAGTAACCGGCGTAGTAACTCAAATGGGGTTACGTTTTAGTGCACCTAGTGTAGTACTTACCGTAGGTACATTTTTAGGTGGCCAAATACATATTGGTTTAGAAAATTACAAAGGTGGACGTGCAGGCGATCCACCATCAATAGCTTTAGCACAACGATTACGTGAACAGCCTTTTAGAGTAGATCGTTTAAAAACAGGTACTCCACCACGTATTGATGCGCGTACGGTTGATTTTAGCAAAATGCAGGAGCAACCTGGCGATGCACCTACACCTGTATTTTCATTTTTAGGTAAACAAAGTGACCACCCGCAACAAATACCGTGTTACATCACTTACACAAATGAAAAAACACATGATGTTATACGCAAAAACTTGCATCGTTCACCTATGTACTCAGGTGTGATTGAAGGCATTGGTCCACGTTACTGCCCATCTATTGAAGATAAAATTGTTCGCTTTGCAGATAAGGACAAACACCAAATATTTGTAGAGCCAGAGGGTTTAACATCTTACGAGCTTTACCCTAATGGTATTTCGACAAGTCTACCGTTTGATGTGCAATTAGAAATAGTGCAATCGATCACCGGTTTTGAAAATGCACATATTTGTCGACCAGGTTATGCTATTGAATACGATTACTTTGATCCACGTGATTTAAAACAATCACTAGAAACTAAATTTATTGAAGGCTTATTCTTTGCAGGCCAAATAAACGGAACTACTGGCTACGAAGAAGCGGGTGCACAAGGCTTAATTGCTGGTATGAACGCGGCACTTAAAGTGCAAGGTAAAGATTCGTGGACGCCACGTCGTGACGAAGCATACGTTGGTGTATTAATTGACGACTTAGCAACGCTTGGTACAAAAGAACCTTACCGTATGTTTACTAGCCGTGCTGAATACCGTTTATTGTTGCGTGAAGATAATGCCGATATTCGTCTAACTGAAAAAGGCCGTGAGCTAGGTTTAGTTAACGATGAGCGCTGGCAGGCATTTAACGAAAAAATGGAAATTATTGAAAAAGAAAAACAACGTATAAAAGACACGTGGATTCACAAAGATCATACTGTTGTTGATCAAGTAAACGCTTTATTAAAAGCTCCATTAACGCGTGAAGCAAGTTTAGAAGAATTACTACGCCGCCCAGAGATCCGTTATGATGATCTAATGGCTATTGAAGGCTTAGGATCTGAATTTACAAATAAAGCGGCTTTAGAGCAGGTTGAGATCCATACAAAATACGCAGGTTACATTGCGCGTCAGCAAGATGAGATCAATAAACAGCTTCGCCATGAAGAAACAATTTTACCAAAAGAGTTTGATTATAAAACCGTATCAGGTTTATCAAACGAGGTAGTGGCAAAACTAGAAGAGTCTCGTCCGGACACTATTGGTCAGGCTTCGCGTATTTCTGGTATCACACCAGCGGCTATTTCGTTATTATTAGTGTATCTGAAGAAGCAAGGCTTATTACGCAAATCTGCGTAACGGTAAGGGCACCTAGTGTTACAACAACAATTAACTACATTGTTAGCGCAAACTGATATTGCGCTAACAGAAAAACAACAGCAACAGCTTGTTCGTTACGTTGAACTATTGGATAAGTGGAACAAAGCGTATAACTTAACCTCAGTACGTTTACCTCAAGAAATGATGGTAAAGCATATTATGGATAGCCTTGTTGTTGCACCTCATTTACCCGGTCATCATTATATTGATGTTGGTACAGGCCCAGGGCTTCCTGGTATTGTTTTAGCTATTGCACTTCCTAATACTCAATTTGTATTACTCGACAGCTTAGGTAAGCGTGTACGCTTTTTAATGCACGTGAAGCATGAACTTGGGCTTGATAATGTTACCCCGGTACAGTCAAGAGTTGAAGAATATCAGCCAAGTGTTAAATTAGATGGCGTACTCAGTCGTGCATTTGCATCATTACAAGATATGGTTGATTGGTGTTCACACCTAATTGATCAATCTGGCCATTTTATTGCGCTTAAAGGCGTTTACCCTAGCGAAGAGTTAGAGTTATTACCCGCTGGCGTAAAGTTTGAGAAAAAAATTGCATTAGAAGTACCTGAGTTAGATGCACAACGACATTTAATTATTCTTTCTAAAGACTAGGGATCAGAGACACTGTGGCAAAAGTCATCGCATTAGCAAATCAAAAAGGGGGTGTAGGTAAAACTACGACCGCTGTTAATCTCGCTGCGTCTATGGCCGCAACGAAGCGTAAAGTGCTGTTAATTGATCTCGACCCGCAAGGTAATGCCACTATGGGCAGTGGTGTAGATAAATATGGCGACGTGCCCACTATTTACGACCTACTTATTGAAGATAAGCCCATTGAAGACGTGATCATTAAAGAAACATCTGGCGAATACCATATGATTGCAGCAAACGGAGACGTAACCGCTGCCGAAGTTAAACTAATGGAATTATTTGCCCGTGAAGTGCGTCTTCGTAATGCACTTGAAAAAATTCAGGACCAATACGAGTTTATATTTATAGACTGCCCGCCTTCATTAAACATGCTAACTGTTAACGCTATGGCCGCTGCAGATTCTATTTTAGTACCAATGCAATGTGAATATTATGCACTGGAAGGCCTAACAGCATTAATGGATACCATTACGCAATTGGCTAAATTAGTAAATCCTGAATTAAAAATTGAAGGCATATTACGCACTATGTACGATCCGCGTAACCGCCTAGCAAACGACGTTTCAGAACAATTAAAACAACATTTTGGTGATAAAGTGTATCGCACTGTGATCCCACGAAATGTTCGTCTAGCTGAGGCGCCAAGTTTTGGCGCACCTGCTATGTATTACGACAGAGCATCAAGTGGCGCAAAAGCGTATTTGGCACTTGCCGGTGAAATGCTGCGAAGAAAAGAAAAAACAGCGTCCGTTGTCGCCTAACTTTGAGGTAAAAAAATAACATGTCTGCTAAAAAACGAGGTTTAGGCCGAGGACTCGATGCACTTTTAAGTTCGTCTAAGCCTGCACCGAGCGCCAGCAAGGAACAAGACACACAAAACGTAACAGAGGTTGTCAAAAGCACAGTTAGTGCTACAGATAACCCGTTACAAACATTGCCTATTGAGTTTTTGCATTCAGGCAAGTACCAACCTCGTAAAGACATGTCTGAAGAGGCACTCGAAGAACTCGCCAGCTCTATTCGCTCACAAGGAATTATTCAACCTATTGTTGTGCGCCCTATTGCCCACAATAGCTATGAAATTATTGCCGGTGAACGTCGTTGGCGCGCAGCGCAAATTGCAAAACTAGACGCAGTTCCATGTATTATTAAAGATGTACCCGATGAAGCGGCCGTTGCTATAGCACTGATTGAAAATATTCAGCGTGAAGATTTAAATGCAATGGAAGAAGCGGTTGCGCTTAATCGTTTATTAAATGAGTTTGAATTAACACATCAGCAAGTGGCTGATGCAGTTGGTAAATCAAGAACCACCGTAACAAACTTATTACGTTTAAATAATTTAAATAGTGATGTAAAAATTCTGTTAGAACATGGTGACATAGAAATGGGCCATGCGCGTTGCTTACTAGCACTTGAAGGCGAAGCGCAGTCTGACGCAGCACGAACCGCCGTAGCAAAGGCACTAACAGTAAGAGAAACTGAAAAGCTAGTGCGTGCAATTTTAGAGCCAGCACCCGCCAAACAAGAACACCAAAAAGACCCAGATGTTAAACAGTTAGAACAACAATTAGCTGAAAACCTAGGTGCTAAAGTAGAGATAAACTACAACAAAAAAGGCAAAGGTAAATTGGTTATTTCATATACTAATTTAGACGAGCTTGACGGCATTTTGAATCGTATTAATCACGACAATACCCACCATTGATCTATTACATGTCTAAAAAGAGACATTTGTAGCAAATTTGTGTTACAAACACTCTACTCAAGTTGCAAAACTGGCAGGATACAGTATAATTTCGCCAGTTTTCACACCCTAACGATTTGAACGCCATTAAGGTTAACAAAAAGTGAATAATAAGTTAGCAAGTCCGTATAGGCTTGCCGCATTTAAACTAATTTGTCTTCAGGGTGTTGTAGCATTATTTGCTGCCGTAATTATTTTTATTGGTTTGGGAGTTGAAGCCAGTCTGTCAGCGTTAGCTGGTGGTGCAGTTGCGATACTTCCTCACTGTGTTTTTGCACTTTACGCATTCCGATTTATGGGGGCGAGTCGTGCAGAACAAGCGTATAACGCGTTAAAACGCGGTAACGCACTAAAGTTTATGCTGACAATCATATTGTTTGCGCTAGTACTAAAGCATTTTCCGGTAGTTTTGCTGCCCTTTTTTAGTATCTATGTACTGGCTTTATTCACTGGATTGTTTGCACCCGTTTTTTTTAAACATTAACTTTTGGGATATAACATGGCTGCAGAAGAAGTTACTCTATCTAGCCATATCCAGCACCACTTAACCAATGCTAAGATGTGCTCGACCGACGCCGGTCTAGCCTTCAATAAAGCATGTACGGACAGTGGTTTTTGGACATGGCATGTAGATACCCTCGCATGGTCAATCGGACTAGGTCTTATCTTTTTATGGATCTTCCGTAGTGCCGCTAAAAAATCAACATTGGGCGTACCAGGTAAATTTCAGTGTTTCATTGAAATGATAGTTGAGTTCGTTGGCGACAACGTACGTGATACTTTCCATGGTAAAAGCAAGCTGATTGCACCATTAGCATTAACGATATTCGTTTGGATATTCTTAATGAACTTAATGGATTTAATCCCAGTTGACTTCTTACCTGCATTTGCTGGTTTAGTAGGTGAGCAAGCCTTTGGCATGGACTCACACGACGTATACATGAAAATTGTACCAACAACAGATATAAACTTAACTGCAGCGCTGGCGCTAGGTGTGTTTATATTAATGATTGGTTACTCAATTAAAATTAAAGGTATCGGCGGTTTTATTAAAGAGCTAACACTTCACCCGTTTAGTTCAAACAATACAGCTATGCAGATTCTTTTAATCCCATTCAATCTATTACTAGAGCTTATCGCATTGGTTTCTAAGCCATTTTCACTGGCGCTGCGTTTGTTCGGTAACTTATATGCAGGTGAACTAATCTTCATCCTCATAGGTGCGATTGGCTTAATGCAACTACCGTTGCACTTTGTTTGGGCTGTATTCCATATCTTAGTAATCGTATTGCAAGCATTCGTATTCATGATGCTAACAATCGTATACCTAAGCATGGCAAGTTCAGATAATCACTAATTTATAACTTTTAATTTTTACTTTTAATTACAATTGAAACTTTGGAGAAAAAAATGGAACTAGTATTAGGTCTTAAGTACATCGCAGTAGCTTTACTTATCGGCTTCGGTGCAATCGGTACAGCAATCGGTTTTGGTAACATGGGCGGTAAATTCCTTGAAGCATGTGCGCGTCAACCTGAGCTTGCACCATCGCTACAAGTTAAAATGTTTATCCTTGCTGGTCTAATCGATGCTGTAGCAATGATTGGTGTTGGTATCGCGATGGTATTGTTGTTCGTACTTTAATTTTATTTTTTGAACAGCTTACTATTTAAGGAGGAGCGGTTGTGAACTTAAACGCCACTCTTATCGGTGAATTAATTGCGTTTACGGTGTTCGTACTTTTTTGTATGAAGTTCGTATGGCCACCACTAAACGGTGCAATTGAAGCTCGCCAGAAGAAAATCGAAGATGGTTTAGCTGCCTCTGATAGAGCCGAAAAAGACTTAGAACTTGCGCAACAAAAAGCTGCAGAACAGCTTAAAGATGCAAAAGCTCAAGCGGCTGATATCATTGATCAAGCTAAAAAGCGTGCCGTGCTAATTGTTGACGAAGAAACAGTTCGTGGACAAGAAGAGCGTGAAAAAATTATTGCTCAAGGGCACTCTGAAATTGAATCAGAGCGTAACCGTGTGACAGAA
This sequence comes from Pseudoalteromonas sp. ECSMB14103, assembly GCF_000813065.1. Taxonomy (NCBI): domain Bacteria; kingdom Pseudomonadati; phylum Pseudomonadota; class Gammaproteobacteria; order Alteromonadales; family Pseudoalteromonadaceae; genus Pseudoalteromonas; species Pseudoalteromonas sp. ECSMB14103. The sequence goes on along the minus strand of NZ_JWGY01000016.1, from coordinate 13,453 downwards.
GAGCTACGTAAGCAAGTAGCAACACTGGCTGTGGTTGGCGCAGAGAGAATTTTAGAGCGTGAAATCAATCAAGCCGCACATAGTGACATCGTTGAAAAACTTGTCGCTGAGCTGTAATTAGGAGGGTATGAGCATGTCTGAATTGACTACTATCGCTCGCCCATACGCTAAAGCGGCTTTTGAACTTGCCGTTGAAAAAGGCGCTATTGAAAGCTGGAATGACATGTTGTTTTTCGCTGGCCACGTTGCCAGCGACGAGCAAGCATCAGCCATTTTAGCTGGATTGCCTACTGCTTCTGCACAAGCTGAGTTATTTATTAACTTATGCGCAGAGCAGCTCAACGAACAAGGTCAGAACCTAGTGAAGGTGATGGCTGAAAATGGACGTTTGATTGCACTGCCTGAGGTTGCACAGTTATTCGCTGCGTTTAAAGCAGAGTATGACAAAGAAATCGATGTAGACGTGATTTCGGCAACCCCTCTTACTGCAGCGCAGCAAGAGTCATTGGTAGCGACACTTGAAAAACGTTTCGCACGCAAAGTTAAGCTGAATTGTAGTGAAGACGCATCAGTAGTTGGCGGCCTTATTATTAAGGCAGGCGACACTGTAATCGACGGCTCTGTACGCGGAAAATTAAACCGCTTAGCCACAACACTACAATCGTAATTGGGAAAAAGAGCATGCAACTTAATTCCACTGAAATTTCAGAACTAATCAAACAACGTATTGAGAAGTTCGAAGTTGTAAGTGAAGCTCGTAACGAAGGTACAATTGTATCTGTTACTGACGGTATCATCCGCATCCACGGTCTAGCTGACTGTATGCAAGGTGAGATGATTGAGCTTCCTGGCAACCGTTATGCTATCGCACTAAACCTTGAGCGCGACTCAATTGGTGCAGTAGTAATGGGTCCATACGCTGACCTTACTGAAGGCGTAAAAGTATATACAACTGGTCGTATCTTAGAAGTTCCTGTTGGTGCTGGCTTACTTGGTCGTGTTGTAAACACGCTAGGTGCTCCTATCGACGGTAAAGGCGCTTTAGACAACGACGGGTTTGAACCTGTAGAAAAAATTGCACCAGGTGTAATCGAGCGTCAATCTGTAGATGAGCCAGTACAAACTGGTTACAAATCTATTGATGCGATGATTCCAGTTGGTCGTGGTCAGCGTGAGCTTGTAATCGGTGACCGCCAAACAGGTAAAACTGCACTAGCAATCGATGCGATCATCAACCAAAAAGACACAGGCGTTAAGTGTGTGTACGTAGCGGTTGGTCAAAAAGCATCTACTATTGCTAACGTAGTACGTAAATTAGAAGAGCACGGTGCACTTGCAAATACTATCGTAGTTGTAGCATCTGCTTCTGAGTCTGCGGCACTTCAGTACTTAGCACCGTTCTCGGGCTGTACTATGGGTGAATACTTCCGTGACCGTGGTGAGAACGCATTAATCGTATATGATGATTTATCTAAGCAAGCTGTTGCTTACCGTCAAATCTCATTGCTACTTAAGCGTCCACCAGGTCGTGAAGCATACCCAGGTGACGTATTCTACCTTCACTCGCGTCTTTTAGAGCGTGCATCGCGTGTAAACGCTGATTACGTTGAAAAGTTCACTAACGGTGAAGTGAAAGGACAAACTGGTTCATTGACGGCATTGCCAATCATTGAAACTCAAGGCGGCGACGTTTCTGCGTTCGTACCGACTAACGTTATCTCTATCACCGATGGTCAGATCTTCTTAGAAACTGACTTATTCAACTCAGGTATCCGTCCGGCAGTAAATGCTGGTATCTCGGTATCGCGTGTTGGTGGTGCTGCACAAACTAAAATCGTTAAGAAACTAGGTGGCGGTATCCGTCTAGCCCTAGCTCAGTACCGTGAATTAGCTGCATTCTCGCAGTTCGCGTCTGACCTTGACGATGCTACACGTGCTCAACTTGAGCATGGTGAGCGTGTAACAGAGCTAATGAAGCAGAAACAGTACGCGCCAATGTCTGTTGCTGAAATGTCTTTGTCGTTATTTGCAGCTGAGAAAGGTTATCTTAAAGATATCGAAATCGCTAAAATCATGGATTTCGAAGCAGCTTTACTTTCTTACGCAAGTAGCACATACGCAGAGCTTGTGGCTCAAATCAATGAAACTGGTAACTACAACGCCGAGATCGAAGCGCAACTTAAAGAACTTCTAGAGAAGTTCAAGTCTACGCAAACTTGGTAATTTAGTTATTAATGGTGCGCTTTAGTTTACTAAAGCACACCTTGATTCGGAGAGAGAGTCATGGCCAGCGGAAAAGAGATTAAAAGCAAGATCGGGAGTATTAAAAATACTCAAAAGATCACTAGCGCAATGGAAATGGTTGCTGCGTCTAAAATGAAAAAGGCGCAAGAACGAGTGGCTTCAAGCCGTCCATACGCTGACAAATTACGCAAAGTGATTGGTCGTGTTGCTCAAGCAAATCTTGATTTTACTCACCCGTTCTTAGAAGAACGTGAAGTAAAACGAGTTGGTTATATTGTTATCTCTACTGACCGTGGTCTATGTGGCGGCTTAAACTCAAATGAGTTTAAGAAAGTTGCATTAGACATAAAAGCATGGAAAGAAAAAGGTGTAGACGCAGAGTTTGCAACTTTAGGCAGCAAAGCTGCTGGTTTCTTTCAACGCTTTGGTGGTCAAGTGCTTGCTAAAAAAGCAGGCCTAGGAGATAAACCTTCAGTACAAGACGTTATTGGTCCTGTAAAAGTAATGCTTGATGCATTCTCTGAAGGTAAAATTGACCGTTTATTCCTGGTATATAACAACTTCGTTAATACCATGAAGCAAGAGCCAACAATAGATCAGTTACTCCCTTTGCCAAAAGCTGAAGAAGAAGTATCTGCCCACACATGGGACTACTTATACGAACCAAGCCCAGACGCTATTTTAGAGTCTTTGTTAGTTCGCTTTGTAGAGTCTCAGGTATACCAAGGTGTGGTTGAGAACGCTGCCTCTGAACAGGCTGCCCGTATGGTTGCGATGAAAGCCGCAACTGATAACGCTGGCGACCTTATGGATGAGTTACAGCTTGTTTACAACAAGGCCCGCCAAGCGGCAATCACACAAGAAATTAGTGAGATTGTTTCTGGTTCAGCCGCAGTTTAATGCTTCAGGCAAAGATTAACGAGAGGAATAGACATGAGTTTAGGTAAGGTCGTCCAAATTATCGGTGCCGTTGTGGATATTGAATTTTCACAAGACAACGTGCCAGCCGTATATGACGCGCTAAAAGTAACAGATGGCGATTTAGCTGGTTTGACTCTAGAAGTTCAACAGCAGCTAGGTGGCGGTGTGGTACGTACTATCGCACTAGGTACTACAGACGGTTTACGTCGTGGTGCAGCAGTATCAAACACAGGTGAAGCGATTCAAGTTCCAGTTGGTAAAGCAACACTTGGTCGTATCATGAACGTACTTGGTGAGCCAATCGATGAAGCTGGCCCAATCGGCGAAGAAGACCGTATGTCTATTCACCGTGCAGCGCCTTCATACGAAGAGCAATCAAGTTCAGTAGAACTTTTAGAAACAGGTATCAAGGTAATCGACCTTGTATGTCCGTTTGCTAAAGGTGGTAAAGTTGGTTTATTCGGTGGTGCCGGTGTTGGTAAAACCGTAAACATGATGGAACTTATCCGTAACATCGCAATCGAGCACAGCGGCTACTCAGTATTCGCAGGTGTTGGTGAGCGTACTCGTGAGGGTAACGATTTCTACCATGAAATGAACGATTCAAACGTACTTGATAAAGTATCGCTTGTATACGGTCAGATGAACGAGCCTCCAGGTAACCGTTTACGCGTAGCGTTAACAGGTCTTACTATGGCTGAAAAGTTCCGTGACGAAGGTCGCGACGTACTTTTCTTCGTAGATAACATTTACCGTTACACACTTGCGGGTACAGAAGTATCAGCACTACTTGGTCGTATGCCATCAGCGGTAGGTTACCAGCCTACACTAGCTGAAGAAATGGGTGTACTTCAAGAGCGTATCGCATCTACTAAGACGGGTTCAATCACATCAATCCAAGCGGTATACGTACCTGCGGATGATTTAACGGATCCATCTCCAGCAACAACGTTTGCTCACTTAGATGCAACAGTAGTACTTTCACGTGATATCGCATCACTTGGTATTTACCCAGCGGTAGATCCACTTGATTCATCTTCACGTCAACTTGACCCATTAGTAATTGGTCAAGAGCACTACGATACAGCGCGTGGCGTTCAAACAGTTCTTCAGCGTTACAAAGAACTTAAAGACATCATCGCAATCCTAGGTATGGACGAGCTTTCTGACGAAGATAAGCAACTTGTATCTCGTGCACGTAAAATCCAACGTTTCCTATCTCAGCCGTTCTTCGTGGCAGAGGTATTTACAGGTGCGTCAGGTAAATACGTTTCACTTAAAGACACAATTGCTGGCTTCAAAGGCATTTTAAACGGTGAGTTTGATGACCTTCCAGAGCAAGCGTTCTACATGGTTGGCTCTATCGAAGAAGCTCAAGAAAAAGCCAAAAGCATGTAATTAGGAGGGTAGTATGGCAGCTATGACTGTACATCTTGACGTAGTAAGCGCAGAGCAGAACTTGTTTTCTGGTTTGGTTGAATCGATTCAAGTATCTGGTAGTGAAGGTGAGCTTGGTGTTAATGCCGGTCACGCGCCACTACTAACTGCCCTTAAACCTGGTATGGTGCGTTTAGTTAAGCAATTTGGTGAAGAAGAACTCATCTATATTGCTGGCGGTACACTAGAAGTTCAACCGAACATAGTGACCGTACTTGCAGACACAGCCGTTCGTGGTGAAGACCTAGACGAACAAGCTGCAGAGCAAGCTAAACGTGACGCTGAAGCGCAAATGGCAAAAGGTGCATCGTCAGAGCTTGATTACAATCAAGCGGCAATGCAGCTAGCTGAAGCGGTAGCACAACTACGTGTTATTCAGCAATTACGTAAAAAGTAAGCCTATCTGGTTTATAAAAAGCCCACTTTAAAGTGGGCTTTTTTGTGCTTGATAGATGATTCTATCTAGCTTTGCTGATAATATAAACAACATTAAGTAGTTAGTTTTAATAATTAAATCCTATCAAATTATTAGCTATAAGGACGTAGTGACCTCCCAATGAAACCGTCAACTTTTTCAGAATCAATAGTAGAAATAAAGTTTGGAGCATGGCGTTTAAACCCCAAACAGCAAACTATTAATGATGGTGTAATTGAAAGGGAATTGGAGCCGCTACTGTTTAAAATTCTTAGTTACCTCATTCTTAATAAAGAGTCGATAATTACCCGTCAAGACCTAATTGACGACGTATGGTGTCAACATTATGTTGACGATAACGCCATTAACAGAGCTATTTCAGAACTGAGAAAAGCCCTTAAATCAGATAAACAACGCGGCTTAGTGGTAAAAACACATTACAGAAAAGGGTATAGCTTTTTCTTAGAACCAGAGATCATACATCATGAAAAAGGTACTTCGTCATTTAGCCAAGTTAACGCATTAAAAGAAACACCTAATAAAAAACAAAAAAAGCTAATCGCACTAATAACAATATTAGTTTTAGGTGCTTTTATTAGTATTTACATGTTTCAAAGTTTATCTAGTCTAGATAATGAGGTTGGAAATGATACGTTACTGAAGGTTGAGACAAAAAGCCCAAATATCGTAGAGAAAAAATTTAACGAAGAAACGCTCTCTTGGCTACAAGGGGTGTATAGTCGATTGATACTTTCTCCTGATAATTCGACTGTCGCACTTTCATTTATTGAAGAAGATCAATCATATTCAGCGCTTTTATTAAAAAACCTACATACAGGGCAAGAGAGAAAAATCTCAGAAGCTAACGCTAATGTTTTCTCAGCAGGTTGGTCAATTGATAGTGAGCGTGCAATTTATAGCATAGAGGGTGAGGGTAAATGTGAATTATGGGAAGTTGGCTTAGCAAGTAATGCGGCTAGTAAATTTTTATTTGAATGTAAGCCCTCAAATCTAATGAACGTTGTAAGTTTAGGTAACAACTCTTATATATATTCAAAATATGGTTACAGAAATCGCTCTGAATTATCGGCGCTTGTTAATCTTAATTTAAGCACTGGTGACGAGTTTCAAATAAGTTCACCAAACCTGAATTCGTATGGTGATAAATTTCTATACTATATTAAAAACAAAAATAAAATTATATTTGAGAGGCATCAATTTAATTCTAGTGAACTGTACATGACTGATTTAGAAGGTGGTGCACAGGTTAAGCTACACGAGGCTAAAAATAGAATATGGTTAATTAACTATCAAAAAGAAACTGATTCATTGTTATGGTATGACAATAACGAAGAGATCTTTTACCAATATTCGTTAAAAAATAACCGTATAGAAAGTAAAATAAAAGTAGATAGTGACAGCCGATACTCACTTACCTACCCTATTGATAATAAAAGTATTTTAGGGCTGATATACCCTTTTTCTCATAATATATACAAACTTGATTTGACTTCTCAAAACATCGAACTAGCATCTAAATTTGATAGCCGGTTTGCAAGTTTTGTTGGAGAAAACTTTGTATTTTTAAGTAATGATGGGGAATCAATTAAATTAAATACCGTATTCAAAGACGGGAAGGTCAAGTCAAAAAAAGTCAGCTTTAGCTATCGAGACTTTAAAATATCTCCCGACTCACAAGAAGCCTTTGGCGTTAATGAAAGTGAAATAGAAATACTCAACTATGAAAAATTATCCGTTAAAGAGGTTATTAATCCCGAAGGGAATTTTATATCAGCTAGTTATTTACTAGATAAAAACATTGGTTACATTGTGCAAGATGAGTCTGGTGCAAGTACTCGCTCTTATATTTTTAATAGGAGCAACTCTAAAAGCATATTATTACCAGTTAAAAATGCAGTGTGGTTTGGTCAGTTACGAAATAACAAACTCATTTTTTTGAATAATTTAGATATGTTGATATTTTTCGACTTATCAACTGGGGAACAAACAAAAGGCTTTAAAGTAAATCCATCGGTTTATAAACACTCTTTATCTACAAGTCAAAATAAAATTTACCACTCGACTGGTAAAGAGGTTTACGAATATGATTTTTCTGAAAGCACTGATACATCCCCTAAAGAAGTATTTAAGGTCGGAAAAGTTAAAAAATTTGTTCGTGACATAGAATTCTCTAGTTCAGATAACATTCTATCATTAGAAATTGTAGAGTTAGGAAATAATGAACTTGTGAGGTTGTCACTAGAGAAAAGCGATTAATTCGAATACGTGTAAAGTGATATACCCACTGTTAACTTTCCATTAGTTGGTAAGCATATGGCAAACAATATACTTAAAGACGATGAATTCGTTAAATGAAAACGAGCACCCTACAAGGTACTTTACTGTAATTATAATTTTCACTTATATCCTTCACCAATCCCCGCTACAATAACGCTATTCAATTAAGTGTGTTTTTCAGCCAAGATTCAGTACTAGCAAATTAGTTTACTGAGTATTTGCACAGGGCGTGACTTACGTAATCTTCTGCATAAACAGACTTGTTAACTAAAACAACGGAAAAAGGAAATTGTTTTAATGGCTCTAACTACTGTAATTCTTGCTGCGGGTAAAGGTACTCGTATGCGCTCTGCTCTACCAAAAGTGCTGCATAAAGTGGCAGGTAAACCTATGGTGCAGCATGTTATTGATAACGCAAAGGCACTGGGTGCAACCACAACTAATTTAGTTTATGGACACGGCGGCGAACTATTACAACAACAACTTGCCGATAACGATGTTAATTGGGTACTGCAAGCAGAGCAACTTGGTACTGGCCACGCAGTAGCACAAGCAAACCCTCATATTAACGATGACGATACTGTATTGGTTTTATACGGCGATGTTCCTTTAACAAAACAATCAACACTTGAGCGCTTATTAGCTGCAACACCAAAAAATGGGCTAGCGGTATTAACCGTTAACTTGGTTAATCCAAATGGCTACGGTCGTATGCTACGTGAAAATGGCAAGCTTGTAGGCATTATTGAGCAAAAAGATGCAAGTGCAGAACAGTTACTAATTAGCGAAGTAAACACCGGTATTATGGCGGTTAACGGAAAACTGTTAAAAACCTGGTTAGGCAACTTATCTAACAATAATGCGCAAGGCGAATACTACCTCACTGATATAGTGGCAATGGCGCACAGTGAAGGTGTAGAAATTACATCGGCTCAACCAGATCATGCAATGGAAGTTGAAGGCGCAAACAACCGCGTACAACTAGCAGGGTTAGAGCGTGCTTACCAAGCATGGCAAGCAGAAGAATTAATGTTAAATGGTGCCACCCTAGCCGACCCAGCCCGTATTGATGTACGTGGCAACGTTAAAACAGGCGAAGATGTATTAATTGACATAAACGTTATTTTTGAAGGTAATGTAACCCTTGGCAATAACGTACACATTGGCCCTAATTGCGTCCTTAAAAACTGTACCATTGGCGATAACGTGGTAATAAAAGCTAATACATTAATTGAAGACGCATCAGTTGCAGCTAAATGTACCCTTGGCCCATACGCTCGCCTTCGCCCAGGTGCGGTAATGGAAGAAGACTCGCACATTGGTAACTTTGTAGAGATGAAAAAAACCCGTTTAGGTAAGGGTTCTAAAGCAAACCACTTGAGTTACTTAGGCGATGCTGAAATTGGCGAAAAAGTAAATATTGGCGCAGGCACTATTACTTGTAACTACGATGGTGTTAATAAAGCAAAAACCATTATTGGCGATAACGCTTTTATTGGCTCTAACTCATCACTTGTTGCTCCTGTAAATATTGGTTCTACTGCAACTGTGGGGGCAGGCTCTGTGATCACTAGTACTGTTGAAGACGAGCAGCTGGCAATAGCACGTTCAAAGCAACGTAATTTAACCGGCTGGAAACGCCCAGTTAAAAAATAATAATGAAAGGCTACTTAGGTAGCCTTTTTTATTGCAGCTTAAGTTTAAATTGCTCTTTATAACGCCTAGAAAGGTTAAGCACTTTTCCTGTCGTTAGTTTTATTTCGCTGTCGCCGCTGGGGAGTGGTGTAATGCATTCTACTTTATCGAGTTTTACGCCATGACTTCGGTGAATCCTACAAAATCCCTGCACTTCTAGTTGTTTACTTAATTCAGTGAGCGTCACTCTTAAAGGGTAAATGGACGTGCCAATGTGTAAGTTTACATAATTGCCTGAAGATTCAAGCCAATCCACCTCGTCAATTTTTATAATAAATTCTTTACCCCGCTTTTTAACTAATAAGCGATTAATATTATCAGTATTGTGTTGCGCACCTTCATCAATAGACGAAGCCTCTCCCAACAACTGTTTAACAATATACTGATAAACTTTAATAAGGGTGATAAAGAATAAAAAGCTTATCGCATCTTTTTGGTATTCATATAAAAATTCAAACCAGCTGAGGCCAAAGTTGTAGTGAAGTTCGTTCAACCAATAAATGAGCTTCCGCCCTCCAACCATTACACTAATATGGAATACGCTGAAAATAATAGACGCTACAAAGTAAGTACACAGCGAAAGCGCAATATTATGCCAATTAAAAGGTATTTTTTTTAATAGCCATACTACAGCCGGAAATATAAGTAACGTGCTAAACGCACTGGAATATTCCCATACAAACGGCTCCCATATTAAAAAAGGAAGTGCGCCGTCTCTTTGTGCCTCCATTATTTGAGTTGTCGCATTAACCGTATTGTTTATTACAACGTAGCTAAACAGAAGTAACGCGGCATAAAAAGTTTGAAAACGTTGAAAGTGTTGAAGGTTCATTATGTGTGCTTTTATATTTATAGGCGACAGTTATCCCTGTATACCACCTTTTATCACTATTGCTTGTAATATAAGCACTTATGTATAGTTTTTGCGAGTTATTTTAAGTTAACTACCGGTATCACAAACACATTGGTTAACGTATGAGTACTCAATTAAACGCAATACAATCTGCACACTCTCGCCATTACTTTATTGATTGGTTGAGAGTAATTGCATTTGCGACTCTCATTTTTTATCACATAGGTATGTTGTATAGCCAAAATTGGGGGGTTCATTTTAAAAGTAATTATACGTCTGAACACGTAGAGTATTTTATGTTGCTGTTTTCCCCTTGGAGAATGTTGCTAATTTGGTTTATATCAGGGGTAGCACTTCGTTTTATGCTTGATAAGGTAAGTGGCTATAAATTACGTGCCTTGTTTGTTTTAAAGCGTTCTATTTTCATATTACTCCCCCTGCTGGTGGGGTTATGGTTAGTTGTGCCTTTTCAGCTTTATGCCGAAATGCATCAACAAGGCGTTATAGATATAACGTACTGGCAGTTTTATTTAGCGTTTTTAGATACCAGTCATAGCATGTTTGCTGATTACCAATCTGGAGTATGGCCGCATGTTGATGTAAATCATTTATGGTATTTACGTTCTTTATGGCAGTTCATGCTTATTGTTTTTATATACTCATTAGTAGCAAAGCTTTCTATTTTTTCTTCTTTATTAAATACGGTTAAAGTAAACCTATCATTCCCAATACTCACAGGCTTATTAGTAATAGCTATATTACTTATTAATAATTATTTAAAGGGTGATGCAGTACGTGAAGTAAGCGGCTTCATATTTTTATTTACAGGGTACCTGTTAGCTAAAAGCACTTATTTTTGGAAAAGTTTAAATCGATACCTTTGGTTATTGTATACAAGCTTTACTCTATTGTATGTGTGTATTGCTTTGGCGTATCAAAATGAACTGGATTTACCAAACTATGTGTGGACTGCAATATACAATACTCAAAGAGTAGTTGGTGTACTTACCATGCTTACCTTAGCGCAGCGTTTTTTAAATTTTAAAGCAGCTTACTTAAACACACTAAATAGCTGGGTGTTTCCCTTTTATGTATTGCATCAAAGTGTATTAATTATTTTATGTTTTGTGCTACAACCTTTTAACCTTGGTCTTATGGTTGAGTTATTTTTAATTATTGTGGGCACTTGGGGGGCGTGCGCAGCTATTACATTAGTGGTAATGCGCATTGATATCATTAGGCCCTTGCTAGGTCTTAAAATAAAAAACAACTATTCGCCAGCGCTTAAAAAAACGGGTTATGTATTGGGTATGTTGCTTATTTTACCTTTAGCCTATCAGCTGGTTTTTTAAAGTAAAAAAGCCGTATTAAAAGTGCCATAACTTTGTAATACCTCTGTGTTGATATTTACCCAATACCACACTAAGGAAAAGAAAAATGTTAAAAAAATCAATAATAGCGCTTTCACTTTTATCTATGCTGACTGGTTGCTCATTAGATGGCGATGATGGTCAAAATGGCGCACAAGGAGCTCAAGGCGAGCAAGGTACAGCAGGTGAAAATGGAATTAACGGCACCAATGCAAATTCGGCTTTAACCATTAACCTAATAGGACGAGCAGTACTCAATGCGCAAAGCCCTGAAGGTGCTGCCGAAATAGTTGCTTATCAAGCATCAAAAAAATGGATTTACGCTATTAATAGCTCGGGGGATTCTGCGGTTGTAAATATTATTCCTGCCGACACATTCGATACAGCTGCTCTAGTGCAAGACAATGAAGGCATTGTAAATACAACAAACTTAAGTACGGCAATTACACTTACCTTAAACGACAACACCCCCGGTGACGCAAACAGCATAGCAATAGATGAAAATAACCAGTTACTTGCTGTAGCAATGGCTGCTAAAAGTGTTGGAGAGGCAGGTCAAATTGCCTTTTACGACATAAGCGGCGATACACCAATATTTATTAAAAATGTAACGGCTGGTTTTTTACCCGATATGGTTACATTTAGCCATGATGGAGCAAAAGTAGTTGTTGCCAACGAAGGGGAACCTAACGGCGACTATAGTATTGATCCACAGGGTTCTATCAGCATTATCAATGTTAATGATGGTGTAATTGCCGACAATGCTACCAATATTGATTTTACAGCATACAACGATAAGCAATCTGAACTTGAAGCTCTCGGACTGGTATTTGCTAATCCAACAGGGCGCACCATAAATGGTAATTTAATCAATACCACCGTAGCAATGGACTTAGAGCCAGAATACGTCAGTATTTCTAAAGATAACAAATATGCCTACGTATCGATTCAAGAAAATAACGGACTAGCCATCGTTAATTTAGAAGATAACTCTCTTGAGTTAAAAGGGTTAGGGTTTAAAGACTGGTCTAGCTTGCAAATAGACGTATCAGATAAAGACGGCGGTGTTAATTTTAAATCATACCCTGGCTTATATGGAATGTATCAGCCAGACACAATTTCAAGCTTTAGCTGGAAAGGTGCAAACTTTATAGTGTCTGCTAATGAAGGTGATGCACGCGAATACTTTTTTGATACAACCAATGAGGAAGATTGCATAGCTAAAGGCGGCGTAGATTTCGATGAAGACGATGGATGTCTTGCTTACATAGATGAAAGCCGCGTCGAAGACCTAACGCTTGCTGCTAATTTTGATTACTTAAATAACGACGATAACGACATCGGCCGTTTAAAAGTGACAACGGTTAAAGGTGATAATAATAACGATGGTCAATACGAATCGCTTTATGCCTATGGCGCACGTTCGTTTACCATTTGGGACAGCAATGGGCTGGTGGTGTTTGATTCTGGAGACGATATAGGGCGTATTACCGCATCAGTTCATGACGAGGCGTTTAATAATAATGAAGATGAAAATAAAGGCGATACACGCTCAGACGATAAAGGCGCAGAACCCGAAGCGCTAACTATAGGTACAATTGGCAAACGCACCTTTGCATTTATTGGACTCGAGCGTATGGGGGGGATCATGATTTACGATATTACTAACCCATATGATGTGCAGTTTGAAGACTACTTTTATAACCGAGGTTTAATAGCTGGTGCAGAAATTACCGGTGATCTAGCACCAGAAGGAATGACATTCATACCACGCGAACAAAGTGCAACTGGCGAACCACTACTTATCATAGGTAATGAGATATCTGGTTCTATCGCAGTATGGGAAGTTTCAGCTAATTAACCACTCTGTAAAAAGCGGAAAATATCATGCTTTATTTTCCGCTTTTTATATTGATAGAGTATTAGCATTTAAGTAGAGATTAAAAATGCATGTTTTTTAAGCTAAAAGCGCCCTCCACCCCTTTATTTGTATACCTTTCGTACTAAAAGTATTTTTATTCAAAAAAGCATGAATTAAACGTTGACCCCCACTCGAATATCCCTATAATGCGACCCCACTGAGACGGCAGGCGCCAACGCATAGCGAGGCAAGAGTTAATCAGAGAGTTAAGTAAAACTTTACTTTTAAAGATTCTAAAAAGAAATTTGAAAACAAAGTATTGACTCGAAAAATAAAGGATGTATTATACGCATCCCTAG